>NZ_JBQFRN010000012.1:0-139937 GCF_056537445.1 Ruegeria sp. CF1 | reverse complement strand
TATGAGGGCGGCCCGCCTGGGGGCTTTGCGCCACATAGGGTGGGTCAAATTTAAATGCTGAAACCGGGTCAGTTTTGAACGCTCATTGACAATCCGGTCGATTGCCTTGCAGTTCAGACATGTTGTTGCCTTTGAAGTCTAGTCCCGTTTGAGCCTTCCTAAGGCTCTCTGGCGCATAAAAACTTGTAATAACTTAACCAACATCAGAAAAAGCGAAGCTGACCGGCGGGTATTGCCACTTCATAAACCGCCTCGTAATTTGATCTATGCCCAGCACATCAAGGGCTCAAAATACAGGAGAGTTTATGGATCTCGGAACTTACGATTATGCAGTAGTAGGCGCCGGGATTGTCGGAGTAGCTACCGCGCTGGAGCTTTCCAGACGAGCGCCCAAAGCGCGGATATTGCTAATCGAAAAAGAAGATGCTCCAGCACGTCACCAAACCGGCCGTAACAGCGGTGTGGTCCATACTGGTGCCTACTACAAGCCGGGCAGTAAAAAGGCGCGATTTTGTCGTGAAGGACTGCTTAGAACGAAGCACTATTGCGAGACAAAGGGCTTGAAGTACGAGACACGCGGGAAGCTCTTAGTCGCCACGAACGATCAAGAGAAAGCTCGACTTGGCGACCTGGCGGATCGCGCGCGCCAGAACGGCGTAACAGTTCAAGACCTGTCTTTGGCCGACCTAACTTCCTTGGAACCCAACGTAGCGGGGTGCGCCGCTGTTCGGCTACCAGACACCGCGATTGTAGACTACTCCCAAATAGCTCGGTCACTCCTTGAGGACTTCGTGGCTAATGGAGGGACATTTCTATATTCCACCCCTTTGGTAGGCATCGATAACAGTTATGGAAAAACCGCGCTCATCACACTAAAGGGTATGATCGGGTGTGAGCATCTTGTTGTTTGTGGAGGTTTGCAATCCGACCGTATAATTCGCATGGCGGGACTTGCGTGCGATGCCAAAGTCGTACCGTTTCGGGGGGAATATTATCGTCTTCCAAAACGAAAATCCAAACTGGTCAAGCATCTGATTTATCCTGTGCCTGACCCCAACCTACCGTTTCTAGGTATCCATTTGACGCCTATGATTGATGGATCGATCAATGTCGGTCCGAATGCCATCATATCATTGGCACGCGAAAGATACTCCAAGGTGTCATTCAGCTTAGCAGACTTTCGTGAAATGGCCTTGTTCGCAGGCTTTTGGCGATCTCTTGCCAAGCATCCTTGCGCCATAGCCAATGAAATTCGAAGCGCGGTGTCAAAGCGTTACTATCTCAAACAAGTTCAGAAATACTGTCCAAAAGTTGAATTGCGGGATTTGTGTCACTACGTGGCAGGCCATCGTGCCCAGATCGTTCATCCTGACGGGCGACTTGAAGACGATTTTCTGTTCAGATCTCAGGATCGTATGACGTTCGTATTAAATGCGCCTTCGCCGGCAGCAACAAGCGCTATGCCAATCGCTCAGGAAATATGCGAGCGAGTACTGAGCCAATAGCTAGCTGCAGATAAATCGATGGTCACCGCGCCAACAGAGGTTCCCGCTGTTGGCGTTGTAGTTGGTGCAAGTTTTTGATCGTAGAAATTGGTCGGGCGCGACAGCGTGCTTGAAAGGCCGGTTTGGGATGCTTCCAGAGTAATGGGCAGAAAGCGACTGGTTTTATTCAAAAACAAAGTGTTACGCGCGCAGAATGCAATGATCTGAACACGGCAAAAACGCCTTCCCGATTAGGCTTTGCGTGTTTGTTACGGTGCGGTAAAGATATTGACCCATTTGTGTATGTTCTGGGCGGTGGCAGTGAGGGTTAATTTTCAATTTGCGCCATACGGGCCACAAAATCGGAGCCGTCCTAACCCAAGTACGCGTTTGAAGTGAGCGAAGAGCGTTTCGTTCTTCTTCCGCAGCTTCATCGAGATATCCTACCGGCGGGTCTTTCAATTAGATGACCCTGCTGCACCATGTAACAGCCGGTTCTTTTTCTTGTACGGCTGAACAATGAGAACAAAAAGAAGGAGACTTTTATTTGTTCTTGAGAATTTACAGATAAAACTCAATTGCTTATAAGATGATCTTGGACAAGTTGACCGCATCAATTCACCCCGACGGGTCTGTTGGTTTCCTGCAAACTAGCCGCAGTGCCGTCCACAACATTCTAGGGAGTAATCCATGAGCAAGTGTTCAGATAACCTTAGAAATAGATGCTTGCCTAAGTGATCTTGGCGCATACTCTGACATCGCAACGGCGCCCTGTTACTGACAACAAACGAGTTGTAAACACGCGAGCAGGCAGGAACGCTTAGAAAAACCCATACTATTTCCAGCAAAACAAAAGTCGCTAGTCATCCCAGTTCAGTTCAAGCTCTTCGCGAAAGGCAAACCGTTTTAGGTGATCGGAAATCACTGTCTTCCAACTGTCCAAGTCATCGCGTGGCTGCGCCGAGGCGCGAACTTCCAGTGCTACTGGCGTCGCCTTTAGTTCGACGGCATTACCACTGTCAAAAAAAACGGTTCCAGTATTTACATCGAACTCGACCTGTCCCTTATGTGACCAATGTTTGCACAATTGCTGTAAGTACTTGCTGGCATTTTCTGTTGTCGCCGATCCGATTGCGTTCTGTCGCGGCAAAAGCGCGAGGCCGTTTTGCGCTTTGGCGCGCATGCTTTTTGCGAAAAGGGTGACGTCAATTTCAGTGGCCAGAAAGGTCACGCCGATCTCAAGGCACCTACGCTGCATTGCTGGGTCCAGTGTTAGGATACCCGCGGCTTTACCTGCCGCGACGATGCGGGTCAGCGCGTCTTCAATGGCCTCCACAACATCTGGATGCCCGGCGTTGCCGATATGACCCATGTCGGCGGCCAGATCTGCAGGTCCGATAAAAACTCCGTCTACTCCATCAATCGTCAGAATGTCGTCCAGAGCAGCCATGCCCGCGTTGTTCTCAACCTGTAGCAGCAGACAAATCTGCTCATCCGCCGTATCGAGGTAGTCCGGGATCTCGGCAAATTGCGAAGCTCGCGCAAGGGATGATCCCACACCTCGCACGCCGTGTGGGGGGTATTGCACCGCGCGTACCAGTTCGCGCGCCTGATCAGCGCTTTCGACCATCGGCACCAGAATACTCTGAACACCCGCATCGAGATATTGCTTGATCATCCATGTCTCACCAATCGGTAGACGTGCAACGGGCGCGCTGCCCGAACTTTCGATCACTCGCACCTGTTCAAGGGTCGAGCGCAGGTCGTTTGGTGCGTGTTCGCCATCGACCAACAACCAATCGAACCCTGCGGTCGCGGAAATTTCTGCTGCATATGCGTCGACCATTCCGATCCAGCACCCGACCTGAGGCTTTCCAGCCTTTAATGCGGCCTTAAAGGTGTTCTTTGGTGCGGGCATGTCGCTGCTCCTTTAGGCAAAATTGATGTCGACGGATCCGAACGATCCGAAATCGGCGTGGATTTCCGCACCCGATGGGCATTCGATTGGGCGAATGAAGCTGCCGGACAGGATTACGTGGCCGGGTTCAATGCTCTGGCCGTATTGCGCCATGCGACGGGCCAACCAGACCACACTTTCGACCGGATCATTCAATACGCCCGCACCCAGGCCAGTTTCCTCGATTTCGCCGTTGCGGAAGGTTAGGGCCCCTACCCATCGCAGGTCAAATGCATCCGCTGGGTGGCGTTCCGCCCCTAGTACAATGCCGGCATTTGCGGCGTTGTCGCTGATTGTGTCGAATACAGTGCGGGACTTTCCAGTCCCAGGGTCTGCCCGCTTAATACGAGTGTCGAGGATTTCAATGGACGGAGTAACATAGTTGGTCGCTTGCAAAACCTGATCGCGGGTCACATCTGCACCACCAATGGCATCTTTCATCACAAAGGCAATCTCGGCTTCGATCCGGGGCTGGATGAAACGACCAGCGGGAACGGTGTCTCCATTTCCGAAAGCCATGTTGTCAAACAGAATACCGCTGTCTGGAATATTAATGTTCAATGCATATTGCATCGCCTTCGAGGTCAGCCCGATCTTCCAGCCGATGACCTTGCGCCCTTCCGCCAGCTTGGCCCGATAGATGGCATTCTGCACTTCATATGCGTCATCCATCGCCATTTCGGGATACCGCAATGTCAGTAGACCGATCTGCTGTCGCGTCCTTTCCGCGTTCAGCAGATCGGCGGCAGCGCGCGCGTGGTCTTCCGGGGTCATATCTGCTCATCCTCGATGGTGTTGCTCAGGGTGCCTATACCTTCGACGGATACCTCAACCACATCGCCAGGGGCCAGGTATTTTGGCGGATCAAATCGTGCACCTGCGCCGGTTGGGGTGCCGGTGACGATTATATCGCCCGGTTGAAGCGTCATGAAGGTCGATATGTATTCAATCTCACGCCGGATCGGGAACATCATTCGGTTCAACGTATCGTCCTGCCGCAATTCACCATTCACATGGGTCTGAATGCGGGCGTCGTCCAGTTGGGCGGCATTGGTGAACGGGACCAGCCAAGGGCCGATGGCACCCGATTTGTCCCAGTTCTTGCCTTGCGTGACGTTGAACTTGGCGTGCCGAACCCAATCGCGGATTGTCCCTTCGTTGCACAGGGTCAAGGCTGCGATATGGCCATAAGCATCGTCCTGCGAAATCCGGCGGCCTGCTTTGCCGATCACGATGGCCACTTCACCCTCGTAATCCAGCGTGTGATTTTCGGGCGGGCGGATCAGAGGGCGATTATGGCCGGTAAATCCACTGGCGAAGCGCGGAAACAGCGACATGTATTTCGGCTGGGCACTGCCATCTTTGTATTCCGCGTTGCGATCTGGAAAGTTCACACCAACGCACAGAATGCGACGGACATCCGGCATCACCATCTCAAAGGTAAAATCCGTATGGGTTACCGGCTTTCCTTCGGCAGCCTCGGCCAATTGGCCAAACGCACCAGCGGCGACAACCTCGTAGAGGCTTTTGAACTCGGCAAATTCGCTGTTTAGTGCGACCGCGCCTTCATCAGTGATCGCACCAAAAAATGTTTCACCGTTGGCAGTGTAGGTTGCAATGCGCATCAGGCCTCCTCGGCGTTATGGAACCCGCCCATACTAAGATGTTTTAGATCAAGCATACTTTGCTTACGGTGCGATGATGGGAGACGCAGATAGGTCTGGCTCGTTTACATCCACACCGACAAAGGATGTGCCGTGTTCAAACCAACTGCGCGGCGCCGGAGCGCCCCAGAGCGTCTGACGCTGCGGGTCCTTCAGGTCCCATTTGATCGGCTCCAGATCGGGGTCAACGGTCTGATAATCCGAGCAATAAATCTCAATCCGGTGTCCGTCGGGATCGAGGATATACAGGAAGAAAGCATTCGAAATACCATGTCGCCCCGGGCCGCGTTCGATGTTGTCCACATAGCCGGTGGTGGCCATTAGATCGAGCAAATCGATGATGTTCAGCGGTGTTGGCACCCAGAAGGCCACGTGGTGCATCCGTGGGCCTTTGCCATTGGTGAAGGCCATATCATGCACCCCACCCTTGCGGTGCATCCACGCGGCCCACAGTTTCTTGCTGTCTTCGTCTTCCGTATACTCGGTCACGCGGAACCCGAAATCACTGTAGAATGCGACACTGTCATCGACATTGGTCGAGAAGCAGTTGAAGTGATCGATCCGCAGCGGTTTCACACCACGATAGAGCGCGTATTTCTGATGGATCGGCTCCAGGCGATCCATCTTGTGATAGAACTCCAGCGGTATGCCCATATTGTCCGAGGTTAACAGAGTCCGGCCCTGATAGGGGCGATCAACCCATGAGGTCGGTCGGCCTTTGGATATAAAATACGCCTCGGCCCGATCCAAATCATCCTCGTCGAATGTTTTGAAGCCCATGACCTCGACAGTCGCCGGCTGATCGGATTTCTGCAGGATCACACAGTGGTGTCCACGTTCTTCCATCGCGCGCAAATAGACGTGCGTGTCGCTTTCGTCCGAGACCTGAAGGCCAAGAACCTCTGAGTAGAATTTACGCGAAGCTGACAAATCGCTGACGTTCAGGCAAACATGGCTCAGCCGGATTGTGTTGAAGTCGGGATACAGGTTGGGGGCTGGAACGGGCATTTTAACCTCCTGTTATACGGGGAAGATGACGTTTGTCTGGCCGGTGCCGGAGCTTGGGAAATACTCAGTCACAATCTCGCATTTCTTGTCATAGGTATCCCACCCCAGCGCTCCGTAGAGCATCGACGTGTCATGCATCGAGCCTTCGCCGCAGCAGAAATTGGCATAGTCGCCCAGCATTTTCAGGAACGTGGCGTGGTCGCCGTTCTTCCACATCTCAAGCACATGCAAGTCCATCTGACGGTTGAATTCCGAGCTGATGGTGAAAGTGCCGTTATTGGCGGCATAATCCTTGTTCGCCCAGATCTTGTGCGACAACGAGCCTGACGCGACCAACAGCACCTTTTCATTGCTGGCCTCAACCGCTTCACGGATGGCTTCACCAATGACCCGGCTTTCGTCATGGCTATGCACCGTGGCCCAGGCCGCGACTGAGACGACTTTCATATCATGCTCGCGGCTCATGAAGCGCATCGGGACCAGCGTACCGTATTCCAGTTCGAGACTGTCCAAGTGATGCGCTAAAGTGTAGACGCCTTTGTCCGACGCGATCTTTGCGATGGCATCACCCATTTCAGGATTGCCCTCATAGGAATAGGGCAGGTCCTGGATGAACTGCGGGAACTCGTTCGACGTGAACAGACCTTCGAATTTTTCATTGGCGTTGATGTGGAACCCGGCATTGATCACCCAATGCGTGTCGCAGATGATCACCGTGGTCGCCCCCAGCGCTTTTGCACGGCGCGCGATCTCGCGGTGGCCATCAATGGCGGGCTGACGTTTGCCTTTAACCGGGCCTTCCTGCTCAGACATGAGCAGTGTCGGCACATGGGTCATTTTGGCGGCAAGAACGATTTCTCCCATAGTCTGCTCCTGGAGTTAAGGTTTTTCGCGCGATTGTCGTCTGAGGGGCCGCTATAGCTTGCCCAATTGCATGATCTTGTGCTGGCCTGTGGCAAAGCCGATATGCTTTTGTTCCATGTAGAACTCAAAGCTCCAGTCGCCGCCGTCGCGCCCGATGCCGGATGCTTTGACCCCGCCAAACGGTGTGGGCAGATGGCGCACGTTTTCCGAGTTCACCCAGATCATTCCGGCCTCAAGCTTGTCCGTGAAACGTAACGCGCGGGTCAGATCGTTGGTCCAGACATAGCCGGTCAGACCATATTGCGTGTCATTTGCGATATGCAGCGCCTCCTCCTCAGTCGAGAACGGGATCACGGTCAGGACAGGGCCAAAGATTTCCTCGCGTGCGATGCGCATTTGATTGTTGGCGTTGGTAAACAGGGTGGGCCGTACGAAGTACCCCTCTTCGCCCACCTTGACGCCACCGGCCGCGACGGTCGCGCCGTCTTCCTTGGCGATGCCGAAGTATGAAGTGACCTTGTTGTAATGCTCTTCCGTTACAAGCGGGCCAATCTCGGTTGCAGGGTCCAACGGGTGGCCGACTTTGATATTGTTCACGCGCTCGATCAGCTTGGCTTCGAACTCTTCCTTGATTGTATCTTGTACCAGCAACCGCGAAGAAGACGTGCAACGTTCGCCGTTGATCGAATAGATCATGAAGATCACCGCATCCAGCGCGCGATCCATGTCGGCGTCGTCAAAGACGATGACCGGGTTCTTACCGCCCAACTCCAGATGCATCCGTTTCAGCGTATCTGCGCCTTGCTTGGTAATGATGCTGCCCGTACGGCTTTCACCGACAAAGGCAATGGCTTTGATCAATGGATGTTCGGTCAGCCGCTTACCTGCGTCTGGACCAAAACCGTTGACAGTGTTCAGCACACCCTTGGGCAGACCGGCTTCTTCCGCGATTTCTACCAATAGCCGCGCAGACAGCGGTGAATCTTCAGCCGGTTTGTGGACGACCGTACAGCCAGCGGCCAGTGCCGGAGCGATCTTCCATGTCGACAGCATGAACGGGGTGTTCCACGGCGTGATGACACCAACGGGCCCGATTGGGACGCGGGTGGTTATGTTCATCAGTGTCGGTGATTTCAGGTGTTGACCATCCCGCGCCTGAACCACCTGATCGGCAAAATAGCGAAAATTCTCAGCCCCTCGCAGGGCGGCTTTGGACATAAAGCGCAGGGTCTGGCCGGTATCCCAGCATTCGCACAGCGCGATCTCTTCGGCTCTTGCCTCAATGCCATCTGCAACTTTAAGCAATATCCCGCGGCGCTCCGTAGCGGGCATGTCGCGCCAGTCTGCAAAGGCATTATGCGCGGCCTGTGCTGCTGTATCGATATCTTCTGCAGTGCCATGGGCGACGTCGCAGATCACCGATTTATCCACCGGAGAGATCGACTGAAACACCCCTGCTGACCCATCTTGATCTTCTCCTGCGATCCGGTTCTTGATCCCGGTCTTCTTGAAACGGGCAAGGAAGCCATCAAGCCGTTCAATATTCTTGTGCAGGTCACTCATGGTCAGGCCTCCAGATGGTCGCGGATCGTGCCGGTTTTGGGGGAGAGGTCGGGATCGATGTCGCGCATCTCAAGCGACAGCGAGATGGAATGCTGCCTCATGGCGGATTCCAGATAGGTTCGGGCCGCCTCGAAGATGCGCTGCGTTGCGTCCTTCTTGATGGCCTGCGAACGACCGGCCCGCAGCCGGATCGAGATATCGATGAACCCATGCTTTGGATTTCCGTCTGCGATGGCATAGTGATCAACACGGATCGCTCGGACGCGAATGCCTGCTAGCGGAAAGGTGTCAACCTCAGCGGCCGTTGCACGGATGCAATCGCACAGACCGCCCATGTCGATCCTGTCTTCCAGATTCCCGGAATATTCGACGTGAAAATGCGGCATGATTCCTCCGTTATTAATTAACATGTTTAGCATTATAAGATTATGTCGTCAAGAAGTTGCGTTGTTAATCTTTGCATTTCCTAGGGCAGCACACTAGAAGGCGGTATGAACACTCAAAGCCATACCAAGAGCACCTCAAGGTCGCTTCCTATTGCATTATTGCGCGCCCGCGAAACGATCATGGCCCCCATCAGGGACATGCTGCAGGACATCCAGATATCCGAGCAAAAATGGCGCGTCCTGCGCGTACTGGATGAGCTTGGCGAGGTCGAGCAAAGCGCTATCGCCAAAGAAGCTTGTCTGTTGCTGCCCAGCCTGACGCGAATATTGCGCAGCATGGAAGCCGATGGGCAGGTCACACGTCGTCAGGACAGCCAGGATAAAAGGCGGACGATGGTGATGATTACAGATGCGGGTCGGCAGATTTTGAAAGACAACCTTCAAGCGTCATTGGCCATTTCAAATAGTATTGAGGCGCAGATGGGGCGAGAGAAGCTTGATGAGCTACTGGACCTACTTGAAGAGCTGCAGGCTGTTAAGGTTTGACCCCGCCAGTTGGCAAGCGGGGTCTGCGCGACGACTACAAACTCGACAATCCTGTATCCAGCGCTGACAGGATCTTGGCAACATCGTCGGATGTGACAATCAGAGGTGGGGAAATGATGATGTTGTTGCCAGATACGCGCACCATCACACCATCCTCATAAGCTGCCTTTTGCACCTGTATTGGCAGTTGTTTGGCAATCGGTGCTTTGGTTGCGCGGTCCGAGACCAGTTCCAGCGCGCACATAAGGCCCTCGCCCCCTCGGACGTCACCGATCACCTCGTGCTTTTCAGCCAGTTTCTTCAAGCCCTCGAACAGCTCATCCCCGCGTGCTGCAGCGTTTTCCCAAATCCGCAGACGATTGATTTCCGAAAGAGCTGCCAGTGCCGCCGCCGCGCCGACGGGGTGACCAGAATAGGTGTATCCCTGATCAACGGATGCCAAGCCGGTTGTATCATTTTCAAATACCTCGGCAACTGCCCCCGAGATCATCGCGGCGCCAAACGGGAAATAGCCATTGGTGATCGCCTTGGCCGTCGTCATAATGTCAGGCTGGACGCCCCAATGTCTCGCTCCGCTTTCACTACCGGTTCGACCAAACGCCGTGATGATTTCGTCTGAAATCAGCAGAATACCGTTCTTCGAACAAACCTCACGCACCATGGGCATAAAGCTTTTGTGCGGCGGAATTACGCCGCCTGCGCCCAAAATCGGCTCCATGATGAAGGCGGCAACCGTGTTGGACCCCTGGAACGCAATCTCGGCTTCAAGCGCTTTGACGCAAAGCTGAGCCAGGCGTTCAGGGTCGGTTTCGTCAAACGGGTTGCGATAGGTCCAAGGCGCAGGCACATGAAAACAGCCTGGCATCATGGGTTCATACACGGCGCGGAACTTCTGATTGCCATTAACCGAAGCGGCAGCGAAATGGGTGCCGTGGTATCCCTGTTTGAGACTGATGAACTTGGTGCGACCGGCCTCACCCCGAACTTTGTGATACTGGCGCGCCAGCTTAAGTGCGATTTCCACCGAATCCGATCCGCCCGAGGTGAAAAAGGCGCGTGTCAGCCCATCAGGAGCAAAGAACTGTGCCAACTCGTAAGACAGCTCGATCGCCTTGTCGTTGCTCGTACCCCGGAAGGTCGAATAATACGGCAGCGCATTTAGTTGATCAGTGATCGCCTGTTTCACCGGATCGCAGGAATAGCCCAGATTAACGTTCCAAAGGCCACCCACGGCGTCGATGGCCTTGTGCCCATCCACATCGATGATGCTAACCCCTTCCCCGCCGGTCAGAATGGTCGGAGGGTTGTTCCGGCTGTCGGCCGGGTGCGCCATCGGATGCCAGAAATGGCGGGCGTTGTTCTCCTTAAGAAAGTTGGAGTCTTTCATGTTGCGGTTCTCCGGGGGTTGTCCACTTTCGCTTATGGGTGGAACTCGGTTGGAAAGGCCTCGGGCATTTGGCCGCCGAAATTTGCGGTCAGATCGCGCGAGAGGGATTGAAGTGATTTCAGGATCAAGGGCAGGCGCTCATAAGTGGCTCTAATCTCGGGCACGGCGATCGAAATGGTTCCAAGGGCGATTTGATCGATGCCGAAGATTGGCGTTGCAAAACCAAAAACACCTTCTTCGTAGCTGCCGTTGCTGTTGGCCCAGCCAGCCCGCTGGATCAGGGCAACTTTTTCCTTGATCAGATCCGGGTCTGTCAGGGTGGATTCGGTGAAACGTACCTGCGCTTCCTGATCCAGACGATCCAGCAGGAAAGGTGGGCCAAAGCTGAGCATACATAGACCCGCCGCAGTCGCGTTGACCGGGATGATCTCGCTTGGATCAAGGCTGACGCGAACGCTGTGCTTGGTTGTCTCAACCACGATGGCGGTTTGCAGGCTGCCCTGTTCCAGCAGCGTTAGGTGCAGGCTTTCGCCAACCTCCTGCATGGCCAAGTGCATTTTTTGGCGCGCGCCTTCAAGGCCGGGTTTGGCAATCTCGCGCAGTGCCGCAAGCCGCAGCGCAGCTGGTCCGATGGTATAGGTCTTTGACTGCGGGTTTTGTTCGATCAACCCGAATTCTTCAAGCGCTCGTAGGTGACGCAGGGCTGTCGCCTTGTTCAATCCTGACAGGCGCGCGGCCTGACTCAGGCCGATTTCGGCCATCGTGTTTGAGAATAAGTCCAGCATTTTTAGCGCATTAAGTGCGGCACCCATGTGTTTTGCCTCCTTCCGTTGATGTTATCCTTGACAGAATGAACTTAACAAAGCAAGATTATTATTGTTAACTCGGTTCAAATAATGAACCATACACTGGGAGGTGTAAATGAAAAAGTTTATTGCGGCAGCCGTGATGGCCGCCTCGGCAACGGCCGCTTTGGCAGAATACCCCGAAAAGCCGGTATCCTTTGTGGTTCCTTGGCCTCCGGGTGATCTTGAAGATGTCCTGACCAGAATGATCGCAGATGAATTTCAGGCGATGTACGGGGTACCGGCAGCTGTTGTGAACAAGCCCGGCGGCGGTGGTGGTCCTTTCCCCGGCGCAGTCGAAGTCGCCACAGCACCGGCGGATGGCTATACGATCGGGTCGTTTGTGATTGGTGTTCCGGTCATCGGGCCCGAGATTGGTATTCCTGAATTGAACCCGAACCCGTTTGAACCGATCGGCATCTTCCTGACCTACCCGTTCGTAATCGCGTCGAGCAAAGACGCCCCGTTCCAAAGCTGGGATGAGTTGGTGGAACACGGCAAGTCAAACGACGTGGCACTCGGCCACTTTGGCTCGGTTCTGCCACCCACGCAGGTTACTTTTGCCGCCGCTGTCAGCAGCGGTTTCGACTTTGCCAGCGAAGCCGCGTTCGATGCGCTGGACTGCAACACCTTGGCGTCCGGTGACGTTGATGTCATCAACACCACGCTCCAGCTTATTCTGCCCTGTCTGGATGAAGTGAACGTGCTGGCCAGCATCGGCGGCGACCGGATCGCTCTGGTACCGGATACGCCGACAGTGGTTGAGCTTAACCCAGACCTGCCATTGGCGCTGTGGAACGGACTGTTTGTTCACAAAGACACGCCGCCCGAGGCTCGCGAAAAAATCACCGCCGCAGCCCAAAAAGCACTGCAATCGGACAAGGCTAAAAAGCTTGCCGAAGAAACCGGTGCGCTGATCTATTGGCAGGATCCCAATGCTTCGAATGCCCAGATCGAGCAAGATAAAGCGTCATTCGCCAAAATAGAAGAGATTCTAGGCGAGTAACACCCCGGATCGAGGCGCGGGCAGTGATTTCCGCGCCTTCTTCATAGGGCTGGGAGGATGAAATGATCGCAAGAACGCTTCAGGACATGTTCAAACGGTATCGCCGTCCGGGTGATATTGTGTTTGCCGTATTGTTCCTGGCTTTCTCGGTGTTTCTACTGTCTCAGCTTGGGGAGCAGACGCAGGTCGTCAAGCGGACCAAATGGTTTGCTCAACCCGGTCTGTGGCCCACCGTTGCCGTGTGGTGCATGGTCTTGTTCAGCTTTTTGCATTGGCTCAGCTCTGCCTTATCCGATCGGATCGATGGTCGTTGGGCCGAGGTCGGGTTTTGGGTCCGGTCTCTGGAATATGTGGCTTATTTCCTGATTTATGTCCTACTGGTGCCACAGCTTGGCTATCTGCCGTCCACCATGTTGTTCGCGGTGTTTCTGACCCTGCGTTCAGGGTTTCGAGGCTCGGGCGCGATCGGCATCGCAGCCCTGTTCGGCTTCGTCGTCACCATCGTGTTCCGAGCGTTTCTGCAAGTCAAAATCCCGGCAGGGGCTGTCTATGAATACCTTCCCGACTCGATCCGCGCCTTTGCGCTGACATATTTGTAGGGAGGCACGTATGGATACCCTTCTGTCCGGTGTTTCAATCCTGCTGCAATGGCAGGTCATCGTGGCCTTGTTCATCGGCTCGATCGGTGGTGTCATCATCGGCGCGCTGCCCGGTGTGGGCGCTGCCGTTGCCATCGCCATCCTGTTGCCCGCAACCTTTGCCTTTGAGCCCATCGTCGGTCTGACCTTGTTGTTGGGGATTTACGGATCATCCATGTATGGCGGCGCGATCCCGGCCATCCTGATCAACACGCCGGGAACAGCGGTCAATGCGCTGACTACCTATGATGGCTATCCCATGACCAAGCGCGGCCAAGGCCACAGGGCGTTATCGCTGGCCTATTCAGCCTCATTCTTCGGAGGTGTCTTTGCGATCATCTGCCTTATGGTGCTCTCGCCCGTGTTGGCCATGATCGCCCCGCATTTTGGCAGCCGAGAGATTTTTCTGGCCGCGTTGCTAGGTATTGTTCTGGTCGTTTTAGCCCATCGAGGACAGATCTTTGCAGCAGGTATGCTTGCTGCCTTTGGCGTCTTTTTGAACACGGTCGGACTGGAGCCCGTCAAATATACGCGCCGCTACACTTTCGATCAAAGCTGGCTGGCGTCAGGCGTTGACCTGATCGTGGTTGTGCTGGGTCTGTTTGCGCTCAGCCAGGCATTTCTTTTGCTGTTGGAAAAGAACCATGCACCAGAAGACACTCACGTCAGCGGTAATATCTTTGCCGGATTGAAGGAACTGTTGGGCCTGAAACGGATCGCTACCGTTTCTTCAAGCATCGGGGTATTTATGGGCATGGTGCCGGGAACAGGTGAGTTCACTTCGCAGTTTCTGTCCTACACCTATGCTCAGAAAAGCTCGAAAAATCCCGACAAATTCGGCGATGGCTCGCCCGAAGGGTTGGTGGCATCCGAAGCCGCGAACAACGCCGTGCCGGGGGCAGCGATGATCCCCCTACTCGCCCTCGGTATACCCGGCGAAGCGCTTACGGCGATGATGCTGTCGGTCTTCTATGTTCACAACGTGATCCCCGGCCCGCAACTGTTTGAGAACCAGATGGATTTCGTCATGGCCCTATATATGGCACTGATCCTGCTGAATGTGATCGTTCTGGTCTTTCTGCTGTTTTCGACAAACCTGTTGTTAAAGATCATTCAGATTCCCACACGCTTCCTGGGTGTGATGATCCTGATCTTAGCCTTTGTCGGGGTTTATAGTTTACGCAACTCGATCACCGATTGCGCGATCGCTGCTGGGTTTGGTGTCTTTGGCCTAATCCTCAAACGGCTTGATCTGCCGATCGTCCCGATCATCCTGGGCATGGTATTGGGCGGAATCATGGAAACCAAGCTTCGCAGCGCAATGGCACGGGTCAAGACGCCACTGGACTTCATCGACCGGCCCATCGCAGCCATCCTGTTCTGCCTGATCGTGCTGATCCTGATCCTGCATTTCCGCACACTGTACTACGAGTTCAAAAACAAGCTGCGCCCCGAACCCCATGTCCCAGCCGTGGATTCCGACCACCCGAACCAACAAGGATAGCTTTCATGGAACAGTCTTCCATCAATGCCTTGCGCGTGCAGGAGATTGCCACACGCGGACACTTTATCAATGGCGATTTCCGTGCCGGTGAAACTGGCGCCCAGCATGAGGTGCTGTCGCCCATCGACGGCCAGCCTCTCGCTCAAATCGCCGAGGGCAGCCCGGCGGATGTGAATGCAGCGGTGCGCGCCGCGCGGACCGCGTTTGAGGATGGCCGGTGGTCGCGCATGGCCCCTGCAGGACGCAAGAAGGTTCTGCTGAAACTGGCGGATCTGATCGAATCCCGTGCGCTTGAGATCGCGGTGCTGGGCGTACGCGACAACGGAACCGAGATCAATATGGCCTATAAGGCCGAGGCGCTCTCGGCTGCGGCCACTTTCCGCTACTATGCCGAAGCCATCGACAAGATTTACGGGCAGATTGCCCCGACGAGCCACGATGTTCTTGGCCTCGTACATCATGCGCCTGTCGGAGTTGTCGGGGCGATTGTGCCTTGGAATTTCCCGTTGATGATCGGCAGTTGGAAAATCGCCCCTGCCCTTGCGGCGGGCAACTCCATCGTCTTGAAGCCTGCAGAAAGCGCATCGCTCAGCCTGCTTAAAATCGCTGAGCTGGCTGCCGAAGCCGGAGTTCCGGATGGCGTCTTCAACGTTGTGACCGGGCGTGGTTCGGTCGCGGGCGAAGCTTTGGCCTTGTCGATGGATGTGGACATCATGGTCTTTACGGGATCGGGCGCGACAGGTCGGCGACTGCTGGAATACTCGGCGCGGTCCAATTTGAAACGCTGCTATCTGGAATTGGGTGGCAAGTCTCCGAATATTGTTTTCGCTGACGCGCCTGATTTGGCGGAAGCTGCCAAAGTTTCGGCCGCGGGGATCTTCCGCAATTCCGGTCAGATCTGTATCGCGGGCTCGCGCCTGCTGGTGCAGCAGGACATCTACGAGGATTTTGTGGCCGAGATCACGCGCCACGCCGCAGCCCTTCGTGTTGGTGATCCGTTGGACCTGAACAGCCAGATCGGTGCAGTGCACAGCCTTTCAGAGCTGGAGGTCAACCTGGATTTTGTCTCAACAGCCGAGTCAGAGGGGGCTGAACTCCGCACAGGCGGTGACCGCATTCTGACCGAAACCGGCGGGTACTACATGTCCCCCACTGTCATGGCAGGTGTCAAAGAAACGGATCATCTGTTTCAGACCGAAGTCTTCGGCCCAGTCTTGGCCGTGACCCCGTTCAATGACGAAGCCGAGGCGATCCGGCTTGCCAATGCCACAGTCTATGGGCTCGCAGGCGCAGTCTGGACTTCGAACCTCAGTCGCGCGCATCGCATGGTGGCCGAAGTGCGGACCGGGGTCATGCATGTGAACACCTATGGCGGCTCGGACCTGACCGTTCCGCTTGGGGGCGTGGGTCAATCCGGGAACGGGCATGACAAATCTTTGCACGCGCTTGAGAAGTACTTTGAATTGAAAACCGCCTGGATAAAGCTCTGACTGCGGGGTGTCTGTACGACATGTCTTCACCGCTTTGTCTGGGGCCCATAGGTCGCATGAATAGGAGGAACCAATGACCACAAAGACAATCCTGCTGATTGGGACCTACGACACGAAAGAACCCGAGATGCGGTTCATCGAACAGGCGATCAAGGCGCAAGGCGCGGATGTATTGACGTTGGATGTCTCTGTATTGGGCGACCCTTTGGAGCCAACCGATATCTCCAAGCACGACATCGCCCAAGCGGCTGGAATGACCATCGAAGATGTCATCGCACAAGGGGATGAGAACAGGGCCTTTCGCGTGATGTCAGACGGTGCCTCAAAGGCCGTTACCCAAGCCTATGCGGATGGGCGATTTGACGGGATGCTGGCGACCGGGGGCACTATGGGCACCGATCTGGCCCTGGACTGTGCTCAGGCCTTGCCCATGGGGGTGCCTAAATACATCGTGTCGACCGTCAGTTTTTCTCCGCTGATCCCGCCGCACCGACTGGCTCCGGACATTCAGATGATCCTGTGGGCCGGGGGGCTCTATGGTATGAATTCGATCTGCCAGTCTTCGCTTGCGCAAGCGGCCGGCGCTGTTGTTGGTGCCACAAAGGCTGCCACAATACCGGATCGCAGCAAACCGCTGATCGGGATGACCAGTCTTGGATCCTCGTGTTTGCGCTACATGAAAACGCTCAAACCAGCGCTGGAAGAGCGCGGGTTCGAGGTTGCCGTTTTTCATTCCACCGGAATGGGCGGCATGGCATTCGAAAAACTGGCGGGTGAAGGGGCGTTTGCCTGCGTCATGGACTTCTGCATGCAGGAATTCGGGAACCTGATGGCGGGTTCCGTGGTCTCCAGCGGTGAGGATCGCGTGACAAATGCCGGGCGTGTCGGCACGCCACAACTGGTTGCACCGGGTGCGTTGGATCTTTTGGATTTTGCCGGATGGCAGGACATCCCTGACCAGTATGCCGACCGCCCATTCCATGAACATAATCGCCTGATAAAAAGCTCGGTCTTCAATGGCGATGAACGCCGTGCATGGGTGCGGGAGCTTACCAACCGATTGGAGGCCTCAACTGGCCCGGTTCACTTTTTTCTGCCCGTTCACGGGGTCGAAGCCTGGGACAAGGAGGGTGAAGAGGCGTATAATCCCGAAGCCCTGGCCGAGATGATGGATGAGGCCCGTAAAGTCATGCCCGGGCGCGTTCCTATGACCGAAATAGACGCACATATCAACGATGCCGCGTTTTGCGATCATGTATTGGCCCAGTTCGACGAATGGGTCGCAGAAGGCGTGGTCGCAACATAAATTCAGGATTTACGCCCGTCTTTATGATATACACGCAGGTCAAACACAGCCTCGGTGGCGGTGAGGTCGGGCGCATTCTTCCACGTGCGGCCGACTTGCAGCTGGATGCATAACCTTCACCGCTTGGATACTTGCTAAAGACTATTTTTCGGCGGAACCGTGTCACCGGTTCAAGGTGGCCAAAGACCTGCGCAGTAAGTGAAGAATTGAACTCAACAAATGCCCAGGATTAGCGACCCGTTCCGCCGGTGACGTTGCCAATATTGAGCGGCAACCAAACCGTTGGACCCGCATTTAGACGATCGGTCCAACCCATGAAAGGAGCGAGGAAATGCTAACCACGATTGCGATTTGGTATCTGAACCCAGAAACCCGGTCCGAAGGTATTGCTGCACTCCGGCAGCTTGCTAGGGACGTCAAGAAAAACGAACCTGATACCTGGGGTTACCTTGTGCACTCAGGTGGCGCGGACTCGGTCCCGCCATGCGATGACGATAAGACTGTGTTCGTGGAAATATCCACGACAGTGACTTTGGGCAATCGATAAGAACCCAACGGGCGCGCATTACATGCCAGTTGATGGTGAAACAGCGAAACTAACGCATCGCCAGTCATCTCCCGTCAGCAATCGCTTTCAGAGACGCAAATGTGGGCACGCAAACGCAGACGCGAAGACCTAGGGTGTTTTCTGGACCGTGAATAGCTCAATCTCCGAGGGATTGGACTTGCAAAGGTCCAGACCCTATTAACCGCAATCAGCCGCCGCTCAGTCGTAAGCTGCCGTCACGATCATTTCGACCTTCAATACATCACGGGCGAGCTTGGATTCTCCGCAGGCGCGGGCGGGCGCGTGGCCTTCGGGCACCCAAGCGTCCCAAACGGCATTCATCTCGGCAAAGTCTGCCATATCCGCCAACCAGATTTCGCATTTTAGGATGCGGGTCTTGTCGCTGCCTGCCTTTTGCAAAAGATCCTCAACCTTGGCCAGAATGTCCTGCGTCTGATCTGCCACGGTCGGCGCGTCCGAAGTCTGACCGCACAGGTAGGCAACGCCGTTGTGTTTGACGATCCGGCTCATGCGCTGACCGGTTTCGATGCGGGTGATTGTCATAACTTGTACTTTCTCATTGTTGAATTTAGCAGTGATTTGAGCTGCCCACGGCACACGCGTTGAAATGCCAATGGGAGCCATAGATCAGAAGCCGGCATTCCGAGGCCGAGTTTCCTTCAAGTCAGATTGTCCGCCAGTTCATTTTGATATCCAAAAAGGGCCGGCAGCCCGCCGGTGTGCAGCAGAATGACCTTCTGACCCGGTTTAATCTTCTGGCTTTCAACCAGATGCATCAAACCGGCGAATGTCTTGGCGGAATAAACCGGGTCGAGGAAAACCCCTTCGGTCCGTGCCATTTTTTCCAGTGCGGCACGCGTTCTTGCGTTCACTTTGCCGTAACCTGGCGGCAATGCATCGTCATAGACATCGATCCGCGCCTGCAATAGAGCGGCATCAACATCCAGCAAGTTTGCAAGTTTCTGTAGAACGATCATCATGCGGGCGTGTTGCTTCTTGCGATCTCTACGCACGCATATTCCAAATACCGGGGCCGTGCTGCCTTCCAGTGCTAGACCGGTCAGCAAACCGCCATGCGTAGCACCACTGCCTGACGGCACAACCACCGCATCGAAATTGGGCATCTGGGCGCACAATTCCTGTCCGCCAACGACATAGCCCAACGCCCCAAGAGGTGGATGATTCAAGCCCAGATGAATGACGTATGGCGTGCGGCCTTGGGCCTTCAATTCGTCAGCACGCGCGTGCAATGCCGCGTCGGCCCCGGCTTCGTCTTCGCCCTCGGGATAGCTCATATGCTCGGCACCCAGAATCTGTGCCAAAAATACGTTCCCGGACCTGTAATACTCTTCGTCCATATTTGGGACACGCTCTTCTAATTGAAGCACGGATTGCATGCCCAGCTTAGCGGCCGCCGCAGCTGCAGATCGGACAAAATTGGACTGAACAGCACCGGTGATTAGAATGGTATCGGCACCTTGTTGCTGTGCATCGCCGAGGTAGAATTCGAGCTGCCGTGTTTTATTGCCGCCAAACACAAGCTCTGTCAGATCATCGCGCTTGAGCCAGAGATCGATCCCCAATTCCGCTGACAACCTGTCCAAAAGTTCCAGAGGTGTCGGGCCCGACATAAGCCGGGCGCGAGGAAATCTCTCCAGATTGTCGTTTCGTTGCATCGTGTACCTCCCGGGATTATGCAATCATATAGGCGCGCTGGAACAGGACACAGCAAGCGATGAAAGAAACCACGCGGATCGCGGCTATGACGACCGACTGCGGCAAGTAAGGGCCCCCTGCCCGTCCAAGCAGGCTGCCTACCAGCGTGATTATGACAAAGCCGAGCAGTTGCGGCCCGTATGTGATGGCCTGCGTTTCGGACAGGCTGTGCAACAGGAATGCAATGCCATAAGCCACCAGCGCGATGGGTTGCACCAGCTTGGCCACCTCTTTGGCTGAGCGGCCCTTTGCGATCAAACCAAACACCATAAGTGGGCCCGGTGTTGCCGCCCAGACGGTTGCAAGCCCGGACAGTCCTGTAATGGCTGAAAACCCAAAACGCCCGATTGTGCCGCGCAAGGGAAGCAGGGTGGTGATTAAGCCGATCAACAACAAGCAGGCCGTCAAGGCCAGAACAAACGCCTCGTTCAACAACGGATAAACAGTAAGACCGGCAACTACACCGACACAACATGCGATGATAGCATTAAGAATGAGTGGCTTGTTGTTCTTCAATACATGACGATCCGTCGCGACTACTGACACAAGGGTATTCAGCAACAGCAATATGGGAACTGCCGTCGAGGTGCCGAGCAGGATCATCATCGGGGGACCCGCGATGATACTGAAACCGATGCCCACGCCAACCTGCAGCATTGCCCCGAGGCAAATGGTGGCCATCAAAATAGACAGATCAATGGTCACATAGCACTCCTGCAGCTTTGGCATTGTTGCAAGACCTCAGATATCCTGAGGTTACGGCCATGGTCCATGTCATTCCTTCATTCGAATTGATTGGCACGCACTAACGCTGCCAGGGCATCAATCCAGAGTATAGCTCGCGGGCCGCTACGGAATGTGCCATTTGCGCAAGTGTCGTCAGATCATACACGGGTAGGCGCAGTTCTTCCTGAAGGCGCGATGCGTAGGGCGGCAGGTCTGTACACTCCAAAACCAGTGAGCGGATATCAGGGGCCGCAAGCATCAGGCTACGGGCTGCGTTCAGGACCTCGGCCTCGATCAGGTCTGTGTCCATACGGGTGCGGGTATTCCGCAAGATCACTTCTGCAAATTCACTAGTGTCCTCCAGTCCCTTCACCGCCACCGGAACACTGGCGGCACCGACGCCTTCAAAATGCTGGGCGGTCAAAGCAGACGCGTCTGCAGTCAAAACACCCACCGGAGCGTTCGCGCCGGTCATGTGATAAGCCAGCGGCACCTGGATCAGGCTGGAAGCAAACACCGGAACTGAAACCGCTGCAGCCAGTTCTTTTTGAAACAGCGCAAGAAAGCCACAGCTGCCGGTAATGGCGCGCACGCCTTCGGCCTCAAGCCGTTTGGCACCTTCGATGAAGGGTTCAAGCAATTCCGGCGTAGGGTTGTTCAGAAGTGTCGGGACAGTCACCCCGTCGATCATTTCATACAGAACCGGAAATGGCAGGCTGGACGGATTCTTGATATGGCCCGGTGGCTTTGGGAAATAGCTTTCAAGGCAAAGCACACCGATTGAGGCCCCGCAGATATTCTGGCCGCCTTGATAAATTGGCATTGTCTTCAGGTCCTTTTTTGATTTGAAAGTTCAAAACCGGGTTGGTGTATACGGTGCTAGATCGATATTCGGGATGCGATCCGAGACGATATCCGCAACTAGCTCGCCGGTTTTCGGGGCCATCATCAGCCCGTAATGAGAATGCCCGAACGCTGCATAGAGTCCCTCTTGGTCTTTTACTTGCCCGATTGCGGGCAAGCTGTCCGGGAATGACGGGCGCCGACCCATCCAAAACCGCGCCTCACCTGTATCAAGCTCGGGCATCATGGCCTTGGCCTGTTGGGACAGGATTTGCTTCTTCCGTGGGTCAGCGGGTGCATCGGCGCTGCCGAATTCAGCCGTACCGGCGACCCTAAGCCCCCCAAGCATCGAACTTGCGACCACCTTTGCATCCACATCCATGACCGAGTTGTTCAGTTCGACCGCAGGGGTTGGGAATTCGACATGATAGCCCCTTTCGGCCACGAGAGGCATAGGCAATCCCAATGGTTTCAACAGGTCGGCAGACCATACGCCTGCCGCAAGAACAACATGGCTGGCGGTTAGCGTATCCTGCGCAGTTGCAATCTGCCAACCACCCTCTTCTGCGGGGGTAAGCTTGGTGACTTCGGTTTGCACAATTTCAGCACCTTGCACTTGCGCCTTTTCGGCCAAAACCGCTCCCACGCGTCCCGGAGCGGTTACACGCGCTTGCCCTTTGATCACAATCGCACCTTTGAACGCTTCGGACATAGCGGGCTCCAATCGGCGCAGTTCGTCACCGTCGACGCGTTCCAGATCGCCGCCTTTTTCTCGGCGGATAAGATATCCAAGCCCGTCCAGATCAGCCTGTTCTGGTCGGCGAAAGGCGTGGATGTAATAGCTATCGGTGATCAGGTTCTCGTGCCCGGTACCATGTAAATGACGCCGGTACAGATCGACGGAGGGGCGACAAAGAACCTCCATCGCGTCCGAGACTTCGCGAACAGTTTTTTCTCCTGAGTTTCCGAGAAATCGTAACCCCCAAGGAATCATTTTGGGCCAGAAGCTGGGCCTAACTGACAGCGCGCTCTTTGGGTCAAGCAGCATTTTGGGCAGCATTTTCCAGATACCGGGCATTGCTTGCGGAATGATCGACCAAGGCGAAACCACACCAGCATTCCCGAACGAGGTTTCCTGACCCGGCTCACCTCGATCGATCAGCCGAACCTGAATGCCCCGTTCCTGCAGCGACAAAGCGCAACAGATGCCGACGATCCCTGCGCCGATGATGGTCACTTGTTCTGTCATCAATTCAGGCCGGAGATTGGCTGCGGCTGCGCGCGATCAACTGGGTGACGATGACGGGCGAGGCCACGGCCAGCGCGATCAAATCTGCCGTCAGGCTGGGCGCGACAAAGATAATCCCCGCAAGGGCCATCAGAATCCGCGCCGCAACATTCATCGGTTTCAGCCAGTAGCCCACAACCGCAGCCGATAGGGCGATGACCCCGGCGATACAGCTGGCGGCGGTGTAAGTGAACTCCCAGAAATTGAAGCCGGTTGAGGATACGAACAGCAGAACTGGCGCATATACGAAAGCCATCGGCGCAATCACCTTGCCCAATCCAAGAGTGAATGCCGACAGGCCAGTGCGGAACGGATTCGAGTTGGCAATTGCAGCAGCCGCGTAGGCTGACGTACAGACCGGTGGCGTGATCTCGGACACCACGCCGTAATAGAGCACGAACAGGTGGCTGGCGATGGGCGGCACGCCAAGCTGCGCCAGTGCAGGCTGTGCCACCGAGACCAGCATGATGTACAGCGCTGTGGTCGGGATACCCGCGCCCATCAGGATACAGACGATGGCGATGAAGACCAGTGAGATGAATAGCTGCAGGTCTTCCATGGCAAACAGCTGGAAGCTGCCGAAAGAGATCATGTTGTAGATATCTGACGCCAGATTGCCCGCGCCCTGTGTCACCATGAAGCCAATGCGAAAGCCGATGCCAGTGGTGTTGATCACTCCGACCACGATGCCAACCGCAGCCGCTGCGGCACCAACGGCCAGCGAGTACTTCACGCCCAGTTCGACCGCTTGCAGCATCTCGGGCACTTCAATCCGTTTCTGTGGATTCAGCGTGGCAATAACCGACAGGCCACAGAGGATTGCGGTCATCGTCAGGTCGAACCCGCCATCCGAGAATTTCCAGAGCACAAAAGCCAGGAAAGCCGCGGCATAGACCAGCGTTGGCGGCTGCTTGATCCGCGACATGCCCGCGATAACCGCCAGAGAAATACCGCAGAAAGCGGACATGAACGGCGTGTAGCCCGTAAACAGCACCACCAGCAGGCCGATCAGTGGCATGATATTGGCCCAGCCTTCCGCCCAGACGGCTTTGAGTTGCGGCAGTTGCTCTTTCGCCAGGCCCTTCAGGTTCAGCTTGCGTGCCATCAAGTGCACCACAGCGAAGACGCCGACATAGTGCAGAATTGCCGGGAAGATCGCTGCGATCACAATGGTGGTGTACGGAACCTCAAGGAACTCGGCCATGATGAAGGCTGCAGCGCCCATGATCGGCGGAGTGATTTGGCCACCAGCAGAAGACGCAGCCTCAACCCCGCCCGCAAAATGGCCAGGGTATCCGAGGCGCTTCATATTGGGGATAGTCAATGCTCCGGTCGATACGGTGTTGGCCACCGATGAGCCCGAGATCGTGCCAAAGAAAGCCGAGGACACCACTGATACCTTTGCCGGACCGCCAGTATAACGGCCCGCAAGTATAGTCGCGTTGTCGATGAACAGCTGCCCCAGACCGGTGCGCTGAGCGATGACCCCAAACAAAACAAAGTGGAATACGATGGTCGAAACCACCCAGAGCGTGACGCCGTAGATACCTTCCTGCGGGAAATACATCGACGAGACGAAGGTTTTGAAATTCACGCCTGGATGCTGCAGCAGGCCGGGGAAATACGGCCCCAGCAGGGCGTATGAGATGAAAACACAGATGATAAGGGGCAGTACCCAGCCCAGCGTGCGCCGCGCAATGTCCAGCACCAAAAGGATGATGACGACGCCCAGAAATACATCATAGTTGTTGGGGTTGCCCATCCGGAACGTTTGTTCCTCAATCCCAAGGAACGGAATGCCGCGCCAGGCAACGCCGACGTAAAGCGCGGCAATGATGCCAAGCGCCATGAAAACCAGATCATAGAGCGGGATGTTACCGATGCGGAACCGGCTGACCTTAAGTGCATATAGGCTTTTGGCCCCGACAATCGGGATTGTGGCGTAGACCAGAATGAACAGCAGGGCGAGATAGATGCCCATGTGCCAGTGGTCTGCGGGCAGGCCGAATCCGGCCGTGAAGAATTCGTAGAACGCTAAAATCAGGGCCACAACACGGAGAACTTTTCCAGCGGTGGGCGTCACCTGCCGGACGGCGGCACCTTCATCGAACTGTTCCTCGATGGCCGCTAGTTCCTCGGCTGTCAATTCGTGGTCATCAAGTTTCTGGGTCTCGGACATGATGGCCTCCCGATTTCGCATAGTTCCAGTGTGCGGTGCCCCACATAGGGGCACCGACGATACAGTTCAGTCTGTTACGTTTACTGAAGAAGTCCGGCCTCTTTGTAGAACTTCTCGGCACCCGGATGCAGCGGAACACCCAATGCCTCTACACCATCCAGCGCGGTATCGGGCGTGATCTGCTTACCCTTGGCATGGCCGTTGTCCAGTAGCTTGCGGGTGTTGTCGTTCCACAGGGCTTTGGTCAGCTGATAGACCAGATCTTCCGACAGATCCGAGGACACGACCAACATAGCACTGACCGCAGGGGTCTTGGTTTCCGCGTCTATGCCTTCATAGACACCACCCGGAATGGCCGAAGGGATATAGGCCGGAATGATCTCGTTGATCTTGGCCAGATCTTCATCGCTGAACGAATGCAGGTTCATGCCTTTGGTCGAGGACAGTTGCACCATCGCAGCAACTGGCCAGCCCGCAGCGTAGAAATAGGCGTCTAACTGACCGTCAGCCAAACGCTCGGCGCTTTGACTGTTGTTCAGTTCGGCTTCATCCATATTGTCGCGGTTTACACCCCAGGCGTCGAGCATCTGCAGAACAGCAACCTGCGTACCCGATCCAGCCTGTGCGATACCGACGCGCTTGCCTTCCAGATCACCCAGGTCGTTGATCGTCTGACCGGCGGGCAGCACGAGATGCAGGTCCTCGGGGAACAGATTTGCTACGATGCGAAGGTTAGGATGAGGTTTACCCTCGAACTTGCCTTCGCCCAGATACATTGAACGGGTCACATCGGCTGCGGCCAGACCGGCCTCAAGCTCACCATTCTGCACTGCGGCATTGTTGAACACCGACGCTGTCGTGGATTGCGCGATTGCGATCAGGCCCGGGACGCCACATTGGCCACCTTCTTCGCACGGGCGAGATCCCGGAGGGGCAGAAATTCCGTTGGCGATGGTGCCGCCGATGGGGAAGTAGGTTCCGCCTGCGCCACCGGTCCCGATGCGGAAGAATGTTGGATCCTGCGCCAGCGCAGGGGCGGCAAGCGCGCCTGCCAAGGCCAGTCCGGTCAAACATTTCACGAATTTCATAATCATCTCCGTTGTTGGATCGCTGGATTCGGTTTTCCCGAATTCGATCTTCTCAGCGTAGAGACGATTCGCATAAATGCAAATTTTTTATACTTCACAAAACTAAGGTTTTATTTATACATTAACCATGAACCTTATGCAGCTCACAGTGTTTCGCGAAGTGATGGAGACCGGCTCTATCTCGCAAACTGCCAAGAAACTGAATCGCACTCAGCCGGCGATTAGCCTTGCGTTGAAAAACCTGGAAAAAACGCTGGGACTGACCCTGTTTGAACGCAAGGGAAGACGCCTGGTTCCGGTTCCTGAAGCGCACTACCTTCTGGCCGAAACCACAGGCATTCTGGACCGTCTCGCCACCATCTCCAGCACAATGGAAGGGTTGATCAAAGGGCATGCAGGCAGCCTGAACATCGCAACGATGCCCGGACCGTCCGCCTTTTTGTTCCCGCGTTTTATCAGCCAGTCGGTCGGAGAAAACCCCGATATTCGCATCACTCTTTCCACCCGCAGTTCACCTCAGATTATGGAGCTTGCAGGGACCCAGAACATCGACTTCGGATTTGCTGATTTCGAACATTCAGCGGGCAAAGAACCGCAGTACTCTGCCGAACTAATCAAAGCAGATTGCTTCTGTGCCATTGACCGCACCCACCCACTTGCTTCGCGTAAGAGCCTGACACTGTCTGATCTGAACGATACGCCCATGGGCGGCTTGCATGCGTCACACCCATTCCAGCGCAAAATCCGGCAGGAATTCGAGGAGGTCGGTGCTGAGTACAATCCGACAGTGACCTGCCAGTATTTTCAGCCGCTCATCCCCTTCGTCAGCTCCGGGCAATGTTGCAGCATCGTTGATCCGCTGACCGTCGTGACCGAGCAAGAATTGAACCTGTCCGACGGAAAGGTCGCTTTTTTGCCATTCAAGAAACCGCTCAGATATGAATACGCGATCCTTGAACCCAACCACCGGCCGCCGTCTCAACTGGCTTTAAAGATCAAAGCTGGATGGAAAGCCGAGGTCTTAAAAATGTTGGAAGACGTGAAGGCGAATCCTCACACAGAATGGATCTTCCAGGCCGGGCGTGAGTAAAACTGATCGGCCCCAATGAGTTGATCTCTTGATCGCTCGAAGCGATTTACAGCGTCAAGTTGATTTGAGAAGAAAGACGGCTGGTCGCAATTCACGGATTTAGAGTAACGCAGTTTTCGGTCGACACCGATGACGCACCAACCATCGAGTATTCATACGAATTGTTTCAAAGGAGCGTTTCAACCGTTTCAGATGGCTCAACAATTACCCCTTTTGGACACAATTTTGTCCCAAAATAAAATGTAATTGCACTCAATAGTTATCAATGTGGCATGATCATGATGCTTGTCGTCCAAATACCGGCGCTTAACGAGGAGGAAACCCTTGCCGAAGCGATCGCGGCAATTCCCCGATCGATTCCTGGCGTCAGCAAAGTTGAAGTACTGGTCATCGACGACGGCTCCACCGATCGGACCGTTGAAGTCGCCTGGAACGCCAAAGCTGATCACGTTCTGGAAATGAGCAGCCATGTCGGCCTCGCCCGTGCGTTCAGTGCCGGCATCGAGTATGCGCTTTCATTGGGCGCCGATGTGATCGTCAACACCGATGCAGACAATCAGTATTGCGCTGAAGACATTCCGGCCCTGATTGATCCGATACTGAAGCGTAAGGCACAAATCGTGGTCGGCGCTCGCCCGATCAGAGAGATCGAGGGCTTCTCGCCGTTGAAGAAAACCCTTCAACGGCTGGGCAGTTGGGTCGTGCGACTGGCTAGCAAGTCAGAAATCCCTGATGCGCCCAGCGGATTTCGCGCCTATTCCCGAGATGCCGCTGCCCGACTCTGTGTTGTCAACACTTATACCTACACTCTGGAAACCATCATTCAGGCCGGACGCAAACATATCCCGATGACCTCGGTGCCTGTTCGGGTCAACAAGGTAACACGCCCGTCTCGTCTGTTCAGAGGTATCGGAGAGTATGTCACCCGCTCAGCAAGAACTATTCTGCGCGTTTTTGTGATCTACGCGCCATTGAAGTTCTTCCTGACGCTTTCGGCAGTATTCGCCTTGCCTGGCTTAATCGGGGTTGGACGATTTCTCTATTATTACGCGACAGACGGGGGGGCCGGGCATGTTCAGTCGCTGGTTCTGTCCGGTGTGCTGCTGGCAATGGCCACGATACTGTTCGCCGTTGGTATCCTTGCCGATCTTATCGCCACCAACCGTAGCCTGCTGGAAGACATCCGGGCCCGAGAGTTGCTGCGCGCGCCGATTAGACCTACTGAAGTAATTTCCCTCGACCCGGTCAGGGCGGTAGAGAATGGATAATCCGGCGCTAGGCGATCAGCGAAACGCCGGATTGGTAGGGGCTATCACTCTTGATCGAGTGGTACGTGCGAGCATTTTCGTTGTCTTCGTGTTTATGCTGGTGCTGGCGTATACTCACAATGTGAATTGGGACGAATTCTATTTCCTGTCACATGTCCATGCCTTCCTCGACGGCCGATTGGACCGTCCAATGCAGACCTTCTTCGTGCATGGTTTCACATGGCTCGATGCGCTGCCGGGTCATGAGATGGAACAGATATTTGCAGCCCGGCTTGTGATGGTTGCATGTGTCGGGCTGACCACAATTTCTGTGCACCGTATCGCCCTGTATTTTACCGAACAGCGATTTGCCGATATCGCTGCTCTGGGTTTCCTGACTTCGGGCTACGTTTTGGCCTATGGCGCCAGTTTCCGTGCCGATCCCATTGCTGCGGCGTTACTGACTTCTTCGATTGCAATCTTGCTGACCACGCGCCTGTCTGTATGGCAAACAATGGCCGCAGCGCTTCTGAGCGCTCTGGCCGTACTGGTTACGATCAAATCGGCACTCTATCTGCCCGCATTTCTGGCCGTGCTGATATGGAGGATCGAAGATCGAATAGCGGTACGGCGCATCATTATTACGGGTATCTTGGCGGCTGGCATTTGCGTGTCATTCTACCTCTGGCATGCGTCTGGCATTCGCGTCGCCGAAGGTAACCAGACGGCAAACAATGCAAAGGACGCGTTGAATACGACGCTGTTGAAAAGCGGCTTATTCCCACGATCAACTGAATTTATGAGCTGGGCTATGCTCAGCCTCCCACAGATCATTCTTGTGGGGATCGGACTGTGTGCCGGTCGGAATGCTCGGCGGGTCCTGTTGATTGCGCTCTTTGCTGCACCGCTCCTCTCGGTGGTGATCTATCGCAATGCCTTTGTCTATTTTTACCCCTTCGCTACCCCGCTCCTGATGGCAGCCGTCGCGATCGGAGCACAAAGGCTTGGGTCATCACGACGCTCGGCACAACTGGTGATGGTGATGCTTGCGGGGCTTTTTGTCCAGACAGCCCTAGCACTGCAAGATCGTGCAGGAAACCAACGCGCCACTATTGCGGAAATTCATCGCCTGTTCCCAGATCCGGTCGCCTATATTGATGACAGCCACATGATCGCAAGTTTCCCGAATCCTGGTTTCTTCATGTCAGGCTGGGGCGTTGCACGCTATCAGGCGGCGGGCCAGCCCGTATTTGCCAAAATCATCGCAGAACAGCATCCGCCTCTACTTATCGCCAACAAAACTGCTCTGACGCTGACGATGGACCCAAG
Source organism: Ruegeria sp. CF1 (assembly GCF_056537445.1). Taxonomy (NCBI): domain Bacteria; kingdom Pseudomonadati; phylum Pseudomonadota; class Alphaproteobacteria; order Rhodobacterales; family Roseobacteraceae; genus Ruegeria; species Ruegeria sp. CF1. The sequence goes on along the minus strand of NZ_JBQFRN010000012.1, from coordinate 110,215 downwards.
TTTGGCCAATGGAGCCGAGCCTGTGCTGCTGCCTGAGGACCACAAGATATTACGTGAGTCATATGTGCACTATTCGGGATCGATCTGGCTTGCCGGAGGATCAGTGACGCTGACCGGCGAACCGGTTGAATTGGCACTTCCGTTCCCCGGGAAGTATCGGGTCGAAACCAGCCAGCCAGTACAGATTGATACAAGTGCCGTCGCATCTGGAGACATTCTCAGCATTGGGGCCGAGGCAGTAACAATCAACGGACCGAAACGTGTTGCTGTCAGGCTGATCTGGGATACTGGTGTGGCTCCGGTTGCGCCAGAAAGCTTGGATCGAGAGGTTTATACCGGCTTCCGGATGCTTTCGCCATGAATGCCGATATGCCTCTTTCCCCTCCGGTGGTCAGCACCACTCCGATACCATCTGAGCCCGGCAACAAGCGGGTGATTTTTTGGGGAACATATGATCTCAGCAAACCGCGTACTCGAATTCTCCGAACTGGATTGCAAGAACTCGGCGTAGAAGTAATTGAAATCCACGCAGAGATTTGGCCCAAACACGCGGATAAAAGCCAGTTGAACATGGCTGTGATGATCCGAGTGTTGTTCAGCGCGCTCTTGGCCTATCCGCTTCTGATCCTGCATTATTTGCGTGCGCCTCGTCATGATGCAGTGATGGTTCCCTATCTTGGCGCGCTCGATACATTGGTGTTGTGGCCCTTTGCCCTGCTACGTCGGCGGCAGATCACCTGGGACATGTTCCTTTCGCTTTACGACACTGTCGTTAACGATCGAAGTATGGTTGGGGCCAAGTCACTGCCGGGCCGGATGCTTTGGGTCACTGAATGGCTGGCCTGCCGGGCAGCGCATCATGTCTTGCTCGATACGAAGGCGCATGCCGAGCATATTGCACGGATCTTCAATTTGCCTGAATCCAGGATTGGAGCAGTGCCGGTGGGAGCTGAGCCGGGATCCTTCCAGCGTCTGCCTCCTCCTGCGCGCCACGACGGTCCCACTAGAGTGTTGTTTTATGGACAGCTCATCCCGCTGCATGGGCTTAAAACGATATTGACGGCAGCTACCTCGGATCGAGGTCGCGATATCAATTGGCACCTGATTGGCACCGGGCAAGAGCGCCTATTGCTCGAGACAGCTCTGGTGGATGCGGAGCATAAGCATATCTCCTGGCAGAAGTGGGTTCCCTATGAGGAACTGACTGAGGCAATTTCAAATGCCGACATCTGCCTCGGCATTTTTGGCGCCTCAGGCAAGGCTGCGTCAGTGGTGCCGAACAAGGTTTATCAGGCGCTGTTGTCAGGGCGTTCAGTGATCACCCGGAGCTCACCTGCCATGATCGAAACATTTGGCAACGAAGCTCTCGGGGTGAAGCTTATCCCTCATTCAAATCCCGAAGCGCTGCTGGATGCCATCGCTGAATTGAGGCACGAGGGCTATCCGGTAATGCCTGAAGACAGACTGAAAATGGCCCAGCCGCATGAGATCGCGCGGACTCTTTGCGGATACTTGTTTCATTGTGCACCTCAAGCCGGATAAAACTGTGGTCGACATGACTGATACCGCCATTAATTCCGCAGAGCATAGTGCTTCTGCCATCTATCACAGGCACTTTGGCCCGGCCCTGCCGCAATCCAATTGGGTGCCCGCGCCGCGGTATCTTCTAAGGCGTGATCGGGTTATGCGGCATCTCAAAAATCTGAAGCCTTGCAGAGTGCTTGACATCGGGTGCGGACCGGCTGCGCTATTGTCAGAACTGGCAGAACAGGGTTTTGAAGCTTATGGCGTAGATCGTTCGCAGCAAGCCCTTGAACTGGCAGATAAGCTCAACACTCAAGCCAGCCCTATGACACTCTTGGCCGAGCTTGACCCGGATTGGAAAAACTCCTTCGACCTGATCATGTCATTTGAAGTGATTGAGCACTTGGAGCAAGATATTGAGGCCATGAGAGAATGGCAAACTTATCTGAAACCCGGTGGAACAATGATCTTGTCGACGCCTGCGCACCCATCCCGCTGGAATGCGGCCGACGTTTGGGCAGGGCATGTTCGACGCTACAGTAAAGAACTTTTAGTACATTCGGTTCAGGACGCCGGCTTCACCGTCGAAACTGTTGAGTGCTACGGTTTTCCTTTGGCCAATATTATGGAGTATTGGCGTGCTCGGGCCTATGGACAGATATTAGAAACCAACGCCAAATCTGGTAAAACAGCGAACGACCTTACCAACGAGAGCGGTAGCGATCGTTCCATTGAGCGGCGCTTCTGGCCTGTGTTTTCTTCCATACTCGCAGTCACGGTCATGCGGCTTTTTTTCCAGCTACAACGCCCGTTCCTTAACACCGAATTTGGAAATGGTTTTCTTGTAGTGGCGCGCAAAACGTAAACACATGGCTACCGCCCTGCGCTATATCGGCACCGCTGCTGCCCTGATCTTCATCGGAATCATTCTGGTTCGACACGCAGGAGACATTGCAGTGCTCGACCTCGGGTCAGGCCGCGCCCGTTATGCACTGCTAGGTGGGTTTACCCTTTATGTGCTGTCGCAGCTCGTAGGTGCTGTGGCTTGGGGGGTGACGCTAAACATCTATGACGTTGCCCTAACGCGCACACGCGCTGAAAGTCAGTTAATGGTATCGCAGATCGGGAAATACATCCCCGGCAATGTTGCCCACCTTTTGGGACGTTTCGCCCTCGCACGGAGTGATGGAGTGCCATCCGCAATTATTGCGTCATCTCTTTTGCTCGAGATCGGTTTTCTGCTCGCCAGCGGTGCTCTGGTCGTCGGAATTGTGCTCCTGACCATGCCCGATCTTGTCGCCGCAGTAATTGCAGACCTTCCAGGATCCTGGCTCGATGGACAGATGACAATCATCTTCCTCGGAATTCTGGCCTGCATCATGATTGGCCAGATTGTGATCTGGCGCAAAGCGGGAAAACCGAAACTTACATTTTCAAAATGCCTGATCCTGTTGTTTCTGCATAGCTTCAACTTTTTGATGCTGGGTTTGTCACTTTGGTGTGTCGCACGGGCGATCTACCCTCAGGGTGGTGCCGGTATATTGCAATGCATCGCAATCTTTTCGACAGCCTGGGTCATCGGTTTTCTGATGCCGGGCGCACCCGGTGGTATCGGTATTCGAGATGGAATTATTGCTCTCGGACTTGGCCTTTTCACTGATCAGGGAGTCGGTCTAAGCGCTGCGATCGCGCATCGCGCGATCTCGGTTCTGGGGGATGTAGCTGTGTTTGGGCTTGGCGTAACCCTGCGCCGATATCTAAGCAGTGGTGAGCACGAAGCTGTATAGGTTTAAAAATTTGGATCGGGTCAGCCAGACAATTTGCAGCGGAGTCTATCGTATCTGAAGGTCGCCATGCGCTGTCTCAGGCGCTAGGGTGCCGTCTTCAATTCGTTTCCAAACATAGTGCGACTTCTGGTGCGTACTACATTCCTTGAGCGCACCCAGCATCGCCTAAAGCCAGGGTTGAGGTCGTTCAAGTTTGACCCAAACCTATCGTGAGTTTTCAGCAGGCAGCCGATCAATGTGCTTTTTCACAACATCGTTCGAGAGGGTCGCGTTCAGTCGCCACTCACCTAACGGGATGACCGGCTTGTTTGCGGCCTGTGCATCAGGTTCAAAAGTAACAACAATGGTTTCACGCTTGTCACTTTCATCAAGATCAAGCTGGATCATGAGCCGTGTAACGCCTGAATTCGGATTCTGCATCGCACATTCAGAATTGAATGCCGTTTCGCAAGGATTGGCTGAAAGTTGAGAGAAGGTGGCGTTTGGCGGCGACAGTATGCGTGCGGTTAGTTCTTTCCCATCCTGACGCAATGTGGCTTTGGAGCCATCAACTGTTAACTGCGCTTCGGTATGCATTGCCCACGCCACCCGCCCCCGTTGATCAGAGCTAATTTCATCCTGAACCAACACTGTCGTTCCGTCGACAAGAGCTATGCCTCGTCTGACCGTTCCCTTGGGCTTTCCATAGGCGTCTGAAAGATCGGCGATTGCAAAATCGAAACCCGGAAACTGCGCCAACTCCTCAACATAGGCCCGCCCCGTTTCGATTTGATTTGCCATGTCAAAGGTCAGTGTATTCTGCCCGATCGTGGCCGTTCGATAATAGTCAAAACGTTTGTCAGTAAAGTAGCCGGGCAATTGGTAATTTCCGAGCCCAAGATCCACCCCCCAACGTACACCGTCGGCTTCAAGCACAAAGGTGCCCGCATCAAGGTCATTGTGATGGCTGCTAAGCGGCCCAGCCTTGAGGCCGATATAGCTGGCCTTAGGGTCATTCCAACCAGACCGCATGGTTACGATCCCAAGCCCTCCAGACCAATAGGATGTTGATCGGGCAGTGATTGGTTCACTATTGCGTCGCTGCTGCCAGATCAGCTCGAATGCTGGATGGGAAGACCCCATTTTGCTATTCATCTTAAGGTCGTAGCCCGGACGATTGAACCGCGACGCCAGCCAGGTCAATACAACAAGGTCAGTGCTTGTATCGCTGTCTCCAAAGTTAAACAGCATGCCAGTTGGCCCAGATGCATGGATCAGGAACTCCCCAAAATCTTCCAACCCTACCATTTTAGAGAGATCAAAATCATGCCCGAGGACGGAAACAAGCGCATCAAACGCCACCGCCGCGTCCCGGGCGGACAAAGCCCCGTACATCGGTCCTTCTGGCCAAGCCCCATCCGGAGCGAACATTGCCAACCCATTTCTAAGTGAAACCTGCGCTTGCTCAATAATATGATCAGCCAGTTCCGGTTCTGTTTCTGACACAACCAGAGCGGCGACGATCATTCCTGCATTGCAAACGATGTTCCAGTTGAAGGAAGCAACGGGCCAGGCGATATCCGCAGTAGCCGTCCCATCAGGAAGCGACGCGGGAACAGACACTGGGTTCACCCAGTGTTGGGGGGCGATCCAACCCTTGTCATAATAATGCGTATCCAGATCGTAGATTTTGGCGGCTTCTTTCAACCCCTTCTCGACAAGTGCCGATCGAATGATTTGATGATCCTCTTCGTCCAGATTGTCACTAATCCAACTGTATCCGAGCGACACCGCCAATGTGACACGGCTTAATCCCAGAAAGTGTGCGGGCTGCCATGTCTCCAGTTCCGAAAATTGCAAGAGTTCGGTTCTGGCGCGATCGGCATAGCGACTGTCACCGGTCAATCGCCAAGCCAAAGCCAGTGTGGTGAGGCGTTCGACCGGACGTTGTCCAAATCCACGAAAAGCCTCGTGAAGCTGACCATCTCCATTCCGAACTGCCTCAACAATAGTAGGCGACTGCAAATGCGCTTCTGCACTCTCAATCAATGCCTGATAGTCAGCCGCGAACACCTGATCGGCTGCGCGCTGTGTTTCTATGCGCTGGACGATCTCATCCGTTAGAACGACTTGCGGCACTGAGTTTTGGGACAAAGCGCTTGTAGCGCAAAAACAAGCGAAGGACAAAACGAACAAAAAGAAGGCTTTAATCGGATTCACACTTCTAACGGTCGCGATCATGGACTTCTTCCGCATTGGAAACACCTGCAACCCGACTCTGCAGCGGTGGCCAAATTCTGTCAAAGACATCCGATTAGTTCGGCTTAGCAAATTGATATGCTAAACGCCCCGTCCGGCAGCCTATTGGAGTAGTGTTTAAGTAGAGCCGGAAGGACAAACGATAAGAAAGCCAGCCACGAGAACCTAGCGCAAGCGATCCGAGCATTAATATTATGGTCGCATGGCTTGATCACGGAACCGAACCGGAAACGAGGCCAGTGCCCATCGATTTTCATGTGTTTGTTTTCGTTCCCGGCCTAGCGCAGACCGGGAACCACTTATTGGAGTGCCTCAGGCGATGGACATGCCGAGCGCTTCAAGTTGGTCTGTCAGGGCGCTTTCTGCTTCGGCAACACTGTTCCAGTCATCAGCCGTCAGGTTGCCAAGATCCAGATCCTCGGCCTGAACATCCTGAAGTGTAACGGTATGGCCGCCATTTCCGATAACTTCAAAGATAAGATCGCCATCAATTTCGGTGACCGACACATCGCTTTCGCTCAAAGCGTTGAAATCGATGATATCTTCATCGGCATTAAAACCGATAATCTGGGTCTTTACCCCCCAGTTCCAGGTAAGCTCTGCCACATCCACTTCAGCGCCGAAGGTCACAACTCCTGGGGTTTGGCTGTTTCCGGGTTCGTTGGTTCCACTACCGATATCTGGTTGGGTCGATCCCCCTGTCAGATCTCCGACCCGTGTCTGATAACCGTCTGTCGTCGCCCCGACAGGAGCCTGTGGGGTCAGCAGTATGGTGCGAGCAACCAACGTCACATCGTTCTGGTCAAAGCCAAATGGTACCTCGAGATTGTCTTCCATCACCTGATCAAAATGGAATTCGACCAGACCCGGGATCAGGTCAGCCTTGGTCACGCCGGTCAGCGTGATGCTTTGTCCTGTCGGCAAGGATGAGATCACCAGACCATCGCTACTGTCCTCGACGCTAAGCCGCTCGCGGGTTCCGAAATACAGGAAGCTGATCTTCATCGTTGAAGGATCAAAGCCGTCAATAACTTCGTGCACGCCATATTCGTGGCTACGAACATAGACTGTGTCAGCATCGCGAGGTCCTACGCCCTGCTCCCAACTAAGAACGCCGCCCATATCCTGACGGAGGTGTTCGTTGCCGACCACACCAAAGCTGTCGATGGTCACGTCCTGGAAGGTGACACCTTGCACGATTTGCGCCGCGTCCGACCATGGGCTGTCGATAACAATCTCGCCGGCCTTGGATTTGGTGACGATCATGCCGTGAACCGACGTACCGCCAAAGTCCAACTCGTCCACACCGGGGCGGAATCCGGTTATGTCGTCAGCGTTGCTATCGGCCCGGTATTTCACCCCGCCCGTGTCTGCATTGCCGGTGATCGCGGGCGGGTTTGACCCGTCTGCATCATAACTGAGGTCATAGCCCTCTCCGTCTCCCGGCGAGACGATAACTTGCCCCAAAGCTGTGGACACTTCGTTCAACACCGTCTGATCCGTGATAGAGAAATTGCTGAGCGAAAGATCGGACAGGCCAAAGCCAGTGAATACGATCTGCTTGGTTACATTGCCCGAGGTCAGCTCAATTCTAACGGTCTGCCCCAGAGCGTCCCCACTCTCTTCGAAAATCGAGAAGTTATCAGTCCCAATGTCCGGTCCGATTTCAATGACATCTCCCATCGCGGGCAGGAAGCCTTCGACCGTCTGTGCCTCGCTGGCAAGGCCCAGCATGACGTGCATATGTTGGTGGCTATGGCCACCGCCACCACCATCTCCGCCACCATCGCCACCGCTGGTCGGCATTGAACCATCAGTGCCTATCAGCCCAAGCACTTCAGCTGCGGCGGTATTGTCCAGAATAGCGAAGTTTGCCGGGCTCAGCTCAGCAAGTGTCACACCGCTGAGGGTCGTGACCTGGTTATTGGACGGGATCGAGAACACAACCGCGCCATCAACCTCGGCAACCTCCAACGCGTCGGCACCGACCCATGCGATGAAGATCGTATCTGTCGTAGGGTCGAAATCCGGGATCGTTGCATTCGTGCCCCAAGCCCAGTTAATCACCACATCCGCAGTATCTTCTGTGGTGTCAGCAGTCCCGTTGCCGGTTGGTTCCGTGGGTTCCGGATGTATGACCGGTGGGACAACGGGCGGCGACGTATTCCCGTTATCGGTGCCGCCATTTGTATCCGTGGGCAAGACACCGTCGGTGTATACCTTGATAGCGTCTTCGATACTCGGCGCGTCATAACCGCCGAATTGCGAGACATACCGCAGGATCGAAGTACCGTATTCATCGGTGGATACACTTCCACCCTGAAGCAGAGCCAACGTACCCCATGCCCCCCGCAGGTGCGCGGCGGCCATTATGCCAGTAAGACTGAGCGTGACAGAGACGGCCTGGCCATTTTCCAGATAAGTGCGTGTCGTGCCGAGATAGTCGGACAGGCTCTCTCCCTGATAGCCCAGCCCGGTTTCGATGACTTGAAGATTGTAGCCAAACGCTTCTTGAATAGCGCGCTCCTGCGCTTCGGCGGTTGTGAACTCTGCCAGCGAATTCACCCCGTTCTTACCGGTCCATGTGCCATCCCAGGTGTTCGAAGCCGCGCCATTCCCATAATAGACATCATCGGTGTAATACCCGAGGTCAATTAACAGCGCCTCGCCGAACTGATATCCAACAAAACCAAGCGAGTTCATCGAGCGATAGGACATCGCGTCCCATTCATCACTGCTTAGATCAGACCAGCTGGAATAGCTTGGATAGAAGTCGGCAACGGCCCCTCCCGCCCATTGGTTCAGCTGCCAATCCTGAATGATTCCTGCGTCGAATCGATCTCGATCCCAACCAGATTCAAATGCACGCAAAGCGTCGCGAAATTCTTCATATGTTCCATTACTCATCTTGAAACAGACTCCCATCTTGTCGTTGTTTCAGCCCAAGTATTTCGGCTTTATTAGCCCGATGAATTCAGGCCCAACTTGCGTAACAAGTCAGAAGTTCAGGACACGTTAAGAGTTCATTAACGAATTAATCTGAGCGGATGCGGGCCTAGGCCAACCTTTTGATGCGCTAAAAAACGCTGTACGTCAGTGGGTTATAGCGGGGTTTGAGCAAAAGATCGGTGCAGTTGCGCGAGTCTTCGCCAAATTTGGAATGTCGCAATAATTAACTTTGCATTATTGCCAGATCGAACTGTTAAGAAAGCCTCAGCCGATCCAGACCGGCTGAAGCTTTTTTTGGTAATCAGGCGATGATCAGAGACCCCAATCCTGTGATTGCTGAGCCGTCAGCTCGCTGATGTGCTGCATGACATCGAAATGCTCATCAACACCCTGTACGCTGATCACCTTTTGGCCATTTGCCGTGACCCAGTGAGTGCTGGAACGCCATTCGATCTGAAGTTGATCCAGAGACGAGATCCCGAACCCTTCCAGATCGATAACAATCGAGTCGTCAGCCTCAAAATCCCGGATCACCTGACCACCATACTGGCTGCCCGGGCCGGTGATGACAAAAGTATCACTGCCTTCGCCACCGAACATATTGGCAAACCCGGCTTCTGAAGACTGGTCTGCATCAAGGATGATGACGTCGTCGCCGTCTCCACCATTTGCATTGGTGATCATCGCGCCATTGCGGATCACGATGGTGTCATTGCCGTCGCCGCCGTTCAGAGTAGCGAACTGATTGAGCGCACCGCCAACAATGTAGTCATCACCAGCACCACCATTCAGGGTCAATCCACCACTGCCGGTGTCGCCGATCATGTAGTCCCAACTATCGGTGCCATCTACGGTAACGAGCTCTTCGCCGACCTCGGCATCAATCCGGTTGCCATACTTCTCGAACCACTCCAGCGTGTTTGCACCAAAGGGCGGTTCGTAGACAACCTGATAGCCTTCTTCATCGTTGCCAACCAAATTGCGCAGGTCGATGTATGACGGGTCAAATCCGTTCCCGTCATCGTCATAGCGCACGATGATCTCGTCTGTCAGCTTGTTGAACAGCACGATCTGGCCGTTTTCAATGCGGTGATCCAGATCGAACCAGCCGGTCATACCGTAGGCGTCGAGGTCAATCTCGATACGGTCGCCTTCATTGGCATCGAAATCGGTGATCGTGTTCTCGCCGCCGTTCAGAATGAAGGTGTCAGCTCCTCCGTTGCCGGTCAGCACGTCTTTACCATCACCCGAGGTGAAGACGTTATCGCCGTCGTCGCCGATGATCACATCATCATGGTCGCTGCCATAGATGTTCTCGACGCTCCAGAGCAGATCATAGCCTTCCTTGTCGCGAATCTCGTCATTGAGATCGAACGGATTGGCGCTGTTGCCATGCCAGGCCCAGTAATACTCACCGCTGACATCTTCCGCCTTGTTGTTCATGTCGACATAGATGCCGCTCAGGCTGTCACCATACCAGGCCGTGTCATTGCCTTCTCCACCATACAGCTTATTAAAGCCGCCACCGCCAGCCATGATATCGTCACCGCCAAAGCCGTAGAGAACATCATTGCCGTCATTGCGGATTTCGGCCTCGTTTCCGCCGTGGGTATCGCGCTCGGACGTATAGGCTTGCAGAACGTCGTTGTGGTTTGTTCCCAACTGACGATCCTCGTCGTGAAAGCCGACCATCGAAACACCGCCGAACGCCCCGAATGTGACGAACTTGCTGGTTCCAAGACCTGCAAGGTCTTCACTGCTCAGGCCAAGGTCGATCTTTTGGCCCAAGCCATAATGCGCACCATCCGGCCCCGTGATCAGAGCGGTTTCTTTCAACCGTTGAATGAAGGCATCTGTGTTCTGCTGCGAGATACTTGTTGCGCCCGGAAAGATGTTCGACGCCTCATCCCAATAGAAGGTTGTAATCACCTTGAACTTGTTGTCGGCCGGATCAAGCGCGACCAGATCGAATGCCGCGCCATCAACGATCGATGCCTGCAGGTCCAGCGTTACTGGCCCCTCCACGTTGACTGGTACAATGATCTTGTCTTCAAGCGGGTTGAAGTCGAGGATCTCGACCAGAGACACCTTCGGCGGGTTGACGGTTTCGACAACCTGCTCCTCGGTCTTGAACATGTTCTTGATCCCGTCGACCAGGCCTCTGGCAAGGTTGATGAACAGCTTCGCGCCCGGCAGCATCTTGGCGAGTGCCAGATTACCTGCCTCTTCCAGCCACTCTTCGCCCAGACCATTCGATTGGTTATGGTTGGGATCATGAGTTGTTGGTTCAGGCACAGAGCCAATAACGAACGTGTCGGCCCCTTTTCCACCGTAAAGCGTGTCGGCAGAGGTTTCATCGATATGCCCGGTAAACAGGACATCATCACCGTCACCGCCGACAAGAAGGTCGTTACCAGTACCACCGTACAGTTTGTCGCCTTCATTCCCGGCAATCAGGATGTCATCGCCTTCGCCGCCAACAAGGATGTTCTTGCCTCCGCCGCCAATGATCTTGTCGTTGCCGGATTCGCCGAACAGCTGATCATCACCTTCACCTCCATCGATGTAGTCGTGGCCACCGCCACCATAGATGACATCATTACCGCCATCACCGAACAACTGGTCGTTCCCACGGTAGGCGATGATGATGTCATCTCCGTCACCGCCCGAGATATTGTCCCGATGATGATAGTTGGAATAGTAATTCTTGATCGAGGTGCCGCCATCATAGTTATCCCAGTTTTCAGGGTTCCAACCGTGGATGACGTTATCCCCGTCATTCCCTTCGATACGGGTATAAAGATATGTCCCCTTGCTTTGCCCACTTGAGAGACGGTGCATCAGGTTTTCAAAGCTCACCTCACCATCGGCCATATTGTATTCACCACGGGCTTTGACATCGCGGCCGACATAGGTGCCGCTGGTGTCATGCAGATGGGTCCCATATTTATCCCACCAACCGCTGTGGCCATCGCCAGGTGATTTACCACCGGTCCAGACGGGAATATCAGGTTTGTTGCTGGCCACAGTCTCGTCGTCCGAGGCTGAATCTTCCCAGACGTAGTCCTGCAATTCGCTGCTTTCTTCCGACAGCAGACTAACCGGCGGGATCACGATAGGATCGTCATCCGTTTCACCAAGACCAACCGATATGTTGAGCGTGCTCGCTGAGTTGGGCTGGAATTTTGATTTGCTAACATGTTTCATGTCTTTCCTCCTGTTTCCTGGATGGTCGACACCCGAGGTTCGGGCCCATACGCATCACAGATCATAGGAAAGATGTGGTTTTTCAGGCTGTTGATCTCAACAGGCGAAAGCCAGTTAAGTTGTTACAAAGTATGACAAAAATGGAATCCACGGCCTGAGAAAACCAGCAATCCGGCTGGCGCCTGTTTCAGGCCCCAGCCGGTGAGTTTGGTTTTCCCTCTGTTTGCCCGGGCGTCCGTTTCAACAGGAACTAAGACGCCCGGATTTTGGTTGTGCAGCGATAGATGATCGCTGAGTTTTCGCCCCACTTAGGCAACCATATCGACAAAGAAGCTGTCGGTCGGAACGGGGGTTCCGCAGATGTCTTCGCCGCCTGCAGTCGGTACGATTTCGCACAGCGGCGGAGGCGCCATTTCCGTCAGGTCATACTCATCCTCCGGTACTTCGGTGCCGCATTTGGGCAGCGGCAGGATCGGGGGTACAGCGATGACGTCATCACCCTGATCCAGAACGATCGGATCAAAGGGCAGCGGGTTCACTGCAACCAGATCTTCACCGTCCTGAGGCACTTCGGTGCCGCAACGTGGATCAGGCATGATCGGGGAAACTGCGGTCACATCGTCACCTTCACCAGCAGGAACCGCACCATAAGGAAGCGGGGCTACTGCGATCAGGTCTTCACCATCCTGCGGAACCTCGGTACCACACCGGGGGTCAGGCATGATCGGGGAAACTGCGGTGACGTCGTCACCTTCACCGGCAGGAACCGCACCAAAAGGCAGCGGGTTCACGGCAACCAGATCTTCGATGGGATCGGCAACCAGCGGATCAATCGGCAACGGATTTACAGCCACCAGGTCTTCACCATCATTTGGCACCTCGGTTCCGCACTTTGGAAAAGGCTGAATTGGGGGCACGGCGATGACATCGTCGTTGGCTTTCTCGAAGCTCGTAGCGGTTACATGTTTCATTGTATTTCTCCTTGTTACACACTTTGTTTAGCACCCAAAAAATCTTAGAAACTTCCTCCTCGGGTATAACAAAAAGGTGGTTATCCGGCCCCTTCATTACAACGCGAAAAGGGGGCTAAATTGTTACAAAGTATGACAAAAATAGGCTCTTAAGCGGGCATCATCTCTTTTCAGACAGGACGCGCTTCCAAGATGTGGACCAGCACCCGCTCAGGTACCACCTTCGCCCCTCCTCGCCTTCAGGATCGAAAAAACCAGCGCCATTTCTGGCGCTGGTTTTAGCTGTTTCTTCCTATTGGGCAGCTCACATCATGGGATCGATTAGACCTCCCGGAACGTGGTCCGGATTTGCTTACTGAGAGGATCAAGAAGGTACTGTAAAAGGGTCCGTTCGCCGGTTTCGATGAAGACGTCAGCCGGCATACCCGGCAGCAGGCTCAACTGGCGGTCAGACAAAAGTCCGACAGCCTCCTCGCTTAGAGCAACCCGCGCCTCGTAGTAGGGTAAGCCAGTCATCTGATCTGTTTTCAAATCAGCCGAGACAAACTCAACGTGCCCATTCAACCGAGGGGCAACATGTTGATCGAACGCCCCGATCATCACGCTCGCAGCCTGGCCCAAGGCGACATTGTTGATGTCCTGTGGCATGACACTAGCGGTCACCACCAACCCGTCATCCTCGGGCACGATCTGCATCAGCGTTTCGCCCGGAGACACTACGCCGCCGACTGTATGCACCCCCAATTCATGCACGATGCCATCCGCCGGAGCCCGAAGGTCAACCCGCGCCAGCTGCAACGCGGCCGCGCTCCGACGTTCTTTCAAGCCATCCAGTTCGACCTCCAGCGAGGAGATCTCGTTCATCACCTGCTCGCGGAAGGTCTTTTCCAGTTGCAGGATATGGATACGCGTCTCGCTGATACGACCACGGGCGACTGCGATCCGAGAGGTCAGGCCGCCACTATTGCCGACAAGACTGCTTCTTTGACGCTGCAAAGTCGTCACCCGGGTACCAGGCACTAAACCCTTTTCAAAGAGCTGCGTCAGACCCTCCAATTCGCTGTCGATCAGTTTGATCTCTTCTTCGGAAGCTTCGCGCTGCACCTCCAGGCCCACAATTTCCTGCTCTGCCTGTTCGATTTTCTCTCCCAAGGCCGCGACCTCACCATCCTGCGACAGACGACGTGCTTCCATCACCGCGCGCTGCGTTGCGAGTGCGCGGTCAACTTTGTCTTCGTCTTTCCGGTACGCAAGCTCCTCGGACAGTACGAGATCGTCCAGACCATCGCGCTCGGCCGTGAGACGAACCAACTGCGCTTCAAGCGCCACGAGCCTGTCATCGACCAAGGCTTGGCTGCCTGACAACAGCTGATCATCAAGTGTCAGAACAACATCGCCAGCCTGAACCCTATCTCCGTTTTTGACGTGAATGGCGCCGACAATACCTCCGTCGGGATGTTGCACAGCTCTGAGGTCGGACGAGACCACCACACTACCAGCCGTCACGACCGCCCCGGACATCGGGGCTTTCATCGCCCAACCACCGAATCCTACGGCGAGCACAGCAATTGCGACCAGACCAAAGCCGATGGATCGGGCAGAACGATCCCTAAACCCTTTGGTGTTCGTGCTGGAATTCTTGTTGGTATTCATGACTTCCTCCATTCATTCTGTTTACAGCGCGGGACTGGGTCAGCCCGTAGCGGCAACGATTTCTGTTTGTTGGGGTTGTTCGACGGTCTTCTGTTCAGCGGCAGGCTGTGCAGCTCCGGCGGCGGCCTGATTGCGTTGACGCAACCGCTCCATCACTTCTGTTCGAGGACCAAAATCTCCGGCGCGACCGTCTTCCATGATCAGAATCTTGTCGACTGAACCCAGCACGCTCGCCCGGTGCGCGATGACGATCACAATCGCCCCGCGTGCCTTGGCGGCGAGAATGGCATGGTTCAGTGCGGCCTCACCCACGGCATCCAGATTCGAGTTGGGCTCGTCCAGAACCACCAGAAATGGATCACCATAAAGCGCGCGTGCAAGGGCAACACGCTGTCGCTGACCACCGGACAAGGCCGCGCCACGCTCGCCAACCGAGGTGGCATAGCCGTCTTTGAAGCTAGCGATCAGTTCGTGAACACCCGCTGCCTTGGCGGCGGCAATCACCAACTCGTCCGTCGCCTCGGGATCAAAACGCGCGATATTCTGGGCGATCGTTCCGTCAAAGAGCTCAACATCCTGCGGCAGAAAGCCGATCTGGGGGCCAAGCTCCTCAGGCAGGTACTGGTCGATCGGCACAGCGTCGAGACTGATGCTGCCTTTGGCCGCCGACCATGCACCAACAAGTGTGCGCGCCAAGGTTGATTTTCCGCTGCCGGTCGTCCCAATCACAGCCAGTGCCTCGCCTGCTTTCATATCGAAACCAACACCTTTGAGAACAGCGGCAGTGGCCATCGGAGGGGCAGCGATCAGGCCGTCAACGGTCAGCGACTTCTGTGCCTTGGGCATGGAAATACGACGGTCAGCTTCGTCACCAGAAAGAGTTTGCTTCAGCTGAGCCCATGCTTGCCGGGCAGCAACCAGATTGCGCCAACTACCGACCAGAGTCTCGATGGGCTGCAAGCCACGGGACATGATGACCGATGCCGCAACGATTGAGCCAGCCGATATATGTCCATGGATGGCAAGATAAGCGGCGACCGCAAGAACGGCGGACTGAAGTGCCAGGCGGAACACCTTGGTAAAGCTACCAGACACTCCGACAGTAGTGGCCGCCTTAGCACTCGCACCAAGGTGGAGATCATTCACATCTTGCCAGGTCTTGCCCAGATTGGACTGCATCCCCATCGCGCGAACCATTTCGGCATTCCGGCGGCTGGCTTCTGCCAGACGGTTGCGCTTGGCCGAATGCTCAGACTGAACGCACGCGGCAGCGCGGACTTTGATATCCGTAACGATGGCAATGGCAACCAATGCCAGCGCGCCAATTACACCGACCATACCCAGCCACATGTGCATGGCAAAAACCAATCCCAGATAGACCGGGATCCACGGCAGATCGAACAAAGCTCCGGCACCCTGACCCGACAGGAAACCGCGAATTTTTTCGACATCTTGAATTGCCGCCGCAGGGTTGCCACCCGGACGGTTGCGTGACGGCTCGGACAAAGTGCAATCAAACGCTGTGCGGGTGAGCCTTTGTTCAAAGCGATGCCCCATGGCAACCAGCACACGGGTCCGCGCGCCGTCAATCAAGGCCATGAACAAGTACAGACCGGCGACAAGTGTGCTGAGCGCGACTAGCGTATTCACACTTTGGCTAGACATCACGCGATCATAGATCTGAAGCATGAAAATCGGCCCTGTCAGCATCAATAGGTTCACAACACCGCTGAAAACGCCGGTGGCAATCAGATTACCCCTCAGCGCGCGCCGGGCGCTGGCAAGTTGTGGATGAACGGATGAATGCTTTGACATAGCTGGCTCCCAATAAAAACTCTGTGGTTGATACTTGGAGACCAGCCGCCGATGCCCCAAGGGCTTGTCACACTTTGATTCAATTGACGAATTTGGCCGGTTGTTTACCGAGCTGACGAAGCCGGGTGCCTAGGAGTGCGGTACCGGCGGGCGAAACCCCTTTGCGTCATCAGCGGCATGGTGGTTGCAATTTCCGCTTGGGAATGCGGCGGTATTTGAATTAGCGTCCCAAGTGAGGGGGATGGGACAGGGAGCCTACGCGCAATGCGCTGGAATGATCTGACACTTCGAACACAAGTTATGAGCATCGTGCTTATCAGCTGGACGATTGTCGGCGTGTTCTCGGTAGTCACCGACGTGGTCCAGATCCGAAACTCTCGCGCTGAAGAGATCCGAAACAGGGGCGATTCCTTTCTTGCGCAGGTGGTTTCAACCCTGGCCCGCGTGCCTCCTGACAGCCGCTCCGAAGCAGCGCTTGGTTTCTTTCCTGCAGAATGGAGTGTCAGGGTCGGCACGCAGGATGCAGCAACCACTTTGGCCAATGGCCGCGACCGCCCGAATCTGGCTAACTGGCTGACGGCGCGGCTGGAACACCGCGGGATCGCCGTCGCGGAACTGTCCGTGGCAGACACGGTCGTTGACGCCAAACACGACCAAAGCGCGCTGTTGCAACTGTTCAAGAGCCACTCGGGCGAACCTATCGATGCAGAAAGCGTTGACGCGTTTCTGGTGAGCGTTTTTTCGGTCCGGCTCAAGGATGATGACGAATGGCTGAACTGCTATTTGCTCATGAAAAACAAGAACATCGTACCTTTGGTCATCGTTGGCTCAATCGACAGTCTGGTCGCGCTTACCCTGCTTTGCGCACTTGCGTTTCTTATTCAGAAAGTGATGCGACCGCTGAGCGCGATGGCCGTCAATGCCGAGTTGATCGGCCGGGGTGAAGAAGTCGGCCCACTCGTCGAGGCGGGTGCCATTGATATCCGCCACACAATTATTGCGTTCAATCGCATGGAAGCCCGGATTGTTCTGGCGCTTGAGTACAAGACAACCTTGCTTCGTAGCCTCGGGCATGACCTGAAGGGACCGATTGCCCGGATGCACGATGAGATCCGGAAACTGGAACCAACGGCACCAAAAGAGCAACTGCTCAAGCGGTTGGAAACCATCAGCGATATTGTGAACTCCGTCACCGACCTCAATCGTGAAACGCATCACGATGGAGAGCTTGCACGCCTGGATTTGCGCTCACTGGTTGAGGCGTTGGTAGACGAGCAGGTTGAGGCGGGTCGCGATGTGACCTGCACCATCGAACAGTCTGCGGTGGTCAAAGGAAGACACAACGCGCTTACCCGGGTTCTTAGAAACTTGTTGGAAAATGCGGTCAAATACGGGGGCCGAACAAGTGTCTCTTTGACCACCTCGAATGATATGGCCGCAATTCACATAGACGATGAAGGACCAGGTATCCCAGCCGAACAACTTGAAACAGCGTTTGAGCCTTTCCAGAGACTAGGCGCCACCGAACCCGGAACGGGCCTCGGCCTCGCCATAGTCCGGGCGATTGTGGTTGATCAGGGGGGCACTGTAACGCTTGAGAACCGCCTGAGCGGAGGCCTTAGGGCAAATGTGCTGTTGCCGCTTGATACCGGAGTTCAGCCGGGACGAAAGATGTAACCCTGCCCCCAGACCGTTCGAATATATTCCGGATTTGAAGGGTCGCTCTCAATCTTCGATCGCAACCGTTTGATCAGAGCATCAACGCTTCTGTCTCCTGCACCGCCATGCTGTCGGGTCCGGGCAACGGCAAGAAGGTCTTCTCGGGTACACAACACGTCCGGGTTTTCAGCAAAGAAGCGCATAACCCGCACTTCGCTTGAGGTGAGTGTGATGAGACGACCATCTTCACTTTTGAGATGTCGCTCGTTTTCAACGAGCTCCCATTCTCCGAACCGGGTAACCCGGGATTTTCCCTGCGTGCCACCAGCACGCCTGCGCAGCACAGCACGCACGCGCGCGAGGAGTTCCAACTCGTTGAATGGTTTAATGATATAATCATCCGCGCCCAGTTCCAGCAGGGAAATCCGCTCGGCGTCGTCATCAATCGAACTGATCATGATGATCCCGGCATCTATGCGCGAAGCAATCTCGTGACATAACACCTTACCACTAGTTCCTGGCATCACGAGGTCCAGCAGAAACAAGCTGTAGGTTTCATCAGCCATCATCAACCGCGCAGCGGGTACATCTTGCGCGTGTTCGATTTTGTACCCTTTGTCAGTCAGAAATGCACAAACACCCTGAGCAAACTCGATGTCATCGTCACAAATCAGAATGTGCTCATCATAGCCAGCGGATTGATCCGCGACGTCTTGCATAGCTCTTCTCCTCGGGACGATGCCTGCCGTTACGATAACAACATTTGCTATTCGAAGCTGTCAATGTTGCAGAGAACGATCAAACTGTCCGGTACGCAGCGACCGCAATCGCCACTCATGGCTAAACCAGACAATCATCCACCGGGGCATTCCGGACGATTGAAAAGTTTGTCACGCCAAACAGCAAATTCCTCCAACTTCCGGGACATTCCGCAGGTGGCTGCGTGCAACAAAGCAACCTTTGTCAGAGACTTGGTAGCAGGCCTTGTATTTGGTGTATCGCGTGCGCCCCGACTTAAGTGCAGTTTTGATCGTAACAGTAGGCTCTGAACAAGATTTGGGTGCTTCTGAAACCCTTAAAAGTTACTGCTGCATCCACGCTACGAATGAGGCTCCGAGTCCGACAGAGTAATATCATAGTCAGTTTCCACCAGAGCTATCTACGGCCTTGCGGAAATCCGGCTTAGATTGTTTCGATTGTCTCCAGCCAGCGCAGCAGCGCCGCCGTGGTTTGCCGCGGTTGTTCCAGAGTTGGCAAATGCCCCGCGTGTTCGATGACTTCCAACCGGCTTTGCGGCAACAGGTCATGCATCAATTCGTGGCGTTCGACTGGGCATAACGCGTCATGACGACCGCAAAGGACCAGCGCAGATCCCTTGAAAGCGCGCAATGTGGGACTTTGATCCGGGCGATCTCGTAGGGCCATGGATTGGTTAACAAAAATCTCCGGCCCCAAGGCCATAGCCATATCCATGCATAGGTCCAAAATTGCCTGTCGATCAGGGCCATCGGTCAGATAGTTGGGCTTCATTTCCTCGGCCATCACATCGCGTAGCCGACCGTTTTTAACCGCCTCTATCTGGGGCTCACGCCTCGCCTTGACCTGATCCACCTCTGCCAGCGGGTTGGTGTCCATCAACGCCATCCCCGCTACACGCCCCGGTGCTTGCCGCAGTATTTCCATCGCAACAATGCCTCCCATGGAAAGACCGGCCAAGGCGAACCGGTCGGGCGCATGACTTAAAACCTCGGCGGCCAGAGCCTGCATCGTATCATGTGCACCAATGGGGGCGACAAATATCGGATATCTGCCAGACAATGCACCAATTTGCGGCGAGAATAGCCGAGCATCGCACATCATGCCCGGCAAAAGGACAAGTGATGTCATTTGACCAGAGCAGCCCCTTCGGCCAGCGCACCCAGTTTGGCATAGGCGATATCAGGATCGACAGCGCCAAACCCCGCAAAAGTGCCAAAACCGCAATCCGATCCGCCGATCACCCGCTCCGCTCCCACGATGTTCACGAACCGCTCAAGACGTTGCACGACCAGTTCGGGGTGTTCCACAAAGTTTGTGGTGGTATCGACCACACCCGGCACAAGTACCTTGTCATCCGGTATCTCGGACTTGCGGTCGCGGAACACCGTCCATTCATGTGCATGGCGCGGGTTCGAGGTTTCAAACAGCACATAGCGCGACTTGGTTGACATCAAAGTCGAGAACACCTTGTCCATTCCGATATCGCAGCAATGCGGACCTTCGTAATTGCCCCAGCAGATGTGAACCCGAACCTTGTCGGCGGGCACATCCTGCAATGCATGGTTCAGCGCTTCGACATGCATTTCGGCAATACTGACAAATTCCTCGTCAGAAAGGTCGGTGAACAGCATATGGCGCGACAGGGCAAGATCGGGACAATCCAATTGAAGATCCAGGCCCGCCGCGACGATGGTTTCATATTCGGATTTCATCGCATCGGCCAGCGCGGCCAAATACGCCTCGCGCGTCGGGTAATAGTCGTTCTGCAGAAAAAGAGAGATCACACCCGGGCTGGCAGCATTCATAAATCCGCGCTCAATCCCGTGCTCCACCATGGCTCTTTTGAGGTTGTCGATATCCTTCTGCAACTCGCCCTGCCCTTTCGAGCGCACATCGCCTACGCACATGGGCCGCGCGTATTGCGGAGTTCCGCCATCATTCGCCAAACGTTGAAGAAAGCCCGGAAACATCTTCAGATCAGCCGGAGCGTTGCGCGGGCTGTCGCCTGCAAACCCGGTGTAGCGGTCCTTGACGTAGGTCGCGTAAGAGATTTTCGAAGTCTCGCCATCCGATACAATATCGATCCCCGCTGCAGCCTGTTTGCCTACGGTCTCGGACACCGCGTTCGTCATGCAGGCATCAAAATCTGTCTGATCGAACGGTTCCTCCCGCTCACGCGCGAAGATGAAATCGACGACTTCCTGACTGCGCGGCAGACTTCCCACATGGGTGGTTGAAATTCGGGTCATCTTGTCATCTCCAATTCAATTACTTCCCTGTGCCGAGTCCAAAGTGAAGCACGGGTCACATACTGCGCGCCCCGAAAAAGATCGGAGCGCGCAACTTTGCCTTTATGCACCGGTCCAGGTAGCACCGGCGGGATCGTCCGTTGCCGTGATACGATACAGACCTGCCTCTCCGGTCATTGAGGGCACGATACTGTAGCTTTCACCTGACAGAACCAGCGCTGTATCGCCTGCGGACAAAGTTGTTTCATAGCCATCGACTGTAATCCGCCAATGACCACTCGCAGGCATGAGGACGACGGGCATATGCGCCGCGACGGGTTCGTTCAAACAAGAGCCGCGTCCGAGGAAATCGACCTCAAACCCCGGCTTATCCGTGATCAGGGCATCTTCGCCAATCACTTTGGCTGGCTTGTTAGCGGAAAGCGCCATCAGATCCCAATAGCGTGCCACATATTTGCCGATAACATTTTCGACCGGAACTTCCGGATAGCTCTTAAGCTCTTCTTCGTTCAGCAGCGGCATGGGGCGCACGTTGTGGGGCAGTTCCTGACCCTTCTTGCTGTCATACAGCACGCCATTGTCGCCCAGCATCAGCCCATGCGCCTGCGCGTCTTCGATCACCTGTGGTGCCCAGGTGACACCGCCACCCGCATCATCGCCGCCCAGGATCGACATGATCATCCCATAATCCTGCCCGACATTTTCGAAACCGCGAAAGATGCCAGTTGGAATGTTAAATATGTCACCTTCCTCGGCAATAAACTCGCCCGCAGTGCCATAGCGACCCCAGAAGAACCGCCAACGTCCTTTGGCGACAAAGAACACCTCGGCCGTGGTGTGGCTGTGCAGCGAATTCCGGCATTTCGGAGGTTGCCCCGCCGCGCCAATATTGAAACCGATTTTGTCGGTGATGTGGACATGCTGATCGGGGCTTTCGGATACGCCACCGCCTACGATGGTAAAGTTTTCCTTCTGGTCCGAACCGGGCGTGTGCGCGTCAATAAATGCGGTTTTACAAGGCTGCAGTTCGCCGTAGCGGACAATGCGTTGTTGGATCGTGCTCATAATGGTCTCCGTTCATTGAATTGGTACAAGAGGTCTCGATCCTCATGCACCCGGAGGGCGATTATTCAGCCGCCGCGCCCGCAAGGACGCCCGGTGGCCGTGGTACCGCCGAGTTCCTTCACTGGCATCCAATGCGACGCGCGTTTGAAGCATCAGAGATCCCCGGTTTCCAACAGAAGCTGTTTCCAGACCGCGGTTTCATCGAATAAGGTCCATTCGCGTCGCAGCCTGATGTCGCCTCCAACCAACTCGCCCCATTCGGCATGGCTGATCCCCAGCACATACAACTCAGCACCTGTTGGTTTGCCGAACACGCCCCAACCGTCATGCTTGCCATGCAAGCTCCAGCGCAGGGCCGAGCGGGGCGGCATATTCGGATCATCGCGCCCGATCTGATGATGGATGGTGAAGGTTGCGCTTGGCATGGCTGCACGCAAAGACATCCAGAACCGATCAGCCGAATCCCAGCCATGGCCCGTGACACCGCCGGGATATTCGGTCTGCACGCCTCGGTCATACTCTCGTTCAATCGCGCCCATATCTGCATTCATTATCCGTGTCAGCAGATCCGCGTGGCGGTGTCCCCATTCATTGTCATTGCCGTACCCCTTGTAGGGGCCTTCGATGTCGTTCTTGGGTGACAGAGGCTTCACACTGGCCTCGGCCCCACCTTCACGCGCTATCAGATCGGCGGCATATTCCTTGGGATCCCAGCCCATTTGCCGGACAATCGCACCCTGATCTCGGATCAGCCATTCGTCATCGATCATGTTGTCGATGGCGTGGCAGTCGGCCAGAATTCGGTATCGCAAGCGTGTTCCGGTGGCTTTGCCATAGACACCATTGCCCCGATGCGTGGCGGTCGACAGGATACGATGCGAGCTCAGCATGCCTTCTTCCGGGGTGCCCGACCAGATCACATCCTCGCCCAGCAGCTGACGGTCGGGGAACTCGGCCAACGTGGCCATTGTTGCACCAATGACATTCTGGTTACCCAACACAACCGAACCGGGCGAGCGGACGACGATGTCTGGGCTGTAATATTGATGCAGAGTCGCAATGCCACGGTCTTCCCAAATCTCTTTGGTGATGCCGATGATATAATCCGGGAAATCTTTGAATTTGGGATCAAATCCCTTCATGTCTTCCATCCTTCAGGTATGCGGGCGGAGCCGCGAACGATCAAAGGTCCGTCAATCTCGGTGCGGCGCGGCGCAACAGCGGGATTTTCGATCTTGCTAAGTAGAATATCGACGGTTTCGGCAACCATCCGATTGGCAGGCTGACGAATAGTTGTCAGATTGTAGGCTGGCCAAGAGGCAACGGCGACATCGTCATATCCCAGAACCGAGACGTCGGCCGGAATTTGCAGGCCCAACTCGAACCGCAGCGTGTCCATCACAGAGATCGCCATGTGATCATTGGCCACGAACACAGCGTCCGGTGGATCGGACGCGAACATGCGTAGCGTTGCCTCACGCGCCTGTTCTGCGATGAAGTTTCCAGCTCCACGGGCGTGCAGTTTGACACCCGCCTCTTGCAGGGCCGCTACGAATCCCGCTTCACGATCGCGCTGGGTCGAAGCGCCCTCCCATCCGGCGATATATCCGATCTTCTCATGACCGCCAGCCAGCAGAAACTCGGCTGCCTTTCGGCCACCGGCGACATTGTCGGATGTAACCGATGACATAGTGAGGTCATCCTGTGCCCGATTGAACAACACCATCGGCACGCCAACGGTCCGACAACGTTCATACAAGGTCGACGACAGGGCCACCGATGCCGCGATTATGCCGTCGACTTGAAAGTCGAGCAATTCCTCGACCACGCTATCGACGTTTTCGGCCTGGTTCGATGCCATGAATATCATCACATGGTAGCCGCGCTCCTGCAGCGTATTCGTCAACCTTTCCAGTGCTTCAGGATAAAACTGATTATTCAGATACGCCACAACAAGCCCAATGATCCGGCTTTTGCCGGACACTACGGCACGCGCAAGGACGTTCGGCCGATACCCCAGTTGCTTGGCGGCCTGACGAACCTTTTCAATCGTCTTCTTCGAGGCTGAAGCCCCCGGAGTGAACACACGGCTAACGGCAGACTGGCTGACCCCGGCAAGGCGGGCGACCTCCATGGATGTAACTTTTTGCGCCGCCATCAGTCTGCTGTCCAACCTCCGTCTATCATCAACGCGGTGCCCGTCACCAAAGCCGATGCATCCGAGGCAAGATAAACCACTGCCCCCATGATGTCTTCGATCTCGCCCGGACGGCCCAACTTGATCTTGTCCAATATCCATGCGCGCTTGTCCGGGTCATCAAAAGTCGACTTGGTCAAATCGGTCAGAATAAAAGTTGGGCAGATCGTGTTGACCCGAATTTTTGCAGGGCCGAACTCCAGCGCCATCGCCTTGGAAAAGCCTTCGACCGCGAATTTTGACGCGCAATAGACCGCCCTTTCCCGCCCGCCCACATGGCCCATCTGGCTGGAGATGTTCATCAGTGATCCGGGGCGCCCAGCTTCTAACAATCCTTTTGCCACCGCTTGGGTCAGAAAATAGGCCCCTCGGACATTGACATCCATTACCGCATCAAAATCCTCGGGCCGTGTGTCCACGGCCCTGCTGTGTCGGGCCAGACCGGCTGAGTTCAGCAGGATATCAAACGGCCCGTTTTGCGCCACAGCATCAGCAGTGCCTGCAACGTCAGAAACATCCAGTTCAAGTATATTCGCCAACCATCCCCGAGCGTTCATCTCTGTTGCCAGATCCTGCAACGCATCCTTGCGCCGCGCCGCCAGTGTCACTTCGGCACCATGCTCTGCCAGCGCTACGGCACAGGCCATGCCGATACCGGACGACGCGCCCGCGACCAATGCGCGTTTGCCGTTAAGATTGAAACTTGGGGTGCTGGGAAATTGGGACATATCAAACCTCGCCAACCGGAAATGGAATGCGGCCCGGAACGCGCGCCATGTTGAACTCTCGCAACCGGGCAAAGACGTCAACACCCAGCTGGCGATAGGTATCCAGCAGATCAACTAAAACCCAGTTCTCGCGAATCTTGCCATTTTCAAGCCGCCAGAAATCGAGGCTGCGCAGCGTGATCTTCTTGCCCGACGGTGCAATCCCCATCCAGCCATCATTGGTGACAGTCTGGATCATGTTGGGCCAACCCGTAACAGCCGCATAGTCACCGTCGCCAAAGAAATGACAGGTGATTTCATCTACATCCTGCCCGCGATCCGGCATTGCGTTGAGGAATGGAATCTGATGCCAATTACGGAACCCCGCAATACCCCGCCCTGTGCCGATCCCCGAGGGGCCGTACCAGTTCATCCGAGGATGCCAGAACCGCTCCATCTCCATCACCTCCGGACCACCTTCTGCGGGATGTTTGGTCAGATGATTCAGCATGTCGACAATGTGCTGGCAAGTCTCTTTGCCCTTGGCCTCGTCATACGGGCCGGGCACCAGCCCGTCCTGCGTCGCGGGTCCCGGAACATGCCATTCCCGCCCCAAACCGGGTGCCATGGGCCAGGCCTGCGCTTGCATCATCACTTCGGGGATGTCCCAAAGCGCCTGCACCTCGGCGATTTTGCCATTTTCGATCCGGTAAAACTCGTGAAACCGCATGGTGACCTGATGGCCTGTCGGCGGAATCTCCAGCCATGGCCCCGCGAAAGTGCCGGTATAGTACCCGCCGCATCCAACCCAATCAGCCCCGAATTCATCAGGTCCAGCCATGACGATATAATCGCGGCGCTCAAGATCGGGCCATGCGGTCAGAAGATCGCGATAGCAACAATCGTAATAAGCACTACTCCCATTGGTGTCGCCAAACGGATAGCTCAGATGGAACACAGCGTCGGGAGAACAAATCTTATCCAACGCCTGCCGGACACCGGCTTCGGTAAAGTCATACATCGCAGCCCTGACCTGTGCGATCAGGGTCTTGTGCTCAGTATGCCTGTCACTCATTCTGCGGCGTCCCTGTAAGGTGCAGGCGCGCCGTAGGGGACATTGATGCCGCCGTAACGCCGTACGCGGACGTTACATTGCTCGGCGTGCCCCACAAAACCTTCGAGCATACATAGGCGCGAGCCATATTCGCCGATCAAGGTTGCTGCCTCATCAGTCAGAACCTTTTGATAGCTATGTGTTTTCAGATATTTACCCACCCATAGACCACCAGTATAGCGGCCAGCTTTTTTGGTGGGTAGCGTGTGATTGGTGCCAATAACCTTATCACCGTTCGAGACATTGGTACGCGGGCCAAGGAACAGTGCGCCATAACAAGTCATGTTCTCAAGGAACCAGTCGTCGCGATCGGTCATGACCTGCACATGTTCAGATGCAATGTCATCAGCAACCTGCAGCATCTCATCATACATGTCGCAGACGATCACTTCGCCATATTCCTCCCACGATACTTTTGCGGTGCCCGCTGTCGGCAGAATGCCCAGCAGCCGGTCCACTTCGGCCATCGTGTCCTCGGCCAGTTTGCGAGAATTGGTCAGCAATACGCAGGGGCTGTTATACCCATGTTCAGCCTGACCCAGAAGATCGGTCGCGCACAGCTCTGCGTCTGCGGCGGTCTCATCAGCAATCACCATGGTCTCGGTCGGGCCGGCGAATAGGTCGATACCGACGCGGCCAAATAGCTGACGTTTAGCTTCTGCGACAAAGGCGTTACCCGGACCGACAAGCATGTGGACTGGATCAATCGTCTCGGTTCCCAACGCCATGGCGCCGATAGCCTGAATGCCGCCCATCACGTAAATCTCATGCGCCCCACCCAAATACATGGCGGCGATCACCGCTGCGTTGGGTTTGCCCTGAAACGGAGGGGTGCAGGCGATGATGCGCGGCACGCCCGCCACCGAGGCCGTCGCCACCGACATATGCGCCGAGGCCACCATCGGGAATTTGCCGCCGGGCACATAACACCCCACCGATTGTACGGGGATGTTCTTGTGGCCCAAAATGACGCCCGGCAGAGTCTCAACTTCGATATCCAGCATCGAGTCGCGCTGAGCTTGTGCAAAGTTGCGCACTTGTTCCTGCGCGAATTTGATGTCCGCCAGCTCTCGATCCGTCAGCTGATTGATCAGGTCGTCGATCTGGTCTTGAGACAACCGAAACGATGCTGGCGAATAGTTATCGAACTTCTCGCTTAGCTCGCGTACCGCAGCATCGCCACGTGTTTCGATGTCTTTCAGCGTCGCTTCGACGACAGCGCGTGTTTTGGCGTCATCCTCGGCTCGGTCAGCATCGGACTTACCACGTTTCAGATACTCGATTGTCATTGTCCTAATCCTTAGTTTCAGGCCGGGGCGGAGACTTCTCACCCCGGTCAAATGCTTCCCAGCCTTCGCCGTTAAACAGATCGACACCCAGCTGTGCCGCTACATGGGCGAAATCCACATTCACCCAATTGTCGACGATCTTGCCGTCGACCACTTTCCAGAAATCCATATATCGGATCTCGACCCGCTTTCCGGTGGGGGCGATCCCCAGGAACTCACCCGAATGGGTTGCTTCCTGTCGGCCAAACGCAGCCGCCCATTCGCCCATGTAAAGGCGCGCTTCGTCGATGCAGGTCTTGTCCGAAAAAGCCGCCTGAAACGGGCGTTGCCAATTGTCCTGAAACTCTTTCAGGCCAGTTTTTGTGCCACAGCCCTCATTGCCCATCCAGCGGAAGCC
The DNA here is from genome assembly GCF_056537445.1 of Ruegeria sp. CF1. Classification (NCBI taxonomy): domain Bacteria; kingdom Pseudomonadati; phylum Pseudomonadota; class Alphaproteobacteria; order Rhodobacterales; family Roseobacteraceae; genus Ruegeria; species Ruegeria sp. CF1. Next base: position 82,635 of record NZ_JBQFRN010000012.1, on the reverse strand, counting down.
TTCCGAGAAGAATTCGCCGATGTCATCTATGCGGTGATCGTTCAGACCATCCACCATGGTTTCAATCACACGGCGGGTGTCTTCTGTTTTGTCGAGGTCCGTATCACGTGTCAGCACGGCCTGTTCCGGGCGGGAACCCTTCATCTTTCTCATCCTTGTATTGGTGCCAATAGAAATTCTGTCTTCATCGGGTAGCTCAATCAGCTGACAGAAAATCCCTCGGCATCCGGTTGAGCGCCGGGTGGCGGCCAACGGCGTTATGTCTTGCAGAGCTGCTCATGCGGCTTGCTCGGCGATGTCGGCAAAAAGGTCATATCCCAGCTGCAACAACACATGCGGGATGTCGACGAAAACCCAGTTTTCGACCAACAGATCGTCCTCTCGACGCCACCAGTCGCAGACCCGCATGAAGACGCGTTTTCCGCTTGCGGGTTGGTCGAGGAAGGGTTTCACCTGGACACCAGTCAAGGAAGGCCAGCCACCCGAGCATACGTAATTGCCTTCGCCGAAGCGGGTGAAATGCGCAGTCATGCCATTTCCCGCACTACCTCCGGACCAACCTTCGAAGGTGGCCTCGAAAGGCACCTGGAAGCTTGCAAAACTCTCGAGCCCGACGAAAGAACCGAAGGCGCTGGGGCCGTACCAGACCATGTTGTCATGCCAGAACGGGCGCCAGGCCTCGTTCTTGGTGGCAAGCTTGGCCAGCATTTCTGTGACCATACGATAGCTCTTGGCCCCCTCGACTGGGTCTTGCGGCGTGGTCAAGATGCCATCATGGCTTGCTGGACCCTGAATCATCCCGGTGAAGCCACGGGTCTTGCCCGGGCTATCGGTGATCGGCCATTGCCCTGCAGCCAGCATCAGTTCTGGGATATCGAAGAAGATATAGCTCTCCACCGCCTTGCCATCCTGCATGCGGTGGAACTCGCCGAAGCGCAGATAGGCAAGCTCACCTGTGGCGCGGATACCAAGCCAGTCGCGCGAGAACCGACCGACAAAATAGCCGGTGGCGCTGATCCAGCCCTGTCCATCAAATATACCGGCCATGACGATATCGTCGCGCCGAAAAAGCCCATCGAAGGAGGCTGCAAGCGGGGCGATGACGTGATCGTGCAGCCCGAGGCCACCCGCGACCTCGTTGAAAGGATGCACCACGTTGACATGTGCACCTGGGGCGAAGAACCCCTCATAGGCTGGCCGGAAATTGCCTGGATGGCGTTGCGCGGCGGTGAAATTCAGAAAGGGTTTACGGTCGAGGCGTTCCATTAACTTTGTCTCTATAGGATCTGTTCAAGGCGTCTGCGGAGAAACGTCCCGCAAGGCCCTGCGCGCATCAAAGCAAAAGGAATTCGCCCTGGTCGCCGTGCCCGGCACGCAGCCATATTCAGGCTGGCGGCGTGCGCATGGGCAAATACGGACTGAGGATGCGTGCGTCCCATCAGCGTCAGCCTTTCACAGCCCCGGCGGTCAAACCGCCCACAATCTGACGCTGGAAGAACATCACCAAGATGAACAGCGGAACCGTCGCAGAAACCACGGCCGCAACGGCGAACATTACGTTGCCCTCGGTTTGCGTTGTACCAAGGAACGCGGCGATGGCTGGAACCATTGTGCGGTTGCTTTCTGACAACAGCATCGCCCCAACGGCAAAGTCGTTATAAGCCAGAAGAAACGAGAACAGCCCCGTGGTGATCACACCCGGCCACATCACGGGAATGATCACGCGGCGGAAGGCCTGAAACTGGTTGCAGCCGTCGACCTTTGCGCTTTCGTCAAGCTCGCTGGGGATGTTCTTGAAGAAGGCATGTAGCATCCACAGGGTGAACGGCTGGTTGATCGCGACAAGTACGATAATTGTCGTCGGAAGTATCCCCCAGATATTCCATTCAAAGAAGGGCAACAGATAACCCGAAACCAACGTGATCGGCGGCATTGCGCGGAAGATCAGCGCCGTGATCAAAAGCCAGAATGTGTAGTTATAGCTCGACCGTGAAAGCGCATAGCCACCCAGCGTTCCGATGGTCAGCGAGATGGCGACCACAAAGACGCAAACGATCCCCGTGTTCAGAACATTCCGCCAAAATTCTTCCTGAATCCAAGCCCCTTCGTAACCGGTGGTGGTAAAGGGTGAGCCATAAACTGCCTCGGTCCGCGCGCCGGTTAGAGCGTTGGTCCAATCGGCGATCGAGAAGAAATCCAGCTCTACCTTGAACGACCCCCAAACCGTCCAGAGGAACGGGAAAGCGGCCAGGATGAACCAAAGGATCACAAAAAGCGACGAAGCAATCCGAAGGCTTTTGGGCATTCTTTGCGCACGGCTGGCCATGTTATCTTGCTCCTTTGAAGTCACGCCAGGTGCGGACAAGCACGGGCGACAACAGAATGGCGACCCCGATAATCGTGATCACAGACGTAGCGGCTGCAGAGGACAGCTGTCGCGTTTCACCGCCGAGGTCGTTGAAGATGAAAGTACTGAGCGATTGCGCATGGGCACCGGCGCTGAAGCCAATAATCGGTTCAAACACCTTGAAATTATCCATCAACTGGATCAGCGCCACAAACGTAACCAGTGGCATGAGATGGGGAACAACCACGAATTTGACCTGTTGCCAGCGGGTTGCCCCATCGATCTGGGCCGCCTCGATCTGATCTTTGGGCAAAGTTTGCAAACCGGCATAGAACACCACGAAGGCAAAGGGGGCCGAACTCCAGACGCCATAAACCATCAGCGCCACCCACATCAGCCCGGTCGAAGCCTTTAGACTGAAATCCGGATCTCCGGCCAAGTTTACAAGGGCGTTGCCGATGACGCCACGACTGTCAATCATCCAAAACAGAATGAGCGAGCCGATCAGCGGTGTCACAATCATGGGCAAGAGCGAGAAGAAGATCATCAAACCCTTGAGGTGCCGGTGCAGTGAGTTGACCGCCAGCGCAATCACCAGCCCCAGAATGATCGTGAGGGGTGTCACAATGAATGTGAAGGTCAGCGTAAAGGCCATGGCCCGATAGAAGGGCAAGTTTCCGACCTCTGAGAAAAGGTCGCCCCACGTATCGCTCGCCGCCCAGATTTCGCCAACCTCCTGTATCGCCAGGTGGCCGCGATCAAAGTAGATATCCAGCCCGACAAATCTGCCCAATGGTTGTTCGGCACGAAGCGCTGCGGTGGCTTCCTGATCGATGGTGGTCTCGGTTGTGCACCCGACAAGCGGAGTACAGTTTTCGACTTCCACCAGAACCGCCGGGTGTGGGGCATAAATGGATTGGATCACCACCGAGACGATGGGCATTGCAATGAACAGCAGCATTGCAAGTCCTGTGGGCAGGAAAAACCAAAGGAATGTCTTATGGCGCATGTCGCAATTCCCGTGTCGGCTTGATTGGGCGGGTGCCCGAATTGGGCACCCGCGAGGGGCGTTTTACTGTAGGAAGCCCTGTTCGATTGCCGCGGCGCGATAGGCGGCCTCGACATCGGCCAGCGCCTGTTCAGCGCTTTCCTTGCCCTGCATGAAATCGGCAAGTTCATTGCCGAGTGCACTGTGCATCAAACCCATGTAGGGCAGCATCGGATAAGGCGTCGTGCCCATTTTGGCAGCGTCAAATACACCCTGCGCGTCGTCTGCAGGTTCGTACCCTTCGATCAACCAGACTGCCAGCGGCGTGGTTTCATCGTTCAACATTTCGGGGCGGACGCCATGCGTCATCGCGACAAAAGTCGCCTCAGCCTCTTCATCCGAGATGTTCTTGCCGACGGTCCATCCGTCCCACCAAAGGGTCGAGGCCGGAGTCGTGCCGCCACCCACGGTCAGCGGCGCTGCAATTGCATGGCCATCAATTACTTCCTGCAAGACACCTTCGGTTGTGGTCTGCTGTGACGCCCGTGACCCCCACATATTCATGATCGCCACATTGCCCGCGCGGTATTCCGCATTGGTGGCATTGGAATCATGGGTCAGAAAGTCGGGGTTCATATACTCGGACAAAGCCTTCATCATGTTCAGCGCTTTGACACCGGCCTCGGTATTGACGTTGGGCTCTGCGCTGCCGGGCTTGAAATGAGTACCTCCATAGCCAAGGAACATGTTGTTGAATTCCTGCGCCAGATTCCATCCCGCAGCGTAAGCACCACCAACCGGGTTTTGCATTATGCCCTGCGCGCGAATGGCTTCGGCCGCCTCGAGCAGTTCTTCATACGTGGTTGGCACTTCGACGCCTGCCTGTTCCAGAACGTCCTTGCGGTACATCAGGTGCTGAGCGTTGGCCATGAAGGCGATGGCCATGATGTCATCGCCGATCTTGATCAACTGTCCCGGCTGCAGGTTCTGACCATGTTTTTCGACCAGGTCATTGAGCGGTCGGATAACGTCTTCATTCATCAACGCCACAATCGAGCTGTTGGCGATGATGGCTGAGGTGTATTCCGACGGATTGCCCGACAGACCGGCGACGTTGATGGTTTGGTGTTCGGATGTCAGGTTGGATTCAACAGATGCGCCCGTGCATTCCTTTGCAGCAGCGGCCACAGCCTGAATGGCGGCAAATTCGTTGCCGACGATGTTGACCCGATCCGTGATCTCGCAGGCATAACCCGCGCTCGCAGCAAAGGCGGTCAGTGACCCGGCCAATGCGATTTTCTTTAGAAACATTTTGATTCCTCCCTAGGTGATTGGGTGCATCTTCGAAGCCTGCACCCGAGATTGTCCCGTCATTGCGGGATTGGTTTTCGTCTCTCAGATCTCAAGGCGCGCGCCGGTTTGCGCATCGAACAGGTGACAGTGATCGGTATGGATATGAATCGACACCTGATCGTCGATTTCAGCACGATAGGTTTTGTCGGCCTTGACCGAGACCAGCGCTCCGCCGATCCGAACCGAGACCATGGTGCTATCGCCCAGCAATTCCTGCGTATAGATGGGCGCGTTAATCTCGCCCCCGCTTTCTACGACATTGGCGTCCTCGGCGCGGAAACCCAAAGTTATTGGGCCATCCGGAGCATTCAGACCATGCACTTCGGTATTCTGCGCGCGGAACACACCGCCCTGAACATCGCCATCAACCAGGTTCATCGCCGGGTTGCCGATAAAGCTGGCGACAAACGTGTTCGCAGGCTCGTCGTAGATCGCCGTCGGAGAGCCAACCTGCTGGACAACACCCTGCTTCATGATCACCACGCGATCGGCCAGTGTCATCGCCTCGATCTGGTCATGTGTCACATAAATCGTAGTCACCGCCAGTTCATGGCTGAGGTTCTTGATCTGCGCGCGAGTCGAAACGCGCAGTTTTGCGTCAAGGTTGGACAACGGCTCATCCATCAGGAACACGTTGGGCTCGCGTACAATCGCACGCGCCAGAGCCACCCGTTGACGTTGCCCACCTGACAGCTCTGCCGGCTTACGATGCAGAAAGTCGTCCAACTCTACCATCGCCGACGCACGGCGCACTTTTTCGTCATGGGTGGAAGCGTCGATGCCACGTACCCTCAGCGGGAAACGAATGTTCTCGTAGACATTCATGTTCGGATACAAAGCGTAAGACTGGAACACCATCGCGACGTCGCGGTCTTTTGGCTCCATATCGTTGACGCGGGTACCGTCGATCAGAATATCACCCTCGCTTGCGTCTTCCAAACCTGCGATCATGCGCATCGTCGTGGTCTTGCCGCAACCCGACGGGCCGAGAAGCACCAGAAATTCCTTGTCGGATATTGTCAGGTCGAAATTGTCCACTCCAACAAACGAACCCCAACGTTTTCCAACATTGCGCAGTTGAATCTCGGCCATACTGTCCTCCCAGTTGCACCTGAGTGCATACGTTTGCAAAAGCATAGACATCCAAAGGAACATCTGGCAAGTATTTTTTGCAAGCGAATGCAAAAGCGTCCGCAATCTTGCTAAAGACTGACGCTTCCCTCCGGGCAAAGCATTGAAAGTAAAAAATATGTCTTACGAAGCCGAGAAAGAAATTGTCCTGAACTTCTACAAAGCTCTGAGCGATGCAGAGGAATCAGCCCACTCTGATGTGATCGCTGAGTATTGCGCCGAGGACCTCCTGTGGCGCGGCTTTCACCCATTCAACGAGCAGCGTGGCGCTAGCAACGTGGCGCAAAAATTCTGGCAGCCGCTGAATCACAGCCTAACCAACTTGCAGCGTCGGATGGACGTATTCATGGCTGGTCAAAATGAAATCGACGGGTTCAATTCAGTCTGGGTTGTTTCGATGGGCCATCTCATGGGGCTGTTCGACAAGGACTGGCTGGGCATTGCGCCAACCGGAAAAATGGCCTTGCTGCGCTATTGCGAGTTCAACAGGATTGAGCACGGTAAGATTGTCGAAACCGCGATGTATTTCGACATCCCGCATTTCATGATTCAGGCCGGGTTGCAGCCCTTCCCGCCGCAGACCGCCGCACAACTTGTCCAGCCCGGGCCCATGACCCATGACGGTCTGATATTCACGCCTCAACCCGCCGAAGACGGCCAAAAGACATTGGCCGCTATCAACGCGATGATCTCCGATCTTGGGCGGTGGGACAGCGGGCTCAGCCTTGAAGATGAGTTGCGCCGCACATGGTGCGAAGACATGATCTGGTGGGGGCCATCCGGTATCGGTGCGACCTACACAATCGAACGTTACGCCAAACAACACGCTGGCCCGTTCCGTGCTGGGTTTGCCGACCGGTCAAATACCAACCATATCTGCCGCATGGCCGAGGGCCACTATGGCGGCTTTTTTGGCTGGCCGAACTTTACCGCCCGACCAACCGGCGGGTTCATGGGGATGCCTGCCACTGACAAAGCCGGTGAGTTCCGGGTGATAGACATTTATCGTCGCAAAGGTGATAAACTGGCCGAGAACTGGATTTTCATCGATCTGCTTCATTTCTGGAAGCAACAGGGTGTCGATATTCTGGACCGCATGGCGCGAGTGGGCCTTTAGATCATGGCCAGACCCGTCATGTTGGTCGGAATACGGTAAACGGACGTGCAGGCAGTGATGTACAGCATGCTGAACCCGGCCCCACCAAAGCAGAAGTTGGTAGATTTCTGCGGCGTCAGAATGACACCAAGGCAGTGCGCTTGGGCATCAAACAGATGTACACCGCCGGGACCATTGCACAAAATCTGGCCGTCGCGGGTGCACTTCATACCGTCCGGCACCCCTTCCCCATCGCCAACAACATCGGCCCAGACCACCCCACCGGTCAGTGAGCCATCAGTGGCGACATCAAAGACGCGGATATGACCACCCCAACTGTCATTGACAAACAGCCTTGTTTCGTCAGCTGACAAACACAACCCGTTGGGTTGCTGAAAATCATCCGCGACAAGGTGTAACGTGCCGTCGGGATCCAGCCGGAACACGCCTTGCACCGGCAGTTCTTGCTCTCTCAGAATGCCAAGATCCTCTCGGATACGACCAAAACTGGGATCAGTGAACCAAATCCGACCGTGCGAGTCGCAGATAACATCGTTGGGGCTGTTGAGTTCTTTGCCATCAAAATGCGTGGCTATCGAAGTAACCCGCTTGCCGCCGTGATCATGGCGTACCAAATGCGAACTGGCGTGCTCGCAAGAGATCACTGCCCCACTTTTGTCGAAGCAATTTCCGTTTGCTTGGTTGGAAGGGGTGCGAAAAACGCGAACTCCCTCACCCTCGCTCCACTTGTATTGATGGCTCTCCTGAATGTCCGAGAATACCAGCCAATGCTCTTCGGGGTGCCATATTGGCCCTTCGGTAAACCCCAGACCGCTAGCGATTTCTTCCAGTTGAGCGTCAGGGTGCACCAGGTCTGTGAAGCATTTGGAACGGATATCGAATACCATGAGAGCACCTTTTCAGAGTTGCGCCTGCCAACACTACCGGCAAGTCCCGACAAGAACAGCGTTTCGGGTGAAAACGCAATAACGACTGTTCGATAGTCTGGCCCTGCCAACTTCAATGCTCTACGCTATGGCCGATGTTTCCAAACCGCTTGGCTGCCAATTGCCATGTGCCGCCCAAACAAAACCGTCAGGACTTTCCCATGAATTTCAAACAACGCATGCTTGCTGGCGAGCCTCTCGTCGGAACGTTTCTCAAGACACCAGCCCATGAACTGGTCGAGATAATTGCCAAGTCAAAACTGGACTTCTTGTGCCTGGATGCGGAACACGCACCCTTTGACCGGGGTCGGTTGGATGTTTGCCTCGCCGTCGCCCGGGCTCTGGGGTTGCCGACGTTGGTGCGGGTGCCGACTGGGTCTGCGGACGAAATTCTCAAGGCGCTCGACAGTGGCGCGACAGGTATTGTTGTGCCGCATGTTGACAGCGCCGAAAAGGCCCGTCGCATTGCGCGCGAGGGTCGTTTTGGCCATGGTGGTCGCGGCTATGCCGGATCAACCCGGTGGGCAGGGTTTGCGACCCGATCCATGGCTGATGTCCTCAAGCAAAGCGAAGAGGAGACGATTATCATTGCCCAAATCGAAGAACCAGAAGGCGTCGCAGAAGTCGATGATATCGCCGGGACCGAGGGCATCGACGGGATTTTTGTAGGACCTGCGGATCTTGCGGTATGTTACGGCGTGACCGATCAGTCCGACCCACAGGTTCTTGATGCAATGCGACGCTCGGGCGATGCAGCCAACGCACATGACAAGACGCTGATGACCTTTGCAGCCAGCGCAGAAGCCGGACTCAAGCTGCGCGACTATGGGGTGACCATGATCTTCGTCGCTTCAGAACACGCCTTCATGCTTCGCGCTGCAAACGCGGAAGCGGAGAACTTCCATGGCACCGCGAGGACGTGAAACGCACAGGGCTTTTTAGTGGAAAGGGCCTTGGGGACGAAATATCCGCGGGCTGGTAAATGCTGCGACGACAGTACTTTCTTTGCTAGAAAGGCGATGCGCGATTGCGGATTATTCGCATTGTATAGTCTTAGATTTCCAGCGTGGCACTCTACCTAAGGGGGCCAAAATCTCATACCGCAAAACCAGTATTGCTAGGCTTATTGATTCAGAGTGGATCCTGTTAAACAGCATAAGGCCGGTGCGCCTTAGCGGCGACCGGCCTTCTCCAATCAGAAATGTGCCGAATTGGAATTTGCGGGCTTGGCGACCGGAGGTGCAAAGCGGGTCAGGTCGATCCCTTCGACAGCGGCCTTGTATTCCTCGATTTTCGGAGTTCGCCCGAGGATGGCAGACAGTACAACTACCGGTGTGGAAGCCAGAAGGGATTCACCTTTCTTATCTTCCGAGTCCTCGACAACACGCCCTTGGAACAAGCGGGTAGATGTCGCCAGAACAGTATCACCTTTCTCAGCCTTTTCCTGATTACCCATGCAAAGGTTGCAGCCCGGACGCTCAAGATACAGCGTATTTTCATATTCGGTTCGCGCTGATGTCTTGGGGAAAAGATCGTCGAATTCGAAACCGGAATATTCCTGAAGAATACTCCACTCACCTTCTTCCTTTAACTCATCAACGATGTTGTAGGTTGGCGCCGCGACGACCAGAGGGGCCTTGAATTCAATCTTGCCCTCCTTCTTCTCAAGGTTCTTAAGCATCTGCGATACGATGATCAGATCACCCTTGTGGACCATGCAAGATCCGACAAATCCCAGATCCACTTTCTTTTCCCCTTTGTAGTAGGAAACAGGCCGGATCGTATCGTGCGTATAACGCTTGGAGACATCCGCGTTGTTCACATCAGGGTCGGCGATCATGGGCTCGTTGATCTCGTCCAGATCAACGACCAGCTCGGCAAAATACTCGGCATTTTCATCCGGCCTCAGGGCTGGAACTGCGCCGGATCTGATCTCTGCAATGCGTGCGTCGGCTTTGTCGATCAGGCCTTGCAGGGTCCGCGCCTCATTCTCCATGCCCTTGTCGATCATGATCTGAATCCGACCTTTGGCGATTTCCAGTGACTCGATCAGGGTCTCGTCTTCGGAAATACAGATCGAGGCCTTCGCCTTCATCTCGGCCGTCCAGTCGGTGAAGGTAAAAGCCTGATCCGCCAGCAGGGTTCCGATATGAACTTCGATAATACGCCCCTGGAACACGTTATCGCCGAAAGCCTTCAGCATCTGAGCCTGTGTCGCGTGGACCACGTCGCGGAAATCCATGTGATCGGCCATTTTGCCTTTGAACGTCACCTTCACGGATTCCGGAATGGGCATGGTTGCTTCGCCCGTGGCCAGTGCCAAGGCAACGGTGCCTGAATCCGCCCCGAAAGCCACACCTTTGGACATGCGCGTGTGCGAGTCGCCCCCAATGATGATGGCGCGATCATCCACGGTGATATCGTTCAGAACCTTGTGGATCACGTCGGTCATCGAGTGATATTCACCCTTGGGATCGCGCCCTGTGATCAGGCCGAAATTGTTCATAAACGCCATCAGTTTGGGGATGTTGGCTTGCGCCTTCTTGTCCCAGACCGAGGCGGTGTGGCAACCGGACTGATACGCACCATCGACGGTTGGAGAAATCACGGTCGCCGCCATCGCCTCAAGCTCTTGCGAGGTCATCAGGCCAGTGGTGTCCTGCGATCCGACGATGTTGACCTTGACCCGTACGTCCGACCCGGCGTGCAAGACCGTGCCTTCCGCTACTCCCAAAGCGTTGCGGTTAAAGATCTTTTCAACCGCGGTCAGGCCCTGTCCATCTCGGCTGATCTCTTTCGACTGCGCAAATGCCGACTTCAGCTCGACTCCCAGTGTCTGTGCTGCAAATGTTTGCAACTTCTTGCCGAACACGATGGCGTAGGATCCGCCGGCCTTCATGAACTCCTGCTTTTGCGGAGTGAAGGACGAGGCAATATCAACAAGCTCATTGGCGCCATCGGCGTCATAAAGCTTTTTGTCTTTCGTATTGATCGTGAGCACTGTCCCGGTTTCGACCGAGTACTTTTGCTCCAGGATAGGGCTGTCGTCATTGTTGAGGATCGGATTCCCCTCGGAATCGACTTTTTTGACCCAGTTTTTCAGGTCGATACCAATCCCGCCCGTCACACCAACGGTGGTCAGAAAGATCGGAGAGATACCGTTCGTGCCGGCCACGATCGGGGCAATGTTTACGAATGGCACATATGGGCTGGCCTGCTTGCCTGTCCAAAGCGCAACGTTGTTGACACCCGACATCCGGGACGAGCCAACGCCCATTGTCCCTTTCTCAGCAATCAGCATCACGCGTTTATCTGGGTGCCGGCGCTGTAATTCTTGAATCTCGTCTTGCGCTTGCTGCGAGATTAAGCACTTGCCATGCAGCTCCCGATCCGAGCGCGAGTGTGCCTGGTTGCCCGGCGACAGCAAGTCAGTCGAAATATCGCCCTCGGCAGCGATATACGTGACAACTTTGATCTCTTCCTCGATATCGGGCAGCTTGGTGAAGAACTCGGCCCGCGCATAGCTTTCAAGAATGTCGCGTGCGACCGGATTTCCGGCAGAAAACGCCTCCTTCAAACGATCCGTATCAGCTTCATACAGGAAGACCTGTGTTTTCAGCACTTCGGCCGCCTGCCCTGCGATCTCGGGATCACCACCCAAAGCCAGATCAAGAAGAACTTCAACCGAAGGACCGCCTTTCATGTGCGACAGCAGTTCAAAGGCAAAGGGTACTGAAATTTCGTCAACCAGCGCTTCGCCAAGAATGATCTCTTTCAAAAAACGTGCCTTCTCGCCAGCGGCGCTGGTCGTGCCGGGCAGCGTATTATAGATGAAATAGTTTAGAGAATCCGCACGATGCGCATGATCGACGTCCTTGATCTGCGTAACAAGCTCTTTGACAAGCGCGCCGTCATCAATCGGTTTCGGATGCAGACCCTGCGCTTTGCGGGCTTCAATTTCGTCGAGGTAGTTGGTGTAAAGGCTCATGGCTCGTTCCGGTATGTGTGGCTCGATTAGCAGGGGCTCAAAGACGTTATGAACGCCCGAGGATCCTAATTGTATGCGGCGGTATACTAAATGATCGGAACTTGCAACCCTTGCACCTGTGGCGCGATGTCCCGTCTAAAAGCAACACTTCACAAAGGATTTTGTGCCAGCCAATGACTTTCGATAAGTCCGCTATGTCCTTATCTGAACCCTGTTCCCGGACGATATGCATATAGACCGGCGAGGTAATGAATAGCCATAAGGCGTAAACCGCCCCTGCTTCGAATTACGTCAGGCAGTTGCTCGGGTCAGATAATCCTGAACCATATCGCCAAAACTCTGTTCAACAGCGAACTCAAAACCGCCCTCGCATCGCATCACCAGTGCTTTGAGGCCAAACAGCTCAGAATACGTTACCGCGTCATCATCAAAGGCAGAGGCGTGCAGATCAAGCGGACAGGCAATGGTCATCACATCCGCGGCTTGAGGGCCGGTGACGCGAAAGAAGGCAAGAGTGTCCGAAACCCGAACGATACTGATATCTGCAGGGCAGTCCGTGGGTTTGAGCTGCGCTTCCAGCACATCTTCCAGTTCCAGCGAAGCACGTACAATCCAGTGATTGCGTCCAATGTAATATACCTCAAACGCTTCCTGCATTGCCCTTGTGTTGGGGCGGCTTGGCAGGGAAGTTTCGACCCAATTTTGAACGACCTCGGGATCCCCTTTAAGGTCAAACAGCGCATTAAGGGTTTGGCGTTCGATATTGACGTCGTAGCTCATCTCAGGATCTCAGGCGCTGACCCTCGGGGTCATGGAATACAGGCTTTGTGATGGTCACCGGGATCACCTCGTCTTTCAGCCGAACATGCGCGGTTTGCCCGTGTCGCTCCTGCCCGTTCTTCAGCAACGCCAGGCCAACCCAGCGATTGTTGACGACGCTCCAGACGCAGGCGGTAACCAATCCTTCGGTCGCTTCTTTGCGACCTTCAGGGGTCAGTGGCGCGCCTTCGGGCACTTGCTTGTCAGGGTCTTCGGGCAAGATGCCGACCAATTCCCGGCGTTCCCCTACCGCTTCACGGCGCAAGTGGACCGAGCGCTTGCCTAGGTAGTCGGGCTTTTTCTTCGACATTGCCCAGCCCATGCCCAGGTCATAGGCGTCCACGGTACCGTCGACCTCGTGCCCCAGCGAAAGAAAGCCTTTTTCCACACGCAAGACATGGCTGGATTCCGATCCTACAGGCAGGATACCAAAGGCTGCACCAGCCTCCATCACCTTGTCCCACAAGGCGGCCATGTGGCGTGGGGCAACGTTGACCTCAAAGGATAGCTCACCGGTGAAACTGACGCGCACAACCCGCGCAGGGAACCCCGCAACCGTACCGTCCCGGAACGACATGAAGGGGAATGCCTCGGGCGACAGATCGATATCCGTACACAGCGCGTGCATGACATCGCGCGCGCGGGGACCACAAATGGTGGCGTTGTTCCACTGGCTTGTCACAGTTGTGATCATGACTTGCCAGTCAGGAAACTCGGTCTGAAGCAGCTTTTCCATGTGCTGGTTGATGGCGTCCGCGTGACCTGTTGAGGTCGAGATCATCCAGCGGTGCTGATCCAGCCGAAAGGCCACCCCGTCATCTATGATCAGACCGTCATCCGACAACATAAGACCATAGCGACCATCGCCGGGCTTCAGGCTGGACATGATGTTCGAATACAGAAAATCCAGAAAGCGCGGAGCATCGCGCCCTTTAAGCTCGAACGTGCCGAGCGGCGAACCGTCGTATACGCCAACGCCTTCACGCACCGCGCGGCATTCCCGGTTCACCGCCTCTTGCAGGCCCTCACCTGGTTTGGGGAAAAACCCCGGACGACGCCATCGGGCACCAGCCTCATACATCACTGCGCCATAATCCTTGTTCCATAGGGTCACCGGCGTGTGTCGGTAGGGAAACAGCACCGAGTCCTCGCGCAGCCCACCGATCGCGCCGAATGAGACCGGCGTGTAGGGAGAGCGGAATGTCGTCGTGCCAACCTCTTGCAATGGAACGCCCTTTTGCAGGGCGACTGTACCAATAATGTTGATATTGCCCGTCTTGCCCTGATCTACGCCCATCCCGCCAGTGGTGTAGCGTTTGACATGTTCCACGTTGTCATATCCTTCACGCAGCGCCAGATGCACATCGCTGACCGCAACATCGTTCTGAATATCCAGGAATGCCTTTCCGCGTTGCCCTGGCACATCTACGCGCCATAGCGGTTCAATCGAATAAGGCAGCTCTGAACCGTCATCGATGATCCGATCCAGTGTCAGATCCCCCGTCGCCGCGCCGACGGCCCGACAGGATTGAATCGGTTGATCAGGCAAAAACGCAGCGAGTTCTTCATCAAACCGAAGTGTGCTGCGGGACTGAGACCACAGGTGCACCGTCGGATTCCAACCGCCGGAATGAGCCAACAAGTCGCAGTCGATCCAGGTGCCTGCGCCCCCGGACTTGGGAACGGCCTTGACAGCACGGATGCTATTGTACCCTTGGATATCGGCGGCTACTGTTCCGGCACGGACGGTTATCCCCGACACCAGATCAAGAGCTTCCCTTGGAACCGTGTCGCGGCTATCGAGGATCGCGTTAACCGTTACCTCAGCTGCGACCAGATCGGCGGCCACTGCGTAAGCGCTGTTGTTGTTGGTGAACAGAACCACACTCTGACCGGGTGTCACGCCCCAACGATTAACATAGGCCTGCACGGATGAGGCCAACATGACGCCCGGCCTGTCATTATTGGCAAACACCATCGACCGTTCCGTGGCCCCGGTGGCAATCACCACCTCAGCAACACGGACCCGCCAGTTGCGTTCTAGAATGCTCGCCTGATCTGGCTCGCGTTCATTGACGATCACTAGGTTGTGTTCGCGATAGGCCCATACGGTCGCGTTCTGAAGATGGGTGACGTTTGCCATTTGGCTTAGTTCTTCAACCGCTTCGCCCACCCAATCCATCGCCGGACGCCCGCCAATGGTCAGGGTGCGGTTCAGGAGGCTGCCGCCCGCTTCGGTTCCCTCGTCTGCGAGGAAGACACGCTTGCCTGCCAGACCAGCCTCAAGTGCAGCTTGCAGGCCGGCGGGACCTGCACCTGCAATCAAGACATCTGCATGAGCGTAGCGCGCTTCGAAATGCCCCGATGAAGGCGGTTGCGCAGGCGCTGCTGCCAGCCCCGCCGCCTTGCGGATGTATGGTTCAAACAGATGCCAGTTAGGCCATTTGAAAGTTTTGTAGTAGAAGCCCGCAGGAATAAAACGGCCAATCAATTGATTGATCCCGCCCAGATCAAACTCGGGCGATGGCCAGCAATTGACCGAGCGTGCATTCAGCCCTTCGCGCAATGGAACCGTGGTCGCTGGACGGTTGCCCGAGGCGTCCTCGCCTTCCAGCTCCACAAGGGTTCCCGGCTCTTCAGGCCCGTGTCCGACAATGCCGCGTGGGCGGTGGTACTTGAAACTACGGGCTGTTACTCGCACCCCGTTTGCCAGCAAGGCCGAGGCCAGAGTGTCCCCTTCGAACCCTTCGTAAGTTTTCCTATTGAACTGGAACGTCAGAGGGCGGCTTCGATCAACACGACCACCCACTGCGCGGCGATTAATCTGAGCCATCGGGCACCTCCACAATGTCATGTGTCACGGTATCCCGCCAGATTGTCAGCCACTCGCCACAGCCCCGTGCGTGCCACCACCGCTCTTGCACAGGCCCCATCGGGTTGGGCGTTATGGTCAGGTATTCGACCCAATCAGCATCGCTGACGGCGTTGGCATCGGGTCGAGCAGCACCGACCGGGCCGCCATAGACGAACTCGCTTTCATTGCGTTTGCCACAGAATGGGCAGAGGATGAGCATCATGGTCCTGTCCCTTCCTATCTCGCCGTTGTGGTGCCGGCTTCCATCACAAATTCTAGATGGCGGAAACGGTCCAAAGTGAATGAGGCCATCAGCGGATGCGGCTCGCCTTTGGCGACCAGATGCGCAAGCGTCAGTCCGCCCGCAGGAATGGCTTTGTATCCGCCCCACCAGCCAGCGGTCACGAAAAGCCCCGGTACCTCAGTCTGATCCATGATGGGCGAGGCATCATGGGCAATATCAAGATGCCCACCCCATTGGCGCATTAGTTTGAGTTTCTTGAAGCTCGGGAAAAGCGACAGCATCGCGGTCACAGTGTCTTCGAACACATGTTGCTTGATGTCGCGACGAAAGCTTTGCCCCATATCAGGAGCGCCGCCGATCACCATCTCGCCCTTGTCAGACTGGCTGAAATAGAACCCACTGTCCGGGCAATTTACGATGACATCCACCAAGGGCTTCACTGGTTCGGACACAAAGGCCGTCAGGTTCATCGTGCGCAATGGCAGCTTGAGCCCCGCTGTCTCGGTCAATGTCGTGGTATGGCCCGATACGGCCACAACAACCTTTTTCGCCCGCACGGTGCCGCGATTGGTCTCGACACCTTCGATGCGCCCATCAGCGCCACGGATCAATGCTTGCACGGCGGTCTGTTGGTGCATCTCCACCCCCATCGCATCCGCCGCGCGGGCATAGCCCCAGGCCACCGCATCATGACGGTTTACACCTGCGTCCGTGTGGACCATTCCGCAGATGATCGGCAGGCGCGCATCTGGCCCACCGCCTGTCAGCGCAGGTATGCGTTTGCGCAATTCTTCTGCGGTGATTTGTTCATATGTCGAGCCATAGATGTCCATGACCAATTGCCGTCGCCGCAACTCTCGCAGTTTGGGCCAGGTCTGCACCACATCCACCATGGTGCGCTTGGAATGCATCATGTTGAAGTTCAACTCATGCGTCAGCCCTTCGTACATCTCGACGGATTTGACGTAGAACGGGATCGACTCGTCACGCATGTAATTTGACCGAATCGTAACCGTATTGCGCGCTATGTTTCCGCCACCCAACCAGCCCCGTTCCAGCACGGCGACGTCGGTTATGCCAAACTCTTTGGCCAGATAATAAGCCGTGGCCAGCCCGTGACCCCCTGCCCCGATCACCACCACCTCGTACCGGTCTTTGAGCGGCGGGCTCCGCCAGGCTCGGGACCAGTTCTTATGACCAGAAATTGCGTTACGGGCGAGTGAAAATGCCGAATATTTTTGCATAGCAAGCACAATATTTATCGGAAAAAATATATCGTCAATAAATATATTTACCATTACGCAAAAACAGCTTGGGCAATCAAAGGTCGTGGGCTACCATGGCGCATGACCTTCAAAATTGAACAGTTTCATCGGAATCTTGCTGGCAAATGGTCGGCCCGATCCCGCTGGCCCTGCTTCATCATAAACTGCCGCAGTTCACCCTCTCTCTGACTCCATGCAGACCGTGGCGCTTTGCGCCTGAATTCAAACCCGCCGGGAAATGAGGCGGATGCTATGGATGGAAGAACTATGATAAACACACCGGATACAGATACTGTTCAGCAAGCGTATGCGCGCGACGGCGTCGTTTTATTGAGAAACATCCTCACAGACGATTGGTTAAACAAGTTGCGTGATGCCGTGGACGAAGAGGTCAAAAAGGGTGACCGGTATTTTGCCTATAAAAATATGCGTGAAAAACCGGGTATCTTTCAGGACTATTGTCTGAACTCAGATATTGGAAAGCGCGTGGCCGAGGTGGCGGGCAGCCCCTGGACTTCGTTGATCTATGACCAAATTTTCGTGAAAGAACCTGGCACACGCACCCAGACCGGCTGGCATACAGATCAGCCCTATTGGCCTGTGGCCGGTCCCATCATGACAATGTGGATCGCACTTGATCCTGTCGACCCAGACAATGGAGCGCTGGAATTTGTCCGTGGCTCGCACGCTTGGGGCGCAAAATACCGGCCTTTCAAAACTGACCAACTTGGCAAGTTTCTTCACTATCTGGAAGAGGATAACCCGGATTATATCGACATGCCCGATTTCGAGGCGGATCGCACTAAATATGACATATTCCACCATGAACAGATGGAACCTGGCGATGCACTGGCCTTCGATGGAATGACTGTGCATTCGGCGATGGGCAACCGAACCTCGACCCGTCGCAGGCGTGGATATGCGGTACGTTTTGCCGTTGAAGGTGCCACCTATGAACCGCGCGATAGCGTCACTGAATGGCTTCATGATGACGACCTGAAACCGGGTACTCCCTTTGCCTGTGGGCGCTTCCCTGTCATCTATAGCAACACCTAAGATAAGGGGACGGGAACTGGCCTCTGTTCAAGTTTCAGGCTTGCCGAATTGCACCCTCTGGCACAGCGGCCTCGGCCTCGATCGCTCGGTCGAGCACGCGTCGGTATGTTTTTGCCCCGGCATCCAAACCCAGATCAATATGCGGTGTCTGAGCATTTTTCATGCCCTTGTGCACTTTTTCCAGCACATCTTTGTCTTCAAGAAACGCCATCCGGGCACCTTCATTCATGAACTTTGAAACCTCGGCATTGTCCGGATCAGAGTTGCGATGCTGGAACCAGAAATACCTGGTCTGATCCTCGTTGATTGGCGTCATGAAGTTGTAAGAGATGTTGATGAATGTCTCATCGACAGGATCTTTGTCATATCCACCCGTGCCAACCGGAGTATAGATGGACTTATTCAGCCCGATTGCGGGCATGCACATTTCGTAATGCTGCAAGCGGTCGCAATCGCCGTCGAACGAGACCAGTTTGGCATAGTAAGGCGATGGTGGTTTGTTTTCGATCCAGCGCGAGACAATCACGCCGCGATCTGTCTTTTTGACGTCCAGAGGCTCTTCATCCGTTCCCGCGCCGGCGAATGACGAGACATGTACCCAGGCCACATGGCTGGGATCAAGCAGGTTGTCGCAAACCCAAAGATAATGGCAATCGATATCCATCACCCCGCCATCGGTCAGGCCCCAGCTCGTGTCATCAAAGTTTTCGATTGGGAAAATCAAGTCCGGATCAGTCAGTTCAGGATCGCCCATCCAGATCCAGAGCAGGCGATAGCGGTCGACAACTGGATAAGACTTCACCACCGCGCGCCGAGGCGTCATCCCCCGCTGCGTTGGGCTGTCCGTACATTTGCCCGAACAATCGAATGTCAGCCCGTGGTAGCCGCATTCGACCAGATCCCCTTTCAGATTGCCATCGGATAGCGGGAGCTTGCGATGCGGGCAGGCATTCTCAAGCGCAACGGGCGTCCCATCCTGCTGACGATAGAGCACAATGTTCTCACCCAGATATGTCTCAGCTTTCAGTTCGCGCCCGATATCCTTGCTCCAGGCGGCAACATACCAGCAATTTCTGAGGTACATGGTTTGCTCTCCAATTTGATCAGTTGGCTTAGCGCCATTATGGCAGCGTCAGTGCAATACACCATTCTGGATTCGTAATGATACATATAAGGCAAGCTAATTCGGCAGCATAACCGACGGGGGCAGATCGGGCTGCGAAGCAACTTCGGTCTTGATCCAGTTCAGGAACTCGCTGACTTTTTGGCTGTCTTTGCTATCAGGGCGCCGGACGAGCCAATAGGAAAGTGGCGATTGAGTCAGTTGCTGAAACGGTCGCACCAGACGGCCATCGCACAAGGCATCAATCACCAGCGGTTCGCGCCCAAGCGCCACCCCCAGCCCCTCAATCGCTGCCTGTATGACCATGTTTGATTGGCCCAATCGGCGCGTGCGCACTCCAGACGGCAATGTCAGATTGGATTGCCGCGCCCAGAACTCCCATGTTGGGCTGGACGTACCATGGTGCAGATTTTCATCTACGAGCAGTGTGTGCTGTGACAAATCTTCAATGCGCTTCAGTTCAGGCAACAGCGCGGGCGCGCAGACGGGAAACAGCCTTTCCGGCATAAGCAAATCCACTTCAAACCCGGGATATTCACCAAGACCATATCGAATGCCGATATCGGAATCTGCGCCGGAAAACGGATAGTATCCCGTATCAGTCGCGATCGAAATAGACAGGTCCGGGTGGGCCAAATCAAAGTGCAGAAGCCTTGGAAACAGCCAGTTGAATGCAAACCCCGGCAAGCATGAAATCACGATGGTCCGGTCCGCACGCGTTCGATCGCGAAGTTGCGCACACACATCTGAAATGCGGCCCAGCCCATCCGAGATTGCCTGCGCCAATTGCTCACCTTCGCGGGTAGGTCGCGATTGCCGCGCACCGCGCACCAGCAAATCCCGCCCAAGCCATTCCTCGAGCGATCTGACGTGCTGGCTGACGGCACTTTGGCTGACCCCCAGTTCCTCGGCGGCGGGTGAAAAGCCGGAATGGCGTACAACTGCCTCAAAGGCTCGCAGCGCGGAGTATGGCAGATTCAAGATCATATTAGTCATCCTAATGTCAGCCATTATCACTTTCAAATGGATTGCCGGCGGCCTTAGGCCGTAAGTTGATAATGTCAAGTAATCAGGAGATGTCGATGTCCGACATGACGCCAGAGCGGGGCGCTTACAATCTGCTGGTCAATTGCGCCCGCGCGGCGGCGGGTGAAAGGCTGCTGATTGCCTATGAACCTGCAGAGTTTGGATATTTCGACGCCGACAGCGTGAATGTTGTCAGTCAGGCGGCCTGTCAACTTGGGCTGGGGGTCGACACGATTGATGTGGGCTTCAATCCGGACAATCCGCAATTATCGCCCGATCTGCTTGCCCGGTTCGAAGCGGCAGACATCATTCTATTTCTGGCCCGTCTTGGGGATCAGTTGCGGTTCTCGGACATGCCGCAGGGTAAGAAAGTCATCGTTAGCTTCGCTTTAACCAAAGAAATGCTGGGATCTGGTTTCTCCAACGGCCACCACGATGCGTTCATGGAGCTTAAGGCCGATATCAACGCGGTCTTGGACGCGGCCAGCGAGGTGCGGATCACTTGCCCTTTGGGCACTGATGTAAGCGGTCGGCCAGTGATGAACCTGCAACCATCGGGCGACACCTCGATCCTGCGCTTTCCGATGTCAGTCTTTACTCCGGTTCCTGCCCACAGTTTCTCGGGCCGTGTGGCGATCAGTTTTCTGACGGGAACGGGGTCGAAGTATTACGATGACTACACCATCGAATTCGACCGCCCCGTCTTTGCGATGATGGAGAATGGGCGGCTGCAGCGTTTTGACGGCGATCCCGCCAATGCCGCACGGGCCGAGGCGCATTATGACCGGGTAGCCAATCAGTTGGGAATTGATCGCAATTTCGTGCACTCTTGGCATGCAGGTATTCATCCGGGCTGTGGCTACCCCTGGGATATGCGTGAAAACTATGAACGCTGGGGCGGCTCCGCTTTCGGAAATCCACGCATCCTGCATTTCCACACCTGCGGGGCGTACGCGCCCGGAGAAATCAGCTGGAACGTTATTGATCCGTCCATCGAAATCGATGGCGTAACTTATTGGGACCGCGGTACATTCCATGCCGAACGGCTGCCTTGCGGTCAATCAATCCTGGATCGGCACCCTTGCGCGGCCGCCCTGTTCGCCCATCCCGATCCGGATATCGGTCTGCGTGCAGTTGGCTGATCAATAGCGGCTTGATCGAATCACGAGCTGTGGAAATACTCTTAGATAATAGGGTCTGTTCGAGTTGGCCCTATGGTGCGGAGCACTCCCGTCTCCGGTGCCGGAATATGCGCAGAGGGCAAGACCCCCGCTCCGGCAAAATCATGGAAATCACATGTCAAAAGCTATTGTTACGCCGCTGACTCAGGCTCTGGGCGAAGGAAAACTGACGCGCGAAGAACTCAAGGGATTCATGCAACGCTCGAACGCGCACGGGTTACGTCATCTTGCAATGTGGATTTTAGTGCTGGCCTGCACGACAACATTGATCACCCTAGCCTGGAACAGTTGGCTGATTTGGCCCGCGATGTTTCTGCAAGGGGTCGTCTTGGTGCATCATTTCTCACTTCAGCATGAGTGTGTGCACTATACCGTGTTTCGCACCCGGTGGTTGAATGATCTGGTTGGTCAGATTTGCGGGCTGATCATCATTCTGCCCCATCGGTTCTTCCGATACGAACATTGTGATCATCACACGTATACGCAACTGAACGGAGAGGATCCCGAACTGATCCCGCTGCCCAAATCCCTTGGCGAGTACTTTTTGTACCTGTCAGCCCTGCCTTATTGGCGCGGTAAGTTTACTGAGCTGTTCCGACATGCCTTTGGGAAGCTCAGCAAGGCCGAGTTGAGTTTCATTCCCAAAGAGGAGCATCAGTCGGTCTATTGGGACGCGCGCCGCATGCTGGCCATTTACGCTTTGATCTTTCTGGCTATGGCCTTCACCGGATGGTGGGGATTGATCTGGTATTGGATCATACCCCTGTTTCTGGGTGAGCCGGTGATGCGATTCATACGAATGACCGAGCATGTCGGACGTCCCACCGTGGCGCAGATGTCAGAAAACACGCGCACCAATCTGGTGTCAAAGCCGATGTCATTTTTATGCTGGAATATGAACTATCATGCCGAACATCACTATGTCGCCTCAGTTCCCTTTCACGCTCTGCCCCGTCTGCATGAGAAGTTAAAGGATCATATCTTCGTCGAAAAAGGTGGATATCTGGCTGCGCATCGCGACATTCTGCGGCAGATCATGCAACGCAAAGCCGAGGCCTGAGAGATGGCGGCAGACAAATCTTGGCGCGATGTGATCGAGGCATCGAAGCTGGAAGAAAACTGGGTCACGCGGGTTCAGATCGGGCCGAGATTGATTGCAGTTTATGATACACCCAGCGGTGTCTATGCCTCGCTGGCATTGTGCAACCATGGTGGGGCTGATCTGTGTGACGGCTATTTCGATGGGCATGTTATCGAATGCCCATTGCACCAGGGCGCGTTCGATGTGCGTGATGGCAAGCCCGTTTCAGCGCCTGCGACCCGAGCAATGCGGGTTTTTGAGACACGGATTCAGGATGGAATGGTTCAGGTCCGAATGTGACCTGAACCTAGCGCTTGTCAGATCGTTTCTCTAGCCGCGCAAAGATGCGGCTGAGGCCGAAGCAGACGACAAAATAGAATGCAGCCGTTGTGATCCATGCCTCAAAGATCATCCGGGACGAGGCGACCAGTTCGACGGTCTTGTAGGTCAGTTCCTGAACCGAGATCAGCGACAGGATTGAGCTGTCCTTGATTAATGAGATGAACTGATTGGCCAGCGGCGGCACGACCTTTTTCATCGCCTGCGGCAGCACGACATAGCGAAGCTCTTGCAAACGGCTCATCCCGATCGAGCGTGCAGCTTCACGCTGACCTTTGGGGATCGATTGAATACCGGCACGGACAATTTCGCCGACAAATGCGCTTTCAAACAGCGCCAGAACGATGACACCTGAGACAAGCGACGGAAAGCGCCGCATCTCACCAAAGAAAAATGTCCAGATCTGGTTGTCTTCTTGCCGCGCAATTCCACGTGCCCAGCGTTCAAGGTTTAGTGCGTCGATCAGTTGCTGCGACAGGAAGAAAAAGAAAATAAAGACAACAACAACCGGTGGCACATTACGCAGAAATTCAAGATAAGTGCGTGCCAGCATGCGTATGGTCAGGTTGGCAGAACAGCGCGCGATCCCCAGAATTGTACCCAGAATGAGCGCCAAAATGCCGGAATAGATGCTGATACGAACCGTCGCCACCAAGCCTTGCAGCAATAGATTGGCAAAATACTCTTCTCGCCCAGTATGCCAGCCGACGATGTAGCTGGGGATCAATTCCCACCGCCACTTATAGTTCAGCGTACCCTCGATCGACAGCCAGATATATCCGAAGAAGGCGATCAATACCGCCACGATCAGATAATCTGGCCATCGGAGTTTTCTAAGAAATTCAGGCACCTGGGCGCTCCACTTCAGGCCCGAGGGCGGCTGACCCGCCCCCGGCTAATTGGTTATTGGGCAACCTGGTCTGCCCACTCTTCAGTTGCGAACCAATAGTTGTGACGCTCTTCCAACCAACCCGACCGCCAGTTCTGAGCGATCCAATTGTTGAAAAAGTTCATGGCATCCGGATCGCCCTTGCGTACTCCGAACGCTTCGCCACGCGGATCATAGAGGTTATCGAACGGAACGGTCAGAGTTTCCGGATGGCGACCGGCCTCGCGGTTCGGCGTAGGTTGAGCCGCCATCGAAGCATGCGCGTTTCCGTTTAGCACTTCTTGCGTTGATGCACCGTCTTCATCAAACAACAGCAGCGTCGCGTTGGGGAAGTTTTCCGCGATCACTGTAGCTGGTGTCGCACCGCGACGAGCGGCAAAGGTGACCTCAGGTTTATTGAAATCTTCCAAAGACATACCATCGGTCAACTGTTTGTTAGCCATAATAGCCAGGCCCGAATACGCGTAGGGATCGGTGAAGTTGATCGTCAAGTTTCGCTGCGCAGTCACCGACATGCCCGAGATGATCACGTCGAAATTGCCGGATACGAGCGCCGGGATGATGCCATCCCAGGCGGTCGGTACAAACTCGACCTCTACACCCATGTCCTCGGCCAGCTTGCGACCGACATCCAGTTCGAACCCGATCAGATCACCATTCTTGTCGCGCATCGACCACGGCACGAACAGCGAAAGACCAATCCGGATTACCCCATCCTGTTTGATCGTTTCAATCACACTTTCGCGGGACAGTTCCTGAGTCGCACTTTGCGCCCAGCCTGAGGTCGCCATGCCTGTTGCCACGACCGCGCCCAGGGCCGCCCCGAGCATTCTGCGAGATAGCTTCATCTTGGTTCTCCTTGTTGTCCGGTTAAGTTCTTGTGGTTATTGGTCGACGGCATATTTCTTCTCCAGATAGCTAACGCCAATCGACAGGATCAGGGTCACCACCAGATAGACCAGCGCGATAGTAAACCAGATTTCAAAACTCATATACGTGTCGGATATAATGTTGCGCCCGAAGGTGGTGAGTTCGGCCACGGCAATGACGCTGACAATAGCCGAGGATTTGATCAAGTGGACGACCTCGCCCGTCATGGGCGGTAGCATAAAGCGAACAGATTGCGGCAGAATGATATATCTGTAGGTCTGATAGTGGGTCATACCGATAGACTTGGCCGCCTCCCACTGACCAGATGGGATGGCGTTGATCCCCGCCCGCAGGATCTCTGAAATCAAGGCTGAATGAAACACCGCCAAGGTCAAGATGCTGGCGGTATATCGATCAAATCCAAAGATTGGCCCTAGCACATAATAGAACAGGTAAAGCAGAACCAGTAGCGGGATATTGCGGATCAGTTCAAGGTAGGCAACCGCGACAGCCGTGCCAACTACCAAGCCGGACAAGCGCAGTAACGCCACTAGCAACCCGATAGCTGTGGCCAGCAGAAACGAGGTAACTGACAGCTTGATCGTGGCAACCAGTCCGATGGGAATTTCGCCCCACTCGAACCCAATCTCGGTGTTGCGGTACAGGAATTGGGGCACGCGATACCACTGCCAATTATAGCCCATACCCTGCGCGCCAACATATGACCCGTAGGCGATCAACCCGACAATAACCGCATAGATCACGACGGACACTAACACCGAGCCAAAGAACCGCTTGTATAGTGGTGGCTTCGGCAGCGCTTGCCCGCGTCCTTGTGATATGCCCAGATCGGTCACGTTAGTGTTCCAATATCTGGTTCAGGAATAGACGGCAGCGCTCGCTTGACGGGTTGGTGAAGAACTGATCGGGCGGCGAGATTTCAACGATCTGCCCCGCCTCCATAAAGACCATCGTGTCGGCGACCTTGCGCGCAAACCCCATCTCATGCGTGACAACCACCATGGTCATGCCCGTATCGGCCAGTTCAACCATCACATCCAGCACTTCATTGATCATTTCGGGATCAAGCGCGGATGTAGGTTCATCAAACAGCATGATCCGTGTTTCCATGCACAAGGACCGCGCGATAGCGACGCGCTGTTGCTGCCCCCCCGACAATTGCGCCGGGTACTTATCGGCCTGCTCAGGAATATGAACGCGGTCGAGATAATTGCGCGCGGTTTCCTCGGCCTGCGCCTTGGATAGCTTGCGCACCTTCATCGGTCCGATCATCAGGTTTTCAAGCACAGTCAGGTGCGGAAACAAGTTGAACTGCTGGAAGACCATGCCGACTTCCTGTCGCAGTTCACGGATTTCCTTGGCACCTTCATAGACTTCGATCCCATCGATCACGAGACGCCCGGAATTATGCCACTCTAAACCGTTGAAACAGCGGATCAGGGTGGACTTTCCCGATCCGGACGGGCCGCAGATTACCACCTTCTCGCCCTGATGAACGGTCAGATCGATGTTCTTGAGCGCATGGAAAGTCCCATAGAACTTATCCAGATTGGTCACTTCGATCATGGGGGAGAGCTGTGTCATGCCGAACCTGTCAAGATGCGGATCAGCTGGCGTCGCTGATCTATGACGCTGTGGTGGTGCGATCGCAACATGAGGTCATGCACGCATGGGCACGAGGTCATTCGAGGGGATTCAGGCAGTGTGGAGAGATCTGGCAAAGCTTCAGAATCCTCAAATTCGTTGCGCGCTGTTCAATATGGTTGCTTAATGTGCAATATTCGTCAATAAAAAACTCAGCCGAACGGCACACGCCGCGAAAATAGAAACAGAAAACACGAGAGGAAACGTGAATGTCCGCCTGGATTCGGATGATATCTGACGAAGATGCCGACGAGCACCTGAGAGCGACTCTGGATCTGGCGCGCACACCACACGGGACCGTGGACAACGTGATGCGCGTGCATTCACTGCGTCCCAACACCATGAAAGGTCACGTCATTCTGTATCGCGCGTGCCTGCATGATGAAGCCAATTCCATACCCATGTGGTTTCAGGAAGTCATCAGCTCTTACGTATCGACGTTGAACACCTGCCCCTATTCTTATGCCAACCATTGGGCAAACGCCCGACATCTGATCGGTGACGACGCACGCGCCGACGCAATCGAGGCCGCGTTAAAGGCCCATCGTCCGCAGGACGCATTTGAAGGTGCGCAGTTGGCCGCGCTGATCTATGCGCAAAAGCTGACCCTGTCGCCGGGTGCAATGGAGGAATCCGAAGTTCGCGCATTGAAAGATGCCGGCTGGGAAGACGGAGAGATTCTCGAGATCAACCAGATCGTCGGATATTTCAATTATGCCAACCGATTGCTGAATGGTCTGGGTGTCACAACGGAAGGGGACGTGGTGGGCTACTACGCCGAGGATTGACGGATTGAATCATGCACGATGACACGCCGGGAAGACAGATTGATCGCGCTATTGGTGCCTCGCTCAGGGAGCTGCGCCAAAGCCGCAAGCAATCCGCCCGTCGGTTGGCAGAACAGTCTAGTATCTCGGCTGCAATGGTCAGCCGTATCGAAAACGGGTTGGTCTCTCCGTCAATCGATACGCTGGCTGCACTTGCCGAGGCGTTGGAAGTACCAATCGTATCGCTGTTTCGCGAAGCGCGGACAGATCACACCGACTATACGCTGGTTCGCCATGGCGAAGGGCTAAAGTCTACGCGACTGGCGGGCGGCCATTCGCACGAATACGTCAACCTTGCGCTGCATTCCCGGAAGGACCTGCGCTTTCAGGCCCGTCGTGTCACGTTGTTGCGCGACGAGGGGCAGCCGCCCACTTATGTCGGCCATGGCGTCGTGTTTGTGCAGGTTCTCGAAGGGCAGGCCATCTATCGCTACGGCGAGGCCCGATTTACTCTTTCAGCAGGAGACAGCATCAGCGTCGATGCAGAGCTGAATCACGGCTTCGAAGAGGTACTGACCCCCGAGTTCGTCTTCCTGACCGTTCAGGCCGAACGTCCGTAGTGGCCAGTTGATATGGCCATCCCAACTGAAATTGATCTGACGCGCGGGCCAATCTCGACCCATTTCCGAACCCTGGCGATCCCGGGCGCAATCGGGATGTTGTTCAACACTCTCTACAACGTTGTCGACATGTTCTTCGCCGGCCTTCTCTCGACCAGCGCGCAGGCTGGATTGGCACTAGGGTTTCAGGCCTTTTTCATTGCCATTTCGGTCGGGGTCGGGTTGGGTGCCGCGATGAGCGCGCTGGTCGGCAACGCATTAGGCGCTGGAGACACTCGAGCAGCGCGGCGGTTTGCGGCACAGGGAATGATCTATGGCTTCATTGCAGCCTGTGTTCTGGCGGCGGCTGGTCTCTGGTACGGCCCTGCGCTGATAACTCTGGTTTCGGAACCGGGACCTTATCGCGATGCAGGTTTACGTTATTTCCACTGGCTCCTATTGGCCTTGCCCGGATTTCTACTGGCCTTCGGTTGCAATGGCATTCTCCAGGCACATGGTGACGCGGTATCGATGCAACGCGCCCTCATGGTGGCGTTTTTTGCCAATATCGGTCTGAACCCCCTCTTGATCTACGGCATTCCGGGCATGATCCCGGGCATCGGATTTGATGGCCTCGCTGTATCGACGGTGATCAGCCAGACCGGTGTGATGGTGTTTCTGATCCGTCAGGTCCTCAGACGCCGCAGGATGAGGCGCATGCGCCCCCGAAACTTCATTCCGCGCCTACAGAAGTTCAAGGAGATCTCGGTTCAGGTACTTCCCACAGCGACATCTTTCTTCGTGATGCTGCTGTCAGGTTTCGTCATGCAGTTCGCCCTGAAAATCTTTGGAGAGCACGCAATCGCTGGCTTTGGCATTGCCATTCGGCTTGAGCAGATTTTGCTTTTGCCGGTGCTGGGGGTCACGGGGGCACTGCTGCCCATCGCGTCCCAGAATTTCGGTGCCCGCGACTATGAAAGGGTACGCGAGGCACTGTTTTATTGCTGGAAAGTCGGGTTCATCATGACCGCCATCGCAGCCCCCATATTGTGGATATTTGGCCGCCTTATGATGGGCTTTTTCACCGACGATCCCGAAGTGATCCGCGTCGGACTTAGCTATCTACGTGTCGATAGTCTGATCCTCCCGATCTACATGATGCTATTTTCCATCAACTCGCTATTGCAAGCCTTGAAGCGACCGATCTGGACCGTGTGGATCAGCCTATATCGTCAGGGATTTGGCGTCGCCTTTTTTGTCTGGATTTTCGTCGGCCTGCTCGGCTTTAACGAAATTGGTGTCTGGTTCGGCACCGCAGGTGCCGTGGTGACTGGCTGGATGATCGCGTTGCTGATGACGTCCCATGTGGCTCAAAAAGAGCTGGGCGGGCTTTGGCTCAGGACGAGAACCGATCTGGGCTGAAGGCTTCTATATCGATGTCCGGTGATCTGCCAGCAATTACATCTGCGATTATACGCGCCGTCGTCGCGCCTAGTGTCAGGCCAAGCTGTCCGTGACCCGTCGCAAAGGCGACGTTAGCCAGTCGCCTGCTGCGGCCAATGATCGGACGTGTGTCCGGTGTAAACGGGCGGCGACCCATCCGGCGTTCCGCATTATCGGTCTTCAAACCCGGTAATACGCGGCATGCACGCCTGACCAGCACATCGGCTCGGTTCCAATTCGGCTGCGCGTTCAGGTCGGCAAATTCTGCGGTACCGGCCACTGCCAGCGCCTGCTGATACGGTGTAATGCCAAACCCGCCTTTGGCATAAAACACCGTATGGCGGAGCTCGACCCCGCTATCTTTCAACGCAGTCGAATATCCGATCACCCCTTCCATCCTCAATTGAACACCCAGCGTCTTGGCCAAATTCCTAGACGGCGTTCCCGCAGCGATGACGAAATCATCTGCGCTGATCGATCGCCCATCGCTCAGCTTCACGCTTTTCACATGTTGTCCGTCCTGCGTAAAACCGATTGCTCTTCCTGCCACGACTGCCCCGCCGCGGCTGCTAAAACTCTGCGTCAGCGTTTCAACCAATACCTTAGGGTCCGTCACAAAACTCCAGTCTCTAAGCAAAGCTGCATGTTTGAAATCAGATGCTATTGCAGGATCGATTTCATGCGCTTCCTGACCTGTAACTTGATCAATCGTGCAGCCCAACTCACGCGCCAACTCAAAAGCTGGGCGCATGGTCGCAAGGTCATTGTCGTCGTCAAACAACTTGATTACCGGCCGTTCGACCAAAAGCTCAGGATGGCCTACATCTAAAAGCTGAGCCTTGAAATCCGCTGTTGCAGCAAACGTAAGTCTTGCCAGATCGGAGGCGATTGCGCGCATTTTCGAGCGACGCGCATTGGCCGTAAACCGTGCAAACCACGGCAGCAATTTCACCGCTGAGGCCGGGCGCAATGTCAACGGGGCCTCGGCATCCAGCAACCAGCCCGGTACTTTCATCAGCATCCCCGGCTGCGACAACGGCACGATCTCACCCACTGCGATACACCCGCAGGAAGCCCAACTCGCGCCCTCACCAACCGGACCCGGTTCTACGACGGTGACCTCGTGGCCCTGCGACTGCAATGTCAGCGCACAGGATATTCCAACGATGCCGCCGCCAATTACAACCACCCGTGCCATTACTGGGACCCCTACAGAAGTTCGCGAAGTTGCTTCATCAAGTCCGCCGTGACGCGAACACCATCCGCTTCGGCGGCAGCACGGTTCTTCAAGCGGCCATCTCCGGGAACGCGGGCATCCCCGTTACCTTCAATCTCAGCGCAGATGCGTTGGACATAGCCTTCAAATGCGGCATTCCCGAAACGCGCCGGATCAATCGCGATCAACGTTGAACCGCCCTTGATATTCAAGGCACCGTGCGCTTCGCGGTTGGCATTGTCCACGGACAATGTTCCACCGGCCAGTGCCGCGCCAAGAACTTCGATCAGGAAGGCGATCGCCGCGCCTTTGTGCTCGCCAAACGGCAACAGACTGCGGGTCTCCAAAATCGCGTTGGGATCGCTGGTTGGCTGACCGTTCGGGTCAAGCCCCGCAGGGCGCGGCAATTCGTGCCCTTCGGCCGCGGCCATCCGGATGTCCATCAGCGCAACCATTGACGAGGCCTGATCCCAAACAACCGGCGCACGACCCGGTCGCGGGCAAGCAAAGGACATCGGATTGGTGCCGAAAACAGGGCGGATGCCGCCTTGCGGCACCACCATCGAGAGCGAGTTCACAACACCTAGCGCGACCAGCCCAGCGTCCGCCAGCGGACCTGTATCGAAACGTAGTGCCCCCAGATGGTGGCAATTGGCACAAGTAAACGCGGCAATACCATTCGCGCGCGCCATTTCAATAAGCTCGTCTCGCGCTTTGGCGGCCACGATCTGGTAATAGCCATTGTCACCATCTCCGCGCAGAACCCCCGGTGCGATCCGTTCGACACTCGGGTCGGCCTCGGGGTTGGCATATCCCGAAGAAAAGCTCTGCGCATAAACAGGTAACATCCTTAACCCATGGCTACGCGGGCCGTCGCGCTCGCTCATCCGCACAAGCCCGGCCAGAACCGTGCTGCCATGTTCATCCATGCCTGCTGCCACAAGGACAGATTTTGCCAATTCCTCTACTTCGTCGAGTGAGAGAGCGATCGTCGAGTTATCGGCCATGTGCCTAATCCTGTCGTTGGTTGAGGAAACGGGTACATAAGTACCCGCTTGCAGATCTGTTTAGGCGCTGTATTTCACCCGCTTCTTAGCGACGAATTCATCCAACGCCCCGCGCTGATCGTCCGGCATTGGTGGCTGGACGTAGGTGTTCAGCATACGCTGCGCCTCTTCCGTGCCAACGGTTTCTGCGGTTTTAGCACCTTCTGCTTCCCACTGTTCAAAACTGTCATTGTTTTGCAAGTGGTTCATATGCATTGGGTTTTCGCGCGTATGGTCAGTACCAAGGAAGTGCCCACCCGGTCCGATTTTGTCAATGTCGCCCAGCAACGTGTCCAGATTTTCCTCTTGCAGGCCGCTGAAGAAACGGTGGAAGTTCTCCAACTGCAACGCGTCCTGCACCCATTTTGAGTAGCTGACCCCAAGCGCGCCTTCTAGGAAGCCTGCTGAGTGTACGATGTAGTTTGCGCCACCCAGCAGCACCGGCCACATGGTGTTTGCGGTGTCGAACGCAGCCTGCATATCCGGGGATTTCGATCCGGTCCACATGGTACAGGTCCGCCATGGCAAACCATAAAACCGTGCCATCTGCCCCACCAGAAGGTTCATTAGCCCGGGTTCCGGAGAGCCCATCATCGGTGCACCTGTCTTCATCGAAACGCCCATGATTGCCACCCCCAGCACCATCGGGGCTCCGCGCCGGATGATCTGGCTGTAGGCCATACCGGCCAGAGATTCTGCAATCAGCAGCGCGACACCACCCTGCGGGCTTGCAGGTGTGCTCGCCCCGGCAAGAACAAAGGGCGACAGCAGGCAGGGCTGGTTGGCGGCGGCATAGACGCGTAGGCTCTGCAACATGGTCTCATCCCAGACCAACGGTGTGTTGCAGTTCAGCAGGGCTGCCATCACCACATTGTTGTCAACAAACTCCTCACCAAACACGATGCGAGTCATCTCTACCGAGTCCAACGCTGCCTGTTCGGATAGAACTGAACCCTTGATAGGTTTGTCGGTCAGCGTCAGTGCGGCATGAACCAGCTCCAGGTGGCGTTGCGGGACGGGTACGTCCTGCGGCTCGACCGGCAAAATACCCGGCACCATCATCGACTGACTCATCTGACTGAGTTTGAAGAAGTTATGCGCATCCTCCAGCATCGAAGGGCGGCGCACACCATCCAGACCATAGACAAATGGCGCGCCATACGCATTGGCAAAGACCGAATGCCGATTGCCCACCCGCAGCGAGCGTTCCGGGTTGCGCGCGGCATAGCCCCATTCCGAGGGAACGGCCGAGATCAGGTCCATCAGCATCTCGCGCCCGATGCGCACTCGCTCACCCTGCACATCCGCACCGTACTTCTTCCAATCAGCTAAGGCCACCGGATCGCGGAACTCAATCCCTGTGGTTTCAAGTATAGTCATGGCCGCGTTGTGGATTTTCTCAACGCCTTCGGGACCAAGCAGATCAATCGGACCAACTTTGCGGTTCAGCGTCGACAAGTAGACAGGGGGCGGGTTGGTGCGAGCCTTGACCCGCGCGGCACGTCCACCGCCACGGCCCGAGCGTGCTTTGACTTCTGCCATCTCAAATCCTCCTGATCAGGCGCGCGCGCGGGCGCTGGCGGGATCAACGGCGCAGGTATCGATCACTTCTGCCTCGCGCATTTCATTGTGGATGAGCACCTGCATTTTGGTGCCGGGTACCGTCATCTCGTATGGAACCAGCGCCATCGCAAGGTCGTGGTTGCAGTAATACGAGAACCCGCCCGAAGTGACGCGTCCGATCAGCTTGCCATCGGCATAGACACCTTCGTCAAACATCACCGAGGTGTCGCAGAACGGCAGCTTCAGTGTGACCAGTGTGTTGTATCCACCCTGCAGCTGCTGCTTTTGCAGCGCGGCTTTGCCGACGAAATCACGTTCCGCCACCTGCCCGCCGATCTTCTCGGTCATTGCAACGAAACGGCCCAAATCGGCCTCATATGGGGTCAGGTCCTTGCAGATTTCGCGGTTGATCGCGCGATAGGATTTCTCAAGCCGCATCGACTCCAACGCTTCAAGCCCGAAGGGTTTCACACCCGATTTCAGCAGCAAATCAACGAGGTGGCGATTGTACCCGACCGGGTGGTGCAATTCCCATCCCAACTCACCGGTGTAGGAGACGCGCAACAAGTGCACGCCTTTGGCATAGCCCACCTCGCCCATCTGTGCCGACAGCCATGGGAATGCTTCGTTCGACAAATCATTATCGGTCAATGGTTGCAGGATGTCCCGTGCCTTGGGCCCGGCCAGTGCGATCACGCCCAGCTGTTCTGAGATATCCTCGATCACCACCGAGCCATCACCTGGCAGCACGCGCTGTAACTGATCCCAATTGTAGGCTCGCCAGTTCGGCGTCGATATCAGGTAGAAATCGTCGTCGGCATAGCGCACGATTGTGTACTCCGCATCCATGCCGCCCTTATCGTTCAACATCAGCGACAAGGTCATGCGGCCCACCTTGGGCAGCTTGTTGGCCATCAGGCTATCCAGCCATTTGGCTGCACCCGGTCCACGCACTGTGAACTTGGTCATCGGCGACATTTCGATGAAGCCAGCCTCTTCACGGGTGGTGCGCACCTCTTCCTGAACACGCTCCATATGGTTGGTGCGGCGGAAACTGTGTTCGGGGATCGCCTCTTCGGGCGATTTGGCAAACCAGCGAGGAAATTCGTAGCCGTTAAAGCTGGTCCAAACCGCGCCCTGAGCAGTCAAAAGATCATATGACCCCATGGTCTTCATCGGGCGCGCATCCGGGAAGTCCTCACCCGGAACATGCGCATCCATATGGGTGCCCCATGTCTCGCGCACCTTATCCATGGTCCAACGTTTTGAGGCGTAGTCCGAGAATCGACGCGGGTCGAGCTCCGACATATCCATGCCCGGATCGCCATCGACGATCCATTTGGCCAAACGGTTACCAACGGTGCCGCCCCAGAGGATGCCACCAGGCATGCCTTCGGCCAGCCAAAGGTTCTCATGCCCCGGTGCGGGTCCGGCCAGAGGCAGCTCGTCCGGGGTCATCTGGAACGGGCCACGGGTGTTGGCCTTGATCCCAACTTCACCCAAGGTCGGCACACGTTCGATGGCGCGTTCCCATTGGGTTTCCACGGCATCAAAATCCTCGGGCAACAGATCGGCCCCGAACTCGGGCGGGACACGATCCTCGGCGAATAGTTTGAGGTCTTTGGTGAATTCATACGGCCCGAACTGGATCCCGCCCACATCTTCGCGCAGATAAGCGCCGTAGTCCTCATCCCGCAGGATTGGGAATTCGGGCAAGCCTTGCGCCCGGCGCTCTTTCAACAGCGGCACCGTCTCGGTCGTCCAATACTGGTGAACGATCGGGATACATGGCAGGTCCAGCCCCACGCGGCGCGCATTTTCGCGGGCGTAGTTGCCGGTGGCAAAGATCAGATGCTCGCAGGTGATCTCACCCTGATTGGTGGTCACTTTCCAGTGGCCATTGTCCAGCTTCTCATAAGCCTGCGCTTCGGTGTTCTGGTATACCTTGGCGCCGGCATCCCGCGCGAGCTTGGCCAATGCCATAGTAATGTCGGCGGGATTCACATAGCCGTCTTCCGTGTGCAGGATACCACCCCGAATATCCGGGCTTTGGTTCAGCAAGGGATGAACCTCGGCAATCTCCTCTGGCGTCAGCAGCTTACAAGGCACGCCGGCGGCTTCGGCGATCGAGATATAGGACTGGAACTCATCCCAGCGCTTTTCGGTATTAGCCACCCGCAGCTGTCCTACCTTACGCAGTCCGACCGAACTGCCCATCTTCTCTTCCACCTCGGTGTAGATGCGGATGGTTTCCATCGTCATCTTCGACACGTTGTGCGACCGCACAAAGGTCACTAGCAAACCAGCCGCATGCCACGTCGAACCCGAGGTCAGTGTGGTGCGCTCCAGCATAACGGCATCAGAGCATCCATGTTCGGTCAGCCCATATAGAATTGACGCCCCGACGCATCCGCCACCGACAACCACGACTTTTGCATGTGACTGCATACTGCAACTCCTTCAAATTGTGCACGACCAACCGGGGATCGAATTGCATGAGGAAAGATCGATATGATGTCCAAGGGGCTTGAGGACCCTTGGCACATCCCTTGATCATGTCTCAAACGGTTGTGGCGAATTTTCACATTGAACTGCTGGCGGGCAATTGCAAAAAGATTCACTCTGCATAAGATGAACTAAGCCAAATCGCTGCTGATTGCGTTCTTATTATCGGGTTTTCAACTTGTCACAGGTCAAAACATCTTGCCCAACCGCCCATATGATCTTCCGCCCCTAAGCTCTCTGATCAGCTTTGAAACCGCAGCGCGGCATGTGAGTTTCAAAACTGCTGCTGAAGAGCTGAATGTTACGCCCGCAGCGATCAGCCATCAGGTCAAAGCGCTTGAGAACGAGCTGCAATGCGCGCTGTTTCTGCGCCATCATCGCGGCGTCGAACTTACCGAAAGCGGAGCCTATTTGCTGGTCGCCCTTCAACGTGGCCTTGAAGGGATCAGCGAGGCCCTTGGGCAGTTGCGCCGACAGTATGACCACAAAGGCGTGACGATCCGTTCCTCTACGGCGGTCAGCTCGCTTTGGCTTACACCACGGCTTGCCCAGTTTTGGAAAACGCATGGCCATGTTTCTGTGACACAAGTTGTGACCGATCTCGGGGTCGATACCTCAAAATGTGATCTAAGCATTCACTACGGTGATACACGCCGCGATTCAGGGATTATCAAGACCTTGTTTCACGACAACATCATGGCCTTATGCAGCCCTCGGTTTGCGAAACAGAACCCAATCGAGCATGTCGGCGAGATCGCCAAAGTGCCGCTCATCCATCTTGATGCACCAGATACCGGTTGGACCGATTGGCGGGCCTGGACCCGTAAACTGGGCTATGAAGGCCCGCTGAATTCCGCGCATCGGGTCAACAATTACACGATTGCGCTTCAGGCCGCTCAGGACGATATGGGCGCAGTGCTGGGATGGGAGGGACTGACCTCGGAGCTGACCGCATCCGGAAAACTGGTCAGACTGTTGCCGCAAACCATCTCATCGCAACTGGATTTCTACGTGAAACTACACAACACCTCATCCGACCGAGCCAAGCTTGTGTTCAAGTGGCTCGGCCAAGCGGTTGACGGAAAGGTTTAAACTCGGCTCAGACCTGATCAGGACGAAATATCTTGGGAGCGAAGATCGAGGGCCTTACCGTTGATTTCTCGCTGTCCTGAATAAAAGCAAGAACACAAACACCGATCCGATTGAAGTTGTGACGATCCCCACCGGCAATTCCTGCGGAGCCAGCAGAAGCCTGCTGAGAATGTCAGAGCCGGTCAACAAGGCAGCACCAACCATAGCGGCGGTAGGTAGAAGGTTTTTGTGCAGGGGACCTGCGATCCCGCGTGCAATATGCGGCACCATCAGACCGACAAAACCAATCACACCGGCTACGGAAACAAACACGGCCGTTGCCAAAGCTGCGGTGAAAAACATGCTGAACCGCAGACCCCGAACCGGCACACCCAGAGTAGCGGCAGTCAAATCCCCGGTCAGCAGCGCATCCAACCAGCGGCTGCGATAAAGCGAATAGCTCAGGATCAGCAGCAGACCGATGCACACCAGCGGGAACGTCTCCCAACGGGCCAGGCCCAGCCCCCCCAGCATCCAGAAGATGACAGAATGGGCGGCGCGGCTATCACCGGCGAAGATCAGATAGTTGGTGATGGCCGAAAACAAAAACGACACAGCCAGACCCGCAAGGATCAGCTTCTCCGGTGCGCTGGTGCGAAGCCCATGAACCAGCGCCAGCACGATGCCCGACGCCACAAGACCGCCGCAAAAGGCAGCCAGAGGCAGAGTCCAGAAACCCAGAATATCTCCGGTCACGGTAATTACAAACACCGCCCCCGCTGCCGCGCCCGAGGACAGGCCGAACAGAAATGGATCGGCAAGGT
This sequence comes from Ruegeria sp. CF1, assembly GCF_056537445.1. Classification (NCBI taxonomy): domain Bacteria; kingdom Pseudomonadati; phylum Pseudomonadota; class Alphaproteobacteria; order Rhodobacterales; family Roseobacteraceae; genus Ruegeria; species Ruegeria sp. CF1. The sequence goes on along the minus strand of NZ_JBQFRN010000012.1, from coordinate 45,339 downwards.
CATTACGTGTGGTCGTTTGCAGCACCACGCCAACGATGCCCAGCCCGGCACCGATCACGGCTGCAAACAACGCGCGGGGCAATCGCAGGTCGAATACGATCCTATGCAGCGGCGACATCTCTCCGTCCTGCAACCCCGTACCGCGCAATATCGCGGTGAAGGTGTCGGACAAAGGAATCGAGGTTGTGCCGTAGATCGTGGAAATCAGCAAAAGGGCGGTCAGAACGACCGCCCCCAGCAACAACGTCAGGCCCAATCGGCCCATATCAGCTCTGACCCGGATGCATCGCGCGCGCCATCTTCGAGATCGCTTCGATATTTGCCGGTCCCGGCGTTAGCTCTTCGTAGCGCAATCCGATCCAGCGTTCGTTCTTGACGGCATCAGTCTGCGACATGACGGGATGTTCCTGCAGGAACTTGAAGGTGTCCTCGGCGCCATTGCCGGTCTGATAATCCAACAAAACCAGTAATTCCGGGTTCGATGCGGCAACGGCTTCCCACGAGGTGCGGCCCCAGCTCGTGTCCATGTCATGAGTGACGTTTTCACCACCGGCGGCTGTGATCATCGCATCGGGAATCGCGAATTTACCGGCGGTAAACGGAGCATCTGCAGGACCATCCAGAAGAAAGACGCGGGGCTTGGGCAGTTCAGCAGTCTTGGCTTCGATCGCTGCCAGCTGCTCTTTCCAGCCCGAGACCAGAGCCTCGGCCTTGTCTTCGACTTGCATCACCTTGCCCAAGCGCAACACATCGCCAAACAGAAGATCCATGCTGGCTTCGGGGCGATCCTTGTCCAGATGGACACAGCTTTCCGTTAGAACCAAGGTCTTGATTCCGAACGGTTCCAATGTATCTGGGGTCACATCACCACCCGGCTTCATGCCATAGTACCAACCTGCAAAGAACAGGTCGGGTTCAACCGCCACCAGGTTTTCGACGGTCGGATATTTCGGCGCAAGCTCGGGGATGTCGCCGCGCAGGGCATCAAAATCAGGGCTGGTCTTGTACCAGCCGGTGATGCCGGTCAGGCCGACGATCTTGTCCTGCAGACCCAATGCAAAGGCCATATCGGTCATGTTCATGTCATGCACAACCAGGCGCTCGGGCGCGGTATCAAAAACCAGCGGTTCGCCGCAGTTGTCTACGGTGACTTCTTGCGCAGCAGCACCGCTTGCCATGGCGGTGGCCAACGCCACGGGCCAGATGTATTTCATCTCAGTGTGTTCCTTCGACTAAGTTGAGACTGTGGTTCTTCGAATATCAAGCGCCGGGATCACGCGGCCTTCGTGGAGAAAGCAGAGGAAATCAACGCCAAAAGTTTCGCGGACTCTTTCGGGTGTCAGCACCTTGTCCACCGACCCAAACTCGATCATGCGGGTCGATTTCATCAGCGCCACGTGTGTGGCGAATTCGGGGATCATGACCAGATCGTGTACGATCATGACCACGGTGATCCCAAGCTCGGCGACCAAAGACAGCATCCGCCCTTTTGCATCAGGATCCAGATGGTTGGTCGGTTCGTCCAGAAACAGCAACGAAGGGTTCTGCGCCAAAGCACGCGCGATATGGGCACGCTGACGTTCGCCTCCGGACAGTTGGGCCATGCGCTTGTCCGCGAGATTGGCGAGACCGGTCAGGTCTAAAATCCGGTCCAGCTCTTGCGCGTGGCCTTCGGCAGAGCGGTCCGCACGGATGGGTATTTGCCCCAGCGCAACATAATCGCGCAACGCCAAGCGTCCATCGGGCAGTTCCTGCTGACCTACCACTGCAATCATGCGCGCACGCTCTTTGGCGGAGAGCTGTTTCAGACTGCGTCCTTTGATCCGAACATCGCCAAGTGCCAGCGGCTCAGCGCCGCACAACAGATTGAGAAGCGTCGTTTTCCCCGCCCCGTTCGGGCCGGCGATGGCTAGAATGGAACCCTCGTCCAACTCGAACGAGACGCCCTGCAACAGGACATCTCCGTTAAGGGCATAATACTCAAGGTTTTCGGCAATCAGAAAGGGTGGCAACGTCATTGCGATGCCCCCTGTTCGATCCGCGGCATGCGCGAGAGGGTTTTATTGAACAACGCCTGCGGGCGATCAGTGGCATTTGTCCAGCCATCCGGGCTTTCACGATACTGCGCTGCAAACTCAGCCAGCGCCTGCACCTCATCCGCGGTCTGAATGCCACCAAAAAGGTATTGCGCCTTTCCTACGGCCTGGAACCCAACCGTTCTGGGACTATCGCAGCCTGCCATGCAAGATGACGCGCGGATCGCAAAGCCGCGAGGTAATTTCCCAGTCAACGCATCGCAAATTTCATCAAGGCGCAGCCCTTCAGTGCAGCTTTCGCAGACTAGAATGAAATGATCAGGCGTATCTGGCATGGTCCACTCCACTTGTTTCCAAGCGCACGCGGAAGCTGCCGACAATGTAAACACGCGATTGACGCGCCATCAAAGCCTCCTTCCAGGACGCCCCGCCCCGGGTTGGTTAAACATCTGATGGCAGGTCTCCTGACTTGCGGGTCCGCGCTCGGCCAACCTTCCCGATCCTGTGGACCAGTGGCTGTTTGGCCTTGCTCACCGCTTACAGTTGCGGGGGCAGTTACGGAATTGGCACCTTTTGGCAAGCCTCACCGTATTCCCTTTTCATCCCGCGGCAACACCACCGGGAACCATCAATCGATTGAGTGCCCGAGAACACCGGACACGTCAATGATAAAGTCGAAGGCACCCAACTCTGGTCGAGGATCGAGCTCCGCCAACCACGTGTCCGAAGCACCAACCGAATAGCTTGGGCTGCGCGCCGAATTTGTCTGGCCACGGCTGTCCATAGTTGGTGTGTTTGGAAATTAGACAATCTGAGGTAAGCTGAACAAATTTAGAGGTTTAGCTTTGTCAGCACCTTACCCCTGTTTGATCATTGCCTGGGTTTATCCAAGGAGACGGTTCTTTGACACATGTTTCGCAAAACGCATTGCCGCCGGATATTGTTGATGATGTCATTGACCACAATCTCGAGGCCGTTGCACGGTGGAAAGGCCATCGCTTAAGGGCTCAGCATGGGCGCAGTCACGGGTGCGTGGCTGCAATATTCACCGTCAGAAACGATCTACCAGAACAGTTCCGTCACGGCCTGTTTGAACAGCCCGCAGCCTATTCAGCCGCACTTCGCTTTTCCAACGGCGCGCATCTGGATGACCGGAAATCGGATGCCCACGGGATGGCGATCAAGCTTTTTGACGTGCCAGGCCCCAAGCTGATCGACGCCGAGGCACTTGCGCATCTGGGGACCACACAACTCAGCGACGAGTTCGATTTCGTATTGGTCGATCAGGATGTGTTTCCCAGCTACGTCCCCGATGAATATGAGCGATTGGGCAGGCTTGTCGCCACATTACAAGCGGTCCAGCACGCGATCAAAGGGCGACGAAAATGGAGCCTTAGGTTGATCACCAAAGGGCTGCGCGCAGGATTTCGCGCCTTCCTCACTCGTGAAGGCAAGCGTCAGTTTCGCGTCGCGAGTGATTTTGCCTCGAACTATATGCACTCGCCTTTTGAGGTCCATTTCTGGTCGACAACACCGTATCGGCTGGGCCCCGATCTAACAGTCCGATACCTGGCCCGCAGCGCTAAACCAAAAATTCCGGCACATCCGGTAGACGACCCAGATGGGATCGGGCAGTGTTTGCGGCAAGACGTGGCCGATGGAGATAATCACTTCGAGCTGTGTGTGATTGAGCCCCCGCGCCCGGCCGACGAATTCGATGTGCTAGACAATCGCATCCGGTGGGCATGCGATCCGCAACCAGATGCACCTCTTGATCCGTACCATCATACCGTCACGCCCGTGGCGGATATCACGATTCCCAAAGGTGCAGAATTTGATCCGCAGAATGGCGACGCGATGAGCTTCTCGCCCTGGCGTGTCACGGCAGATCACGAACCTTTAGGACCGATTAATGCGATCCGGCTCAGAACCTATCTGAGCCTGGCCCGCGCCCGGTTCCCGAATCGATGACCAAACGGAGATGTATTGATGCTGGACGTTGATGATCTGATCAAACTCGGATTCAAGATCTCCCCACCCGTTACGAGTTATTTGGCCGCGATCAGGCTTGCAAACGCCGCGAAGATCCACCGACCGCGGCCCTATACGATGGGCGCAGACTACACGACATGGCCCGGCGTGTTTTCCCATCGCTGGATCGGTCGGCATACAACGCCAGAAGACCTCTCACCCGTCCTGCCGTCGGAAAGCGAAGTTGCTGATCTCTTTCACCGACGGACACAAGTGGATGGCAGCCCGCTTACCTTGATGTGCCCGCAAGGATCGACACTATTGTTTATCTCGGCCGCACAATGGTTTACCGACAGTTTCCTTCGCACCTTTGGGGCGAAAGGACCGGTTGATCAGACGGATTCGAACCACGAAGTCGATCTGTGCCAAATCTACGGGCTGAACGATTTTCAGACCGACATGCTGCGCGAACGCGATCCCGATACCAATGAACTAACCCACCGGCTGGCCTTTCGTCTGGATACACAGGGCGAGATGTGGGCTCCGAAGCTGTTTCAAAAAAACCAATCCGGTGGTGTTAAGCTAGCACCCCCTTTTGATGGCAGTCTCGCCACTGGCGAGAATTGCGGAAAGCCGTTGCACGATCCCTGCAAGCTGTGGAATGCGGTGAAACGGGCGCATCCGGGTCTCAGCGATCACGCAATCGACCAGCTACTGCTCGATTTTCATGCAACCGGGCTCGATAATGGCAATGGTACGATAGGCTATATCACGATCAATACACTGATGTTGCGCGCCCATAACACCTTTGCCGATCTGTTGTGGCGCGAAAAGCGCGGCATATCAGGCTGGGATAAAGAGCGTGTGTTCCAGACTACACGCTGCACCTTGATCGCATTGCTGATCAAGCTTGTGCTTGAGGACTACATCGCCCACATCGCCAATATGCCTTTCAAACTACCCGTTGGCGTCAATCGCTGGCAACCGTGGCATCATTCCAACCAGATCGCGATTGAGTTCAATTTGCTCTACCGCTGGCATTCGATGATCCCCGAGCGATTCATAATCGACGGCGCACAGGTTGGCCCGGAGGGGTTCAGATTCAATCCACGACTGGTCGAACAAACAGGCTTGGCGGAAATGATCCGATCATTGTCGCGCCAACCTGCGGCCCGCATGTCGCTGCGCAACACGCCCGATTTCCTGTTCCAAAGGCCTGCGCCCGGTGCTCCTGCCCCTGTCGAAGCTACAATTGCCCTGACGCGTAAGGCGCGTCTTCCGTCGCTGAACACTTATCGTCATCATTTCTGCCGCAAACCGCATTCAAGCTTTACTGAGATGATTGGTGATCAGCCGTTTGCGGAAGAATTGATTGCCGACCTGAGCCGGCTCTATTGCGACGTCAATAGGGTCGAGTTGTTCCCTGGTCTCTTTGCGGAACAGCACAAGGGCGATGTGATCATGGGCGATCTGATGACATCGATGGTGGCGTATGACGCGATCACGCAGCTTATGAACAACCCGATGGTATCCAAAAATTTGTACTCGGCTGAGACTTTTTCAGAGAAAGGTTTTCAGTTGCTGAAGAAAACTTCGTCATTCTCGCAGGTGGCGCGTTTTGTTGGCTTGGACCTGCAACCCGAAGACTGCACTTTAGGTCGACGTCCCGGCGGGACCTAAGGCGCGACCGCGCTCTCTTCCAGCTCAGTAATCCGCGCGGCAATTTCCGTATCGGCTGGCCGGATGCAGGCAAGATCACTCAGCGCGCGCAATTCATACAGCGCCGCGCCCTGATCATTTGCCACGGCTATAGCTTCACGCAAAGCCGCCTCAGCCGCGCCGAACGGACTACCTTGTTCCAGTAGAAGAGCCGCCTTTATCCGGTGGATTTCAGCCTCATAGTTCCGCTCGTCAGTGTTTTCTGCACATGTCAGACCAGCCTCCACCGCATCCAACCCTTTCTGAATCTCACCCAGAGCAAGATAGCCCCGTGCGAGCTCGGCGTTGACGAGCACGCCAGCCGCCTCGGCACCCGTTGCGTGCATCCTTCCCCAAGCGGCCTGCAGCATGGCCACGCCCTCTGTGGCCTCGCCGGTTCTGATGGCAGCCCCGGCAAGATGGGCCGTCGCAACAGCTTGGTAATAAGGGCCGCCCTTGTCCTGAACAGCCGCGCTCAGCGCCTTGGCCATGCGCGCATAATCCGGGTGGTCCATCTGCATGTGGATTTCGGTCAACCAATGCATTGCATTTGCAATGATCAAGGGCTGGCCCGACGCCATCGCGGCGTCAACTGCCCGCTTGGCTTTGGCGAGTGCCACCTCAGTTTTGCCCTGAAAGCTGTCGACCAGCGCGCTCATACTCTCGATTTGTATCACGGCTGCAATATCGGGGCTGTTTCCAGCTTCGGCGCAATGCGCATCCGCATGAGACGCCGCTTGTTCCAGAGCTGCTGCCGCATCCTGAAACCGACCGCGCGGGGATAGCGCGGCCCCACAGATGTAGTTTCCAACCATTCGGGTGTGGTGATCGTCATACGCATCGATGATCGCTTGCCCCCATTGCTCGGCGTTCTGGTAATCACCTTTGACCATTGCAGCGGTAAACAGACCCCTGCCCGCGCGCACAAGAGTACGCCTGTCGCCCAGCTTTTCAGCCAGTTCAAAACTGCGCCCAAAGGCATCGATTGCGGGCTTGGCACCATAACCGACATGCACGCGCTCGGCAGCGGCCAGAAGGAATTGCAAGTTCAATTCAGCTTTATCGCGTTGGTCTGCGGGCAACTCGTCCAACAGCCGCAATCCGTTTCGGGCATGCTGAGCCCCTTCGCGATTTGCGTGCCGCCTCAGGTTCAGCCGCGCGGCCTCCGACCAGGCGGCCACCGCCTTCGTTGTTTCACCGGCCAGTTCCCAGTGCCGCGCTATTTGTTCAGGCTGTCGGGCGGCTTCCGGTTGGGCGGCAAGGGCTTCTGCCGTGCGTCGATGCAAATGAATGCGACGGTCCCGCACAAGGCTTTGATATGCCGCCTCACGCACCAATTCATGGCGGAACCGCCAGATCATTTCTGCGTCGTCATTCGCGCCGGGCAGATGTTGCAAAATACCCGTGGCGGCGAGCCCAAAGATCGCGTCTTCGGACTCGTCTTCAGTCAGTTCACTGATCTGAGCCAGCAAAGGCGCCCCAAAGGCACCACCAATAACAGCGGCCTCGATCGCGGCACGTCGGAGTTCTCCGACCTCGTCAACCTGTTGCGCCAGGAGGTCATGCAAGGTGGCGGGAATGTTGTCCACGATACGTTCAGGCGACGCAGCGATGGCGGCAGAGCACTCCTTGATGAAAAGGGGCACGCCATTGCCCCGCGCCAAAATCTGCGCCGTGGTGCGGTCGTCAAGGCGCTCACCCGAGGCCGCCTTGGCCAGTTCTGACGATGTCGCATCATCGAGCGGTGGAAGCGACAATTGCTCAAGAGACGGTATGCTCTCTTTGATCGCTGATGGCGCCGGCATCCGCGAAACCATCAACATCAGGACGGGAAGTGATGTCAGATGCTCGGCCACGTCGCGCAGCACCGAAAGGGTCGATGGGTCGACCCATTGCATATCCTCAACCACGACAAGCACCGGCCCCTCTCGGCTGAGTTTTTGGTAGACGCGGATGAATATGTCACTCAGTTGCGCGCGCAGTTCGTCCTCACTGGTCGTCCCGCTGTCGCCAGGGCCCGGGGCAAGAATGAAATACAGCGTGCGAAGTTGCGCGTCGTCCAGAATATCGCTCAGATGTTCTGACAACCGGTTGCGACGCGCGGCAATATCGTCCTGATTGTGGATGCCGCACCACCGTTCGACCTGTGATATGAAGGGAAAGAACGGTGTGCTGACATGGAACGGGCTGCAGTGATAGGTCACCCATGCCTGCGGCCCGACCGATGAACGCAGATCACGGATCAGGTGCGATTTGCCAATCCCTGCCTCACCCAATATGTGAATCACCCGCCCTCTTCCGGCTTCCACATCTTTCCACGCGCGGCGGAGTTGTCCGCGTTCGGCTTTGCGGCCAAGCAACGGGGTGCGGTTATGGCGGCGTGCCTGATCCTTGCCTTCACCGGTCAATCGATAAACTGGAACAGGCCGGTCGAACCCCGCGAGGTTCTGAACGCCTTGCGGCTCGAACTCCATTTGTTCGGCCCCAAGCGCTCGTGTTGCCGCAGAAACCATTGTTCCACCGGGGGTCGCCAACGACTGAAGACGTGCGGCAAGATTTAGCGTCGATCCAAAAATCGCGTCCGGCTGAATATTGGTCCCAAGCGCGATGTCCCCGACAAGAACTACGCCGGATGCGATCCCAATCCGGCACCTGAGATCGAGCGGACCCGCCATTGCGGGCAGATCAGTATGGATGCGCAGCGCCGCGCGTAGAGCGCGCTCGGCATTATTTTCAGACGCAGCAGGCCAACCAAAGGCGACGAGGATACCGTCGCCCACGATCTGCAGCACCCTGCCCCCGAACTCATCGGCAATTTGTTCGACCAGTTTATGATAACGTAATGTCGTAGACAGCAAGTCTTCGGGCTCAAGCATTTGAGCCAATACCGTGGACTCGACAAGATCCACCATCATGACAGTCAGATGGCGGTGCTCCATCGCGCCAAGATCAGTTTCCGGGCCGGTGGGGTGCAGCACCATCAGCGCGCTCCGCGACCGGCGCTCATGCGGCGTGGAGATGCAGGGCCAACGCCTTTCCCGGAACCCAAAAACGAGAACATGCCCCCCATCGCGAAGCCTTAAAATAATTAACAGATTGCACGCGCCGCCGCTCGACACCACGAAAACTGATTGTGAGACTATATGAAGCTTCGCATTCTGGCTATGCCCAACGCCTGCTGAAGCGAAGAAGTGCCTGATATTACATGTAGGATTGAGAATGCGCGCCAGCGGTCGAACGAATGCCATCGTAGGAAATCCGATCTGGCAACGAATCTTGATCGCAACACGCCGTTCTTCGCCGAGACCAGATAGCCAGTTCAACGCAAGCCACGAACAGCACTTGAACAATTCACCACAACAAGCATATTCGGTCGCCAAGAGACAGTCTGATGATTTTGCCCTATCGCCCGCAACACCTCAGAAGTGCCGAGCTGTTGTCGAAAGCAAGCCGGCAATGCCTAGGCGGTTGTAATTATCGAGCCCCAAAAGCTCTTAGTTCAGCGGTTGAAAGAGACCAGGAAATGCGCCATTGGCGAAACCCAAAAGAAGGAATTCGATAAATGCGCATTGCGATGATTGGCACCGGATATGTTGGTTTGGTGTCCGGGGTTTGCTTTTCGGACTTTGGCCATGATGTAATTTGCGTCGATAAATCCGATCGCAAGATCAAGATGCTTCAGGATGGAGAGGTGCCGATTTACGAGCCGGGCCTTGATGTGCTCATGGCCAAGAACGTGGCAGCTGGCCGCCTGACCTTTACCACCGACCTGGCCGCTGCGGTCGACGGCGCGGACGCGGTGTTCATCGCGGTAGGCACACCTACGAGACGCGGGGATGGGCACGCTGATCTGACTTATGTGATGGCCGCCGCCGAAGAAATCGCTCAGGCCATCACCGGCTATACGGTTATCGTAACCAAATCGACTGTCCCGGTTGGCACCAACCGCAAGGTTCATGAAGTTGTCTCGGGTGCAAATCCGAAGGCGGAATTCGACGTCGCATCGAACCCCGAATTCCTGCGCGAAGGCGCCGCAATTGATGATTTTATGCGCCCAGACCGTGTTGTCGTAGGGATCGAAAACGAACGAGCGGCGGATGTCATGGCCGAGATTTACCGCCCGCTTTATCTGCGTGACTTTCCGATCCTGACCACTGATCTAGAAAGCGCCGAGATGATCAAATACGCGGCGAACGCATTCCTGGCGACCAAAATCACGTTCATCAATGAAATCGCCGGTCTTTGCGAGCGGGCAGGCGGCGATGTCAAAGAGGTGGCGCGCGGTATTGGTCTGGATGGGCGGATCGGCAACAAGTTTCTGCACGCAGGCCCTGGCTATGGCGGCTCGTGTTTTCCGAAAGACACCGCTGCACTTGCCCGGATCGGACAGGATTTTGCCCACCCGATGCAGATCACCGAAACCGTCATTCGTGTAAACGATGAGGTCAAGAAGCGGATGATCGAGAAGATCCGGGATGCCTGCGATGACAGCTTCAATGGCAAGACCGTGGCGGTTCTGGGTGTGACTTTCAAGCCCAACACCGATGATATGCGCGACGCACCTTCCCTGACTATCGTTCCCGCCCTGATCGGTGGCGGTGCCCAGGTCCGCGTTGTCGATCCGCAAGGCCGTGCCGAGGGGGAGGCGCTGCTTCCTGGCGTCAAGTGGATGGATGATCCCTACGCCGCGGCCAAAGATGCGGACGTTGTTGTCTTGCTGACAGAATGGAACGAGTTCCGCGCCCTGAACCTGAGCGAGCTGGCAGAGACTATGAGATCCCCCCGCATGGTCGACTTGCGTAATATCTACTCGTCCACGATGGTTCTGGGATCGGGATTTGAGACCTATGTCGGCGTCGGGGTTGGGGATCAGCGTTAGGGCTGGCACCGCCAATGCCTCTCGCCCAAATCAACTGGTTGTGGCAGCCGTCTGATACAGTCGGCGCATGATCAGCGGCGTCAGGTACATCGGTATCTGATAGGCCCCGATGAACACCATGATCGGCGCGGTCACTTCAGGTGGCAGTGCCACGAAGAATATCGCGATGTTCCGGTTTCCGGCGATCAGAGACACAGCCGTAGCCTCGGCACCGGGCATTCGAGTTCGTGTGAATTGGAATGAGACAACCTGAGCCCCAAAGTTGATCAGACAGGCAAACGCGATCCAGAACAGCGCGACACGCGGGTCCACAAGTGCGGTTGCGCTCAATGATGGCATCAGGCCAACAACGAAAACGGACAGAGTAATCGTTGCCGCACCTTCTACGTTCAAAAGCGTAGACTTTGAAGGTTGGCGCAGCACCGTGCGGCGCAATATGACAGCCGCGAGAATCGCTATTGTGATGGTAAAAAAGAGCCGAAGCGCGGTCATCAGGACCGCCCTGAGATCACCCAGTTCCGGCATCAGCCAAAAGATCGGCAACGCGGTCAGCGGCAAAACAGCCGTTCCAACCACGACCAGTCGCATCGCCGGTTCCGCAGAATAGCCCATCATCAGACACATATTGGGGCTGCCGGATATTGATGGGGCTGCAGCCATGACAAGCAATGCCAAAAAAACTGGCGAACCGGTCCATCCGCAGGCAATTCCAATCCCAACGACAGACAACGGCAAAACCAATTGAAAGGCGGCAATCGTTCCCGCAACTTTTCGCAGGTCAACCAGCGAACCCACAATGGCCCCCGGCTGCATTCGCAGCAGCGTCAAAAACAGCAGGAGCATGACCAAGGGCGGTAAGAGAGGCCGCATCGGTGCGGCCAGCCCCGGCAGCAGAAGGCCTGCGGCAAGGCCCGATACTAACACATATGGGCCGTGACGCGCCGCGAGGTGAAGCGGGTTCAACGGCGTCTACCCACCGGGGCTTTGACGCAGGTTTTCGGGCAGCCACGTCGCCAACTCGGGGAACCAGATCAGAACGAACACCATCAGCACCATGATCAGGAACATCGGGATCGCAGCGCGGGCGATATAGCTCATTTCATGATTGGTCATGCCCTGCATCACGAACAGGTTGAAACCGATGGGCGGTGTGATCTGCGCCATCTCGACAACGACCACGATGAAGATCCCGAACCAGATCAGATCGATCCCGGCGTCCCGGATCATAGGCTCGACAACAGCCATAGTCAGCACAACCGAAGAAATCCCATCAAGGAAGCAGCCCAGAATGACGTAGAAAACCAGCAGAACCATGAGCAGTTCGAACCGGGTCAGTTCCCACCCCGCGATCAAATCCGCAAGCCCCCTCGGCAGGCCGGTAAAGCCCATCGATAGTGACAGGAACGCAGCGCCTGCAAGGATCAGGGCAATCATGGCGCTGGTGCGGGTCGCGCCCATCAAACTTTCAGTGAAGGTCTTCCAGTTCAACGATCCCTGCCCTGCTGCCAGTAGCAGTCCGCCAATCACACCGAAAGCCGCCGCCTCGGTCGCCGTAGCATAACCCAGATACATCGATCCGATTACCACCATGATCAGCAGGATCACTGGCAACAGAAAGCGAGAGTTCTTAACCTTTTCGGAAAAGGTCAACTTGCTCTCGTCGTTGGGGTTCCAGTCTTTGCCAACTTTGGAATAGATGGCGACATAGCCCATGAACATGGCAGCCAGCACAAGACCGGGTAGGATGCCTGCAAAGAACAGCTTGGTGATGGACTCGTTGATCGTAACGCCGTACACGATCAACGTTAGCGACGGTGGGATCATTAGTCCAAGTGTTGCCGCGCCGGTCAGCGTGCCGATGACCATGCGTTCGGGATAGTTGCGCTTTCGCAGTTCCGGGATCGACATCTTGCCAACCGTGGTCAACGTCGCGGCAGATGACCCCGATACCGCGGCAAACACCGTACAGCCTACGATATTCGTGTGGACCAGCCCGCCGGGCAAAGGTGCCATCCACGGCGACAGGCCTTTGAACATGTCTTCGGACAATCGCGTTCGGTAGAGGATCTCGCCCATCCAAATGAACATCGGCAAGGCGGTCAGCGTCCAGGATGACGAAGCCGACCAGATCGTCGTGATCATCACATCACCCACCGGGCGCGTCGTGAACAGCTCCATCCCGACCCAGGCGACGCCCATCAGGGCCAGCCCGACCCAGACACCGGTGCCCAGCAAGGTGAAAAGGACAAAGAGGAAGAGGATAATAACGGATATATTTTCCATGCTCTTACTCTCCGTGGCTCTGATCGGCCAGATCACGGGTGATGCGGTGATCACCCTTGAACAGGACATGGAACAGGTGATCGGTCAGCGCGATGGCCAGAATGACCGCTCCGATCAGCATGGTAGATTGCGGTATCCAAAGGGAGGTTTTATCTTGCCCCTGGCTGATATCGTTGAACTTCCAGCTCCAGTACACAAAGCGATAGGCATACCAGCAGAAATACCACATGACCGCCGAACCAATCGCAAAGCACCAGATTTCCAGAATTCTGCGAAAGCCATCGGGAACCGCATTCAGGAGAATGGAGACTCTAATATGGCTGCCTCGGTTCAGGGCGTTGGCGAAGGCCAGAAAAGACGCAGCGGCCATCGCGTATCCAGCATAGTCCGGCGCGCCGGGAAAAACTTCGCCGGTCCAACGGGCCAGCATTTGCACCACAATGAGCACCAGAATGGCAATCAGGCTGAGCGCCGCCAGAACCCCTGCTGCCAGATAAATGAAATCCAGTACGGACCTGAGCCCTCGCATTGCCGCCATGCTGTCCCCGCTGTGCTTTTTGTGGATTGGGAGCAGGCGGCAGGATGAACTGCCGCCCGCATTCGAACGATTATTGAGAGTTAAACGCGTCGACGATGGCTTTGCCTTCGTCACCGGCGGCCTCAAGCCATTCGTTGGTCATGGTGACACCGATTTCTTTAAGCTCATTCGTCATCTGTTCGGATGCAGGACCAACTGTCATGCCGCCATCGCGCAGACCCTGAAGCGTAAAGCCGGTATATTCCTTGGCACGCCAGTTACCTGCATACTCGGCCAGTTCCGCACAGCCTTTGATGACGTTCTTGTTCGCATCCGAGACACCGGCCCAGACGTCTGAGTTGACCATCACGTAGTTGCGCGGCAGCCAGGCATCCACTTCATAGAAGTAGTTCAGACTTTCCCAGACCTTCCGGTCATAGCCGGTCGACCCGGACGACACCATGGAATCCGCTACTCCGGTGGCAAAGGCCTGGCTGATCTCAGCCGCCTCGATGGTGACGGGCAGCATACCAGTCAGTTCGGCCAGGCGTGAGGTGGCGTTGTTATAGGAGCGGAACTTGATCCCCTCCATATCCGCAACCGAGTTCACTTCGTTCTTGAAATAAAGCCCTTGCGGAGGCCACGGCACTGCATAAAGCAGGGTCAGGTTCTGTTCAGCCAACAGCTTTTCAATCGAAGGTTTGGCGGCATCCCAAAGCTTGGCGCTATCATCGAATGACGTGGCCAGGAACGGGATGGAATCAAAGCCGAACAGCGCGTTTTCGTTCTGGTGCCCAGACAGCAGACGCTCACCAATCGGGGCTTGCCCGGTCTGGATCGCACGCTTGATGTCGGCACCTTTGAACAGCGAGCCGGAAGGGTGCGTGACAATCTCAATCTCACCACCGGTTCCTGTGGTGACACATTTGGCGAACTCCGCGCCCGTGGCCGAGTGGAAGTTTGATGCCGAATAGGCCATCGGCATGTCCCATTTCTCAGCCATTGCAGGTGCGGCCGCGGCGGCTGTCAGAGCGGTTGCCGCCAGAAGGCTTGTCAGTTTTTTCATCATGTTTCTCCCTGTTGAGTTTTGAGACGCCGGCGTTCTTCGCCAGTCATTTCTATGTTGCGAAACGTGAGGGCGCGTAGACGCTCATGTCAGTGTTCGGTGTTCTGCCCGCAATCATCTGGGCCAGAAGTCGCCCCGTTTTCGGCCCGCCTGTCAGGCCAATGTGATGGTGCCCAAAGCCCATATACGCACCGCTGATCCCCGGAGCCTCACCGATAATCGGGATCGAGTCGGTTGGTGCTGGGCGGTGCCCCATCCATTCCACTTCCTCCTTCCATGTCAAACCCGGGAAGGCCACCCGGGCATTCTTGCGCATCAATTCAAACGGCGCGCGTGAGGGTGGCGCATCAAGTCCGCCAAACTCCACAATGCCCGCCAAACGAATGCGGCCATCCATCGGTGTGGCGACAAATTTGCCAGAAACCACCATGACCGGACTGCGCGGCATGGCAGAAGGCTCCACCAATTCAAGATGATAGCCGCGTTCGGTTTCAAGGGGAACAGAAATGCCCAAAAGCTTAGCCAAAGGCCCCGACCAAACGCCCGCAGTTACAATTGCCGTATCACACGCGATGGTTTCGCCTGCCGCCCGTATACCGGTTACGCGACCATTTTCCTGAACCACGTCATCGACCGCTGCACGTAGGATTGTGCCCCCATGTGCCTCGACATACGCCGCCAGATCTTTGACGTACCGACCTGGATCCGTGATATGGCCATGATCCGAAAGTTTCGCCGCAAAACCGATATCTTCACTATAGACCGGGTCGTAGGCGTGAAAGCCCGGGCCTTCCAATTCGTCCCATGTGAATCCGTTTCTGCGCCGAATGTCCCAGCCAAACGCATCATCATTGAAATGCGCGCGGTCCTTGTACAGGAACAGATAGTCAGACGGCACGATCCACTTTTCAGCGCCTGTGCCCTCGGCCAACGCTTTGTGGTCGTTCAGGCTATCGCCAACAATTGGCGTCAAAGCTGACGCGATGCGTTCCACATCTGATGCATTCGCATGACTCAGATAGCGGGTTAGCCAAGGGATCAGCTTTGGAAGATACCCCCATCTCAGGAACAACGGCTGAGACGGGCTTAGCAGCATTTTGGGCGCCTTCCGGAGCAGCCCTGGAACAGTCACCGGAACAATCGAGCAGGACGCCAGCACGCCCCCATTGCCATGTGAGGTGCCCTCTCCCGGTCCGGCCTTGTCGATCAGGATTACCTCGTGACCATCCCGCTGCAGCCATACCGCAGCAGACACGCCAACGATCCCGGCGCCGATGATCGCTATGGTCTTCTTCTCGCTCATGCCCCCACCGCCTTGGCCACTGCATAATGCTCAAGCTTGGTTACATCAGGCCTGTTGCCGAGCCCGGGTGCGTCAGGAACTACAACTTCGCCGCTGCTTACTTGGAAGGGGCTTTCAAGAATGTCTTCTTTCAGGAAGTAGGAGGCTTGATAGAACTCGCAGCCCAACGTTATCTCAGGTGTTGCAGCAATCATATGTGTGCCTGCCAGATGCGCCAATCCGGCCTCGAACATATCACCGCCATAGGCTGTCAAACCATGTGCAGCAGCGATACGGGCCACAGTCTGGCCTCGCGTCGGGCCACCTGATTTCATGATTTTCACTGAAACCCCGTCACAGATACCGTCACGCGCTGCCCGTTCCATGTCTTCGGGGCCAAAGACGCTCTCATCAGCCAGAAGTGGGACGTCAATCATCTGTCGCAACTTGCCCATCATGCTGAATTGATGAGCGCGGACAGGTTGCTCAATGAAATCCGGAGCGAATTGCGCAACATCGCGAACCTGTGCCGGTGCATCCTCGATACTGAGTCCCTGATTGTAATCAACACGAACCCTGAAATCCGGATGGTTCTGCGCGAGATACTCCAACCGCATGATATCGAAGGCGTGATCTTTGAACCCGGTCTTGAGCTTTACAATCCGAACGCCATCGGCCTGCAATTGTGACAGCAGCACAACATCCTGAGCAAAATCCGGGTTCGCAATTGAGCAACTGAGTGGAATGGTTGCCCGGCACTTCCCGCCCAGCAGAGACCAAACAGGAACCCCGCTGATTCTGCCCGCAAGATCCAGCAAAGCGGTTTCCAATGCAGCTTTCGCCTCGGTGCAATGAGCCACGGCATAAGCTGCCTGTGCCATGATCGCTGAACGATCACCCACTCTGGCTCCAACCACAAGAGGGCGCAAATAGCGATCAAGGGCTGCATAAGTGGCCTCTGGGGTGCCCGTGAAGACAGACCAGGGAGAGGCCTCTCCAAATCCTTCATTGCCGTCCTCGGATCTCAGCCGTAGGACGACTACTTCGCATATTCCTTCGACGGACCCGATGCCATGATCACGGCGAGACGTCACGGGCAACTCAAGATGCCAGAGATCATAGCCGATTATTTTCTGTGTCAGATCGCCCATTGCACCCTCTGCCAATGGCCAAAGCCTGCCTTGACGGGGATATCATTTCAAATACTATATTATCTAGAGGTCATCAGGAAAAATGATACTATAGCGATGTCCCTGCGATTTCGTCAGCTACAGGCTTTTCACGCCATCATGGAAACCGGCACTGTCACGGGTGCGGCCTCGGTGCTTGGGATTTCACAGCCCGGGATCAGCAATCTGTTGGCACAGCTAGAGCGCGAAGCGCGTTTGCCGCTGTTTGAACGCAACAAAGGCCGGTTGCTGCCTACGCCAGAAGCTGAACTTCTATACCGCGAGGTTGATACGGTTGTTCGGGGGCTGGATCACGTGGCGCAGGCGGTCACGGATCTGCAGAACAAGCATCCGGGTCAATTGCAGATCGCCGCACCACATCTGCTATCCTTCGGCTTCATGCCGCGTGAGATCGCTCGCTTCGCAGAAAGCCGCCCGAACCTGTCGGTAAGCTTTCAGTCGCAGTATTCCTCGAAGATTCAAGAATGGGTAATCTCTGGCCTGTTTGAGATCGGCATTGTCGAGATGCCCATTCTGCATGACACACTGAACTATCAGGTCTTTGAGTTCGAAACGCTGGCGACCTTTCCGGAAACCAGCCCTTTGGCAGATTATGATGTGCTCACACCCGAAATCCTTGAAAACGAACCATTCATCGTGATGGGGCCAGAGCATCAAACCCACCGACGAACTCGGGACACCTTCCAATCAGCGGGGCGCAACTGGCGGACCCAGATTCACACCCATCTGTCAGAAAACCTGCTAAGTTTCGTCAAGCAGGGCATGGGGGTCGCGATGATCGATCCCTTCACTGTCACCTTTGACGACGAGAGCGGGTATCAAACCCGCCCCTTCCGACCGGCTGTGATGCTTGATCTGGCCATTATCACCGCGAAAGGGCGACCCCTATCAACGATTGCACAGGATTTTCTGGCTCAGCTAACCCCTTCGATCGCCTCTTATGCCACCCATTCCGAAACCGGTGCAGCGGCCTCGTGAAGCGGTTGTGAGTAAATGTCGACCAATGTCGGGCCATCATGCTCGATAGCCTGTTTCAGAACTTTGGACAGGTCTTCGGGATCTTTGACAGTCCATGATTTCACACCAAAGGCGCTCGCAACAGCGGCGTGGTCGGTGCGGTTGAAATCAACATTGTAGTATCTCTGCCCAAACCCTGCTTCCTGTCCGGCCTTGATCCAGCCAAAGACCGAGTTCGAGAATACAATTGAGGTGATCGGCATGTTGTGCCGCACCATGGTTTCGAACTCACCACAGGCAAAGCCGAATGAGCCGTCACCCATCACCGACAAGGTTTTGACCGAAGGCCGCCCAAAATGCGCACCCATTGCAGCACCCAATGAATACCCCAACGCCCCATGCGCCCGGTTAGTGATGAAATGCCGCCCCGGTGTCCGCCAGCGGTAATGCGCGCTGAAATATGGGCATGGCGTGCCGGGATCAGCGACAACAATCGCATCATCATCCAGGATATCCATTAGCGAATCCATGACAGCCTCGGGCCGGATCGGCGTTTCTCGGCTGGCTGCAAGCGGGGCGAACGCAGCCAGTTTGGCCGCCCATGCCGCGTTTGATTTGGCCGCCCCGCCCAGCCTGGGCAGGTCTTGGCGTGCCGCCAATGCGTCCGCCAATGCTTCCAGCGCGAGACGCGCGTCGGCACAAATAGCGACTTCGGTCGGATAGTTGGCTCCGATCACCATCGGGTCACTGTCGATATGAATGATGGTGGCATCGCGCGCAGGGCTTCTCCAGCGCTCGGTCGTGACGGATCCTGCGCGACATCCGATGAACAGAACGACATCCGCCGCATCTACCACAGCGCGGGTGGCAGGCACCCCGCCATTCGATCCGACAACACCAAGCGCGAGCGGGTCTGTCTCGGCAATCGAGCCCTGCCCCGACACGGTCGTGGCGACAGGCATATCCAACAGTCCCGCAACCCGGCGCAGTGCGTCGCTTGCCCCTGATAGAACGGGTCCACCGCCACAAACGGCTACAGCGGATTTAGACTTTGAAAGTAACTCAGCTGCCGCCTGGACCGCATCCATATCGGGGCCTGCACGTTCCGCGGGATAGCTGCGATGTCTTGCATCCGCCCATATCTCTGCCTCGTCCACCGGCGCTTTCTGAGTGTCGAAGGGCAAGGCAAGATGTGTGGCCCCAGGTGTACCGGTGGTCATTGCACGGAATGCCGCCCGAACCATGGCCGGCAATCGTGTGGCGTCATCCAGCGACGCATTCCACTTGGCCAGCGGCTTGAACAGCGCGGGTTGGTCCAATTCAGTCAGCGGGTACTTTCCCCGGCTGGTTGTCGCCACATCCGAGGTGATCGCAAGAATAGGAACCGAGCTTTCGTTGGCTTCGACCACGCCAGGTAGAATATAGGTCGCCCCGCCCCCAGACGGGCCTTCGCAGACACCCGGCTTACCTGTCACCCTTGCATAACCATCCGCCATGTAGGCCGCATGACGTTCATCCCGCGTCAGAATGTGCTGAATACCGTGATCCATCCGAGATAGCGCATCATAGAATGGCAAGGTTGTATCACCACATAGGCCGAACATGTGCTTCACGCCATGTGCCTCAAGCATACGGACCATTGCCTCGGCTCCGGTCAGGTAATTCGTTCCTGTCATGGTCTGCGACTCCCTTAATCTAATCTGCACACAGACCTGTATACAGTTTTGTATATTGATTTCAAGACTGGCCTGTGGCACCTGTGGGGCAACGACCAAAAGGCAGTACCAATGGCAGGTCCACGCGTTGATGATATCTACGATCAGATGAAGGCCATGGCGGTTTCATTCCGCCTGCGTCCCGGCGATCGTTTGAACGAGGTCGCCCTGTCGAAAGAGCTGGGCGTCAGCCGCACCCCTTTGCGCGAAGCACTGAACCGGCTGGTCGCCGAAAGTTTGTTCGACTTCCGCCCGGGACAGGGTTTCTTTTGCCGCCCATTGGATGCCCAAAGCATTTTTGACCTGTTCGAGCTGCGCCAAATCATCGAAACCGCCGCCGTCCGCGCAGCGTGCACCAAGGCCACCACAGAACAACTGCAGGCGCTTCACGACGAACTTTATGCGACGGGTATCGATATCACCGGGCTTACGGTTGAAGAGGCCGTCACGCGAGATGAAGCGTTTCATCTGGGCATCGCCCGGCTGTCTGGGAACATGGAATTGCTGCAAAACCTGATGCGGATTAATGAGCGCATTCGCTATATCCGATGGATTTCCATGAGTCTGGACCGGGTCCAACGCTCAAAAGACGAACATAAGCGCGTCATGCAGGCCTTGATGAACCGCGACGCTGATGAGGCCGCGCAGGCTTTGGGCACCCATATCAACAAACGGATGGATCAGGTGCAGGACGCGGTGCGCCATGGGATATCAAGCATCTATATGGAAGGGTCGGACGATATCTCGACCCGCATCATTCAGGAGGCGCAGTCATGATCGCGCAGGGCGGAAAATCCATATACGGCGCATCTGTCGGCATCCTGATGTTGGACGCACAGTTTCCACGTATTCCCGGTGATATGGGCAACGCTCGGACATGGCCGTTTCCCGTGCTCTATCGCATCGTGCGCAACGCCTCGCCTGATCTTGTGGTCCGACAAGGTGCTGAAGGAATGCTTGGAGCGTTCATCGATGCCGCACGGGAACTTGTCAAAGACGGGGTAGACGGGATCACCACCAATTGCGGCTTTCTTTCGCTGTTTCAGGATGAACTGGCCGAGGCGGTTCCTGTTCCGGTCGCGACGTCGTCGATGATGCAGGTCGATATGGTGAACCGTATCCTTCCTGCAGGAAAGCGCGCCGGCATTCTAACCATCTCCGCCTCAACACTTACGGATGAGCACCTGCGAAAGGCACAGGTCCCCGACGGAACTCCAATTGGCACCACCGAAGGCGGCAGCGAATTCACAACCGCTATTCTCGAAAACGCATTGACGCTGGATGTGGACAAAGCCCGCGACGACAATGTCGAAGCAGCGCTTGCGCTGCAAGCGGGCAATCCCGACCTTGGTGCAATTGTACTGGAATGTACAAACATGTGCCCTTACGCGGCGGACATACAGCAAGCGACCGGTTTGCCCGTGTTTTCTATCGTCACTTTCATCAACTGGTTTCAGGCCGGGCTGACACCGCCAAGGTTCTGATCGAGTGACTCCGTAAGTCCAGAGTAGCCGCCTCCTATAGCCAGATGGCGATTCTGGACCTATCGGCAACAGCTTGACGGTGAACCAGAACCAAGCAATCAAGAAACGAAATCGGAACAGCGCCAAAACGACCATCGTTAACCTCAAGGCACCTGTTCTGACGCCGATTAACAACAGTTCAGGAACCGAGAAGCATGACGAAAACACCGATCGAGTTGTTGGCGGCCAGTGCCTCGGAAACCCGCCCAGTTGTAGCGCTGAGCGAAGGCACCGATCCCCGCATTGTTGCCGGAGGATTGGCCGCCCATAAGGCTGGTCTGGCCAATATTATTCTCGTTGGACCTGAGGCTGACGTTAAAGCGGCGCTCGCGGCAGAAGGTGGCTCTGCCGGGGATGGTATTGCCATCCATGATCCTGCGCATTCGGAACTGACTGACGCTTTTGCGGCCGAGTATCATTCTCTGCGCAAACACAAAGGTGTCGATGAAGCCAAGGCACGCAAGGCCGCAGAAACTCCGCTGGTCTATGCAGCGATGCTGGTACGGCTGGGCCACGCAACCGGGACCGTGGGCGGCGCAGTCCATACCACGGGCGATGTCGTCAGAACTGCCATCCAAGTCATCGGGATGAAGCCCGATGCTGGAATGGTATCCTCGTTCTTCCTGATGTACCCACCCGAGGCCGCCGCTGAGGGCGCTCGCGCCATGCTCTATTCAGATTGTGGCTTGGTGATCGATCCGACATCCGAAGAACTGGCAAACATTGCGGCCGCTTCAGCGGTTTCCGCGCGGGCATTGCTGCAGGAAGAGCCAAAGATCGCGATGTTGAGTTTCTCAACAAAAGGCAGCGCCCAACACCCAGCGGTGGACAAAGTCGTCAACGCGACAGAAATTCTGCGGGCGAAACACCCAGAGTTGAATGTGGATGGAGAGCTGCAATTCGATGCCGCCTTCGTGCCGTCGATTGGTGAGCGAAAGTCCCCCGGATCCTCGGTCGCGGGTCAGTCGAACGTCAAGATTTTCCCAAATCTGGATGCCGGAAATATCGGGTACAAGATGACTCAACGGCTGGGCGGTTATCTGGCGATCGGTCCGGTTTTGCAGGGGCTCGCCAAACCGGCTAATGATCTATCGCGCGGATGCAGCGCGGAAGATGTGACGCAGATCATCGCGGTGACCATCCTGCAGGCGCGCGAACCCTAAACTCGGCAGCCCGCCTGCTTTATCGCGCAGGCCCGCGACCCATTCATTACAAACAAAGGACCATCCGTTATGGCGTCCGCCGATCCCTCAGACCTATCCCTCACCGAGCGGAGCAAGGAGCGTGTTCGCACGCTCTTTCCCGGCGTCATGATTGCCGTAACCGTTGCCGTCGCCGCCAAGTTCCTGTCCGAGCATTACGCGACCCCGGCCATGCTGCTTGCCCTTCTTCTAGGGATTGCGGTCAGCTTTCTGGGCGAAGAAGGAAAAACCGTTGAGGGGATCGGATTCGCCGCACGCACACTTCTGCGCCTTGGCGTGGCCTTGTTGGGTGTGCGCGTGTCGATGACCCTGATGCTGGGTCTGGGCTGGGACCTGATTGCCCTTGTGATCGTCGGAGTGCTGTTGACCATAGGTTTTGGCCTGTCCGTAGCTCGTTTTTTTGGCCACAAATGGCGCTTTGCCTTTCTGACCGCCGGTTCGGTCGCAATTTGCGGTGCATCGGCGGCAATGGCGATCAGTGCAATCCTGCCCAAGGACGAACGCTCGGAAGAGCGTCTGATTTTCACGGTCATGGGCGTGACCGTTTTGTCCACCATCGCCATGATCGCCTATCCGATCCTCGTTCGCTCATTAGGGATGAACGATATTGCGGGCGGTGTGTTTCTGGGTGGCACCATCCATGATGTGGCTCAGGTTGTCGGCGCGGGATTTTCGATCTCGGAACAAACCGGAGATACAGCGACGCTGGTCAAATTGTTCCGCGTGGCGATGCTGGCACCGGTGGTTTTGGTCGCTTCACTGATTATTCGTGGCTTTGCTGAAATGGACGCAGACGGGAAACGCCCACCGCTGTTGCCGGGATTCGTGTTAGGATTTCTGGTTCTCGCTGCGGCATCCTCATTCGGATTGATCCCGCCAGCGATTTCAGAATTTCTAAGCCAATGCTCTCGATGGTTGTTGCTTGTTGCGATCGCAGCTGTTGGGATGAAGACAAACCTTAAACAGATCCTGTCGGTCGGTGCAGCCGCAATCGCCCTCATCATAGTGGAGACGTTGTTCATCGCCGTGGTAATTCTGGCCGGGATTAACCTATTAACCTGAAGCAGTTACCAAGAGTTTCCGCCGACTGCGACGGCTGAACGGCAACCCCTGACATTCCGGTGCGGGTTTGCCGATTGCCTTCGTGCGCGGTGTTTGGTTCATTGGCGACTGGCGCTTTGCAGCGCTTTTTCGTTCGATTCCGAATGGTCCCTCAAGCGAGATGAAGAATATGGACAACACCTTGCCTCTGCCACCCGGCCCGCATTCCGAACCGGGCTTTTGGCTTGATACATCTGAACACCGCACGTGGTTGAAAGATCAGGCTATGCGACAGTTGGCGTTTTTCAGCGCAAGTTGTCGGACCGAGCCAGGATTTTTCATCCTCGACCATGATGGCAGCCCGCTGCCAAACACATTGCAGGAACTGCACACGACTACACGCCTAGTGCATTCTTACGCTCTGGGGCATCTGATTGAATTTCAAGGCGCAGAGCGGATCATTGATCACGGTATGGCCTACCTCAACAGCCACCACAAAGACCGGGATCACGCCGGTTACCTTTGGGCTTTGGATGGTGACAACATCAAGGATGATCGCAAACTTGCCTACGGGCATGTCTTTGTTCTGCTCGCTGCCTCAAGCGCAAAACAGATAGGGCACCCGGAAGCTGACAAACTGCTGACCGAAGTCCGAGATGTTTTGGACACCCATTTCTGGGATGATGAGGCCGGGTTGTACTGTGACGAGTGGAACCGCGATTGGACTCCGTTTTCCACATATCGCGGAATGAACGCGAATATGCACGGAGTTGAGGCACTGCTTGCAGCTTTTGAGGCGACAGGCGACGAAATCTATCTTACCCGCGCCGGTCGTATTCTGGATTTCTTTATCGGCCGGATCGCACCTGCTGAAAACTGGCGCTTGCCCGAGCATTTCACCTCAGATTGGCAGATTGACCGGGGCTATGCCGGTGACCCGATGTTCCGTCCCGCAGGCACGACCCCGGGCCATTCGTTCGAGCTTGGGCGACTTCAGCTGCAGCATTGGGATTTATCAGGCCGACCAAACTCGGGCGCGCCCGAGTCATCGCGACGATTGATTGAGCAGGCCCTCAAGGATGCGTGGCTGCCCGGCGGCGGCATGGCATATACGCTGGATTTTGGGGGTCGGGTCGCAAATGCGTCGCGGTTCTGGTGGCCCGTAGCTGAAGCCATTGGTGCGGTTGGAGCCCTGATCGCACTGGATAAAAGGCAAGAGGATGAAATTTGGTACAGAAAACTCTGGACCTTTGCGAATGAAACGTTCGTGGATCACCAACATGGCGGCTGGTTCCCGGCGGTGGATGAATCCGGTGACATCGTGACATCCATCTTTGACGGCAAACCGGATATCTATCATTCATTGCAGGCTTGCCTGTTCCCGCTATCGGGGCGCTTATCGCGGATGGTGCCGCTTTAGCGCGCGGATTCAAGCAGAGCGAGACCCGCATCGAGCCGGCTCAATTGAAGAGTCGGGGCAAATCTGCTATGTTTAATGCATTCAACACCATCCGACGACCTGCGAGTTCGGATGCGTTTCTTGACGAACGGATAGGAGAGTTGAATGGCAAATCAAGCACGTGGAAAGCGAACGACCCGAAAGGGCACACTTGAGGTGAGACCACAACCATCGGCCCATTCCGCCCTGAGCGAACGGGCCAGTGCGTCAGGCCTCATGACCCCGCAAATGCTGAGCGAACGCGATGAGCGCGTCTCAAAAACTCGCAAAAAGGGCGGGCCTGCTTTGGAAGAAGATAATTCGGATCAATCCGGCAATGACGCTGATCCGACGGAACTGGATTACTAATCAATTACGCACATTTTTTTGACATGAGTAGATTACGGAGGCTGCTATGCCCTCGACCCATCAGCCAAGGATTTTCAACACAATAAACCTTACAGATTTCGATACTAACGGCCAAACCTCTACTGTGGGCGAGCCGACAGTTTCCAGCAACGGAGGTCAGATTCTGGCCACTGGCAACTGGTATGCAAGTCGGTCACTGGACGGCGGCCAAAGCTGGTCTCACATGAGCCCTTTCACGTTGTTCCCACCTGTTGACGGGGGGTTTTGCTGCGACCAGACCACGATTTACGACCCAAGCAGGGATCTGCTTATCTGGCTGCTTCAATATATCGAACAGGGGGGCACCAACACACTGCGGGTTGCGGTCAAACAAGGGCGCACCTTGGGGAACGACACATGGAACATTTGGGATTTCACCCCCGCCGGGCTTGATCCCGCGTGGAACAATGAGTGGTTCGACTATAACCACGTTTCGTTGTCCGAAAACTATATGTATGCGGGCACCAATGTGTTCTCGGCCGGGGCTAACCAGTTTACCCGCTCGGTCATTCTGCGGATTTCACTGGACGAACTGGCGACCGCGGCAACGCTATCATTCGACATATTCGAAACAGAAGACAACTTTTCTCTGCGCTGCGTACAAGGCGCACGCGGCGCGATGTACTTTGCCAGCCACAACACGAACTCGCAGATCCGCGTATTCAGATGGGCCGAGAACGCCTCGGACATAGATGAATTCGACATCGATGTCACGCCTTGGTCCGCAGGCAATTATTCCGCGCAGACCACCGGTGGCGACTGGATGTCGCGCACTGATCCACGCATTATGGCTGGTTGGCTGGGACGCGGCGTTCTGGGCTTTATGTGGACAGCTAATCGTCAGACCAACAGGCCACTCCCTTACGTCAGGACCGTCCGCATTGACGAAGCAACCATGTCATTGATTGACGAACCGGATATCTGGAACAGTCAGATCGCGTTCGCCTACCCCTCAACAGCTGTAAACCGGGTTGGTGATGTAGGGCTTTCGGTCTTTGCGGGTGGTGGGAATTTGCATCCGAGCCATGTTGTTGGCTCATACGACGATATCGATCTGACTTGGCGGCTGGCCCTCGCTCGACGGGGCACAGACACTCCGGGTCTGGGAAAATGGGGCGACTACACCAACTGTGCCGAGGTTGCCGATGATGGCTTCACCTGGCTGGCAGCCGGGTACACGCTGCAGGGCGGGAACACCCAAACTGACATCGAACCAACCATGACCTGGTTCGCACAGCAGCGCTATGACGCACCACGTCGCCATCCGCCCGTTATCGTCTAAAACATTATAACCATTTATAATTCAGGGATCTACATCATGCACAGAGCGATTAAATCACAAGGCGTAAAGTCATTCTTGCGGCAGGAAGCCCCCTGGCTACTTATCGCCTTTGTTATTGCTGACCTATTCTACAAATGGGGATCATTCGCCCTGGAATGCGTCGGCTTTCTGTTGACTTGGTACGTCCTGAGCCTTCTAGCCAGCCTGGTGTCACGTATGCTGTGGAGGGAAAACTCAGCTGTCGGAGATTGAACCATCGATCAATCTTTTTAAGCTTGCGGACTATTGGTTTGCCTCCTGCCCTGGTACATTACGAGTTTGTTGCGCGAAGGTCTGAAATCACTTCGGACAACAGCTCAATCCCTTTTCGGATAGAACCGGGTTGGATTGACGAGACGCCAAGACGAAAGTGGTATCTCCCTGCGGTTTTATTTGAAAAACAGGGCCCGATCGGCTCCACAATAACACCGCGTTTTAGGGCGGCTTGACATATCGTCATGGCATCCAACCGGGCCTCGGGATCAGAAAGCACAAAAACCGTTCCGCCAAATTCGCCCGTTTTCAGAAAATGGGGTAGCTTTTCACGGATCGTCGTATCAGCCAGATGCCAGCGCAGCTCATAATTCTGACGAACCCTGCGCAACAAGCCATCATAGTACCCCAAGTTGATGAACGCGGCAGCAGTGTGCTGCAGGATCATCGGGGGATGGCGCATCATCATGCCCCGGCAATCGCGCGCGGCGTCAATAAATTCTGGCGCAGCCGCCAGGTACCCCAGGCGCAAACCTGGTGAAAGACCTTTGGAAAGGCTGCCCAAATAGATCAGTCGATCCGTGTCATCCAGACTGCGCAGCGGCAGCAAAGTAGAATGCCGGTAATCCACATCGCATTCGTAATCGTCTTCGACTATGTAAAAATCATACTCTTCAGCGGCCTGCAGCAAGGCCTTGCGGCGGCGCTCGGACATCGTAACGGTGGTTGGGTGCTGGCGATTGGGGGTTACGAATACCAGGTCAGCCTCGCGCAGACGTTCATCGACGATCAAACCCTCGCTATCAATGGGTTGAAACCTTACATTCCCAAAATTTGCCTGAAGGATCTTGCGTGCATCCGGATATCCCGGATCCTCCATAACCGCAGTTTTATCGCGCCCGCCGAACAACAGGCTGGTGATAAATAACCCGTTTTGCGAACCCAATGTGATCAGGATTGAATCGCTGGGTTCAAAAATACCGCGACGGGGCAGGATGCGCTGCCGGACCTGCTCGATAAGCTCAAAGCAATCCTCGTACAGCCCGTCCGCAGACCAGATTTTCAGGTGCTTTCGATTCATGGCCAACCGAGTGCATTCGCGCCAATCCGCAACTGGGAATGCGCCATCATCGATTTGGTTGCACACAAACGGATAGTCGTACTTGTACCAGTCATTCGGGCGCTGGATGGTTTCGATCTCTTCGGTGCGGCGCAGTTTGTTCAGTTTCTGGCCAATCGATGTGCGCTGTCGGGTGTTGGTTCGCCCAATCGCATCACCGTCCGTGCGAATCCCCACGTCAGAGCAGACATAATAACCCGAGCGGGGCCGGGCCTCGATCAGTTGCTCTTCTTCAAGCTTTCGATAAGCCGCGACGACCGTATTGATCGAAACATCGAGATCCCGCGCCAACCCCCGACATGAGGCAAGCTTTAGTCCAGACGGCATCAAACCTTCAAAAATGAGTCGTGAAATCTGCGAGACGATCTGATCTCGCAAACCGCTGGACTGAGATTTGTCGATGCTCAACCGTTGTGTCATGTCCTGTCAGGCTCTAGTCGCAAATTCTGCGACGCGATTTGCAAACTGTATCCATGTTTTCAAGTGCTCCATGCAAAGTGGAAACGACGCCAAATTCCCAAATTCTGTGCTGGCAATGCTGAAAGCAATAGCGCTCTTACTAAAAGCGGGTTGATGATAACTCAAAAAAGAGGCTTCAGCCAACGCTATGTTTTTAAAGTACTTATACCGACCTGAGATATGCTTAAGCAACCTGCGCTGCCATTGTTGAACTTGTAACATCTTAACGCTCGGGACTGAATCGCGGCATCGAACAGTCACTTGGCGCGATGAAATCTGTACCCATTATTACAAACAACTGTATCTTTCTCAGTCGAACTCCTTCGCGTTTGCTGTAGCGATCCGGGAAGTTCCATGTCGAAATTAGGGATCACCCGGGCCGTTCGATGCGACTAGGGAGGGAGACCGTTCGCATGGTTTTGCAGGAGTGGGATATGCGTCGACTCTGTGAACAGCGATTCAGCAAACGTTTCTCTGATGTCCGTCCGGACCCCGACGCGAAGGGTCAAGTACATCAATTCAGCGCACAGATTTCTTGAGGGAGAACCAGATCCATGAAAAACACAACGAGGTTGGCATGCTGATGCGCGGTCTGGAAAAGCTGACAAGCGCAATCTCAGAAGTCATGGGCCGCATAGGCTGGTTTCTCATCTTGTATTGCATGGCGTTTGGCGTGTCGGACGTATTCATGCGCTATGTACTGAACGCGCCCTCCCAGTGGATCGGCACCACATTGCAAGCTGCGATGGTGTTGTTGGCCTGCACCGGCGGCGTCTATGCGTTGCAGCATGACAGTTTCGTCAAACTCGACCTGTTTTATGCAAACGCCAGCAAGCGGTCAAAAGCGATTTTGGATGTCCTGACGGCACCGATTGCAATCCTGTTTCTGGTCGCATTGATCTGGAAGGGTTACGAAGCCGCATCGCTGTCCTTGATGCTTAATCAGAAGACCCCGACATCCATTCCGATCCCGATTTATCCGATCAAATTTGCGATCCCACTCAGCGGTGCAATGGTTCTCTTGGTGGTCCTGAAACACTTGCTCCGCGATCTGCAAACGATCTTCGGGCGCAGTTAGGCACGCTGTTCTGGGCGCCTGTAAATACAAACGAAAACAGACTGATCCACTAACGAGGAGGAATTAACATGAAACCAAACAGGTTTGTGCACACAACCATGTGGGCAGGCGCCATAGCCGTGACCGCAAGCATTGCCGTCGCACAAGATGGGCCGCCGGATGAAGTAACCGAGTGGACCTTCCAGCCCGCATTTGACCAGACCGATGCCGGCTGGGACAATGGCCTGATCCCTTGGGTTGAAGCAGTTGAAAAAGCGACTGAAGGCACGGTCAAAATCCGTGTTGAGCCCGCAGGGGCGCTGGTCAGTGGTGCAGAGGCCTTTGGCGCAGCGGCGGCTGGTCTGACCGATGGTTACGCGGGCTGGGGTTCAGTCTATGGCGGCGACATGCCCGAAGGCATGCTGGCGTTTGGCATGGCCATGGGCGCCGACAACACCGAAGAAGCGTGGGAAGTGATGTGGGGCAACCCCGACTACCGCGTTGGTGACATCGTGCAAGAGGCCGCCAATGCGCGGAACCTGCAGTGGGCAGGCTGGACCAACCAGGGACCGAACGCAATGTTCACCAAGTTCCGGGTCGAAAAACTGGAAGATCTGGAAGGCCGCAAGATGCGCGCCGGTGGACCCCAGGCCATCTTTCACTCGACCATGGGCGGCGCGCCGGTCTCGATGAACGGTGGTGAGATTTACACCGCAATCAAACTGGGCACCATCGAAGGCACCTACTGGGATACAGGCGGCATCGATGACATGTCGTTCCAGGAAGTAATCGACTATGCGATCATGCCCGGCTGGAACCCTGCTCAGCACCAGGAGATCTTCATCAACCTGCAGAGCTGGAACGCACTGACCGACTGGCAGCGCGAAAAGATCAACGGAGTTTTCGAAGAAACCTATTTCGAAACCAGCCGCATGCATGCGGAAGGTGTCGAAGAAGCGCTTCAAATCCTGCGCGATGCCGGTGGTGAAGTAATCGAGCTGAGCGATGAAGAAGTTGCTCGTATGCGCGAGAAATCCATTGCCGAGGTTTGGCCGCAGGTTGCGGCCGCATCCGAGGGCAACGCCAAAGGCGTGGAAATCTTCAAGAGGTTCCTGGAAGACAAGGCGAACGCGCAATAATCCCGCGCAATGTCATCTTTCCAATATAGCTAAAACTCTTTCGCTGGCCCGATCGTCGGGCCAGCGGACCAGACGGGCGCATGTCAGTGTTAAAAGCACTGCTGACACGCAACCCGGCAAAGACCGCGCGAACGGCCACTAGGTAGGGAAACTAAAGATCATGAGCCTCGAACTAATTACAGCGCTGTATTTCTTAATACTGTTTGGGATCCTTTTCATGGGGCTGCCGGTTGCGTTCGGCTTGGGCGGAACAGCGGTTCTATTTGCCCTGGTTTTCGAACCTCGCGCGCTGTTGTCCGTGCCCAGTGCATTCTATTCAACGCCTTGGAATTCGGTACTGGTCACAGTGCCTTTGTTCCTGTTCATGGGCTCACTCATAAGATTTTCGGGGATAGCCGAAACGGCCTATGATGCCGTTTACAAGCTGATCGGCCACATTCATGGTGGTCTCGCGATGGGTACAGTTCAGGTCTGTACTGTTTTTGCTGCAATCACCGGCATCACGCCACCGGCGACCACCACGATGGGTCAGATCGCCTATCCTTCGATGATGCGCTACAAATATGATCGCCGTATCGCGATCGGTTGTATCGCGGCAGGCGGTGCGTTGGGTGCGCTGATCCCACCAAGCGTTCCGTTCATCTTCTATGGATTGCTCGCCAAGGTTTCGATCGGTGACCTGTTCATGGCGGGGTTGCTGCCCGGCCTGATGCTGGCCACGTTCTACACGATCTACATCGGCGTACGTTGTAAAATCCAGCCCGAGCTGGGCCCCGCCCTGCCCGCTGATCAGAAATTCACCCGCACCGAAAAACTGACCGCCGTTCTCAGCATCTGGCCGTTTGCCTTACTCATCATCATCGTTCTGGGCGTCATCTGGGGCGGTATCGCAACACCGGCGGAAGCTGCCGCATTTGGTGCCGCAGGCGCCTTTGTCATCAACCTGATCTACGGCAAACTGACCTGGGAGGTGCTGAGGGAATCGTTGGTGTCCACCTTGAAGCTCAGCGGTATGGGGCTTTGGATTCTGATTGGTGCCACAGTCTATCTTAATGTGTTCAACACGCTTGGCAGCCAGGACCTGCTGACCAATCTGGTTCTTTCCATGCCCGGCGGTGCAACCGGCATCCTGCTGATGATGATGCTGATCATCCTCGTCCTGGGTATGGTGATGGATGATTGGGCCATCATCATGCTTTGCACACCACTGTTCATCCCGATTATCGACGAATTGGGGATCGACAAGCTGTGGTTTGGCGCGCTGTTCATCGTGAACATCCAAATCGCTTACCTGACACCTCCGTTCGGTTTTGTGCTGTTCTGGATCAAAGGGGTTCTGCCCAAGGATGTCAGCATGGGGGATGTCTACAATTCGGTTGGCCCGTTTGTGGCACTCCAGTTCGTTGGCCTGACACTGATCTTCATCTTCCCGCAGATCGCCACCTGGTTGCCCAACATCCTGAAATAATCCGGAGGTACAGATGTATAACCATATCCTCGTTCCAGTCGCCCCTGATCACATCAACGACTGTGCCAAATCTCTGGATGCAGCAAGCCGCTTGCTGACGGATGGCGGGACAGTATCGGTGCTGTCCGTTCTCGAAGAACTACCTTCGTATATCGGGTCGTACTTTCCACCCGAGCAGGTTCAGAAAAGCGTTTCTGATTTTGAGGACAAACTGAACGCATCGATGGAGTCTCCGAAGATCGGCACTCATGTTGTTACAGGTCATCCAACAAATTCCATTCTGGATTGGGCCGAAGAACACAAAGTGGACTGCATAGTGGTGGCGTCACACCAACCGGGCCTTTCGGACTATCTGATCGGTTCAACGGCTGCACGTGTTGTCCGCCATGCACATTGCAGTGTCGTGGTACTGCGCGACAAGTAGAGCAGAAGCATAACACCTGACAGGTGTTATGCGTGCAAGATGGCTGGCCAATGAGGCCAGCCATTGTCGTTCAGAACCCTTGCATCAGCATGTCTACGGCCACGGTGATCTGCTCGAAATCATCTTTCAGATGACCCACTGGTGATTTGAGGAGCCCCACAGGAACAGCAGCCATGAACTGGGTCACCATTACAACCTGCTCACCATCTATCAGGAACTCAGGGTTGAGGCGGGTCGCTGGTTTCGGCGCATGTGCTTTTGGTAAAAGCGGCACCACCATGCGGGTATTCAGATCGCTCAGAAGATCGGTTTGCACATCCAGAAGATAGCCATCGCCGGATGGGTTGTGGAATACATCGTATTTCGGCATCAGAACTGACGAAAGCCATCCAAGGGCAACCCGTGCCGTTCAACATACGAGTTTGAGCTTAGCAGTGCCTCCGCGTTTTCGGCCCTCCACTGTGCTGCCTTCGCAGCGGCAACGGCGGCACGCAATCCTTCTTCGGCGGCACGCGACAGGTTCACGTTCAGCGCTCTGGCCTCGGTGAGCAATGCGCTATCAAGTGATAGATTGGTCGGTTTGCGTGGTTGAGTGTTCATTCTTTCTTGGCCTCCATGTGCCTGAGAATATCAATATACTATATGCGCGTCAAATATGCGCATATCTCCTAAAGGACTTCTCTGGCTTCGTGGCTCGTTCTTATGGTATTTCATTCAATGCTTATTGAACGAGAACCTAACGATTTCGGTTGAAATCAGCCTCTCATCCCCCTAATCACGACCCTACCTCGGGGTGCGCTAAAGACCGCGCTGAGATGCCAATTGGCAAACCCGTTGAACCTGAACCGGCTAGAACCGGCGGAGGGAAAGGTACAGGTTTCATCCATCCTTACCCTCTCGCCGCATTGGAGGATGATATGAAACATCTGGCAATTGCTGCGGGAATACTGACTGCGACTTCGGCTGTGGCAGCCGATAAGCCCACGTTGACCGTATATACTTACGACAGCTTCGTTTCGGACTGGGGCCCCGGCCCGAAGGTCGAAGAGGCGTTTGAAGCGCAATGCGAATGCGACCTGAACCTTGTCGGCGTCGAAGATGGCGCGGCACTGCTGTCACGCATTCGGCTGGAAGGCGAAAACAGCGACGCCGATATTGTATTGGGTTTGGATACCAACTTGATATCGGCAGCTAAAGAAACCGGCCTGTTTGCACCTCATTCAGTCACTGCCGAGTATGCTCTGCCCATCGAGTGGACCGACACAGTTTTTGCCCCCTACGACTGGGGTTACTTTGCATTTGTTCACAATGCAGATTTTGCCGCTCCTAACAGCTTCCGCGAGTTGGCAGATAGTGACATCAAGATCATCATTCAGGATCCGCGTTCATCGACGCCGGGGCTGGGTCTTCTGCTGTGGGTCAAGGCCGCGTATGGCGATGAAGCCCAAGAAATCTGGGCTGACCTTGCTGACAATATCGTGACGGTTACCAAGGGCTGGTCCGAGTCATATGGCTTGTTCCTTGAAGGTGAGGCCGACATGGTTCTAAGCTATACGACCTCGCCAGCCTATCACCTGATTGCCGAGGAAGATGCCAGCAAAGCAGCAGCAGCCTTTGACGAAGGCCATTATATGCAGATCGAGGTTGCGGCCAAGCTAGCCAATTCCGATCAGCCCGAGCTGGCAGATCAGTTTCTGAACTTCATGGTGTCTGACGCGTTTCAGACGATCATTCCAACGACCAACTGGATGTACCCTGCCGTAACTCCATCTTCCGGTCTGCCCGAAGGTTTTGAAACTCTAACGATCCCTCAGAAGTCTCTGCTGTTTGATCAGGACCAAGCCGCCATTGCGCGGGAACAGGCGCTTTCGGAATGGTTGGGCGCACTCAGCCAGTAAACCCACTCCCCGGTGTCAGTGCGGCGGCCATCGTTGCCGCACTGATATTGGGCACGTTGTTCATGGCGGCGGTGCGGGCAGATGCAGGCGGCGGGTTTGGTCCCGCCGACTGGGCTGCCTTACGCTTTACCCTGCTCCAGGCGACGCTCTCTGCAATGTTCAGCGCCGGTCTGGCTATTCCGGTCGCCCGCGCACTGGCGCGCCGCCGGTTCACCGGCAGGCGAGTCCTGATCACGCTGTTGGGTGCACCTTTCATCCTACCGGTCATCGTCGCCATTCTGGGATTGCTTCAGGTCTTTGGCCGGGCAGGATGGATCTCGGACGCGTTGGGCTATTTCGGTCTGCCGCCCATTCGAATCTATGGGCTGCACGGCGTCGTTCTGGCCCACGTATTTTTTAATCTACCTCTGGCAACACGCCTGATCTTGCAGGGTTGGCAGGAGATCCCTGCCGAGCGTTTCCGGCTAGCGGCCCAACTTGGGTGCGAAGGAATGGCAATGTTCCGTTTGATCGAACTGCCAATGCTTCGCCGCATTCTGCCCGGAGTGTTGGCCGTGATCTTCGCCATTTGCCTGACCAGTTTTGCGGTTGCCCTGACGCTGGGTGGAGGGCCGCGCGCCACCACGATTGAACTCGCGATCTATCAGGCCTTTACATATGATTTTGACTTAGGGCGCGCCGCCTTATTATCCGCTTTGCAACTTGTCCTGACCGCAGCGGCTGCTTTGGCAGCCTTAAAGTTCTCGCGCGGCGACGGGTTCGGTACCGGCCTGAATCGTGAGATCCGGCGCTGGGATGGCCGAGGACCACTGCTGGATGCGTTTTGGATTATCATCGCCGCCGCGTTCCTGCTGCTACCTCTGGCATCCGTCACGATTTCGGGTATCGCTGGGCTGTTTGAGATGCCGGTTTTGGTGTTCCGTGCCGCTATAATTTCAATCTGTGTTGCCGCCGCCAGTACCATGCTCCTATTACTGCTGGCACTGCCCATGGCGACAGCCGTCGCGACAGGCCGGTTCGGCATCGTCGAACTTGGCGGACTTCTTGGCCTCGCCGCCTCGCCCTTGGTCATTGGTACGGGTCTCTTTATTCTGATCCGCCCGCTGGCCAATCCGACAACTCTTGCGTTGCCGGTAACCGCGCTTGTGAACGCGGTCATGGCCTTGCCCTTCGCCCTTCGAATTTTGGTTCCCGCAGCGCGTGATGTATTGGAACGGCACGGGCGGTTGGCACTGGCCCTGAACATGAACAACTGGTCCTTTTTCTTGCGTGTCATGCTTCCACGCCTGCGCCCCCAGGTCGGTTTTGCCGCGGGCCTGACGGCGGCACTGTCCATGGGTGATCTGGGTGTGATCGCCCTGTTTGCAGATGCGCAGATCGCAACGCTGCCCCTGCAAATCTACCGCCTGATGGGCGCCTACCAGATGCAGGCCGCAGCAGGAGGCGCGCTGCTGCTGCTTATACTATCGATGGGTGTTTTCTGGGTTCTGGATCGAGGGGGTCGCTGGCATGCTGAAGCTTGACAATTGCATCATCGCAAATGGCGATTTCCAATTAAGCGCTGACTTTGAGGTCAAGGCCGGATCCAGCGTTGCGATCATCGGTCCGTCGGGGGCAGGAAAATCAACACTTCTTGAAACTATCGCCGGTTTTCGAGACCTGAGAAGTGGGCACATCCACTGGAAGGATCATGACCTATCGACATTACCACCAGGCAGTCGACCGATGGCAATGCTGTTTCAGGACGGAAACCTGTTTCCTCACCTGAGCGCCGAACAGAATGTCGCCCTGGGCCTAAGGCCCAATGGAGGTTTGACTGCAGACGACCAACACCACATTCAATCGGCCCTCGGCCGCGTTGGCCTGCAGGGAATGGCGGCCAGAAAGCCCGCTGAATTATCAGGTGGTCAGCAAAGCCGCGTGGCGCTGGCCAGAATCCTCGTGCAAAAGCGTCAGGTGTTATTGCTCGACGAACCTTTCGCCGCCCTTGGCCCTGCCCTGAAAACAGAGATGCTCGATCTGGTCGCTGAATTAGTCGCCGAGACCAAAACCACCCTGCTTATGGTCAGCCACGACCCACGGGATGCGCTTCGGATAACCGACCAAACCGTATTGGTTGCGGATCAAATCGCACATCCACCTGCTGAGACCGAGACACTCTTCAACAATCCTCCGCCAGCGCTGCGCGATTATTTGGGCTGAATGAACTGATCCAGACAAGCGTCCAGCACCTCGTGCACACGCGGACCAATCTCGGGGGCCTCCGAAGCGCGCGGGCCTGCAATGTTCAGAACAGTCACAGGGTTGGCGCTCAGCCAAGCACGTATCTGTTGCGCGCAATCGGC
The DNA here is from genome assembly GCF_056537445.1 of Ruegeria sp. CF1. Classification (NCBI taxonomy): domain Bacteria; kingdom Pseudomonadati; phylum Pseudomonadota; class Alphaproteobacteria; order Rhodobacterales; family Roseobacteraceae; genus Ruegeria; species Ruegeria sp. CF1. The sequence goes on along the minus strand of NZ_JBQFRN010000012.1, from coordinate 8,689 downwards.
CTTTCCTTTTCTGATATCCACCACCAGATGCGGTTTTTCAGCATCAACTGCAAACTCAACCGTTTTCCGCGTGCCGGGACTGTCTGACCCGTCGATAAAAACAAGCGTGGCGTCACTGGCAAAGACGTTGAGCCTTGTCCGTTCAGCGACATCTTCAGACTTCGTTTCAACAAGCCCGCTGAGATGAGCCGGGATCAGCCCATCCTCATTTGTTCGACCCTTCGGCACCCAGCCGCCGTAAGGGATGCCGTTTGCGCGGGCAAACTCCAATGCGGCAGTGTCTACGCCGGTTTGTCCACCTGATACGATTTTCTGAACACGACGCCCGAATGGGATTCCGTCTTGCTCGTCTCCCTGCGTCAACGCGCAATACCAAATTGAAACGGATCATTCTGCGCAAAGAAGAGCTTACCCTCTGCCATCACATGCGCCTGGCCAGTTAGCTGGGGAACAATGCCTCCGCCCTGCCCCGGCTGATAGGACAGCCTGTACGAACTTCCGATGATGCTTTCCTGAACGATTTCTTCCCCAGCGGACAAGCGCCGACTGGCCGCGAGGCAGGCCAGCCGGGCCGAGCTGCCGGTGCCGCAAGGCGAGCGGTCATAGTCATCGTCGGGGCACAGAACAAAGTTTCTGCTATGAATACCTGCATTCGGTGAGGTGCCCTGAAAGATCACGTGATCAACCAGCTCGCCATTTTCGCCACCAACTTCTTGCGCAATGCAGGCTTCGCGAATTGCGATAGCCATGTCGGTCAGCGGGCGAATGTTCTCAGGCGCAACCGGGATCGGGCTTGGTTCGACAATGAAGAACCAATTGCCGCCATAAGCGACATCGCCGGTGACGGGGCCATACTCTGCAGTCTCGACCGTCACGGACTGATGTACGCGGCGGCTTTCAATGTTGGTGACCTGCACGGTGTTGGCGTCCAGCAGATCAATCTTAACCTCACCTACTGGAGTTTCGATTCGGTGCGCGCCAACCTCGATCTGTCCAAGATGCGCCAATGTTACGCCCAACCCGATCGTCCCATGGCCGCACATGCCCAGTACCGCATCTGCGTCAAAGTAGATCACGCCCGCTTTGCATTCAGCACTGACCGGTTCGACAAGGAGCGCCCCGACCATGCCGGGCTGGCCGCGTGGCTCCAGTAGAACAGACTTGTAGAACCGCTCATGTTCCGTTGCCAGTCGCTTGGCGCGTTCAGCCAGTGATCCTGAACCCAAATCAGGCCCCCCGTCCAGAATGACCCGTGTGGGCATTCCACCGGTATGGCTGTCAATCACATGCATTCCGCAATGACCCCACCCTGACGAACCCAATCGGTAAACCACGACTTAAACAAATTGTACTGTTGCTCGCAGTAAGTTCGCTGGGCGTCAGATAACACGTCGGTTTCATTGAAATGCAGGCGGTATTCTTCTTCGCCGTTCAGCACCAGAAGATGCTTGTAGTAAAGAACAAGATCCGTGCCTTCGTCAAAACTTGCCAGAACGCCAAATGCCTCGTCCAACTCCCGCGCGCGCAACCGTGCTTCGGCATGTCCCTCTGCTGCCTTTTTCGAAAGCGCCGCAAGCAACAATGCCTCTTTGGGCAGCGCCGTTCCTATCCCGGTGATCGATCCGGTGGCGCCGCAATTCACAAACCCATGGTAGACTTCAGTATCGACGCCTACCATCAAAGTGACCTGATCGTCCTGCGATGTAATATGTTCGGCGGCATAGCGCATGTCGCTCTTGCCCCCGAACTCCTTAAAGCCAACCAAATTCGGATGCTCGGCCCGCAGTGCAAAAAACAATTCCGCACGGGTGGCAAACCCATAGACAGGGCTGTTGTAGATGATCGCAGGCACGTCCGGTGCCGCAGAAAGAATAGCCTTGAAGTGGTTCTTTTGCGCGGCAACCGATGAGCCTCGTGACAGAACCCGAGGGATAACCATCAACCCTGCCGCGCCGACCTTCTGTGCATGTGCTGCGTGCGCCACAGCGGAATTCGAGTTGATGGCACCCGTCCCCACGACAACCGGCAAGCCAGCGTCGACCAGTCGTTCCACGCCCTCCATCCGTTGGGCATCCGTCAGAAGCGGCCAATCCCCCATCGAGCCACAATAGACGACAGCGGACATGCCGGCCGCGATCATCTCTTTGCCCTTTTTGACCAGCGCGTCAAAGTCAGGTGTCCTGTCGGCCTTACACGGCGTCATAAGGGCAGGCATAGTTCCAGTGAAAATAGTCCGGTCCATGAGATATCCGTTTGCTCAGGTTGGTATTGGTATTCTGCGCGAAAGCGCCGTGGCCTAACGTGTCATTCCAGCGAAACCCACAGGACCCTGGCGTCTTCCTTACTCGTAGAAATACAGCCATGCCCCATACCGCTATCGTAGTACAGAGAATCTCCGGGTTTCATCGGTAAGGGGCGGTAATGCTCGGATACGAATATCAACTCGCCACTGATAACGTACATAAATTCTTCGCCTGTGTGCCTGATCCAGTTCTCATATTCTGATATGTCACGCGCTTTTATCGTCGCGATATAAGGAAGCATTCGCTTACTGGTCAGGTCCGAGCACAGCAATTCATGCATGTAGGTCGGCGTATTTCTTATCTCGCCTTGCCCTTTCGGCGTAAAATCACGTCGCCCCGAAATTCCCGATTGGGCGGACTGCAAGAACAGCTGTGGCGTATTCATGTCCAAGGCCTGTGTCAGCCGCCGCACGATCTCGAAACTTGGACGTGTCTGGTTGTTTTCGATCTTTGAAAGTGTTGATCGACCGATTCCCGCTTCGCGCCCGGCCTCCTCCAATGTCCAGCCTTTTGCGCGGCGTGCATCCCGGATCGACCGACCCAAAGCCGCCCCCTCGTCCTGTTCTTCCGGTCCGGCACCATCTTTCAGGTTGTCCTCAGACATGGGAATCTCCTTGTTTTATCAAAGCTTACTCATTTCCCCCGAGCCAAACAACTTTACTGTGATGAAATTTTTGTTGCCTTACGTACACTAATTCCACTATAGGAAACAAAATTTCGTACACTGGAAACGAGATTACAGGAGGAGATCATGTTCACAAAACCGCTCACCGAGGCTGATCCCGTCATCGCAGTATCGATCGCACGCGAGGGCATACGCCAGGCTGAACAGATCGAACTGATCGCTTCCGAAAACATCGTCTCTCAGGCAGTGATCGATGCGCAGGGTTCCGTACTTACAAACAAATACGCCGAGGGCTATCCGGGTCGCCGCTATTATGGCGGGTGTGAATATGTGGATGAGGTTGAGGCAGAAGCCATTGATCGCTTGAAGAAGCTGTTTGGCTGTGAATATGCAAACGTTCAGCCGCACTCAGGCGCGCAAGCCAACGGAGCGGTTAAGCTGGCACTACTCAGCCCAGATGACACGATTCTTGGTATGTCGCTGGATGCTGGGGGTCACCTGACCCATGGCGCAAAACCTGCCCAGTCCGGCAAGTGGTTCCGTCCGGTTCAATATGGCCTGACCCAGGCCGGGCTGATTGACTATGATCAGGTTGAAGAATTGGCGAAAGCCGAAAAGCCCAAACTGATCATTGCAGGCGCATCGGCCTATTCGCAAAAGATCGATTTCGCACGCTTCCGCGCCATTGCCGATGAAGTTGGCGCGTGGCTTCTGGCAGACATGGCCCACATCGCGGGCTTGGTTGCGACCGGCCTGCACCCCTCGCCCATCGGGCACGCACACATTGTTACGTCGACTACGCACAAGACGCTGCGCGGTCCGCGCGGTGGGATTATTCTTACAAACGATGAAGCGCTGGCAAAAAAGATCAACTCGGCTGTTTTCCCGGGTCTGCAGGGCGGCCCCCTGATGCATGTGATCGCAGGCAAGGCAGTCGCATTTGGTGAAGCGCTGCAGCCTGAATTCAAAGAATATATGCAGCGCGTTGTCGACAGTGCCTCGGCACTGGCCAACGTGATGATGGCGCGCGGGTGCGACATCGTTTCGGGCGGCACTGAAAACCACCTTATGCTGGTTGATCTGCGCCCAGTCGGCGTAACCGGCAAAGACGCCGAAGCCGCGCTGGAGCGTGCAGGATTCACCTGCAACAAAAACAGCGTTCCGGGTGATCCCGAAAAGCCCACTGTCACCAGCGGCATCCGTCTTGGTACGGCCGCAGGCTGCAGCCGTGGGTTTGGACCAGAAGAGTTCAAACAGATTGGCCACATGATCGGTGATGTGTTGGACGCGCTGGCACGATCGTCTGACGGTGACGAGACCGTCGAAAAGGAAACCCGTGAAAAGGTCCGCGCGCTCTGCGCAAGCCACCCGATCTACTGAAAGAAGACCAAATGACTTACGATCTTATTGTCATCGGGGGCGGTCCGGGCGGCTATGTCGCCGCGATCCGCGCGGCACAGCTGGGCCTGAAAGTCGCTTGCGTTGAAGGCCGCAGTGCGCTTGGCGGGACCTGTTTGAATGTGGGGTGCATACCCTCCAAAGCGTTGCTGACCTCCTCGGCCAAATATGCCGAACTTGCACATCTCTCCTCCCACGGTATTGCGGTCGAGGGGGCCAGCATCGATGTACCCGCAATGATGGGACGCAAGGACAAGATCGTAGGCGACCTGACCAAGGGCATTGCGTTTTTGTTCAAGAAAAACGGCGTTGATCTGATCGAAGGGTGGGCCAGTATTCCGGCCGCTGGTCAGGTCAAGGTGGGTGACGAAGTCCATGAGGCCAAGAACATCCTCATTGCCTCTGGTTCTGAACCTACCCCGTTGCCAGGGATTGAGATTGACGAGCAAGATATCCTCAGTTCGACGGGCGCGATTGCGCTGGAGAGTGTGCCCGAGCATCTGGTGGTGATCGGTGCCGGTGTCATCGGACTGGAACTTGGGCAAGTTTGGGCGCGTCTCGGAGCCAAAGTTACGGTCGTCGAATATCTAGACCGCGTGCTGCCCGGCATGGATGGTGAAATTGCCAAACTGGCGCAACGCGCGCTGTCAAAACGTGGCCTGAAATTCCAGCTGGGCCGGGCACTGAAATCCGTCGACAAAACGGATACTGGCCTGACACTAACTGTGGACCGCGTCGGCAAGGACAAAGAAGAAGTGATCGAGGCCGACAAGGTGTTGATCGCCGTGGGTCGCCGCCCAGTCACACGTGGCCTTGGCTTGGAAGAGCTGGGCGTGGCCGTGAACCAACGCGGTTTCATTGAAGTTGACGGCGCATTTCAGACATCTGTCCCGGGCATCTACGCCATCGGTGATTGCGTTCCCGGACCTATGCTGGCGCACAAGGCCGAAGAAGATGGTGTCGCCTGTATAGAAATGCTGGCAGGCGAAGCTGGCCACGTCGATTACAACACTGTTCCCGGCGTGGTGTACACCGACCCCGAAGTCGCCTCGGTTGGTTTGACCGAAGAAGCACTGAAAGAATCCGGTGCCGAGTATTCGGTCGGCAAATTCGCCTTCATGGCGAACTCGCGCGCGCGTTCGACCGGTGAAACAGACGGTGCAGTGAAGGTTCTGGCAGACCCGAACGGCCAGATCCTGGGTGCGCATATTTGCGGAGCCCATGGCGGCGATCTGATCGCTGAACTGGTTCTGGCGATGACAAAGGGCGCAACGGTGTCCGAAGTCGCTGCAACCTGCCATGCGCACCCGGCCATGGGCGAGGCCGTCAAAGAAGCCTGCCTCGACGCCCTGGGCCGCGCGATCCACGCATAAGGGAGACCAGCCAGATGACCATCCAGCTTCGTCCTCGCCACCCGGAAAAAGCCAAAAAGGCCGACAGTGTCATCCCGCGCAAGCCCAGGTGGATTCGCAAGAAAAAGGGCGACAGCGCTGAATACTATGAAACACGACGCCTCATGCGCGAGCATGATCTGGCGACGGTCTGCGAAGAAGCCGCCTGCCCCAATATCGGCGAATGCTGGTCCAAGCGCCACGCCACCATGATGATCATGGGTGAGGTTTGCACGCGGGGTTGTTCGTTCTGCAATGTCTCAACGGGTCGCCCGGATGCTCTGGATGTGTTTGAACCCGGGCGAGTCGCCGCCGCCGTCAAGAAGCTGGGCCTGCGTCATGTGGTGATCACCTCGGTCGATCGCGATGATCTGGCAGATGGTGGGGCCGAGCATATCGCTCAGACCATCCGTGCCGTGCGCCATCAGAACCCCGGAACGACTGTCGAGGTTCTGACACCCGATTTTCTTGGAAAAGGCACTGCGTCAGAGATCGTATTTGAAGCGGCGCCGGACGTTTTCAACCACAATCTGGAAACTGTGCCGCACCTTTATCCAACTGTGCGACCGGGTGCACGCTATTACACCTCGCTGCGTCTGCTGGATGATGCCAAACGCGCGAACCCGGAGCTTTTTACCAAATCTGGCCTGATGGTCGGGATTGGCGAAAGTCTGGACGATGTCCGTCAGGTCATGGACGACCTGCGCGCGGCCAATGTCGATTTCCTGACCGTCGGCCAATATCTGCAACCGACCCCTAAACACCATCCGATTAACCGGTTCTGGACACCGGAAGAATTTGCCCAACTGGAACAGATCGCGCGTTCCAAGGGCTTTTTGCACGTGTCGGCAACTCCGCTGACCCGATCATCGTTCCACGCGGACGAAGACTTTGCCGCCCTCAAGCAGGCCCGCCAGCGGGCTTTGGCGAACAGGGCATAAACCTAACGCAAATGGGAGGGAAACCATGGAAGCGTTAAATTCAATCGTAGGGGCCATCAATGGCGTCGTGTGGGGGCCGCTGATGCTGGTTCTCATTCTCGGCGTTGGCTTCTTCCTGCAGGTCGGCCTGAAGTTCATGCCGATCCTGCGCATTGGCACGGGCTTCAGCCTGCTGTTCAAAGGCCGCGAAGGTCAGGGCGAGGGCCAGATCAGCCCGTTCAACGCGCTGATGACCTCGCTATCTGCGACTATCGGTACGGGCAACATCGCTGGTGTGGCCACTGCTGTCTTCCTGGGCGGTCCGGGTGCCTTGTTCTGGATGTGGATGACCGCCCTGGTGGGCATGGCCACCAAATATGCCGAAGCTGTCTGCGCGGTGAAATACCGCGAAAAAGACGAGCTTGGTAACTATGTCGGCGGCCCGATGTACTACATCAAAAATGGCCTCGGCGCGAAATGGGCCTGGCTGGGTGTTGCATTTGCTCTGTTCGGCGCAATCGCGGCGTTCGGCATCGGCAACGGCGTACAGGCCAATGGTGTTGCACAGGTTCTGGAGTCGAACTTCGGCCTGAACACTTCGGTTACCGGCGCTGTCCTGATGGTTCTGACCGCGGCCGTGATCCTGGGCGGCATCACCCGCATCGGTGCGGTTGCAGGTAAACTGGTTCCGTTCATGGCGATTGCCTACATCGTCGCAGGCCTGCTGGTTCTACTGATCAACATCGGTAACATCGGCTCCGCTCTGTCGCTTGTTTTCACCTACGCCTTCACCCCGTCGGCCGCCGAAGGTGGTTTCGCGGGTGCTGCCGTTTGGGCCGCGATCCGCTTTGGTGTGGCACGTGGTGTTTTCTCGAACGAAGCCGGTCTGGGTTCCGCTCCGATCGCACACGCCGCAGCCGAGACCAAAGGTCCGGTCAACCAGGGCCTGATCGCGATGCTGGGTACGTTCATCGACACAATCATCGTCTGCACCATCACCGGTCTGGCGATCATCTCGTCGGGTGCGTGGACATCGGGTGAATCCGGTGCAGCACTAACCAGTCACGCGTTCGAACTGTCGCTGCCGGGTATCGGTGGGTATCTCATCGCCATCGCTCTGTCGATCTTTGCCTTTACCACCATTCTGGGCTGGTCCTTCTATGGCGAGAAATGTGTTGAGTTTCTGCTAGGCGTGAAATCCCTGATGCCCTACCGCGTCCTGTGGATCGTCATGATCTATTTTGGCGCAACAGCGGATCTGGGCTTCATCTGGCTGCTGGCCGATACGCTGAACGCGATGATGGCCATTCCGAACCTGATCGCCCTGGCGCTGCTGAGCCCGATCGTCTTCAAACTGACGAAAGAGTTCTTCGCTTCGGGCGGCAAGTCCGAAGAGCCAGGCGGCACACCCGCCGAATAATCTCGGATGAAAATACGGGGGGCCATCCCGGCCCCCCGGCTTCAAACAGAATTCCATTTCTCGAGGAGAGACGTGATGGCCACGAAAATCCTGCTGCCGATTGATCACACCGACGACCGTTCGTGGAAGAACGCCCTGCCGCTCGCACAAGAACAAGCAAAGTTCTACGGTGCCGAATTGCACGCGATTGCCGTCATTCCTGAGATCATCCAGTTGCCGAACCTGCCCGCCAACTATGGCGCAGGCGCAAAAGACCACGTGCGCAATGCGGTGCAGGCCATACTGGATCACAACGGTGCATCTGATGTGGCGATCCATATCGAAGAAGGCAGCGTCTATCGTGAGATACTGAAGCTCGCCTACAAAGAGGGCTTTGATCTGATCGTCATGGCTTCGACCAAAGGCGATTTTCCGAACTACGAGATTGGCCCGAACCTGGCCCGCGTCGTGCGCAACGCGCATTGCACCGTCACGGTTGTTCGCGACCAGTCCCGCTGATTGAAAGGTTAGTCTGATGACCGAACTAAAACGCACGCCTCTTCACGCTTTGCATGTTGAGTTGGGGGGTAAGTTGGTTGATTTTGCGGGATGGGAGATGCCTGTTCAGTATCCTTTGGGGATTATGGGGGAGC
>NZ_JBQFRN010000011.1:0-147166 GCF_056537445.1 Ruegeria sp. CF1 | reverse complement strand
AAAAACCTCAGATGCCCCCAGTCTCTCCCGAGCGTCTCCGCAGCTTCCACCGCGTCCCAGCACCTCAGCAGCGCCGGTGAAGGGCGTTCTAAGTATATCGCCCAAAAGCCGCAAGTGGAAAAATCAAAAAAACGCAAAAAAACGCAAAAACAGAATTTTATCTTACTAAAACAAACGGTTACGAAGAGCATCCAGCCATTCAACCCGGAAGTCGCGGACACAGACCATCGCAAATCAGCGCCATGGATATGTTATTCACACTGTTACCCACAGACTCGCCTGCGAGTCAGGCTGAATCGGCTTGCCTAAGCCGGATCAGGAATGATGTGACCGGCAGGCGCATGACCAGAAGGCCCAGAATAATAGCCAGGTAGACCAATGGCTCGATCTGAAACCCCTTCGCCAGCATCACATAATGAAGCGCGCCCAGAATTGCTGCCGGGTAGACCAGACGATGCAATTTGCGCCAACGAGGCCCCAAACGGCGAACCGCCCAGTTGTTAGACGTGATTGCAAGCGGCAGTAACAATACAAAAGCAGCCATGCCCACCGTGATATAGGGCCGCTTGATAATGTCCGCCCAGATTTGGCTGGGAATCTGAACATCCAGAACCAGCCAAATCAACAGGTGCAATGCGACATAGGAAAATGTCAGTACACCTATCGTGCGGCGGAACTTCATCAGATTTAGGCCAGCGAAGCGACGCAAGGGCGAAATCGCGAGACCCAAAATCAGAAGCTGCAGCGCCAGTTCGCCAAACTCGTGCTCGAGCGCCTCGATCGGCTCGACCCCGAGACCACCGGTCATGCCCTGATAAAACAACCAGGGCACAGGCAGTGCGCCCAGCAGATAAACAGCCCAATTGGGAAGCCGTCGCAAGAGGTCGTTGAGCCGCCGCATCATCTCAGTAGTTCTTCGCCAGATCCATGCCTTCGTAAAGGCTGGCGACCTCATCTTCATATCCGTTGAACATCAGCGTCGGGATTCGCTTGGCAAACAGGCCTCCGCCGATCTGGCGTTCCGAGGCCTGCGACCATCGGGGGTGATCCACATTGGGGTTCACATTGCTGTAGAATCCATATTCACGCGGACCCGCCATATTCCAACTTGTCGGAGGCTGCGTATCCGTCAAGGTAATCCGCACGATCGATTTGATCGATTTGAAGCCGTATTTCCACGGTACCACCAATCGCAAAGGCGCGCCGTTCTGGTTCGGGATGTCCCTGCCGTAGATCCCAGTAGCCATAATGGTCAGCGGATGCATCGCCTCATCCAAACGCAGCCCTTCGCGATACGGCCAGTCGAGCACCGGATACGCGACACCCGGCATCTCATCGGGACGATAGGCGGTCTCAAACGCCACGTATTTCGCGCCGTCCTGAACGCCAGCCATGCCGAGTAGATCTGCCAGTTCAAACCCGTTCCAAGGTATCACCATCGACCAGGCCTCAACACAGCGGAACCGATAGATTCGCTCCTCAACAGTCATTTCAGACATGATGTCTTTGAAATCATATTCACCAGGGCGGTCGACCAGACCGTCGATGGTTACACTCCAGGGCTCGGTTACCAGTGTGTGTGCATATTTCGCCGGATCATCCTTGCGAGTCCCGAACTCATAAAAATTGTTGTAGGAAGTAATCTCTTCCCATGTATTCGGTTCAAGCGCCTCGGCCGCCGCTGGCCGCGCCAGACCCGCCAGCCCGACACCCGCCAAACCGGCCATGACCTGTCGCCGGTTCAGAAACGCCGCCCTTGGGGTGACGTCCGCATGCGTCAGTTTGTTGGTCCAGCGATGCGCCATTTGGTTCTCCGTTATCCATTAACCTCGAAACTGAGGTAAGGTCTGATAGCACAGAGCCAAGGAAACAGGCGTCACGATTGAGCGAACAGATTGTAACGAAAATTAGGTACGCTTGGGCGCGAGGATAACGGTCACCCGATGTTCAAGCCGACAACACGGTTTATTTCGCACCCAAGATTGACCGCCTGATAGGTCGGAAAGGGCAGCCGGGCCGAAGTTTCGATATCGCGCCGAACCCAGTCCTGCTCCTCTAATTGCTTGAGCGAGGATGACAATGCGCGATCAGTGATCACCTGAAGATCCGACCTGAGCCTTGAAAAGCGCCGCGGTTGGCGGGTCAGCGCCAGAATAGGAACCGTCCAGCTGCGGCGCAGTAGCTTCAATTCAGTATCATCCGGCACCAAGGCCATGATTTCTGCCGCTACAGCCGCCGCCTGAACCCCGGCTTTGGTCAAACGGAATTCAGGTCGCAAAGGGTGCCCGTGGCCCGGGTTCCGTTCAAGCAAGCCAAGGCTAGCCAGATGCTCCAGACTTGCCGCAAACGCCGTCCGGCTTGCGCCCGTCGCGGCGAGCAACGGGGCCTGCCTGCCCGGAACCCCTTGGTGCAGCTGCGCAAGAATGTTCAGTGACCAGGCCCGGGAGGTAAGCTTGACAAGTAGTTTTATGTCCATAAAATATAGTTACTTTATTTTAGGACAAAAGGAAAGTTCCATGCCCCTCGTTTCCTTAGAAAACACCATCACTCTTGCCATTTCGGTCAAAGATCGCCACGCCAGTGCGCGCTGGTATAATGACAAGCTCGGGTTTGAGTTGATCCATCATATTGATGAGGCGGGTTGGAGCGAGATGCTCACCAAAACCGAAGGCGTGACCCTTGGTTTGGGCGAGCAGGCAGAACCCGCGCCCGGAAACACCGTTCCGGTCTTTGGTGTTGCTGATATCGCAAGCGCACGCGGTGCTCTGGAAGGGTCCGGCGTTCGGTTTGACGGCGAAACCGAGACGATCGAGGGGATGGTCAGCACCGCCACATTTTACGACCCGGACGGCAATGCAATGATGCTGGCGCAGGATCTGACCGGGCAGGTCTGAACGCTCTTAGTCGCAATACAAGCCACCAAAAAAAGACCCGCCTGGATGGCGGGTCTCTTCATTACCTGAGACTTAATGCACGACTGCATCATCCGGGCGCGGACGCTCGGACGTTCCCAGCCGGTCGCCGATGATCAAACCATCGGTTCCGGCGGTCACCGGAACGGTCTCACCATCCTTTATCTCACCGGCCAGCAGTGCTTCGGCCAACGGGTTCTGCAGGGCGCGTTGGATCACGCGTTTCAATGGGCGGGCACCGAAGACCGGATCATAGCCTTCATTGGCCAGCCATTCCTTCGCGCCATCGTCCAGTGCCAGCTCGATCTTGCGGGCAGCCAGACGTTTCTGCAGACGTGCCATCTGGATATCGACGATGCCATCCATATCGGCCCGCTTGAGCCGGTCAAAGATGATGGTCTCATCCAGACGGTTCAGGAACTCGGGCCGGAAATGTGCCCGGACTGCGTCCATCACATCCCGCCGCGCCTGCGCGCTGTCCGCGCCTTCGGGCAACTGACTCAGCGCCTGAGAGCCAAGGTTCGACGTCAGGATGATCAGCGTCTGCTTAAAATCCACGGTACGACCCTGACCATCGGTCAGCACACCATCATCGAGAACCTGCAGCAGCACGTTAAACACATCCGGGTGCGCCTTTTCGACCTCATCAAACAGCACGACCTGATAGGGCCGGCGCCGCACGGCTTCGGTCAGCACACCGCCTTCGTCATAGCCGACATAGCCCGGAGGGGCCCCGATCAGACGGGCGACCGCGTGCTTCTCCATAAACTCAGACATATCGATGCGTACCATCGCGTTGTCGTCGTCGAATAGGAAGTTCGCCACGGCCTTGGTCAGCTCGGTTTTCCCCACACCCGTGGGTCCAAGGAACAGGAACGAGCCCAGCGGGCGACCTTCGTCATTCAGACCCGCACGCGCGCGGCGCACGGCGTTGGCCACGGCGGTCACCGCCGCATCCTGACCGATCACGCGGGAATGCAGATCGTCTTCCATCCGCAGCAGTTTCTCACGCTCGCCTTCCAGCATTTTCGAGGTCGGGATACCGGTCCAGCGTTCGACCACCGACGCAATCTGTTCTGGGCGCACCGTTTCCTCGGCCATCATGGCGTTGCTTTCGGCGTTTTCAGCCTCGGTCAGCTTTTTCTCAAGCTCAGGGATGACACCGTAGGACAGCTCACCCGCTTTGGCGAGGTTCGCTTCGCGCTTCGCGATTTCCAGATCAGCGCGAGCTTTGTCGAGCTGTTCCTTAAGATCACGGGCACCCGCGAGCTTGTCGCGTTCTGCCTGCCACTGAGCAGTCATCTCAGCGGATTGCTCCTGCAGGTCGGCCAGATCCTTTTGCAAGGTTTCCAGACGATCCTTGGAGGCCGCGTCATCTTCCAGCTTCAGCGCCTCTTCCTCGATCTGCATTTGCAGGATCTGACGATCCAGCTGATCGAGTTCCTCGGGCTTGGAATCCACCTCCATCCGCAAACGCGAAGCCGCTTCATCGACAAGGTCGATGGCTTTGTCAGGCAGGAAGCGGTCGGTGATGTAGCGATGCGACAGGGTCGCCGCCGACACGAGCGCCGAGTCCGAGATGCGCACACCGTGGTGCAGCTCGTACTTTTCCTTGATACCGCGAAGGATGCTGATCGTGTCCTCAACTGTCGGCTCAGTGACCATCACCGGCTGGAACCGCCGCGCAAGCGCCGCGTCTTTTTCGACGTATTTGCGGTACTCATCCAGCGTCGTCGCGCCGATACAATGCAGCTCACCCCGGGCAAGCGCAGGCTTGATCAGGTTGGCGGCATCCATCGCACCGTCGGATTTACCTGCACCTACCAGCGTGTGCATCTCGTCGATGAACAGTATGATCTCACCGGCGGCTTCGGTCACTTCGGTCAGAACAGCCTTCAGTCGTTCTTCGAACTCACCTCGATATTTAGCACCGGCGATCAGCGCACCCATGTCGAGCGCGAGAAGCTTCTTGTCCTTCAATGATTCCGGCACATCACCATTGACTATGCGCAGGGCCATGCCCTCGGCAATCGCGGTCTTACCGACGCCGGGTTCACCAATCAGTACCGGATTGTTCTTGGTGCGGCGCGACAGAACCTGCATCGAACGGCGGATTTCCTCATCCCGCCCGATGATCGGGTCGATCTTGCCTTCGGCTGCAGCCTCGGTCAGGTCGCGCGCATATTTCTTAAGCGCGTCGTAGCCTTCTTCCGCCGATGCGGTGTCAGCAGTGCGGCCCTTGCGGATATCGTTGATCGCTTCGTTCAGTTTCTGGGCCGATACAGCACCGGCCTCCAAAGCCTCTTTGGCTTTGGATTTCACCATACACAGCGCCATCAGAACGCGTTCGACCGGCACAAAGCTGTCGCCCGCCTTGGTGGCGAGCTTCTCTGCCTCGTCCAAAACCTTGGCGGTCTGGCCGTCCATATAGATCTGGCTGGCGTCGCCGCTGACCTTAGGGATTTTGCCCATGGCCGCGTCCAACGCCTCAACCACGCGGTTCGGTGCGCCGCCAGCGCGTGAGATCAGGTTGCTGGCCAGCCCCTGATCGTCGTCCATCAATGCTTTCAAGATATGTGTGGGCTCCAGCCTTTGGTGCCCCTCGCGCAGCGCAATGGTCTGCGCGGCTTGCACGAAACCCCGTGCCCGCTCGGTGAACTTGTTCAAGTCCATAGCATTCTCCTTTTCTTAAGCGCCCCGTATTGATGCGCCCGCTTGGCGGCACGCGTCGGTCTGGGCCTCACATTCAATTTGGGAAATGTCTTTTCCCATTCAAGAGGCTAGAGCATATAAAACGGCGTCATCCGCGCGGAATCGAGTAGACGGAATAACCGCCAGTTTCTCCCATCAATTCAGCGTTGTACATTTCGACCAAAGACTGCTCGGCACTGCTGCCTGTAGGGCATGAAACCAGATCTGCTGTATGATCGAGGAAGTTGCCGGTATAGGCTGTTTCCCCGGTCAATTGACACCAGTCGTCTTCCGATCGGTACCCACGCACTAACAGAAGATTGTCATTGGTTGGAGCCGGCGCGACACCGGTTTCGGGCGGATCGCTTTGAGGCGCGTCTTCGCATGCGGCCAACATCAGTGCCACGCCAAGTACTATTACCTTTTTCATCATTTCTATCCCTGTTCTGAACGTCGGTACTTTAGCACATTGCGCAAAATAGTGAGTGATCTGCGTCACCTCGGACTTCACACATGGACAGATCGCCCTGAACCCGTTAGGACGCAAACGTTTGCCAAAAAGGAGCGCCCCATGTCCGATGACCGCCTTATCGTAGCCCTCGACGTCCCAAACGCCCTGCAGGGTCTAGCCATGGCCGAGCGGCTGGGCGACTCGGTTTCGTTCTATAAGATCGGGCTGGGTATGTTGACTGGCGGCGGTCTGGCGTTGGCCAACGAGTTGAAACAGGATCACGGAAAGCGCATTTTCTTGGACATGAAGCTGTTCGATATCGGCAACACTGTAGAAAATGCAGTGCGTGGGTTGGCTCAGTTCGATCTGGACTTCTTGACGGTGCATGGTGATCCGCATGTCGTACGCGCCGCAAAGGAGGGCGCTGCAGGCAAGGACATGAAAATTCTGGCGGTAACCGTCCTAACATCACTGAACAGGGACGATCTGGATGCAAGCCTTCTGAAAGCGGGTGACGTGCAGGACCTCGTTGTAGAACGCGCGGCCAAGGCTTTCGAGGCCGGAGCTGATGGCGTGATCGCCAGCCCTCAGGAAGCCGCGCTAATCCGCGCCCTGCCCCAATCCGAAGGTCGTTTGATTGTAACCCCTGGGGTACGCCCTGCTGGTGCAGCTTTGGGCGACCAAAAGCGCGTCGCAACCCCGGCCAGTGCAATCGGCGATGGGGCCGATCATATCGTTGTGGGCCGCCCGATTTATCAGGCGGATGACCCCAAAGCCGCCGCACAAGCAGTTTTGAGCGAGTTAAATTCATTGACTCACCATTAGGCGAAAAGCCAAAAATTGCGGAAGGAACGGTGCTCAAGCAATTGACGTTAGGTCAATTTTTCGCGCCGCCGCGCCAAATCGTCCCTGTGCCCGAAAACACACATGAAAAACATGAGTTTTATGGCGTTCGGCTTGTGGCTATCGAAAAACGCCATTTTCGGCGATTCTACACACAAGACACTCCCCAACGGGCCATCTCTTCCTGAGGCTCGTTACCTCCCCCCGCAGGCGCGGGGGGTTTTCTTTCGAAGTCCCGTTCAAAGCTGCGCCGTTTCCGACAAATAATCCCGAAGGCGATCTGAAAAATTTGGAATGGCCAACGGATTCGACAGATAATCCTGCGGACAAATCAGCCTCCACCCCTGCCCTTCGTCCCCAAAACGGATCAGACCAACATCTTCCGGCGGGCGCAGGGCGACGTAGAACCAGCTTTGACCATATTGCCGTGACCAGACAAGATCGGTTGCGCACAGGCGCAGTCCAACCTCTTCATCTGTTTCACGCAACGCGCATTCGATCGGTGTTTCACCTGGCTCTTTCCCGCCGCCTGGAAAATCGAGATGACCTGGAAACGGAATATCTGATCGATCATCTCTTAGAATGACCAGCAGCTTGTGCCCCAGAAACAACGCTATTTTTGCCCCGGTGAAGTCCATCGGTCCTCTTTTTATCCTTATCCATTCGCGATACCTTTTAACCTATCGAATGTCTTGACCAATCCGCCGCTGGCCGGAAAGAAACTACATCATGCCCGCCATCTGTCGCGACTGCCTGAAGGAAATTAAGCAAGGGCCGCGCTGCCCAACTTGCAGCAGCCCGAGGGTCAAATCGCACCCAGAGCTGTTTGACCTGACGATCGCGCATATGGATTGCGATGCTTTTTATGCTTCGGTCGAAAAGCGCGACAATCCCGAACTTGCCGACAAGCCTGTGATCATTGGCGGCGGCAAGCGCGGGGTGGTTTCGACTGCCTGTTACGTGGCCCGCGTTCGCGGGGTACGTTCAGCCATGCCAATGTTCAAGGCGCTTCAACTATGCCCCGAAGCGGTGGTGATCAAACCACGTATGTCGGTCTATGCCAGCGTCTCGCGCGAGATACGCACCATGATGGACGAGTTGACACCTGATGTTGAACCACTGTCGCTGGATGAGGCGTTCATGGACCTATCCGGCACCGAGCGGCTGCATGGTGCACCGCCAGCGGTCATGCTTGCACGTCTGGTCAAGAGGATGAAAGATGAGCTGGGCCTGACGGGATCGATTGGCTTGAGCCATAACAAGTTTCTGGCCAAGGTGGCCTCGGATCTCGACAAGCCTCGGGGTTTTTCAGTGATCGGCCAGGCCGAGACGGCTGATTTCCTGCATGACCGGCCGGTGCGATTAATCTGGGGAATTGGTCCGGCGGCGCAGGAATCTCTGGATCGCGCAGGGATTCGCACATTTTCTGATCTTCTGCGCTGGGATCAGGAGGCGCTGATAGCGCGGTTCGGATCAATGGGCTACCGTCTGTGGCATCTGGCGCGAGGGCAGGACAAACGGCGCGTATCGGCCCATGAGCCGATGAAGTCGATCAGTAATGAGACCACTTTTTTCGAGGATACCGCCAGTCTTGAAATTCTGGACGGGCATCTGTGGCGTATGTCTGAAAAGGTAGCCGACCGGGCCAAAGCCAAGGGATTGGCTGGGCGAGTGGTGACGCTGAAGCTGAAACAGGCCAACCACAAGATCATCACCCGGCGGATATCGCTACGCGATGCGACTCAGATAGCGGATCGGATTTATCGCACCGCTCGTGGGCTATTTGATCAGGTTGGCGATCAGGGTCCCTATCGCCTTTTGGGATGCGGCCTGTCTGACCTGTGCTCAGAGGATCAGGCCGATATCTCGGGCGACCTTCTGGATCCCGGTGCAGAACGCCGATCACAGGCCGAACGTGCGACGGACGAAATCCGGCGCCGTTTCGGCAGTGATGCAATCGTAAAAGGTCGTGCGCTGCGTTAGGTCTATTCGGCGGCAAGTGACATTGGATCGGACCCGATACTGGTGATCTGCGCGGTGACCTGCCGCAACACATCACGCAACGCCTCAAAGTTGCCGTTCGGCTGGATCGTTTCCTCGTTCATATAAAGTGAACGATCGATCTCGATTTGAACCGCATGCTGATGGCGGGCAGGTCGACCATAGGTCTGGGTGACGTAGGCCCCTGCAAAAGGCGTGTTGCGCGCCACATTCAGACCCGCGTCGGCAAAAGCGGCCTCGATCTGATCAACGATCACACCGGAAGCGGCCGCACCGAACCGATCGCCCAAAACGATTTCCGGTCGGGCCCGGCGCGAGCCGCCGGCCAGCGCCACCGCCTCGTGCGGCATCGAGTGGCAATCAATCAGAATGGCCTGCCCAAACATCTGATGCGATTCCGCCAGCAGAGATTTCAGGCGAGTATGGTATGGACGCCAATAGGTATCGATCCGCAGGCGCGCCTCATCCATAGTCAGCTTGCCGCTGTAGATCGCCCTGCCGTTGGCGACCACGCGGGGAATCACCCCGAGGCCCGAGGTAACCCGCGGGTTATGTCCGTGACGACGCGCACCCTGTATCAATGCGGGGTCCAATTCATCCGAATTGCGATTCAGGTCCAGATAGGCGCGCGGCATGGCCGCGGCGAGCAGCGGTGCACCGAATTCAGCGACTGAGGAAAAAAGCTGGTCGACATACGCATCCTCAGACGACCGAATCATATTGCGGTTCAGAACAGACCGCTTCAACAAAGACTCGGGATAGGTCCGACCGCTATGGGGCGAGGCAAATACCACGCAGGACGTACGCGTTGCGGGCATATCCAGAATATAGGCTGCATTGGTGGCGGCGTCGGGCATGGGCTCTCCGTTGTTCGCACTCAACATAGACCGTAAAATAGTTCTGCCAAACCCCTTGATCCCCCCAACGACTCCTTTTATAGACCCCGCTACCGGCGCGGGGTTCCGCGCCCCATTTCGTTATGGGGCAGGTCACGCAACGGTTTCATGGGCGGTTAGCTCAGCGGTAGAGCACTTCGTTGACATCGAAGGGGTCACAAGTTCGATCCTTGTACCGCCCACCATGAATTCATTGCTCTGGTCTTTCCGGGGCACCCGATTAACCCAGGCGCTGGCCACGTCTTTGATGAAGGCGCCGCAGATTGGAGACAGACCCATGAAGGTCAAGAACTCGCTCCGCTCGCTCAAAAACCGGCACCGTGATTGCCGGGTTGTGCGTCGCAAAGGCCGCGTCTACGTGATCAACAAGACGCAGCGCAAGTTCAAAGCTCGCCAGGGCTAAGAACTGCACGAACTTAATTCAAAAACCGCGCTTTCGAGCGCGGTTTTTTTATGCCCTGCTTCTAACGCCCTTTCATGTCGGCGGAAGCGCCGGAAATCGCTCCGAAAGTCCGGTTCTGAGATTTAGTATTGTTATGAGACGGTCTCGTGCTACGCTTTCCCTGTTTTTTATGACGGGAGGTCGGGTTGGCTAACGATGATCTGGATACGCTATTAGGAACAACCCTGACCGAGATGGTGGCCGATATAGGCCGAAGCGTGGCCCAAGCCGCCGAACAGCTTAGTCTGGATCAGTTGAACGCGCTGAAGAACTATCCTCAGGAACTGCGCGAGATGGGCATTCCGCCAGTCTTTTACCACATGCAGGATGTCGATGTAGAATTGAAGGTCGTCATGGAGATGACCAGTACCACAGAAGAAGGCAAACGCGGGATCATTGGCGCGTTTCTGTGTGGGCCAAAACTGACGCAGACAGATACGCTCGATGCAAGCAGCGCGTCGACCATGCGGATGCGGTTCGCGCCGGGACCGGTGGATGAAGGTGGTTCTGGTGGAGGGGTCGATGGCGACTAAAAAGGACAAGACCCCCAAAAAACAGCCTATAGATGTGCGCGTCACCGAACTGCCCGAGGCGTTCACCACACTGCTTCAGTCATTGGAAAACCGCCTGACCGCGCTGGAGGCGCGCGAGGTCGTGTTGCTGGAGACGATCCAGGACCTGCAAGACCAGATCGACGATCTGGAAGAAGGAGGCAGTGGCATGCTGATGGGCTCGGGTTCTCCGGTGGTGAACCCAATGGCCGGAGGCCAGAGCGGAATGGAGGTTGAAGACAAAGATACGCAGATCGTGGATGCGCAGGTTTTTTCGCAGGCCCTGGGCGAACAGATCCTTGCAGGATCCGACGGCAGCGACGATTTCACCATCGACAATGTCCAGGTCGAAGCCTTTGTTGGGCTTGGTCGGGATGGCAATAAAGCCCAGTTCGCTACAAACGCGAAGAAACAGGCGGTCAGCCAGAACGCAGCGAAGGTCTCGTTCTCGGTCAAAAGACGGTCCGCAACGAAGATTATTGATAGAGACTGAATTCACAAAGGAGATTGGAAATGAGTATCGGGCAGGAACTGCTAAACGTCCCTTTCGCGGAAATGGTTCAGAAACTGGCGATTTCCGTGGCAGAGTCGCAAACTGAATTGGATAGACATTCGACTGATATCGCCAAATACATGGCGGATCAGAAGATCCAGCTTCCCGATCTATCCAACCCCGATGGTCCCCCAAAGGAATTCAGCCTCGTGTCGATGGGTTTCCTGCCCGCGTTCTATGCGGTGCAAGAGGCCGAGATCGAGGTAAAGATGGCGATCTCGATGACCAAACAGACCGAGAAATCAGGCAGCGCATCGGTCAAAGGTGGCTGGGGCCCCGTGGCGGCGCAGGTCAACGCAAGTTATTCCTCGCGCTATGCCTATAATCAGGAAGGCGCAAGTAGGCTGTCAATCAAGCTGGCCCCAGCTGATCCGCCGGTCATGCTGCAGAAATACATGGAAGCGGTAACACAGGCGATGCTGACCAAAGAACCGGTGCTCAGCGACGATCCGGACCCCGAGCCGGCACCGTCACCCGTCCCACCGCAACCCGAAAGAAAACAAAGTAGGCGGCGTCAATCCTGAAGGGGCCGTCCGGCAAGGTAAGTTCAGCGACGTTTTGACCAACTAATTTTGTCGGATTTCCTTGCATCCCACCGAGAATCGTTTAATTGACCAAATCAGTCGGGTTAAATCCCGTCACGATTTTCAATGTTGGGACAAATGATGCTGAAATCCTCTACCTGCTTTGCCGCCACCCTGACGGCCCTGATCGCCACCTCTGCCGCAGCCGAGGGCGAGCTGAACCTGTATTCCTCGCGCCATTACGACACCGACGAACGCCTGTATTCCGACTTCGAAGAGGCCACCGGCATCACCATCAACCGCATCGAAGGCAAGGCCGACGAACTGATCGCACGGATGAAAGCAGAAGGCGCGAATTCGCCCGCTGATGTCCTGCTGACGGTCGACAGCTCGCGCCTGGCCCGCGCCAAGAGCGAAGGCATCCTGCAGCCGGTCGAGAGCGCAATCTTAGAGGAGCGTATTCCGGCAAACCTTCAGGACGAAGACAATCAGTGGTACGGCTTTTCTCAGCGCGCACGGATCATCTTCTTTGACAAGGCTGATGTCGCCAACCCACCCGCAACCTATCTGGATCTGGCAAAACCGGAGTATAAAGGGCAGATCTGCATTCGCTCGTCCGGCAATATCTATAACCAGACACTATTGTCATCGATCATTGCAAATCACGGCGCGGAAGAAGCCAGGAAATGGGCCGAAGGTGTCGCCGCCAACATGGCACGCGAACCTCAGGGCGGTGACACAGACCAGCTGCGCGGCATCGTGTCAGGCGAGTGCGAGATTGCGGTTGCCAACACATACTATATGGCCCGCGCTATGCGCAAAGACGTCAAGGGTCTAAGCGCGGATATCGAGATGATCGGCGTGCAATTCCCGGCACAGGACGCCGAAGGTGCACATATGAACCTGTCGGGTGCGGGTGTTGCAGCAAACGCGCCGAACAAAGAAAACGCGATTAAGTTCCTTGAGTATCTCGCAAGCGATCAGGCGCAGGTCTACTTCTCGAACGGAAACGATGAATACCCCGCTGTCGAAGGCGTCGCGCTGGCTGAGAACGTGGCCGCTCTGGGGGAATTCAAAGCAGATGAGGTGAACCTCTCAGAGGCCGCCAAAAACATCCCCGAGGCACAGAAAATCTATAACGAAGTTGGCTGGAAGTAATCCAGTCCGATACCCGAGCAGCAAAAGGGCGCAGATTTCTGCGCCCTTTTTCTATTGTGTTTGATGTAAAGCAAGGCAATAATCCCATATTCGTAACTGATTCCCATATGTGAGCCATGCTCGACACACTATCAAACCGCCTCGCTAAGCGTCTGAACGAGCTGCGCCAGGGTCATGGCTGGTCGCTTGAGCAGCTGGCAGACCAAAGTGGGATCAGCCGGGCGACACTGTCGCGAATGGAAAACGGTGATGTCAGCCCTACCGCTGAAACGCTTGGCCGTTTATGCGCGGCATACGGCCTGCCCATGTCACGCCTGCTGATGATGGTCGAAGACAGTTTCGATCCCAAAGTACCTTTCGAGAAGCAGCCTGAATGGCATGACCCAGAAAGCGGGTTTACCCGCCGTTCGGTTTCACCACCGGCGACTGGCCTCAGTGGGGAAGTAATGGAAGGTCATTTGCCCCCAGGTACTGTCATCACCTACGATACTCCGCCCAAGCCGGGACAGGAGCACCACCTGATCCTACTTGATGGAGGGCTAACGTTGACAGTGGACGGGATTGCCCATGCGCTCAGCGGCGGCGACTGCCTTCGCTATCACCTGTCGGGGCCAACGCAGTTCGAAACCGGACCCAAACGCGGTGCGCGCTATCTGTTGGTGCTGATATGATTACGCGATTGCCACAGGAATATTTCGACGAAGCGCTTGAGGATCTGACCGATATCCTGCACCGCTGTGTCCATACCGGTGCCAGTATCGGGTTCATCCTTCCTTTTTCGCGGGACGATGCCCGCGCCTATTGGCGGGACAGGGTGCAGCCCGAACTCCGCGCGGAGACACTCGATCTGTTTGTCGCATATGGTGACGGACGCATTCTGGGCACGGTGCAACTGATCCCCGCCGCAATGCCCAACCAGCCACATCGCGCGGATGTGGCAAAGCTGCTGGTTCATCCGCAGGCTCGCCGTCGCGGTTTGGGTCGGTCGCTGATGGAGGCACTGCATGAGCGAGCTCGGGAATTGAAACGCACGATGCTGGTGCTGGACACCCGTAGCAGCGATCCTTCACGCTTGCTGTATCAGTCGATGGGTTTTCAGATTGCCGGAGAGATCCCGAATTATTGCCGAAACCCGTTTGAGGATCGGCTGGAGCCGACCACTTACATGTTCAAGGACGTCACCTAGCTGCCCGTCGCGCGCACATTCGCGACAGAGCATTCGGCGATCCCCGAAGGTCCCGACATAGGTCGGCACCAAAGGCCTACAGCCGCGCGCCATCGACAGCAAAGGGCGCTCGTTGACCAAAGAATTTGATACCTCAAGCGCATCGGGATCAATCTAGAATCGAAGGAACTCCAGAGCTTCTCCGGCTGGCAGCTTCTCAGTTTCTGCCGGAATAATTACCAGACCATCGGCCTGTGCAAGAAGGGCAACGCGCCCGCTGTAAGACTCGGCCATCAGGCGCAAACGCGGTGCGCCATTCGGTGTACATCCGTCGATGCTTACCGGGCGGTACTCACGCCGCCCCGCGCGGCGTTGAAGAGGTTCTGCCAAAACCGCCTGCTCGGGGGTGCGTTCGTTCCGATGCAGACCGGCACGGCGTTCCATCATCCGCGCACCAATGATCTGCCACGTCACAAAGGCCGAAACCGGATTTCCCGGCAGGCCCACATAAAGCGCATCACCCTGACAACCGAACATGATCGGCTTACCAGGTTTCATCGCCACTTTCATCACCTCGGTTTCGCCACCGATTTCACTGAACAGGCGCGGCATGTGGTCTTCGTCCCCGACCGAAACACCGCCCGTGGTGATGATCAGGTCCGAGCTATTACAGGCCTCCCTCAAGACCTGCTTCAACAGCACCGGATCATCTTCGACCGGGCCTCGGTCGGCTAGTTCGATCCAGGGTTTATCCAGCAAAGCCAAAAGCATGTAGCGGTTCGAGTTGTAGATCTGTCCGGGGCCAAGCGCTTCACCCGGCTGGCGCAGCTCGCTACCGGTCGAGAAGATCGTGACCTTGAGCTTGCGAAAAACCTTCACCTCGCCATAACCAGCCGAGGCCAACGCGGCGGCCTCACGCGCGGAAATTTCACACCCGCGCCGCAGGATCGGGGCACCAGCTTTCAAATCCTCGCCCGCGCGACGGATATGCTGACCGGATTTTGGACGGCGGTTGAACCGGATGCGATCGGACTGAAACTCACAGTCTTCCTGCATTAATACCGCATCGAACTCAGACGGCACCGGCGCTCCTGTGAATATACGCAAGGCACCGCCATCCGGCGCATCGTGTGCGCCGCTATCGCCGGCGGCTATGCGACCGCCAACTAGCAGTTCGAACACAGGCCCCTCGCCCAGATCGGCGCTGCGAACGGCATAGCCGTCCATAGCCGAGTTATCGAAGGCGGGCATGTCTACCTTGCTGTCGCAATTCTCAGCCAGTATCCGGCCAATAGCCTGCACCAGCGGTAGTGTTTCGGTATCCGTGATGGGGTTGGCCACGGACAAACCGCGCCTCAGGGCGTCATCTACGGTCAGGTACATATGAGCATGGTGGTCGCAGGCACATCCATCAGCCATTTTGGGCCTCCACATACGCAAAGAGCTCTTCGAAACCGACCCGCTCGGCCTCTCCAAGTTTAGGTAGATAGGCCTTGGCTTCTTCGAGATTCGAGCTTGGATCACCAACTACCAGCAGCATGACCATTCCGTGACGCCCATGAACGCGGCAACGGATGCCGTAGACTCCCTCTTTCTCGAAAGTCAGATCCAGTTCGGGTTTGCCCCGAATCTCGAAGACGCGCGCGCCCACGGGTATCATTCGAGGAATGGCAGTGACCGTGTGCCGCCCGGTCGAGCCTTTGAAACGCACAGTCGCCCCAGCGGGAACCTGCAGGAATTTGGGTTCGAACCGAAATGCATGCGCCGGAGTGTCGGCGTTCAGGTCGATGACCTGATGAACTACGGCAACCTCGGGGATCTCCTCGGCCAGTGCGACACTACCAAAAGCCATTGCCCCCGTTAGAATCGCCGCGCATAGTTTCAGCGAAATCGCCATCTATCCCTCCGGTTTCAGACCGCCCGCTAGGGGTCTCCCAACAGGTCGGCCAAAGCGCTGATCAACACCGGCCACTGGGCGCGGCGATTCTCGTCGCGCAATCCGGCCAACAATTCGCGCCCAATGGACACCAAGGCAGGGGTGCTGTCATTGACATAGGTCACGATCCGTTGCTCAGGATTGGCCAGAAGGAAGGGTACGATGGCCGCACCTGCCTGATCCGGGGCCGTTTCAGACAAAAGCCGCATCGCCGCCTGCCGTACCGGGGCCGAGACATCGTCCAGCAAGCTGCGCGCCACATCGGCCGTCCCGTCCCAGCGGGTCAGAATCTGCATGGCGTCGATACGAAAGGCAGTATCTCCGGTTTTCAGCATAGCCCGCAATTTGCCCCGCAGCGCATCCTGCGGTGGCAGGTCAGCCTGTTGCAGCAGGTTCAGCGCCTGCAGGGACAGATTGGCATCGGTATGCGAAAGCCCCTGTGTGATCAGCTCGATCAAATGCGACTGGTTCAGTTCGGACCCGTTGCGCGCGACCGACAAGCCCAGTGCCGCCAGCGCCTGCGCAGCGATCTCGGTCTCGGGGTCCTGCGCGATCTGCGCCAGCATGATCTGCATACCTGTGACGTCGCCCAGCAGGCGGATGGCCGAAATGCGGGTCTCACGCTCCAAGGCTTCGGCATTGTCATCCAACGCCACGCGGCGGCGTTTGGGATGGCGGGTGGCCTTGACCAACAATGCCTGCTCGCGTGGCGTCAGGGGGTGCAGGTCATCATCCTCGGCCTCTTTCTTCATCTCTTCCGCGATAGCGTCATGGCCAAGGATCGCGCCGAGGCTGGAGGTAGGGCCGTTTTCACCACCGTCGGATACATCCAGCCCTGCCTCTTCCAGCGCGGCGATGTCGGTTTGCGGGGCCTCTTCCTCGTGCGCGTCTTCGACCACGCTCATCGGGGCGAGCGCGAAGGACAGCAGCAATTCGCGGCCCTGCTGCTGGTTCACATGCGGGCGGTCGGTGTCAGTAACAATCATCGCCAGCGAGGCCACGGCCTTCAGCCGCACCGACCGGAAGGGCGCGCGGCAGGCGCGTTGCAGCCATTCTGCCGCCTCGCGCAGGGGCGAGGTCGCCAGCGCGTCGACGATGGCCCATTGGATACGCTCGGCCTCGAAGTCGTCCGCCTCGACCGAGAACAGCGCGTTCAGCCGATCTGCCACCAGTTGCGGGGCCAACGCCGCCAGCAGGCCCAGCGCCTGCGCCGAGACCTCAGGCTGTTGTCCGGTTGCGAGGAAATCCAGCACCTGCCAGCGCAGGTCGTCTTGATCAACGATAGGCTGGCTGCGGTCCAGCCGGTCGATCAGCGCCAGTTTCACCTTGGCGCCGGGGTCGCGCATCATGCGGTCCAGCAGTTCGGGTTCGGAAAGGCCGGACTGGTTCAGCGCTGCGATGCGGATATCCTCGACCGCATCTGTCAGGGCCTGTTCGACCAGCGCCGGGTCGTTCGGCATCAGCGCCTCATATGCGATCAGACGCACGGCCCCGTCCTTGTCGGTGGTGGCTTTGCGCAAGATGGCTTCGGCCTCGGGTCCTCCGATGGTGGCCAGCGTGCACAGAGCGCGGTGACGCAGACGGCGGTTCGAGGATTGAGCGAACACACCCAAGGTCGGCACGGATGGCGTACCGATCTGGCCCAGCGCTTCGCAGGCCACATCCCCCAGTTCTTGCCCGTCTTCGTCCATCAGGGCCATGACAATGGGTTCAATCGCAGCCGCATCGCCCATGCGACCTAACGCTTTGATCGCCGCGATCTGAGTATCCAGCCAGTCATCCCATTCATCTTGATGCAGCTCGTCCTCGTCCCACGTGATATCCTCGCCGCGACCAGTGACAAGCGTGCGCAGGTAAGGCGCCGCGTCTTCGGATTTCAACTCGGCCAGAGCGGTGACGCAGGCCAGTTTCACCTCACCGCAGGGATCATGGATCAAGTTTTCCAGCAGTTGCGGCGCGGCCTCCTGCACGCCCAGCGCGCCCAGCGCTTGGGCTGCGTCTTGCCGGACGTCTTCGTCATCATCCAACAGCGCCTCGATCAAGGCCGGGCTGTTACTGGCCCCAATGGCGGCCAGGGCCTGAATGGCGCGCAGGCGGATCACGTCATAATCAGATTTTGCATAGTCGGAGAACAGGCTGGTGGCCTCGTCACGCAGGGCGGTATCGGAATGCATGTTCATATCAGGTCTGCCATGTTTTGCGTTGGGACGGGTTGGGTAAAGTGGAAGACAGGTTTCCCAACCGAAGCCTGCCTTCCAGGTGGTCCCTTCTGCAGCGGGACCGGACCCGAGGGGCGGCATGGCGTCCGCCCCCCGGAAAAGCGTCAGGCGATATCGCGCGGCGCGAAGGACATCGTGCGGAACGAGGTCTTGTAGGGGCTCGGCCCCAGCTTGCGGACCTTGGCAACGCCCATCTTGTAGTTGTAGTTGCCGCTGATCCAGTCGACGATCCGGCCTTCTAGCGCGTTGGCGGGCTGCTGCATGTGCAGGAAGTCCATGTAAACGACGCTTTTCTTAATAGCGGGCGTAACCATGGCCACGGCGGTGATCGCCGCTTTGGTCAGTTCGATATGCCCGTTCTCCATCAGTTTCGAGAACTGGAAGTCGTCGCCTTCCACACCGAGCAGCGTGTGCTTGTTACCCGGAACGCGCTCCGAATAAACCATCACATAGTCGCCGCTTTCGATGCCACGCTCAGCCGCATCGTCGGGGTGAATCTCGACCCAGTTTTCCGGCCAGCGCTGCACGATATAGGGGCGGCGGCGGTCGTCGAAACCGGACTGCCAGCGTTCGTTGATCCGACCGGATGTGGCCCACAACTCGCCTTCGTCCTTGTTGGGTTTCAGCCATTCCCAGTAATCCGAGAACAGGTCCCACGGCGATTTCTGGATGTTGCACTTGCCGGTCTGGCTGTTGAAGTGCGTCAGCTTCTTGTTGAACACATCCGCACCAGCCGCACCGGTATCAGGCAGCGTGCGGGTTGTGTCATGCAGACGCTTGGTTTCAATCAGCGTGACACCGTCGGCATCCAGCATGACCGGGCATTGCACGCCATCGGTGCCGAACTCACGGACCTTCTGGTGCAGACCTTTGCCCTCTTTCTTGGCCAGACGGTAGACCGCGTGGAAGTCCTTGCGCGACCCGCGCGTAAAGCGCACGGCCTCTTCGGCAACCTCGTTCGAGTTCTGCCAGTCGAACCCGTCAAAGCCCATCCGCTGTGCCAGTTGCGCAATGATCCACCAGTCGGGCTTGGCCGCACCGGGCGCATCATAGAACTTCTGATACAGGCGCAGGCGGCGTTCGCCGTTGGCGCGCAGAAAGTCCTCTTCGCCCCAGGTCGCTGCGGGGAACACGATGTCGGCATAGCGGTTGCCGATCGGATCCTGCAGATAGATGTCCTGGTCGATGACCACCATACCGCCGCTGTCGGCGCGGGCCTTCAGCGCATCGATCATTTCTTGTTTGTCGAAGCTGGCGATCTGATGCGGGTTGCGGACGGTCAGTTCCTCGAACTTGTCAGCTAACTGTTGTGAACCACACATCGCCTGAATCCATGTGGTGCCGATCACATGGGCCATACGGGTATGACCTGCGATCAGATACCGGTCGGTATCCATGGCGCGGCGACGGCGACCCGGCAGTTTCTCGGGCGATTTGTTGCGCGGGTATTTCCCGCCCTTCACGCCGCCCCGCTGGTGACCACCGGCCCGGCCAATCACCTGACCCGGACGACCACCACAGCCGCAGATGATGCCCAGAGCCGAGATCGCCTGCGTGTTGCCGGTGTTGTTCGACCAGTAGAACCCTTTCTCGATCATGACCGAGGTCTTGGGCCGGGTGCCATCCGCCTTGGGCTTGGCAAGCCATTCGGCGGCAGTATAGATTTTCTGCACGTCGATCTCGGCCATGGCTGCAGCGGTTTCAGGCGCGAATTCGTCCTGCGACAGCAGCCATTCTTTCCAATCCTCAAAGCCTTTGGTCTGGAACTTGCCCCAGGTCGTGCGCCACTGCCATGGCGTGTTGCGCGTACCCTGACCGAAGCCGGACGAGCTTTCCCATTTGTTGTTGACCCATTTCTTGATCCAGTCGCTGTCTTCCCAGCCATTTTCCACGATGACCCGGGCAATGGCGTTGACGACCAGCAGGTCGGTGCCGGGCAGAACGTCGATATGCAGGCCACCCATCTTTTCGGCATGGGCCACACCGGCAGACCGGCGC
Organism: Ruegeria sp. CF1; assembly: GCF_056537445.1. Taxonomy (NCBI): domain Bacteria; kingdom Pseudomonadati; phylum Pseudomonadota; class Alphaproteobacteria; order Rhodobacterales; family Roseobacteraceae; genus Ruegeria; species Ruegeria sp. CF1. Next base: position 126,826 of record NZ_JBQFRN010000011.1, on the reverse strand, counting down.
GGAATCAGATAGATCTCTTTCTGACCGTTCTGCATCCCCTTCATCATCCACTGAGTATAGAGGATGGTCTTGGTCTCATAGGGGTCGGTACCGCAGACGAGCAGCGTTTCCGCATCCCGCCAGTCCTCATACGACGGGCCGAAATTGTCGAAACCCGCATCCCGGAAACCGGGGGTCGAGGTCACGTCGGACGGCGTGTCGTGGAAGGTGAAATTTGCGGTGTTGATATGGCGCAGCGCGTATTTCGAGATCGCATAGGTGTTCTCGATATACTGATAGCTGAAGGTTTTTACGCCATAGGCATTGGTACCGTGCTTGGCGATCACGTGGTTGCCCACCTCAGCCGCCACATCCAGCGCAAGATCCCACGGAACCGGCATCAGCGTGCCATAGATCCGCATTAGCGGTGTCTTCAGACGGTCACGCGTCGGGGTCTGTGGGTTATAGCATTTCTGCGCGATACATCCGCCCCGCAAGGAACTGTCGCCGTCGGTGTTGACGTATTGCGTGTCCTTGTCAGGGATGATCACCACGTGGTGCGGCTGACCTTTGTGCAGTACGATATTGTGCTGGTTCGGCGCGACCCAGGCACCCAACGGTGCAACGGGGAAATCCTCGCCAAAGGCGTTCTCGTCCGCAGTTGGGCCACCGGGTTTGGCCGTCACGGGCCAGCGGTAGACTTTGTAACCACAAGCCACGATGCAGTAGTCGCAGGCGGTCGAGATGACCTCGGCCCCTTTGGGCGGCAGCGGGACGTTGGTTTCGGGTACGTAATACGGGGTTGCCATGATTCCGCTTCCCTTATGCAATGAGGTTGTCGTAACGGCCGTAGATCAGGCCGAACATGCCAACGGCGTAGATATCGTCACCATCCAGTTCCAAAAGGACCTGTGGCAACGATTGGTAGGCCTGCCCCGAGACGAGGATGCCGTGCCGTGTCACGTCATAGGTGGACAGGTGCAACGGGCACGGGCCCAGCACCTTATGTTCAGGCTTGTAGCTGTCATACATCGACCCGCCCTGATGGGTGCAGGTGAGGTTGAAGGCCACAACATCCTTTTGCGGACCAATGCCGCCGCCGCTTTCCACGCCGGTTTTCACAAGGATCGAGTCCGAATAGTCGCCCTCGTCCGGGTAGTAGAACTCGACCGGCACATCCTGTTCCAACTCGGAAAGTTTGCCGATCAGCTTGCGCGGATAGGTCGATACCAAAGCGGGCACCTGTTCCGCCTGGCCATGGCGGGTGGGCATGGTCACCATCACGGCAAAGGTGGTGGCACCCGAGGCGAACAGGAACTGGCGGCGGTTCACGGTGCAGGCCTTTTTGGCCTCGCCCGAACAGCTGCATCCGGTTGCGTTATGATCTTTCATGACGCTTACTCCTCTGCTGCCGCGGGAAGCGGCTGGTAATCCGGCAGATCAGGTTCTTCGACCAGAATCTCGTCACCGGACAGGGATTTCAGGAAGGCCACCAGATCCGCTTTTTCCTGATCATTCAGGCCAAGGGGTTGGATCAGCGGAGATTTATTGGCCGAGAACTCATTCTCGCCGCCGCCCTGGTTGTAGAACTCGACCACATCCTCAAGCGTCTCCAACATGCCGTTGTGCATGTAGGGTTCGGTATAGAGGGTGTAGCGCAGGCTTGGCGTGCGGAACTTACCCTTGTCGGCCTTTTCCTTGGTACGGAAATAGAAGCCGGGGTCGTCCTTGGTGTGGCGGTACATCTCTTCGGTCGAGCCTTTGGCAAAAAGCTCATACCGGAAGGTCACTTGCGCCAGACCATCGTCCTGCCAACCGTCATAGGCGGGCAGACCGGTGTTGTAGTATTTTTCATCCGACAGCAACGCACCGTTATGGCATTCGGAACACTGCGCCTTGCCGGTGAACAATTCCAGCCCGCGTTTCTGCTCGTCGGTCAGCGCCGCGTCATCCCCACGCAGATAATTGTCGAAGGGCGTGTCGGTCTGAACTATGGTCCGTTCAAACGCGGCGATGGCCCGCCATGCATTGCTGATACGCGGCCACTGATCGCCGAAGACATCGTTGAAGCGTTCGACATATTCGGGGACGAAGGCCAGGCGCGCCTCCATCATGTCGGCCTCACCGTTGCCGGCGACCGCACCGCCTGCGGCGGATTTGGCCTGGCTCTCAAGGCTTTTGCTTGAACCCGCCCAGAACAGCTTTCCGTAATAGGCCGAATTCACGATGGTCTGGCTATTGCGCCAGTGGGTCGTGCCCGGATAGCCGAACGAGATCGGTGCCTCGACGTCCCAGCCGACATCTGGCATGTGGCAGGCCGAACAGGGCGTCGACGGATTCCCGCCAAGACGGGCATCAAAGAACAGCATCTTGCCCAGTTCGATCTTGGCGTCGGTTTGCGGGTTGTCCAGCGGGATCGGCGGCTCGCCCAGCGCCACCAGCGGCGAGTCTGCATCGGGGTCTGCGCCACCGATGCCGGCCTCAATCTCCATGCTGGTTTCCGCAATCGCCTGTGCACCTAGGACGGCAAACAGGGCAGCGGTGGCGATTGTGCCTGAAAGGTAAGACTTTAGGTCTTTCATGGGTCCACTCCTCAGTTTGTCGCGTCTTGCCAGTTTTCGATCGGCGCATAATCCGTATCGATGTCCTCTGCGACGAAGTCCGGGCCGGTCAGCGGCTCACCAGACAGCGCCTTAAGGAAGGCCACCAGCTGTGCTTGTTCGGTCTCGCTGAGGCCAAGCGGCTTGATGCGCGGATCCTTGTTTTCATCTTCGCCACCACCGGCGTTGTAGAAGGCCACCACATCCTCGAGCGTCGCAATCGAGCCGTTATGCATAAATGGCGCGGTATAGATCAGCTCACGCAGCGTGGGGGTTATGAACGTGCCGAATGTATCGGCGGTGTGAGTGCGGATATACGCACCGGGGTCGGCGCGCAGGTTCATGTAATTCTCGACGCCGAGGAACTTCATCATGGTCACAAAGGTGATGTGACGTTCCGGGGTCGCCCAGATATCGGGGTTGTCGCCCACGCCGATATTGTGCGGCAGATCATCCGTGAACCGCTCGCCCGAGTGGCAGGAATTGCAGCCGCTGGCATTGAACAGCTCATAGCCCGCCTTGGCTTCTTCCGACATCTCGCCTGTATCGAACGGCGCGCCGCGCGAAATCAACGTTTTCAGATATTCCGGGATGGCGTTACGGACCCCGCCGTTCGACGGCTCGCCAAATCCGGCGGCTTCGAACATCTCGACATAAACCGGATCTTGCTTGATGCGTTCCTGCATCAAACGCATATCCATGTTCATCGAGTATGTCTCGGTGATGCTTTCGCGGGTCGCGTCGTTGAGGTTGGTGCCAATGCGCCCGTCATGGAACCACGCGGCGCGCTTGGCGCTGTTAATCAGCGTCGGCACGTTGCGGAAATGCAGGCTGCCGGCATAGGCATCCGATAGGGCCTGCCCGTCGGTAAAGCCGTTTTCCGGCTGGTGGCAGCTGGCGCAGGACAGTTCGGTGTCGCCAGACAGGCGCGGGTCAAAAAACAAACGTTTGCCAAGTGCCGCCTTGGCTTGGTCGAACTCAATGGCTTCTACCGGGCCCGGCTGTTCCGCCTGGGCATGGTGAACCGGGAACGCAACACCAACCGACAGCAATGAAACTGTCGACAGTGCCGAGAACCACGTTCTGGCTTTGGTCATCATTTAAAAAGCCCTCATTATCCGCAAATCTGATCGCTCCGGTTAACCGGAGATCGACGAGGCGAATATTAGAGGGTCATGTATCGCGATGCCTTGATCGAGATTAAATCCGCAGAGAATTGGCGACGTGATCGTCGCTTATCTGAACCAAGGCCGCGACTGTCAGACGTCGATATCCAAAGCAAGCGCATGGATACGGGGGACTATATCCCCCAATGCCGTATGTACTGCGCGATGGCGAGCAACGCGGGATTGCCCCTCGAAAGCCGCAGAACGAATAAGGACGTTGAAATGACTCTCACCGCCCTCCTGATATCCAGCGTGACCACGATGGCTCTCGCTGTCGTCAACCACCTCCAGCTCACGCGGGTTAAATGCTGCCTGCAATCGTTCACGGATTTCGTCGGTCACGCTCATTTTTATGCTCAGCGGCAAATAAATTGCCGTCCCCCTCTTCTACTTTCGGCTGCTTAGATTAAACTGCTGCCTCCGAGTCGAAAAGATGCCTTCGTGAGGTTGTGCAGATGGTAAAGTCAGATCCCTTCGGATTCGATATGTCCGTGTCGAGCGCTAAGAAAAAGAAGCCGCGCGGCCGTCGGGGTATGTCAGGTGCGTCCGAAACTTCGGTGCGAATCTGTGATCATGAGGGCTGTGAAGAACCCGGTAAGTTTCGCGCGCCCAAAGCTCCGGACGTGCTGGATGATTTTTTCTGGTTCTGCCAGCAACATGTGCGCGAATATAACCAGAAGTGGAATTTCTTCGACGGCACCACCGAGGCCGAACTGAACGCGCAGCGTTCGAAGGACAAAGTGTGGGAGCGTGAGACCAAACCGATGGGCGATCCCGAGGCCCGTGCCTGGGCACGTCTGGGGATCGAGGACCCGCATCAGGTTCTAGGCGAAAACGCCACCAAAAATCCCGGCCGCGCCAATTCCGGCGGTCGACGCCTGCCGCCGACTGAGCGCCGCGCGATTGAGATCCTCGAAGCGCAAGATAGCTGGTCGAAGGCAGAGATTCGCAAAGCCTACAAGAAGCTGATCAAGGTGCTGCACCCGGATATGAACGGTGGTGACCGATCTCAGGAAGAGCAGTTGCAAGAGGTCGTCTGGGCCTGGGATCAGATCAAGGACAGCCGCAGCTTCAAGTAGTATTCAACGGATACGGGTCAGCAGCGTTCCATCTCACGAATAGTGCTTGTTGCGGGACATCTTTCCGATTCCAGGGTTCATACTGTTCGTGGGATCGATCGACTTGTAGAAAGCTGCCAGATCGGGTTTGGCTGCATAGAGATGGCCAACATTATGTTCCGCCGGGTATTCAGCGCCGCGTTTGTCCAGCAACTTTAGCATTGCGGCCTTCAACGCGTTCGGGTCTGCGCCTTTCTTGACGATGTAATCCTGATGCAGAACATGACACATGAAGTGGCCATAGTAGAGTTTGCCGACCAGTTGATCCGCGATCTCAACTGGCAAGTCTTCGAACCAGTCGACGTCATTGCGGCGCAGCGCGATATCTAGGGCGATGATATCTTCCACTTCGGCTGCATGAACCTTCATATAACGAATGGCTGCACCTGCGGCAGCAAAACGATGTAGCCCAGCGATCTTTGCCTCACGCAGGTCGCATTCAAAGAAATCCAGCTTGTCTTCGGCAGTCATGTCATTGAGTAGATCGCGCGCTTCATCGATACCGCCATCGCGCATTTTGAGTATCAGGTGATGCGGATACCGATCCCGATAGGCCCGCATCCGGCGCGGCAGGATATCGGGCCAAAGTCGCATCGCGAACTGCATGAAACGATCGGTAAAATTGCCGAGAACCGGTATGCCTTCCAAACGCGCGTCCACCGCGCCCTTCAGCGCAAAGAAAGTGGGCAAACGGTCGGTTCCCAACTTGTCAATCATCACCATGGTGTCTTTGCCATAGCGGTCAGAGATATCGAATACCTCCTCATGCATGTATTCAGCGCTGACCGGCAGGGTTTTGAAGTCGGACAGGATGCGACGGCGCAATTCCGTGAATGCCTCGGTGTCGTGCGCCCCGACGTAGAAAGTACGTTCTGCTTCGTTCTTGGCATATGTATCCAGCCGAACCGCAAAAACCGCCAGTTTACCCGCGCAGCCCGCTGCTTCGTATAGACGCGACTTATCAGCGTTAAAGCGTGCTGGCGTTTCAGCATCTACATTACGCACCCGACGGGCGTAATCGGTGTCAGAGGCTTTGCGATTGTCGGTCTCGATATCAGTTGCTGAGAAATCACCGTTCTGCAGTCGGGTCAGGATTTCTTCGGGTGTATCACCCAATTGCATGCCTAGATGATTGACCAACTCAAGCTCGCCGTCCTGAGTGATCCGCGCGTACAGTGACAGCTCGGTATAGGAGGGGCCGCGCTCGACCAGCGAACCGCCCGAGTTGTTGCACACCCCGCCAACGACTGAGGCACCGATGCACGAAGATCCGATCACCGAATGCGGCTGGCGGCCAATCGGGTCCAGCAGCTTTTCCAGCGCAAACAGTGTGCTGCCCGGAAAGCTGATGACCTGCTTGCCATCATTGATCAGATGCAGATCGTCCATCCGCCGCGTGTTGATCAACACTACATCACGATCGTAGCTACCCTTGGGCGTAGACCCTTCGGTCAGGCCGGTATTGGCGGCTTGCATGATGACAATTTTGTCAGCGGCAACACAGGCCTGCAGCACCTGCCATTGTTCCAGCAGCGTAGCGGGCTGAACCACCGCGAGCGCGTCCCCTTCACCCGATCTGAACCCTCGGCGAAAGCGGCGGGTGCTGCGCGACGAAGTCAAAACGCGCCGCCGCCCACAAATGGCCTGAAGACGCTTGATCAGATCGGCATCGTTCATCCCGCTACCCTCCGTTAATACGCGACCGAGGGCAACCACGTGGCCAATTGCGGCCACAAGAAGACAAAGAACAGGCCGGTCAGCTGCAGGATCACGAATGGGATAATCCCTTTGTAGATGTCAGTCAGCTTGATCTCGGGCGGGCAGACCCCTTTCAGATAGAAAAGCGCAAATCCAACCGGAGGTGTCAGGAAAGAGGTCTGCAACGTCACCGCCACAAGGATTACGAACCACACCAGCGCAGGTTCATCGATGACACCGAAGCCGTCGATATCCAGGCCCAGCCCGTTCACGATGGGGCGCATCAAGGGCAGAACGATGAGCGTGATCTCGATCCAGTCCAGCACGAAGCCCAGCAGGAAGACGATGAACAGGATCATGAAGACAGTGCCATTTGGGCCGAGCCCGGTACCGTGGATCATATCCTCGATCAGCGCGTCGCCGCCCAGTTCGCGCAAGACATAGGAGAACACCGTCGCACCAAGGAAGATCGCGAAAATATAGGCGGTGGTGTTGAACGTTGCTTTCAGCACATTCACCAGCTTGGCCAGCGTCAGCTTGCGATATCCCAGCGCCAGCAGAGTGGCTCCCAACGCGCCCACGCCCGAGGCTTCGGTCGGTGTGGTCAAACCCGCGAAGATCGAGCCCAGCACGGCGAGGATAAGGGCCAGCGTCGGCAGGACTGCAATCAGCACGTCCTTGACTGCGTTCCAGTCAGGACGGGTTGCGCCTTCGGGTACTGGGGCCACGTCGCGTTTGATTAGGGCGATGACAAAAATATAGGTCAGGTAGAGCGCGCCAATGATCACGCCGGGGAACACTGCAGCCATAAATAGGTCGCCGACCGATAGCGCCATCTGGTCCGCCATGATGACAAGCATGATCGACGGCGGGATGAGGATGCCCAGCGTGCCTGAAGCGCTGACCACACCGGCGGCCAATGAGGGGCTGTATTTCTGCTCCATCATCGACGGCAGCGAAAGCACGCCCAACAGAACCACAGACGCCCCAATGATCCCGGTCGAGGCGGCCAGAATGATGCCGATCATCGTTACCGTGATCGCCAGCCCGCCGCGCACTGTGCCGAACAGGCGCTGCATCGAGGTCATTAGGCGCTCGGCCACACCGGATTCGTCCAACATCAGGCCCATGAAGATGAACATTGGCAGCGCCACCAGAACCGCATTTGACATGGTGGCATAGACCCGGTTCACCACCGCGCCCAGCGTCAGATAGTCCAGACCGGTAAGCGTTTCCTCAAGCCCGGTCCAGTTCATCATGCCATTGTCGAACAGATAGGCCAGACCGCAATAGGCAACGCCAACCCCGGCCAGCGTCCATGCCACCGGGAAGCCGGTGAAAAGCAGCGCGATGAAGGTCAGGAACATCGCGATGACCAGTTTTTCCTCAGTCGTTTCCACCAGGAAGGTCAGCGCGGTCGCCACCACAGCAAAGCCCAACAGCGCCCAGACGATCAGACGCAGGCCCTTGCCTTGCCGTTCCTCGTCGAGATTGACGATCAGGGCGTGCACATCGTGGATCAGCCGCGCCGCCGCAGCCAATGCCAGCAATACAAAACTGGCCGGGATCACACCTTTCAAAGCCCAACGCGCAGGTAGACCGGTAGGGCTGTCCGAGGATTCATTGACGCGCCAGCTTTCGTAAAAATAGTCATACCCCTGATCGATCATTAAATAGATGAACGGCACCAATAGGGTGAAGATTCCGATGATCTCGATAATCCGCCGCGCGCGCTGGCTGAGCTGCATGTGCAGCAGGTCCACCCGCACATGGCTGTCGGTGACCAGCGCATAAGAAATGCCGATCATCGTCACCAACCCATAGAAATGCCACTGAATCTCATCCAGCTTGGGATAGTTCTGGTTCAGCAGATAGCGCATCGCCACTTGCGAAACGATGGCCGCAACCAGCAGCAAGTTGGCCCACATGACCACATGACCCACCGCCTTGACGCCGTTGTCGATGGCAACGGCCAGTTTCTGGCGATCGGGCTCCCCATGCTCAAGGATGCTTTCATAGACTTCAATCGGGTCGTCCTGATGACGCTGTGTCTCGGCCATGGTCTCCTCCTCAAGAGTTTGGCGGTGGGGACGTGAATGCGCCCGGAATGCTTGGGAAAATGAAGAAAATCAGAGTTGTACGAGGGCGGCGGAAGGAAGCCGCCCCCGGATAATCGCAAGTGGCAAATTTACTTGCGGGGGAGGAATGCGTTCTCTTTCCAGACCGCATAACCGTCACGGAATTCGTTCATGTCGGCCAGAACCTTGGCAAAGAATTCGTCGTTGGCGGCCTGTTCTGCGGCAACCTCTTCCCAGGTCGCGCGGAAGGTCGACAGCATCTCGTCGTTCCACTGCTTGATCTGAACACCATTGTTTTCAACGTTGTCCAGCAGCGCAGCGTGTTGGATCGCCTCACCTTCGGCAAAGCTGTCAGCCATCGAAGCCTTACAGGCATTTTCGATGATCGCTTTGTGCTGATCGCTGGCTTCGTTCCAGACGTCCTTGTTGATCATCAGTTCAAACACCGTCGCTTGCTGGTGCCAGCCGGGGAAATAGTTGTACTTGACCAACTTGTGGAAACCGAGGCGTGCGTCGATGGCAGGCATCGAGAATTCGGTCGCGTCGATCGCGCCTTTTTCCAGTGCCGGGAAGATTTCGCCGCCGGGCAGCAGTGACGTCGCCACACCCAGCTTCTGCATCACTTCACCGCCCAGACCGAAAAAGCGCATCTTCAGGCCGTTCAGGTCTTCGGGGCTGTTGATCTCATTCGCGAACCAGCCCGAGGTTTCGGGAGCGATAATGGCGCAGGGAATGACATGGACGTTGAAACCGGCCTGATCATACATCTCCTGATACAAGCTCATGCCGTTGCCATAGTACAGCCACGCCATGTATTCACCCGCCTCAGGGCCAAACGGAACGGCCGAGAACAACGGTGCAGCCGGGATCTTACCCGCCCAGTAGCCGGCGGTGGTATAGCCCGAATTGATCTTGCCTGAAGACACCGCATCCAGAATTTCAAACGGCGGGACCAGCTTGCCCGGTTCGTAAACCTTCATCTTCAGCGTGCCGCCGGACATCAGGTCCAGCTGTTCGGCCACGCGCGGGATCGGCGAGCCGAGGCCCGGTAGAGCGGTTGAAAACGCGATTGGGGTTTTCAGCAGCATCTTATCCGCCGCGTGGGCAACCGGGGCTGCCAGCAGCGAGGCCGCAACGGCAAGCGATGTCAGGGTGGTCTTCATGGGTTCTCCTCCAAGGTAAAGATCAGCCGGTGGTCTGGCTGTCACTCTCGCCGCGAGCACGGCTTAAGTGGTAAATATTGTTTACCTTATAATTTAGTCAACAATTTTATTTACCAATTTGGCTACGCCGCGGTGGTGTGGCTCATAACCAAGATTGACCTTTCATAACCCGAAATTTTCGAATAATTTTGCGACACTCAATAAAAACAAACGCTTATATGCGCGGCGAGCGTCCGTATTTTTGGGTAGTTTTTCTTGCAATGCCGGAAGCTAGTGGTAAATATTATAAACAACCTCGACGATCTTTAATCTAACTACCGGACAGGAATTATGAGCACGAACAGCCTCTTTGATCCCGTTGGTCACGAATCAATTGCCGATGCGGTCGTCGCACAAATCGAGACAATGATTGTTGATGGAATCCTGAAAGAGGGTCGCAAAATCCCGTCTGAACGGGAGCTTGCGGAAGCCCTAGGCGTTTCACGCCCCAAGCTGCGCGAAGCACTCCAAACCCTCGAAAATCGCGGCTTGGTGACCGTGCGACATGGCGAGGGCACCTTTATCGCCCCACTGACCGGTCGTGCCATGTCGCCCGCCCTTCTGTCTCTCTATGCCCGGCACGGCAGTGCTTTCTACGATTATCTTGAATACCGGCGCGAGCAAGAGGCCTTTGCCAGCCGCCTCGCCGCACAGCGCGCTACACAATCCGACAAGGAACGGATTGCTGAAATCATCGATGAAATGCAGCGAGCCTGGGAGAATGATGATCAGGATGCCAGTGAAGAGGCTGATTTTCGACTGCACGCCGCCGTTGTCGATGCGAGCCAAAACACGACCCTTATCCACATGATGGCATCCATCTATGACCTCACGCGCCAAGGCGTGTTCTACAACCGCCGCTTCCTGCGCTCGATGGACGGCACGGGTGAAGCGTTGCTTGAGCAGCACAAGGCAATCGCGCAGGCCATCATCGACGGCGACCCGGACCGCGCAGAAACCGCCGCACGCACGCATATGGATTTCGTCGAGGATTCATTTCGCGTAGGACAAGAACAACAAGCTCGCGAGATCCGCGCAGCAAAACGGCGGCAGTTTTCGGATTGAGGTCAAAAACAGAGGCGTATTTTTTTGTTCTACGGAAAAGTCTCCCGCACGACGTACTAAGTCTTGGCTTTGCCTTTCTCGACCGGTTCTCGCCTCAGGCACTTTTCCAAGTCTACTTCCAATGCACTGAGGTTTATGTCTCCAGCTCGCAGAGCGTCCACCTCATTGGCTCCCTGCCTCGTCAAACCAAGGTTTTTGAGCAACGTGTTCCAATCCGGTACGTCCCGCTTCAATCCCGCGCGCAGCAAAACCTCAATTTTTCGAATGTACCAAAGGGTCAGAGAAGACACACGAATGTCGGGTGGAGTGTCCACAGGTACATGGGCGGCAATCGCAGCGCTTGCGCACGCCATTGACTCGGATGCCACGTAGAAAGCCTGCGCCGCGCTGTTAGGGTTTACGTATTTAACGCCTTCATTGATCAAAGCTCCACCGGCCAAGACCAAGGCCAGGTCTTTCCCTGAGATCGAGGCCGCACTTCCAAGCGCGGCACCGCCTGCTACAGTGATCAGTGCCGCCGCTGTCAGGTCCCGATTGCGCGCTGCTTCGTCGCCCAGCCTTTTGTAGGCATCTGAAAGTTGCAGCGCATAATACGACGTACGAATAGGACCGCGTTCAAGCAACAGGCTTGTGGACTGAAATGTTTTTGGTGCCGTTTCAAACGCACCCCCGATCCCTACAGCGTGCTGGATAACGTCTCCCGATGTATTCGACAGCACGGTTTGCTCGGCATTAAAGGCCCTGTTCTCGTAGGCACAACCGGTGATCAAAGTCAGCGGCACCAAGGCCGGAATCAGGCGATTGAAAACGGACTTCATCAAATTTCCCCATGAAAACACGCAATTGAATAAGTGAAACTATACAATCACAGGGTGTTTCAGGCAAATTCGGCCGCACATGTCATCGCCAACTCACAATGCCACAACCCGTTTCAAACACCCGGCGCGACGCGCATGGATGGCTTATAAATCCCGAATCCAGAATTGAAGCGGCTTTTGGGTTTCGCAATCGTCGCCTCGATCCTTCCACGAGAATTGCGCCACGACGCCAGGAAGCGGCGCATAACCCCGCGCGCGCCAGAAGGCATCCAACGGGCGGTAATGATCTGGTCGCATGGGGTGGTCGTCAGGGCGTACTACACTGCAGAAGGCGCTTTTGGTGAATCCCATCGCATGGGCGTGGGCTTCGCGCAGATCAAAGAACGTATGGCCTGCGCCCTGTCCGCGATACTCCGGCAGCAGAACCGATTCTGCGCAATAGAAGATGTCGCCCAGCGACAGGCCCGAGCCTTCGAACGCGGCCGCGAAATCGTCGGCGTGATCCGTCAAGGGCGCACCCGTCGAAGCACCTACCAAAGTATCACCGTCGAACGCTCCGACAACGATGGCCCTGGCGCTATCGACGTAAGACTGCAGGTATTTCCGCTCATACTTCAGATCGCCATCATAGAGATATGGCCAGGCGTGAAATACGTCGATCCGCAGACGCGCGACTTCATCCAACGCGTCGACCAATGTCGATCCGGTCATTGCGCGGACCTGCGAAATCTCAGCCATTCGAGACCTGTTTGGTCCAGTCCGCAAGGTTGTAGAACGTGGTCACGCGGGTGATCTTGCCGTCGTTAAGGTCAAAAAACGAACCCGCAGGCAAGCGGTAAGTCTGACCATACGCTTCTGGCAGACCTTCATCAGTTTCCAGATAGGTTCCGTTGACGATGAACTCAGCCGCGGCACGGGTACCGCCTTCGGCCTCGAAGATCACGATATCCGTCAGGTTCTCGCGGTAGCAGCGGTTCATATGCGCGCAGAAGGCGGCAAATTTCTCTTTGCCGACGCGAATCTGACCTTCGTTGACATGATGGGCCACGTCATCCGACAGGCAGGCCAACATGCCATCCACGTCACCGGCATTGAAGGCATCAAAGTAAGTTTTCACGATCGGGTTCATGGTCACTCCGTCGGTTCACCCCAGCGGTCTTTCAGATGCGCGATGATCTGATCTCGGGTTTGTCGATAATGACGTAGCTTGTCCTCGCGGGTTTCACCTAGTCCGGTAGGGTCCATAATTGGCCAATAATCGACATCGAGGTGAAAAAAACGCGTCAGTTCCAGCGCTTTTCGCTGGCTGGCGGGTGACAGGGCCACGATCAGATCAAATGAACTGAGGTCATCGCCCCATTGCTCCATTTCGTCAAAAGAACGCGAGCGGTGACGGGACAGCTCAACGCCAATCTCCTGACAGGCTGCGATGCAGAACCCATCGATCTCAAGATCGTTATGCACACCAGCGGATTGCACATAGGTGCCGGTGCCGTAAAACTTCTTCATGATGCCTTCGGCCATGGGTGACCGAACCGAATTGTGGTCGCAACAGAACAGAATGGACTGCGGCAGAGGCGTCACCCGTTAGCCTCCAAAATGAAGGACGCAGATGAGCGTAAAGAGGCGGCGGGCAGTATCAGTATCAACCTCAGCTTTGCCTTCCAGCCTTTCCTGTAACACGCGGCTGCCTTCGTTGTGGATGCCGCGCCGAGCCATATCGATCGTTTCGATCTGGCTGGGCGGCAGTGTTTTCACCGCATCGAAATAGCTCTCGCAGATCTGAAAATAGTCTTTTACGACCTGCCGGAATGGACCAAGCGACAGATGAAACTCAGCCGCCTTCTCGCTGGCTTCGGTGGCGATATCGAAAACCAGTCGCTTATCACGGATTGATAGCTGCACATGGTAGGGCCCGTCGGGGATCATCCGATCGTCGCGCGCTGGCAGCGTGAACGAGTTATCTTCAAGCAAATCATATATGGCGACCTTCCGCTCCTGCTCGATCTCCGGTGTCGGCGGGGGCAGATTTCGGTCGTCCAGTTCGATATGCGAAATACGGGTCATCTTAACGGTCACAATCCTTGCGTCTGCACAGACCTATAACAACGATTTTCATTGAGCAACGTACAGAAGCGCCATGCGTGCCAAGTCATTGCGTCACTTCAGCCATTCAGCCGGTTAAGGCGCGCCGAAACGGACAGGCCATGCGCTTCGAGGCTTTCGGATTGCGCGAGCGTTTCAGCCGCCGGGCCGATGGCGCGCAAAGCTTCGGGTGTCATCTGGCTGAGCGTTGTGCGTTTGAGAAAATCCATCACGCTAAGGCCAGACGAAAAGCGCGCCGAACGCGCTGTGGGCAGCACGTGATTGGGGCCGCCGACATAATCGCCAATGGCTTCGGGCGTGTACTGGCCAAGGAAAATGGCACCGGCATGGATCGTTTGCTGGCTTAACGCCACCGGGTCGGCCACGCAGAGTTCCAGATGTTCAGGCGCGATGCGGTTGGACAGCGCGGCAGCCTCGTCCAGGTCGCGCACAGTGATTACGGCACCAAAGTCGCGCCAGCTGGCCCGGGCGATGGCGCGGCGTTGCAGGGTCTCAAGACGTTTTTCCACCGCTTGCGTCGCGGCTTGACCAAATTCTGCGTCATCCGTGATCAAAATGGATTGGGCGCTTTCGTCATGCTCGGCCTGGCTGAGCAGGTCCAGCGCGATCCAGTCGGGGTCGTTGTCCTTGTCTGCAATGACCAGAATTTCCGAGGGGCCCGCGATCATGTCGATGCCGACCTTGCCGAATACACGGCGTTTCGCGGCGGCCACGAAGGCGTTGCCCGGTCCGGTGATCTTATCGACCGGCGCAATGGTTTCGGTGCCATAAGCCAGCGCGGCCACAGCTTGCGCGCCGCCGATGCGATAAATCTCATCCACGCCCGACAGTTGTGCCGCCAGCAGGACCAGCGGGTTTGCCTGACCCTCAGGTGTGGGGACGACAATGGCCAACCGGTCTACGCCCGCCACCTTCGCAGGTATTGCGTTCATAAGAACTGACGACGGGTAGGACGCCAATCCGCCCGGCACATAAAGCCCTGCAGCCGACACCGCCGACCAGCGCCAGCCGAGTGTTGCGCCTGCCTCATCGGTCCACTGATGATCCTCGGGCATCTGCTTTTCGTGATATGCACGAATGCGTTCTGCAGCCAGTTCCAACGCGGCCCCGTCCTGGCGCGTGACCTGCGCAACGGCCTCGGCGATCTCATTGGATGAAAAGGCCATGGTCTCGGGCGTCAGCTCCAGCCGGTCGAATTTCGCGGTAAGTTCGATCACCGAAGCATCACCACGGGTCCGCACATCATCGATGATCTGCGCCACGACCGCATCCACATCGGGGCTGTCCTCGCGCTTGGCGGACAACAGCGCCTGAAATGCAGGTTCGAAATCGGCGGAGGTCGTATCGAGGAAAGCGGGCATGTGAGAGACTCCGGAAGCGTTTCAACGGGTCTTATCGCCCGGGCCGGGTGGCCTCAACCCTTAGGCCGCTGGGTGCAGCGATTTGCGCATCGGGAATTGGGGGATGCCGTGCCATTCCGTCGGGTCGCCGACATCATGCCAGCCGTGCGCCAGATAGAACGAATGTGCCGTTTTGGTCGCGTGCAGATGCGCCTCAGAGGCGCCACGTGCTTGCAGTTCCTCTTCCAACCGGTGCAGCAGCGCTGCTCCGAGCCCGCGCCCTGCGTGATCGGGATCGACATAGAGCAGAGATATCTCACCCTCGCCACTTAGACCGCCCACTGCAGTAACCACTCCCATTTGCGTAGCGACCCAAAGGATTGCTCCACTATCGATCCAGTTTCGGACCGAAGCCGGATCCTTATTGGCAGACCAGCGGGAAAGGTTTTCGGGATTATCCAGATGATCCGCCCGACAGAGGTCACGGATCGATCGGATCAGAACACGGCTGATGTCGAATACATCAAACACGGTTGCCCGCCGCACCGCGATGCCGCGTGGCGGATTCGGGAAGGCCTGAGCAATGCCACGTTTATTCTTCACTCGGGGTGATGGGGCGCTTGCCCAGAAGGCGCCTTGTAGGGACGCGTCACATCCTTGAGCGTTGCATCGATGGCCTCAACCGACAGGCGGATCGCGCCGTCGCCTGCCAAGGTCAACAGGATTTGCCCCGCACCATCCTCGCTTGGCTCGAATTCGACCGAGAGCAGAGACAGGATCATGTCCTTGTCGCTGCGGTCGATGCCCTGACTGGCTACCGACAGAACCGAGCCGAACATCAAAACGGCCTGCACCCGCTCGTAGGCGCGACCGCGCCGGGCAGCGGCATCCTTGTCTTCCCAGCGAAAGCGATTGAGCAACAGCGCAAAGCGGCGCTGGCCGGGTTGCCATTTCATCTCGGTCACCGGGAAAACCGCATCCTGCGTCAGGGTCGCAATCACCCGCAGGTCATCGGCATCCTCGGCTCCCAGGTTCAGCGGTGCCTCGCGGCCATCTTTGAAACTTGCGTCTGTCATTGACCCTTAATCCGTTCGATCTTTGCGCCCACGCCTTCCAGCTTGCGCACCACATGTTCATATCCGCGGTCCAGATGATAGACCCGGCTGACAACCGTCTCACCTTCCGCCGCCATTCCGGCAAGGATCAGCGAGACCGAGGCCCTCAGGTCTGTCGCCATCACCGGAGCACCTTTCAATCGTTCGACCCCGGTTACGGTGGCCGTGCCGCCATGGACCTCGATATTCGCGCCCATGCGCACCAGTTCAGGCGCATGCATAAAGCGATTTTCGAAAATGCGCTCTTCAAGAACGGACACACCTTCGGCAGTACACATCAGCGCCATCATCTGCGCCTGCAGATCGGTCGGGAAGCCGGGGAAGGGTTCGGTGACCACATCGACCGAGGTCACACGCCCGTTCTTACGAGAAACTTTCAGCCCCTTGTCGGTTTCAGAAACACTGATCCCCGCCGCATCCAGCTTGGCGGCGAAGGATTCGACCAGCGACATGCGCCCGCCCAGCAGCTCAACCTCGCCCCCGCAGATCGCCGGGGCCAGCATATAAGTGCCCAGCTCAATCCGGTCGGTCACCACCTGATGGGTCGCGCCGAGCAGACGATCGACACCCTGAATTTCGATGGTCGAGGTCCCCTCACCCGAAATCTGAGCGCCCATCTTGCGCAAGCATTCGACCAGATCGACAATCTCGGGCTCGCGCGCGGCGTTTTTCAGCACCGTGGTGCCCTTGGCCAGCGTGGCGGCCATGACGATGTTCTCGGTCGCGCCAACCGAGGCAAAGCGCATCTCATGCACAGCACCTTTCAGCCCGCCCGACGCCTTCGCGTGCAGATAGCCATCTTTAAGCTCGATCTCGGCGCCCAGCGCCTCAAGCCCTTCGACATGCAAATCCATCGGGCGCGCGCCAATGGCACATCCACCAGGTAGCGACACCACGGCCTGCCCCAGCCGCGCCAGCATCGGCCCCAACACCAGGTTCGAAGCGCGCATTTTTCGCACGATGTCATAATCCGCCGTGTGGCTGTTCAGGTCATGGCTGGACATCGCAATGACCTGACCATCCTGCAGCGAAGACACCTCGGCCCCCAGCGACCGCAGCAGCGCCGTCATGGTCTTGATGTCACTCAAACGCGGCGCATTGGTCAACGTCAGCGGTTCTTCGCTGAGCAAGGTCGCGGGCATCAGCGTCAGACACGCATTCTTGGCCCCCGCAATGGGAATCTGCCCGTTCAGCGGGCCATTGCCCGTTACCAGAATCGAATCCATTTGCTCTTATCCCTCGTCCTTGCCGGCTTTGTCCCCGGAGGTGGCTCGCGCCTTGGCCTGAGCCTTGCGCCGCGCCATATTCGCTTTTAGCGCCGCCTTTAGACGGTCTTCGCGCGTTTCCCCGGACTTGCCGTGTTTTTTAGGTGAATTTTTGTCTGCCATTGCCTTTCTCTACAGGAGTAGAAAAAAACCGTCCAGACACCCTTGCGCCGCGTTTCGTTTGAGTCTAATCACCCGCCCACAGCGCTGCTGTAGCTCAGAGGTAGAGCACTCCCTTGGTAAGGGAGAGGTCGAGAGTTCAATTCTCTCCAGCAGCACCATCTTCACGTCCGACATAATGCTTCGAGTGGTGCACGATCACGTGGCGTCTCTGCCACTGGCATTTTCATTGAATTGGGTTGAAGTTGACGCGCGCACAAGCGCCTGATGACAGCGGGCGGTTGCATCACAACCGCCCGTGCCTAGGTTTATTCCGCAGGTGCTGTGGTCTGCTTTTGCCTCAGACCATCGCGATAAAGCGCCTTGGCGAGCGCTATGCACATCAGGCCCATGACCATCGTAAAGGGTAGCGCACCGATGATCATCGCATTTCGCAAGGCGTCCATCGGATTGTTTTCACCCGCAGCCAGGATCAGAGCGCCAATCACCGCTGTCAGGATAAGGCCCCAGACGATCTTGTGCTTGTTACCGATGTTCTGATCTCCGCCAGACATGATGGTGTTCATCACCAGAATGCCCGAGTCCGCCGAGGTGACCAGGAAGGTCATGATCAGGACGACGCACATCACGGTGATGCCAGACAACAGCCCACCGGTGATCATCTCTTGCAAGGTGACAAACAGCTTGGCGGTGTTCGACGCCCCGATGATGGCGCCTTCGGCGGTGCCATTCAGTTCTAGATCGATCGCGGTGCCACCCAGAATGGTCATCCACGCAAAGCAGACCAGCGCAGGGGCAAAGACACAACCGATGATGAACTCACGCACAGAGCGTCCCTTGGAAATGCGCGCTAGGAACAGGCCGACGAACGGCGAAAACGCGATCCACCAGGCCCAGTAGAACGTGGTCCAGCCCGCTTGCCAGCCAAACTGCCGACCCGGATCACCTGCGGCGTAGACCGAAGCCAGAACAGATTCCGGCAGCGCGGCGGCGTCGCCTTCCAGGCCAGATTTGAACCCGTCAAACGATCCCCAAGGATTGGTCGCACCGGCATAAAGCGCATCGGCAAACGGCGCTGCTTCACTCGGCAGGGCAGCATCAAACGCCGCCGCCGATTGCGGATTGAAAGCACCAAAGCTGAGCGAAATGAAGTGCTGGATGTAATCGACAAATGCAGTTGCGTAAGTCGTCATCGCGAACAGGAACGACCCAAAGACAACAAAGACCAGCAACAGGATCAGCGACAACACCAGGTTCAGGTTAGACAGGTACTTGACGCCACGACCAACACCAGAGACAGCCGAGATGATCGAGAGGCCCATGATCACAATGAGGCCAGCCAGCAGACCAACAGTGCTGGGGGCCGGTGCGTCACCGGTCAGATCCATCATCCATTCCATACCCGAAATGGCGTATAGGCCGTCGATGAACTGCGAAACCCCGTACCCGATGGTAACTGAAACACCCAAAATGGTTGCCACCACGCCCAGTACATCCACGACGTGGCCCAGGAAGCCGTTCATCAGCTTGCCGAACAGAGGTGTCAGCGCGGTGCGAATAGTCAGGGGCATGTTGCGCGTGTAGGCGTAATAGGCCAGCGACAGGCCGGTCACCACATAGATCGCCCAGGCGTGAAACCCGTAATGCAAGAAAGTGTAGCGATATCCTGACTGCAATGCGTCTTCGCTATTGCCGACGACATCGCCCGCGATGACAACCGGGTTCGATCCCCACAGCCCTAAAGGCTCAGCGGTAGCGAACACCATGAGACCGACGCCCAAGCCCGCGCCAAACATCATCGAAAACCATGAGAAATCCGAGAATTCTGGTCTTTCGCCCTCTGGGCCCATAAGCCGCTTACCGGTTTGCGGCAGCGCCGCCACGACAAACAGGAAAAAGACAAAAAAGCCGACAATAATGATATAGAAGGCGTTGAAATCTTCCAGCAGACGCGAGTTCAGGCTTCCAAGAACTCCGTTTGCATTTGCGGGCCAGACAAGCGCCCAGATAACCAGCGCGACCATGATTGACTTGCTCAGCAAGGCAATCTCAACACTGTGCCCTTCATAAAACCCGCCCGAAGATCGCTTGATCTCCAGATCGGTAAAAGGTTCCTTCATAGACATGTGTTTCCTCCCTATTCGCACGTGTCCTGATTTCCAGAAAGATCTTCATGAGCGTCCCGGAGCTTCGCCATCGAGCCCTACGTCAGCAGAGCTTCTATTTTGTCGAGGGTCGCTACACTGACAGCCACACCATCGTTCTTGGCCACCAAACGCTTTGCCTGGCGGCCGTCACCGGGCAAATGTGCGCCGTTCTGAGATCGGATCGCTTCGACAAGATCGACAATTCTGGAAGAAAATGCGTCATCCGCAGTCGCAGAAGCGTCAATTGCAATAAAGAATTGACCTGTTTTCGGAGGCCCACCGGCGGTTCCCGAAAAAGGTGAGGCGTGTATCCCAAGCGTGGCACCGGTCAGCGCTGCAGCCAAAACCTCGGTCATCAGGGCAACGCCAACCCCCTTGTACCCACCCGATGGGGCCATGGAACCCTTAAGCCCAACATTCGGGTCGGTCGTAGGGTTGCCATCTGCGTCCAACGCCCAGCCAACCGGGATTGGTTTGCTTTCGCGCGCGTGTTTCATGACCTCGCTTTTGGCGATGGTGCTGGCGCTTTGATCGATCAGTAATGCGGGTTGGCCGTCGTTTCCAGGGACCGCGATTGAAAATGGGTTGGTTCCGACCACCGGTTTGGCACCACCGGACGGCGCGATGGAGGCGGGCGCGTTGGTGAACCCAAGTCCCACAAAACCAGCCTGCGCCAGCCGGTAGGTGTGATACCCCAGAACGCCGCAGTTATAGCTGTTGCGGATCGCCAGCACCGCAACGCCTTGAGTGCGCGCCGTATTGGTCAACACCTCAAATCCCGTGTCGATCGCCGTGTGGGCGAACCCGGTCGCGGCGTCGACCGTCACTACGCCGGGGCGCGGCTGGGACAGCTGAGGGGTGGCCTGCCCATCTACCTTGCCGCACTGAACATGTTCGCAATAGATCGGGATATAGGCCAGACCATGGCTCGCCACCCCGTCCGCCTCGGTTGCGGCGGTTGCAATTGCCAATGGGCGCGCGTTTTCTTCGCTGGTGCCCGCGGACACCAATGCACGGAAAGAAATATCCTCGATTTCAGCAAGGCTAAGGGTACGGGTTTCGATCATGTCGCTCTCTCATTCAGTCATTGTCGGACAGGCCAGCGCCGGCACCCAACAGTCGGGATTCTTCGGTAGCAGGCGCGTAGGTGCGATGGGCAAATCGGTTGAGGGTGTCCCAGCAAACCGGGTCCGGGGATGCGCGGGTCACGTGCGGTCGAGGGGTGGTAAGTTGGCCGCCCAGCGTGATCTGGGTGTGATCAGAAAACGATGGCCAATCCTGCCCCGCCTCCAGACGATCGCCATCCGTTGCGGCCCTGAACAGATCGCACGTATGCGTGATCACGTTATTCTGGGCGCGTGCCGCCGAGGCTACGAAGGGCAGCAGAAAAACAGGTACTGCGAGCTTCTGAATACGTATGGGACCTGCGTGCAGCAGGTCAGACCGATCAGACAGCAAAGCGCCCGTGATGATCGGGCAAAGCACGCCTTGCCCCGCCCAAGCCGACTGCATCTCAACCGGGCGGTGATTCTTGAGCGAGGCCGCCAGACCTTGCTCCAACAATTGCGCAAGGGAATTCGTGCCATCAATCCCGTGCGCGCATAGCCAACGTGTGGCTTTGCCGACCTCTTCCGCCAGTCCCCAGGGGTATCCGGCTCCGCGCGCGGCGCGTTTGGCCGTGGCTTCGACCTCATTCAGCGATACGTTCACGGTCCAAGCTCCGGATAGACCCACAGATCGGCAGTCTTGCTGCTTAACTCTTCGGGATAAGGTGCGCCAGCATACATGCAGATACGTACCCAGCGGTCTGAACGAGGATCGAAATGCGTGGCACCAAAGAACGAGAGTTTGGCACGCAGCATGTCGATCGGCAGAACATCCGCGCTGATCGTGTTGTCGCGAATTTCGCCGTAAGGCGCGACGTGGCTCATTTGCGCGCGACGGATCGTGTGGCGGTATTCAGGGTGTTCAAGTAGGAACTCGGCTATGGGTGCACCATCCGCCCATTCCGAAAGCGCGCTTTCGGCCAGAGCCGCGTCGCGCGCCGGGGCAAGTGGCTGTTCGTAGTCTGCAATCGGTTCGTCAAACCGCTCACCCAGCCGGGGCTCGAGCTTTTCCTCGGACACATACCAAGCGCGCGCGCAGTGTTCGGGCGCGTTCCAGTCCAGACCCATTGCCCAGCCAAAGCTGGCGCGGATCAGGTCGCGCACCGCGCCAACGGTCATCGTGCCATCAATCACATGCGCCGCACCGTTGCTGTCTGCCATACAGCTGGTCAGCCCATCGACCAGTTCACCGTAGGGTTCAAGGATCAGCGAGGCCAACAACTCCTGCCCTTCTTCGCTGAGCGTAGCCTGAGACCACAATATCAAGCGGTCCCACGGCTGATTGCCCGTCAGATCGGTCTTGTCGAGATAGTCCGATATTGCGCACAAGTCAGCATTCAGCGCCGCGAGCTTTTCGATCTGGATTGGATGCTCGGACTTCCACCACGAGATCGACAATTTGCTACGGGCGAAGATGTTGCGAAACTTGGCCGCTTCTGCCTCTGTTGCGGTCTCAATGGACCGAACCCGCGAGATCGCCTCTTCCCGGACCATGATCCAGTTGTTGAACAGGATCGGGTGATTGACGATGAAAGGTGCCATACCTAGCCCGGTCGAATTGCCTATACCCAGCCAACGCGCGATTTCCGGGCTCAACTCTGCGGTCTGGTCGCCACCCCTGGCGCGGGCCATATGTTCCACCAGATCGCGCACGAAGGTCCGCGTCAGGTAGACCGAAAGCATCTCGGCCTGAAATGGCGCGCTGACTTCGCCTCGGTCTGCAATCCTCTCACGATCTGCCGCGCCGAACTTGCCCGAGCCATACACGGCGGTTGTCCGCATCAGGTAACCGACCTTGTAAATCTGTTCGAGGTCGGGCTGCTGACCGGTGGCAAGACGATCCACGACATGTGCCCACAGACGCACCGAGCGGTTGGCCCGTGACAAGGACAGCTCGCTTTCGCTTACACGCCCGGCCTCTTGCAGAGGTACGTTTTGCGAAAGCCGCTCAATGTCTTCCGGGTCAGGAATTCCGTCAAACAACGCAAAGGTCGCGTCCCATGCCTCGGCGATCACACGATCCGAGCGTTGCTCGGGTGGCAGATCATGGGCAAACGCCACCAACGAATAAGCGCGTTCCGGACCTTGTGCAGTGTAGACCGCGTGACCGACGCCCTTTTCATCAATCTGGAAGACTGGGCGGGTGAACGTCCAGTTTTCGGCAGCCATCCGACGGGTCAATTGCCGCATGAAACTTAGACGGCATTGATGCAACGATCCTAGACGGGACAGGCGCATCACAGTGGCCGGGTCGCGGCGTGCGATATGCGGGTTTTGGTCCATCATGTGCCTTGTGGCTCAAAATTATCGGCAAAGAAGCGGTACCAGTTGCCGCCCATGATCCCCGCGACCTCGTCGGAGTTCATGCCAGTGGCGCGCAAGCCGGACTCGATGTTGCCGAAGTCGCGATTGTCCCGAAACCAGCCCGGCATTGGCGGGAAACCGGGGGCCGAGGCCGAACCCTCGCCATAGTCGATCTGTTTTGTCCAGCGCCCCACGCGCATCCATTCAACCACACTGTCGGGCTGATCTTGACACAGGTCGGTGCCAATCCCCAGATGCTGGACGCCATATGTATCTGCCGTGCGGGCGATCATCTCGCAGAAACTCTCCAACGTGCAGTCGGACTTGTCCTTCAGGTGATGAGGATAGACCGAAAAGCCCAGCATCCCACCATTTTCCGTCACCGCCCGGATCACCGCATCGCGCTTGTTGCGCAAAGCAGGTGACCATTCGTGCGGATTGGCATGGGTGATGGCAATGGGGCGCTCGGACAATTCCGCCGCTTCGATGGTCGACCGATCCGCCGAATGGCTCATATCGACAACAAGGCCCACGCGGTTCATCTCTTTGATCACCTGCTTGCCCATGCGGGTGATGCCGGTGTCTTCGGCCTCATAACAGCCGGTCGCCAGCAGCGACTGGTTGTTATAGGTCAGCTGCATGAAGCGGGCGCCAAGATCATGCAGAACCTCAACCAGACCAATATCGTCTTCGATCGGGGATGGGTTCTGAAACCCGAAGAACACAACCGTCCGCCCCGTTTCGCGCGCGATGTCGATGTCGCTGGCCCAACGGCCTTTCATGATCAGGTCCGGGTATTGCTCGAACCAGCGATTCCACTTCTCAAAGTTCAGAACGGTTTCACGGAAATTCTCATGATAAGCGATGGTGACGTGGATCGCATCCACGCCGCCTTCGCGCAGTTGGCGGAAAATCTTCTCCGACCAGTTGGCATATTGCAGCGCGTCGATACGCATCAGACGGGGCCTGCGCTGATATAGGCGGTCTTGACGGTGGTATAGAACTCTGCCGCTGCTTTGCCTTGTTCGCGCGGCCCGTACGAGCTGTCGCCGCGACCGCCAAAGGGTACGTGATAATCGGTGCCTGCCGTAGGTAGATTCACCGTCACCACACCAGTTCGCGCATTGCGGCGGAAATGGGTGGCACGGGCCAGCGATTTAGTCACGATGCCCGAGGTCAGGCCGAAATTGGTGTCGTTCACCACACTCAGCGCCTCGTCATAGCTGCCGACCTTGATCACGCTGGTCAGCGGCGCGAACATTTCCTCGCGGTTTATGCGCATGTCGTTGGTGGTGTTCAGGAACACGCCCGGCGACATGTAGAAGCCCTCATGCGGCATCTCTAGGCGCTGTCCACCGCAGGCCAGTTCGGCCCCTTCAGATTTACCCAGATCGACATAGGCGAGGTTCTCGCCTAGTTGCTGCTGGCTTACGACGGGACCCATCTGAGTGCCCTGCTCCAGCGCGTGACCAACCTTCATCGCCTGCGCACCTGCGACGAGCTTTTCGACAAAGGCATCATGGATGCCCGCGTGAACCACCAGCCGCGACGAGGCGGTGCATTTTTGACCGGTGCCGCCGAATGCACCACCCAGCGCCAGCGTCACCGCCAGATCCAGATCGGCGTCGTCCATCACGGCCAGCGCGTTTTTCGACCCCATCTCCATCTGTACCTTGGTCAGGTTCTGGATCGCCGCCGCCGCGATGCCCTTGCCGACCGGAACCGAACCGGTGAAGGAAATCGCGTTGACCTTGGGGCTTTCGACCAGACGTTGGCCAATCGAACGGCCCGAGCCCATCACCAGGCTGAACAGACCCTTGGGAATGTCCTGACGTTCGATGATCTCGGTCAGGGCCACAGCCGAGGCAGGCGTGATGTTGGCCGGTTTCCACACAACAGCGTTGCCATAGCACAGCGCGGGCGCAATCTTCCACGAAGCGGTCGCGGTGGGAAAGTTCCACGGGCTGATAATGGCGACAACACCCACCGCTTCGCGGCGCACATCAATCTCGATGTCGGGGCGAACGGAGTCGGCGTTTTCCCCAATCTGACGAAGACATTCAGCGGCGTAGTAGGTAAAGAACTGACCCGCTCGATAGACCTCGCCCTTACCTTCGGCCAGCGGTTTGCCCTCTTCCCGGCTGAGCAACGTGCCCAGTTCCTCGGCGCGGGTCATCAGCTCGTTACCGATGGCGTTCAGAACTGCCTGCTTACGTTCCAGCCCATAGGCAGCCCATTCAGCTTGCGCGACACGTGCCTGATCCAGCGTCGCTTCAAGTTGGTCGCTGCTGGCTTGCGCGAACATACCAACCAGGTCAGTCAGATCAGAAGGGTTGCGGTTTTCGATTTCGCTTTCGCCTGCCAGCCATTCGCCAGCGATCAGGTTCAGTTTGGTCACAATGCGCCCCAGAGTCAGAATTCGTTTGTCACAGGATGGATTTTCCGATGCACATCAGTCAAACTCAAATAACTTAAACAAACTTCAAGGAAACTGAATTTGGCAATCAAGATTGAAATGCTGCGTTGCTTTTGCACGGTGGCCCAGACCGGGAACCTGTCCGAGGCCGCCGACCGCCTTGGTCGAACGCAATCAGCCGTCTCGATGACATTGAAGCAGCTCGAAGACCATCTGGGCAAAAAGCTGTTCGAAGGCGAGCGCAAGAACCAGCTTTCCCCGCTGGGTGAGCAGGTACTCGATCTGGGCTTGCGGCAAGTGCGCCAATTCGATCAGACCGTCCAGAATATCGAGGCCGCCGCGCTGGCTGAACAGGGATTGATCCGGATCGTATCCGTCCCGTCGGTTGGCGCGTTGATCTTTCCACCACTATTGCACCACATGAGCAGCGAATCCCCCGGGGTGAAGATCGAGCTGCGCGACACCGACACGCAGCAGGTGTTGGATGCTATCGCTCAGGATCAGGCAGATATCGGAATCGCATCCGGGTATCACGCCCTGAACGGCATCCGAACCATTCCGCTATTTCAGGACTCCTTTGGATTGGTCGCTGCCTCGGATCATCCTCTGATCACACGCGCAGAACCGCTGAATATCCCCGACATCGCCACCGCGCCCTTTGTCCGAAACACGTTGTGCGATCTGATTCAAACGCCGGCTTTCCATACGGCAATCAAAAACGCCGAGATCACAATTCACAACACGCATTCATTGATCACGCTGGTGCGATCGGGCGAGTGGATCACAGTGCTTCCTCAAACCGTTGCCGAATTCTTGCCGGAGGCGGTGTCTTACCGCCCGATCACGGACCTTCACGACAAAAGGCAAGTGTATCTCTATGTCCGCGAGCGTTCGCGCTTCCAATATCTGACCGAGCAGTGTTGCGCGTTCATCCTGTCCCGTGATTTCGCGTGAGGGAGGGGGTCGATTAGACCTTTCGCCTTCAACCGCCCCTGAGACGCTGCATCAGATAAACCTCAGCACCTTCCGGAATCGGCTCGGACAGTCCGGTCGCGATGATGCGCCCGTCCAACGCCACCGAGACCCCCGCATCGATCGGTGCCTGCAGCCGGGGATGTATACGCACCAGTTCCTGCAGCAATTCGCCCGTGGTGGCGGCCTCAACCTCGACCACCTCGCGACCCCCGGTCAAAGACCGGAGGCTGGACCAGAGGTGGACCTCAACCATTGTCCTTGAGCGCGGCAAGAATGCGCGGCGGGGACATTGGCAGTTGCTTCAGGCGTACACCGGCCGCGTTGGAGACCGCGTTGGCGATGGCGGCCAAGGGCGGCACGATGCCGGTCTCTCCCACACCACGCACACCGAACGGGTGGCCGGGGTTGGGCACTTCGACAATCACCGTGTCGATCATCGGCAGATCGCTGGCGACCGGGATGCGGTAATCGAGGAAAATCGAGTTCTGCAAGCGGCCATCCTCACCATAGATATATTCCTCGTTCAGCGCCCAACCGATGCCCTGCGCAGCTCCGCCCTGATACTGGCCTTCGACATAGGTCGGGTGGATCGCCTTGCCCGCGTCCTGAATGACCGTGTAGCGGGTGATGCTGGTCTTGCCGGTTTCCGGGTCGACCTCGGCATCCACGATATGGGTGCCAAAGGATACACCCGCGCCTTCCGGCGTGGCCTCGAAATGGCCCGAGATCGGGCCGCCGGTCGCGCCCATATGGGCGGTGATATCGGCCAGCGGGCGCGGATCGAAGTCACCGGCATTGGGGCCTGAGGGCACGGCACAGCCGTTCTCCCATTTCACCGCATCAACCGGGATTCCCCAACTGGCCGCTGCGCGGGCGCATAGCTGCTCGACCGCGTGGCGCGCCGCCTTGATTGTCGCCAGACCCGAGGCATAGGTCACGCGGCTGCCGTGGCTCACATCATTGTAACCCAGCGTTGCCGTATCGGCGACGGTGACGCGAATGCTCTCGTAGGGAATGCCCAGAACCTCGGCCGCCATCAGCGCCATTGACGCGCGTGATCCGCCGATATCCGGCGTACCGACCATGACTTGGGCCGAGCCGTCCTCGGACAGTGCTAGAGATACCGAGGTCTCACCACCATGGTTGAACCAGAACCCACAGGAAATGCCGCGCCCTTGCCCCGGCTTCAAAGGGGCCGAGTAATGCGGATGCGCCTTGGCGGCCTCAAGCGTTTCGACAAGACCTATACGCTCATAGGTCGGGCCATAGCTGGCTTTGGTGCCTTCATGCGCGGCGTTTTTTAGGCGCACATCCACCGGGTCGAGGCCGAGTTGATTGCACAGCTCATCCAGAACGGATTCGACCGCAAACGCACCCATCGGAGCGCCCGGCGCGCGATAGGCGGCCTGTTTCGGGCGGTTGGCCATCACGTCATAGCCGACCTGGCGAACGTTGGTCAGGTTGTAGGGCGCAAAGGCACACATGGCGGTCATGTCGCCGGGTGCACCCGGGAAGGCACCACCCTGCAGGCGGAAGATGCCTTCGGCTGCTGTGATGGTGCCGTCCTTTTTCATGCCGATCTTGATATCCATCGACGCCGATGAGGTCGGGCCGGTCGCACGGAACACCTCGGACCGGGTCATCACGATCTTTACGGGGCGGTTGGCCTTGCGGCTGAGCGCCAACGCAACCGGTTCGATGAACACAGTGGTCTTACCACCAAAGCCGCCGCCGATCTCAGACGCGGTCACACGCAGTTGTGAGGTTTCGATGCCCAGCAACGCCGCGCAGGTTTTCTGTGCGATCCAATGGCCCTGGGTGGTGCACCAAAGCTCACCTTTGCCGTCAGTACCCAGAGACCCCATGCAGGCATGAGGTTCAATGTAACCCTGATGGGTTGCCTCGGTAACGAAGCTGTCCTCAATTACCAGATCCGCCTCGGCAAATCCCGCTTCGACATCTCCGTGGCCGCTTTCGTGATAGCGCACCACGTTGGGGTGCATCCCCTCAGGCACCGAGTAGTCCGCCGCACCTTCGCGGATGACAGGCGCGTCGGGGGCCATCGCCTTGTCCACATCTGTGACATGGGGCAAAACTTCATATTCAACCTCGATCAACTTCAGCGCATCGCGCGCCGCCAAGGCTGATGTCGCTGCAACTGCTGCAATCGCGTGGCCGTCATATAGAGCCTTTTCGCCCGCCATGACATTTTCCAGCACGTTCCAGAATTCCCCTTCCAGCCCCGGCTTGAAGGGGACATCGGCGAAATCGGCGCGGGTAACAACGGCTTTGACGTCTTTGTGGGCCTCGGCCTTTGAAGCATCAATCTTGACGATCCGCGCATGGGCATGGGGTGAACGCAGGATGGCGCCATGTAACATGCCGGGGGCTGAGATATCCGCACCGAACTTGGCGCGGCCCGTCACCTTGTCAAGACCGTCAGGGCGATCTGGTCGGGTGCCGACAAACGTGAAGTCAGATTTGCGATCGTCCAGTGCCATTACGAAGCCTCCCGCATCTCAGCCGCCGTATCCATCACGGCGCGAATAATCTTGTCATAGCCAGTGCAGCGGCAGAGATTGCCTGCCAGCCAGTACCGGGTTTCCTCTTCGGTGGGATTGGGGTTCTTTTCCAGCAGCGACTTGGCCGCCACCAGAATGCCCGGGGTACAGATGCCGCATTGCAGGGCGGCATACTCGATCATCTTCTTTTGCAGCGGATGCAGGACGTCGCCGTCCGCGATCCCTTCAACCGTTTCGATCTGCTTACCTTCAGCCTCGACGCCCAACATCAGGCATGAACACACAAGACGGCCATCGACGCTGACCGAACAAGCACCGCAATCGCCGGTGCCGCAGCCCTCTTTCGCGCCGGTCAGGTTCAGCTTGTCGCGCAGACAGTCCAGCAGGGTTTCGCGTGGGTCGCAGAGGTATTCAACCGCGTCCCCATTTACGGTGGTGGATACGTGGAACTTACTCATACGTCTTCTCCCTTTGCGCGGGCATAGGCGATTTTTGCGGCGCGCTTGGCCAGAACGCCAGCAACTTCGGTGCGGAATGCAATAGTGCCGCGTTTGTCATCAATGGGGTTGCAGGCAGCCGAGGCCGCTGCAGCGAGCGCGTCCAGCGCCGCGTCATCCAACGCGCTGCCAATCAGCGCTTTGGCGCAGTCTTCAACCAGCAAGACGGTTGGTGCGACAGCCCCCAGTGAGACGCGCGCCTCGGTGATGGTATCGCCATCCAGTCGTAAGTTTACGCCCACACCAACCACCGCGATATCCATCTCGGTGCGCGGGATAAAGCGCAGATAGGCGTCACCGGCGTTGTCGCCACGCGCTGGAATGTTGACCGCCGAGATCAGTTCGCCTTTGGCCAGTGAGGTCTTGCCGGGTCCCGTCGGGATGTCTTCGACCGCCACCTCTCGTGTGCCGTCCGGGCCCGTCACGGTGACTGTAACGCCTGCCGCAACCATCGCTGGCACCGAGTCCGCCGCCGGAGAGCCATTGCACAGATTCCCGGTCAGCGTCGCACGCCCCTGTACCTGAGTCGATCCAATCAGATCCATCGCCTCGACCACACCCGGCCAATCGCGGCCCAACGCGGCGTGCTCGCTCATCTCGGCGCCGGTCGCGGCGACGCCCAGCGTCCAGCTGCCATCGGCATTGCGGGTAATTTCGCTAACGCCATCGATCTTCTTGATGTCGATCAGCGTATCGGGCGTCACCAATTCCGAGCGCAACTGCACCAGCACATCGGTGCCGCCTGCCAGAAACCGAGTGATGCCCGTTGCATTTGCGGCCAGAGCCGACGCCTCGGCAAAGCTGGCGGGGCTGTGATAATCCATGAAAGTACCTCGCACCTGTTGATCAGGATAGACTGGGGTTCGCCGGGGACGTTAGTGCAGCAAGTCGGCGGCGTCCATGGCTGGAACGACCAATTTTTGGGATTCAAAATGTCGTTTTATCGAGAGCAATCACAGATCGATCTCGATCACCCCGTCTGCCCGGGCCGCCCGGCTTTGGCACAGTATGATCGCACCTTCGCGTTGTTTGTTGGACAAAACGAAATCGCGGTGTTCGATCTCACCTGAAATCACGTCACATTTGCAGACCCCGCAGATCCCATCAGCGCATTTCACATCCACGTGAAAGCCCGCCTCATTAAGTACCTGCGCCGCATCTTTGTCAGCGGGTACAGTCAACTCCCGACCCGATTTCGCCAATTTCAGAGTGAACGGATGGTTCTCATATTCGGGCTGTTCCGGCACCGAGAAATATTCGAGATGCCGTGCACCTTCCGGAAACCCCTGCCGTTCGGCTGCGTGAATGACGCCGTCCATATAGCGGTCAGGGCCGCAGGTATAAACGTGCCATCCGTCCTGATATCCGCCCAGAACAGCCTCCAGATCGGCCCGTGTGCCCTCGTCCGAGAAGTGATAGTGCACGTGATCGGCCCATGGCACAGCCGCCAGATCATCCAGATATCCGGCACCTGCTCGTGTGCTGGCGGAATAGTGTAACTCGAACGGTTTGCCCATCGCATACAGTCGGTGGGCAAAAGCAATCATCGGCGTGATGCCAATACCACCGCCCATCAGGAAGGTTTTGGTTGCAGTCTCGTCCAGATCAAAATGGTTTATCGGCTTTGAGATGAAGACCTTGCGCCCTTCGTTGAAGATGCGATGCAGCAAGGCCGAGCCGCCGCGCCCCTCATCCTCGCGCAGCACGCCGATCTGATAAGTGTTGCGGTCGGAGGGATCGCCCGACATCGAGTACTGCCGCAGGAATTCGGGCGAAACCAGCACGTCCAGATGCGCGCCCGCAGTCCATTTCGGCAAGGGCGCACCGTCGAGGGTTGAGAACTCGTACTTGGTGACATCCGAGGTCATCTTGTCGACCTTGGTTAGTTCCACCCGCATCACCGGGGCGTCCCCTGCGACCTGATAACGGTGGATCACAGACATATCGCCTGCCGTTTTGCGCGCTTTGTAGTCTTCAGCTGTGACCATCGCCTCATAGGCGGCAATTCCGGCTTCCCGGTCCATGTTGAAGGGATAGGGCCATGGGTGCGGAGCGAGCGGAGCGGGGTAGACCGCAAGCGTCTGATCCTCGTACTTCAAATCGAGGTCTTTTTGTAGGTCCCGCCGGTTCAATGGGTGCTGCGACGGGCGATAGGCCCCGTCAGGTTCCAGCTCGATATCCCACCACCATTTCTTGATGTTATTTAGACCACCATTGCCGACCGCATCATCCAGTTTGGCCAATGCAGGCGCGGCCTGCGGAATATTCATCGCGGCCCATCGGAACGGGCGTTCCTTGAATATACCTTCGAGATTCCATGGGCAGGTCTTCATGCATCGTCCGCACATCGCCCCCCCGGGCGTGGTGATACGGTAAGTGGCGCATTTCTGGCTGTCGGATTTCCAGATTTCATAGCCGTTGAACATCAGCTTTGGCCCGGCAGTGATCGCGCCCGAAGGGCATTCCCGAGCGCATTTGTTGCAGCTTTCGCAAAACGTCTGAAGGCCGAAATCGATGGGCTTGTCATGCGTCATCGGCATGTCGGTTGTCACGACACCGGATTTCAGGCGCGGGCCAAGATAGGGGTTCAGGATCACCTCACCGATCCGACTGACCTCGCCCAACCCCGACAACAGCAGCAGCGGCGGTTGCAGCACCTCGCCATCCATCACCGTATGCGCCTTGGCCTTGTAGCCGAGATTTCGGATTTGCTGCGCGATCACGCCCCCCAGCAGTGAAAACCGCAGGTAGGCGCGCATGGATTGGGCCACGCTGATCCAGTCATCCCCGCTGGCGCCTTCCATCGTCTCATAGCCCTGGTCGATGATCATGCTGATCGCCTGATCATGGGGCGGAACGATTTCTTCTCCGGTGGCGTCATGGGAATACCAGCTCCACTCGGGGCACCGGCTGAGCCCGACCGCATCGACCCCAAGGAAATAGGTTGCAGCCTTGATATTCGCGGCATTTCTTTCGGTATCTGTGGGCTGTACAGCCTCGGCGCTGTCACCGTCCTGCAGCAAAACAAATGCGCCCAGCGCGCGGCGTTGGGCGAAGCTGGGGGCGGATTTGCGCACGTAATGCCCGCCCTTTGTCGCATCCTGCAGCGATTTTCCCATGTCGCCGAACTGAGCCCGCGCAAACATGTCTGCGCGTTTGGGCACCCGGGCTACGTTTTGCTCGTCGATATAGGTGGTCGGTGTGTCGACTCGTTTGAGGTTTTCAAAAGGATGTGCCCCGTCCACATAGCGCCGCTTGGCATAGGCATCCCGGTTCAGAGCGTTCTTGGCGAAGCCTGCACCCAGCCACCATGCAGGTCCTTGCGTGCGGAACCACGGTTGTTCGGCCAGCGGTCGCAAGGGTCGGTCATGCGCGATCTCCATTTCGGTGGTCACAGCGGCCAATCCGAACCGCTTACCCAACCAAGGCACCACAACCGCACCATCCTCAACCGAGGCCAGACCCGCAGCAACTGCCAGCTTGCCCAGATCAACCTCAGAGGACATCGCCGTATGCGCCCGCGCATCGAAACCCAGGAGGCGGATGTAGTTGGCAATGACCACAGCATTCTCGGTGGCAAGCAAACAGGCGCGGTGATCCTGCGCATCCATGATCCAATCGGACCCGGGCTCCGAGGGGTCCGGATCGCGGTTGAACTCATAGAGAAACACGAGCGTATGGCGATGACGGTCCATCGGGCGTGGCGCGGCCTCCATGCTTTCTTTTAGATCCGCCATGATCACATCGATGCCCGAGGCCAGCGTTTTGGTTTGCCGCGTCCTAAGCGCATGTGCCAGCCGGTCGATATCCGGGTTGCGCCGAGGCTCAGCCAACATCGCCTCCGCGGGTAGCGGCCCGCAGCCCATCATCGACGCATCGTTGAAATAGCCAAACGCTTTCAGATGATTGGCACGATCTGCTGGGTTGGCAGGAATTTCCGATGCGACGGGGTTCACAAATCCATCCCGAATTGCATCCATCATCGCCTGAAACTCGCCCATCGCATTCACGATGCTTTCGGGCTGCTCGGGCTTGCGAAAGCTAAGCGCACACATCGGTTCGACCTGCGCCAGATCAGGCATCCGATCCAGCCGCGCCAGCCGTTCCAGCGGGAACGGACCCATGTGAACAGGCCTGTTCTTGTCCGAGAAAAAGCGGATCCCCATCGCGCGCCTCCAGTTAGCTGCCCTTTCCCCTACCCCGGCATGGACACCAAAACCATTCATGAATAATCATAAATGATATGAGCAGAATTGATTTCACAGATCTGGACGGCAAGGTCCTACGGGTGTTCCTGACGATACTCGAAGAAAGCTCGGTGTCGAAAGCTGCCGACCGGTTAGGGGTGACGCAATCGGCCATCAGCCATACGCTGGGCAAGTTGCGGCAAGTGCTGGGCGATCCACTATTTGTCCGATCCGGTCAGGGGCTGACCCCGACCGAACGCGCTTTGTCGTTGAAAGAGCCGGTGCAACAGGTGCTGGACAACATGCGCGCCCTGACAGAAGGTCGCCCGTTTGATCCGCTGTCCGAACAGATGGACATTCAGATCGCCACCAACGACATGCCGCGTGAGTTGATATTTCCCGAACTTCTGCGGGCGACACGCGCCGAAGGCGTCAGGTTGCGGCTGGAGTTCATCCCGTCGGGTGTTCCCGACCCGGACTTGCTGCGCAGCGACCGGTGTCAATTGATGCTCACCCCGCTGCCACCGGACGGGCCGGATATCTTTCAGAAGCGGCTGATCACCAGCCCGTTGTTGGTATTCTATGATGCCGCTCTCCGTGATCCGCCTGAGGATTGGCGGTCCTATTGCAATAGCGATCATGTCGAGGTGCGATTTGCCGACGGGCGCAACGCCCGTGCCGTGATGCGTGGCGTGGATCAAAGCCAGATCAGACCGCCCGTCGTAACCCTGCCGCATTTCAACGCGATCCCGCCATTCGTGAAAGGCAGCGACCTGATCTCGACCGATACGGAGTTGATGAAATGCGGGCCGCTTGCCACGCTGGACAGTGCGCCACTGCCGTTCAAATGCGAAGCAGTGTCAATCTATATGGTCTGGCACCAACGCTCGGCCAACGACCCGGCACATCGTTGGTTACGCGACCGGATCGACGCGATTGCGGCCTCGCTTCAGACCTGAGATAGCAACCAGTCGCGCATTTGTTTCACCAGTTCCGGTTGGCGCGGTTTCTGCGGGGTGACGATGAAAAAGCTCAGATCGTCAACCAGCACCTCAGAGAGCGGCTGCACCAACCGACCCGAAGTCAGTTCCGCAGACACAAGTGGCGCATTGGCAAGTGCAAAGCCTTGCCCCGAGACAGCGGCGTCTATCGCCAGACTTGTCTGGCTGAAACTCATCATCCGTGGCTTCCCCTCGACCCCGGCGCGTTCAAGAAACAACGGCCACAGCCCATGGGAATCACTGAGCAAAACGTGTTGCATCAGGTCGTCTGGACCTGAAATTTGCGATGCGAGGTCCGGACTGCCCACGACAACGAATTCGGTGGAGAACAAAGGTGTTGCTTGCAGATCTCGAGCAACCTGTGAACGGCTCTGGCGTACTGCAATATCGATTCCATCAGACTGGAAATCCGCCAACCGCTCGCGCGCGTCAACCTGCACCGAGATATCGGGGTAGCGGGTCACAAAATCGTTCAGACGCGGAACCAGCCATTTTGAGGCAAAGCTGGGCGTGACCGAGATCGTGATCTGCCGCTGATCAGCCAGCTCATCGACAGCCTCTTCAATCAGCCGAAACGCCCGACGCAGCGGCGCGTGGAACCGACGCCCCGCTTCGGTCAGGCGCAACCCACGCGGAAGGCGTTCGAACAGCGCCGTCCCTAGCCGCGCTTCCAAGCCGCGCACCTGTTGCGCAACGGCCCCTTGGGTTACGCCGATTTCTTCCGCAGCAAGACGAAAATTCAGATGGCGTGCCGAGGCCTCGAAGGCGCGCATCGCGTTGAGAGGTGGAAGAGCGGGCATAGCTAAACTGTAGATTTTCTACTGTCACTGCGCAACAGAACTGATTGGTCAAATCGAGGTTACTGCGCCATCTTCTTGCGAAACAAGGCATAGGAGCGTGAAGATGGAAAAAGTAGCTTTGATCACCGCAGGCGGCAGCGGCATGGGCGCGGATTCCGCGCGTAGACTGGCGGCTGATGGCTTCAAAATCGGCATCCTGTCCTCGTCGGGCAAGGGCGAGGCGCTGGCACATGAATTGGGCGGTGTGGGCATCACCGGCTCGAACCAGTCAAATGATGACCTGCAAAAACTGGTTTATGCAGCAATGTCCCATTGGGGGCGGATCGATGTGCTGGTGAACTCAGCCGGGCACGGGCCCCGCGCTGCGGTGCTTGAGCTGACCGATGAGGACTGGCACACCGGCATGGATGTCTATTTCATGAATGCCGTAAGACCTACGCGGTTGGTGACCCCTATCATGCAAGCGCAGGGCGGTGGATCGATTATCAACATCTCAACCTTTGCTGCGTTTGAACCGGACCCGGTTTTTCCTACCTCGGGCGTATTCCGCGCCGGGCTGGCGGCGTTTACCAAGCTGTTCTCGGACAAATACGCCGCCGACAACATCCGCATGAACAACGTCTTGCCCGGGTTCATCGACAGCCTTCCGGAAAAAGAAGAGTTCCGCACACGCATCCCGATGGGCCGCTACGGGCGCAGCTATGATGAGATCGCCTCGGTCGTGGCTATGCTCGCCTCCGAAGGCGGAGGCTACATAACCGGGCAGAACATCCGCGTCGATGGCGGTATCACCCGGTCTGTCTGAACTCAGAACCGCGCCTTAACAAGATGTGTCAGCGCCGCGCCGGTTTCGAAGAAAGCGCGGCGCAGACCAGTCCAGTTTTCGCTATACTCAGCCACTGACGGAACCGGCAGCAAGGACGGATCGTCCTTGAGCAGGCTTTTGGCCATCAAACGCCCGAACACGGTGCCCGGCCCGATCCCACGCCCCGAAAACCCATGCGCTGCTAACGCATTTGGACCGATCAGAGTGATTTTGGGAATATGATCCGAAGTCATGGCAATCCGCCCATGCCAGCCCTCAATCAACGGCTGATCCGCCAATTGCGGATAAAGTGCAGCCAGTTTGCGCTTGATCCAGGATTTGTGTGCAAATCCTCCGGCGCTGCTCAGATCGCCCATGCCGCCAATGATGAACCGTCCTGCATGGTCCAATCGGAAGGATGTCATGATCAGGCCCGTATCCCAGCATCCCTCTGCTTTGGGCAATATGCTGGCCCGCAGGTTATGAGACAGCGGCGCGGTGGCGTATTGGAAGTAATAGACCGGCACATAGTCGGGCGCCATATCGGCGATGCCCTGATGATAAGCGTTGGTCGCCTGAATAACCGATCTTGCGCGTACGGTTCCACCATCCCCCTGCAGCACCCAAGCCCCGGCTTCCTGCCGCAAAGATCGAACCGGGCTTTGCGTATATATCTGCGCCCCCGCATTCTGTGCGGCGCGGGCCAGTCCCACCGCATAGCCCAGCGGCTGAATTGTACCCGCGCGGGGGTCAAACAATGCGCCGTGGACTGCCGGACTGCCCGTCCGCTGGCGCGACGCGTCAGGATCGAGCAATTCGACCAGCGCACCAGAAGCGCTCAGCTGTGCGTGGCGTGTACGTAGATCACCAAAGCCCGAGGCCGAATGAGCACAGTGCAACGTGCCTTGCCGCTCAGGCTCGCAGTCAATCCCGTGCGCTTCAATCAACTCGAACACGTCTGACGGCGCGTTAGCCAGCAGATCGATCAACCGATCCCCCGCCATTTGCCCCAGATGTGACCGAATTTGATCGGGTGGCAGCCAAAGCCCTGCGTTGACGAGACCGACATTCCGCCCCGATCCACCATGGCCGATCTGATGCGCTTCGAGCAGGCACACCGAAGCCCCCGCTTTTGCTGCGGTCAAGGCCGCAGAACACCCGGTGTAACCACCGCCGATCACGGCAAGATCAACGCTTACGTCATCAGACAGCTTTTGCGTGTCGATACGCTCGCGACAGGTCTGCCGCCATAACGATTGATCATAGTCGCGCATGCCCGGGCCTCGCCAAAGTTTCGCCGATCATCAGGCTGGTCTCAGTTGGTTGCAAGGGCGCGCTGGTCAGCCCGCCCCATGGCGATGAGGAATGGATCCGCCTCCTGATGCGACTGGAATGACGCCTTGTCGGTCATGCCCCGCCAGCGCCCCAGTGTCAGTGACTGCGCCACCGCGCCGCTCAGCGTTGCACCGGGGCCGGTGACGATGAACAGATCGGGC
The DNA here is from genome assembly GCF_056537445.1 of Ruegeria sp. CF1. NCBI lineage: Bacteria > Pseudomonadati > Pseudomonadota > Alphaproteobacteria > Rhodobacterales > Roseobacteraceae > Ruegeria > Ruegeria sp. CF1. The sequence goes on along the minus strand of NZ_JBQFRN010000011.1, from coordinate 88,900 downwards.
GCGAACTCGCGTGCGGCCGTCTGGATCGCATGGGTGAAGTCATAGGTCTCGGTCACCTGATGGCCCAGCGTGTAGTCCCACAACTCACTCGTGTCAGTTGCGCCGGGCCACCAGATTTTGCCACGCCCGTCAATCATCGGGAACTTGGGCTGAGCAAAAAGATCAGAACTCAATTGCGCCCGACCTTCCGCCGCCACCGGGGCCTGCAGCGCCGTATGAAAGGCGGCGTGATTGGCCAGCCGCAATGGGAACCGATCCTGCACGGTGGGGTGTGCCGCCCCAAACGCCGTGAGACCCGCCTCATTGCCTGCCAATACCAGCATCCCGCCCAGATCGATCGAAAGCGCCAGAGAATGATCGCGCGACGCATCGATCCTCGCCACCTCATCCAGCAATGCGGCTTTGCGGGCAGGATCATTCGCCCATGTCTCATCGACGAATGGGTAAACCAGTTGACCGCCGATCAGGTGCTTCTGCATCAGCGTGCCCATCGTATTGACCACGCGAAACCCGTTCCCAGGGGTCAATGCCCCTGCGGTGGCTAGCGCAATATACCAGCCCATCGAGTTACCAGTGACGGCGACGACTTCAATATCGTTGGCCAATGCCTGCGCATCGGCCAACGCGGCAGCATAGATCAGGGGTGAGGCCACATCGCCGCGCGAGTACTTCCCGACGCTAAAGCGATCAGCCCCATCCAAGGCAGTAATCGCATCCTGTCCGGTTCCGGCGCGAATGGCGTCGAAGCTGCGGAACAAGTCCATACGATCCGAATGATGTTGGTGCAGATAGCCCAGCTCAGGCTTGTTATAAGTGCCCCGGCCCGGGCAGATCACAACGGCGGTGCGGGTCATGAGGCTGCTCCTGTCAAAGCCAGCGCTGCGGCAACGATATCGTCTTTCGAAGGAAGAGGTGCGGCATAGGCGGGGCCAGTTGCAATAAAGCAATCCTCGGCCACAACGCGGGCAGTTCGAGTAGAAGAACTTTGTTCGGCGAAGAAAGTCATCAGCGCCTCGGACTGGCTGCCGGTCTTGCGGCATTCGTCGACGATCAAAACATGCGCGCATGTTTTGGTGGCTTCGCGCAAAGCCTCTTCTGGCAGAGGAGCTAGCCAACGCATATCGATAATCCGGGTTTTCAGACCCGCCGCCTCAATTTCTGGCAGGGCCTGTTGCGACAGGTAATGCCCGTTGCCATAGGTCACGATGGCGAGATCGGTACCGTTCCCGTGTACTCCCACCTCGCCCAGCGCAATTTTCTGATCCCGCGCAGGATAGATGGTCATCCACCCGCCATCCTGCGCCGCATGCAGATCGCGCATCGGGTAGAGTGCGATCGGTTCAAGAAACACCACGACCCGCTGCTCTTCGCGCGCCAACCGCACGCATTCGCGCAGCATCAGTGCTGCATCGGCCCCGGTCGACGGGCAGGCGATGATGACACCAGGGATATCCCGCAAGACGGCCAGAGAGTTGTCGTTATGGAAATGCCCGCCAAAGCCCTTCTGATATCCCAGCCCCGCAATCCGCAGCACCATAGGGTTGGTGAACTGCCCGTTCGAGAAGAACGGCAAAGTTGCGGCTTCGCCCCGAATCTGGTCCTCGGCATTGTGCAGATAGGCCAGAAACTGGATCTCGGGGATCGGGATGAAACCGTTATGGCCCATACCGATCGCGAGACCCAGAATGGATTGTTCATCCAGCAGCGTATCAATCACGCGGTCCGGACCAAAGCGTTGCTGCAGCTTTTGTGTGACGCCATAAACGCCACCTTTGCGGCCCACATCTTCGCCCATGCAAACGATCTCGGCATGTTCCAACATCAGATCGGTCAGCGCCCAGTTGATCAGGCGGCTGAGCGGCTGCGGCTCATCCATCGCGCGCATATCTGCGCCAAAGGTCTTCGCACGCGCCTCAGCGCTCGGGCCGTTGGTCGGTATGCAAGAGCGCTTAGGCGGGATCAGGCTTGCCATCACTTCGGTCGCATTGGCAAGATGGGGACGGCTGGCAGCCTCTGTAGCCACACGATCCGTTCGGGTGCAGGTATCGCTGTAGATTTTTAACGCCTGATCCGGCGACAATGCACCCGCCTGATCCAGCAGTCGTACGGTGTGCAAAAGCGGATCATTGGCCTCATCCGCCTCAACCTCAGTTTTCGGCAGATAGGTCGTGGGCACATCCGCCCCGGCATGGCCATAAAGCCGCACGGTTCTGAGATGCAGGAAGGCCGGTTTCCTGCGCTTGCGGACATAATCTGCAGCCTCTTTCGCGACCGCATGGGTTTCATAAATGTCCAACCCATTGGCCTGAAAATACTTGATCCCCGGACGATGCTCCATCGACGCCTGAATCCAGCCCTTGGGCGTTTTGACCGAAATCCCGATCCCGTTGTCTTCACACACGAACAGCAGCGGCAGCGGTGTCGATTGCACACTGGTCCAGCCTGACGTATTGATCGCCCCCTGCGCGGTGGAGTGATTGGCCGAGGCATCCCCAAATGAACACATCGCAATCCCGTCTTCCGGCAACACGCGATGTTCGGGCGCATGTCGCCGGGCTGCCCCCAGCGCATAAGCCGCACCAACGGCTTTGGGCAAATGGCTGGCGATGGTCGAGGTCTGCGGCGGGATCATCAGCGCCCTTGATCCCAACACCTTGTGCCGCCCGCCCGAGGTCGGGTCCTCTTTCGAGCACGCAAAGCTGAGCAGCATATCCCACGCGATCTGCTGGCCCGGCACCTGTTCGGCACGCGCGATCTGAAACGCAGCATCCCGGTAATGCAGTAAGGCAATATCGCTTGGGCGCAATGCGTGCGCGACGGCGGCCATCCCTTCGTGGCCAGATGAGCCGATGGTGTAGAACCCCTGCCCTGCCTTCTGCATCGCCCGGCTGGTCCGATCCAACGCGCGGCTGAGAACTTGCGACCGGAATAGCGAAACGGCTTCAGCATAGCCCAGACCGACGCGCGGCGGGGCTCCGTCGGGAAAATCACGATTTGCGACACGGGTCAGGAAATTCTCATGTACGATCTGGGCGCGGTCCATGTCTCTCGCTTTTGTCTTGTTGGTGTCATCGGCCTTGGGGAACCTCTGCGCGGGTGCGACCCGCTTGCTGATTTGTCCCGCGCTCCGACGTGAATTTCAAGATCGCGGATGGCGCGGCACCCTCTCGGCCACAAAGGTGATGTGGCGCACCAGTCATCGCTCTGGCGGCAGGAAAAAACCAGTGCTATTGCGTTCAATAGGTATGAGGAATTGTCATATGATTGCACCCCGCCGTTTCTTGCCTTCAATCTCGTCCTTGCTTGCGCTTGAAGCCGTAGATCGGCTAGGCAGCGCATCTGCTGCTGCAGCTGAGCTGTCCTTGACACAAAGCGCGATCAGCCGGCAATTGAAGACGTTGGAGGATCAGCTGGGAGTCCAGTTGATCGAGCGTAGCCAGATGCGACTGCACCTGACGCCTGCAGCCAAAGTCTATGTGCAAACCGCAAGGTCTGCTGTTCAGAATCTGGCGCAGGCCGCACTGAAACTCAAAGCCAATCCGGCGGGCGGGTCACTTGACCTGTCGATCCTTCCAGCGTTCGGCATGCACTGGCTGGCACCCCGCCTGCAGCATTTTGCGCGAGGTCATCCCGAGGTTACTGTCAATCTGGGGACCCGCCTCAAACCGTTTGATTTTACGACTGAGCCATTTGATGCCGCGATCCATTTCGGTCAGCAGGATTGGGCGGGCGTTCAGTATCTGCCGATCATGCGGGAAGAGGTCCTGCCGGTCTGCGCCCCTGCCCTTACCGCCTTCAATTTCAGTAACTTGGATGCTCTCCGCGCCGCGCCACTGCTGCATCTGGAGTCGCGTCCGGATGCCTGGGAGCGCTGGTTTGAGATACAGGGCCAGCCCGTCACCGGCCTGCGGGGGATGCTGTTCGATCAGTTTTCGACCATGATTCAGGCCACGATTCATGGGTTGGGCGTGGCTCTGTTACCGTCATATCTGGTGCAGGATGATTTGCGCACCGGGCGGCTTGTCCAGGCATGGGACGGACCGCGCGTGAGCCTTGGCAGCTATTATCTGGTCTGGCCGCATGACCGCTCGATGCCCGAGCCGTTACGGTCTTTCCAAGCCTGGATCAGTGAACAGATTGGGGCAGACGCCCACGCCTAACGCAACCTCAGAACTTACCGTTATCATTCTTCCATTCGCTGCGTGGTGCGATGGCCTCAACCGTGTCCCAGTGTTCGACGATCTTGCCATCCGCAACGCGGTACAGATCATAAAATGCGCTGTGAGTGCCCTGATATTCACCTTCGCACACGGTCAGTACAAAATCCCCTTCCGCCAATACCCGATGCAGATACTGATAGTTTAGGGCGTTCCTATCGGCCAATGCGGTCCTCAAGGCAGTCAAGTCATCCGAGAGCTGCGGGCTGTGTTCTACGTAAGCGGAAGTATTGATACAGGCCTCTATCTGGTCGAGATCCCCGGCAATCAACACGGTTTCGACGAAGGCGCGAACAAAGGCCCGGTTCTCCTCGGTTTTCTCGACATCCCGAACTTCAGTCGGACCATCCACCATACTGTGATCCGAGCTGTTTGGCCCCAACCGCTTCTGGATATTGTCCCAATGCTCAACCGCTTGCCCGTCTTCGAACCGGAACACTTCGAAGCCGATATTCCGCCGTGAGAAATCATATTCCGTATGTGCGAAGACAAAATCGCCGTCTTCAAAGGCGCGTACGATATTCACGCGCGGTGAGGTCTGAGACAGCCGTTTGAATAGGGATGCAAGACCCTCGCTGCCTTCATGGGTTTGCGGATTGTGCTGGATATATCGGGCTTCATCTACCACCGACACCGGGCCCGGATCGCCCGTTTCGATGCTTTTGAGCAGGGCAGATATGCGATCTTTGTTGGACTTCTCCATACCAGGTTCCCTCCAAGTCTGACTATTCCGTGATCACAATGACAGGCGAAGTGTCAGGCATCAACGCCAGCAACAGCCAAACCCTGCGCGGCCTTCGGCCTTGCGTCCGGCGGACGGTAGCGGGGCCAGGCAAGCGCGGGCTGCGCCCGCGCTTGCCTGGCCCAACGGGATGAGACGTTCCGCTAGGAATGTCGAAGACGGGCGGGAGTGTTTTGGTTCAGACGTCCAGCGAACGGGCGATGAGTTCTTTCATGACTTCATTCGTCCCGCCATAAATCATCTGGACCCGCGCATCTGCATAAAGCCGCGCGATTGGGTATTCCATCATGAACCCATAGCCGCCGAACAGTTGCAGGCATTCGTGCATCACTTCGTTCTGCACCTCAGAGCCCCAGTATTTCACCATCGAGGCCGTCGCAGCATCCAATTCACCGGCCTCCAGTTTACCAATGCAGTCATTGACGAAACTGCGCAGCACCTCGGCCTTGGTTTTACACTCGGCCAACTTGAAACGGGTGTTCTGGAAATCCATCACCCGCTGTCCGAACGCCTTGCGCTCCTGCACGTATTCCACCGTCTGCGATATGGCGAAATCGATCGCGCCCAGCGCCATGATCCCGATGGTCAGCCGCTCCCACGGCAACTGCTTCATTAGTTGATAGAACCCCTGCCCCTCTTCCGGGCCCAGCAGGTTGGTCATTGGCACCTTTACGTCTTCAAAGAACAGCTCAGCCGTATCGTTGCCCTTCATTCCCAGTTTCTTGAGGTTCCGCCCCCTCCGGAATCCATCAGCCCCGTCGGTTTCGACCACAATCAGAGAGACACCCTTCGCCCCTAACGACTTGTCAGTTTTGGCAGCCACGATAACCAGATCAGCCGATTGCCCGTTGGTAATAAATATCTTGGACCCGTTGAGCCGATAAGAATTGCCATCCTTCTCAGCGGTCGTCTTCACGGCTTGCACATCCGATCCCGTGCCCGGCTCGGTCATGGCCAGCGCGCCGATCATCTCACCCGAGGCCAGTTTCGGCAGCCACTTCTGTTTCTGATCCTCACTGCCATAAGCGGTGATGTAGTGGGTCACGATAGACTGGATGCCATATCCCCATCCTGCGTCCCCGCGCGCAGTCTGCTCATACAAAGTAACGGAATCGAAACCCATCCCGCCGCCGACGCCACCATATTCCTCAGCAATCGAACCGGCCATCAGACCCGTCTCTCCCGCCTGCAACCAAAAGGTACGATCAACCGCCCCGTTCTCGGCCCATTTCTCGGTATTGGGTACCAAGGCATCATCCATGAACCGGCCCGCCATTTCAGCAAACATTCGGTGTTCGTCAGTAACCCAGGCGGCGGTGCTGGTAAAAAGCGACATCAAATAGCTCTCCAGATCAGGTGTTTGCCCAAAACTAGCCGGGTGTGTGATTCCTTCCAATCCATGTGACGTGGCGTCCAGGACAGATACTACGCAACGTCCTTGGCACCGTTGCCGAATTTGGGGCCAAACGTTCACATCTGTGTTCCCACGCCTGACAGAGCAGGCCATCATCGACCATATTGCGCAAACGCCCCGGAAGACCCAGGAGACAGCATAATGCCCCGCGCCTTTTCTGAACTGACCTTCACACCCGCCGTTCGCGCCCATCAAGAACGCATGGGATCCGCAGCGACCTACGCGAAATTCCTGAGCCTAGGACCAAAACAGGGCCACCAAATCGGACCGACCGAAGAGGCGTTCATTCGCGCCCGCGACGGGTTCTATCAGGCCACCGTCTCAGAAACCGGCTGGCCTTATGTGCAGTTTCGCGGTGGGCCGATAGGGTTTCTGAAGGTGCTGGACCCGCACACCATCGGCTATGCGGACCTGTCTGGTAACAAACAATATATCTCGCGCGGCAACCTGGATGGAAACGACCATGTGGCGTTGATCTTGATGGATTACGCGAACCAGCGCCGTCTCAAGATTCTTGGGCGGATGACATTCAAGGAAGGTGCCGCGGCAGCAACTGATCTTTACATCGAAGGCTCCGAGACCGAGGCAGAACGGGCCGCGATCATCAAAGTTGAAGCGTTTGACTGGAATTGCCCCCGCCACATCACGTCGCGCTTTACCGAGGCCGAGCTTCGGCCACATCTGAATGATCTGGGTCAGCAACTGGCTGTTCTGCAAGCAGAAAACCAGCGTTTGCTGCGGGAATTGGCTGAGCTCAAAGCTGCTGGCGATATACGAAGCTGAAATCCGCGCCAGTTCAGATGTGAAACGAATGGCGCGCGATCCCTATGGATCTGGGCAGCAAATTGTGACGCAGGGTTGCCCTTTGGCCCAAGCTTTGCTTTGTCCTTTCTAAACATCACGACCTGCCGTCCGCTCGAGGCAGGAGCGGATAACAGAGAGGATCATCACATGGCAAAAGTTGCGTTCCTTGGCCTAGGCGTCATGGGCTACCCGATGGCCGGGCATCTTCAGGCTGCCGGCCACGAAGTCACCGTCTACAACCGCACCGCATCCAAGGCCGAGGCTTGGGTCGCCCAGCATGGCGGCGCGATGGCCCTGACACCGCGGCAAGCCGCAGAAGGGGCAGAGTTCGTGATGGCCTGCGTTGGCAATGACGACGATCTGCGTATGGTTTGCACAGGTGAAGATGGCGCCTTTCACGGAATGGCCAAGGGTGCGGTATTTGTTGATCACACCACCGTCTCGGCCAAGGTCACGCGTGAGTTGTACGAGGCTGGCATGACACAGGGGGTTGCTTTTGTGGACGCCCCGATCTCGGGCGGTCAGGCGGGAGCCGAAAATGGTGTGCTATCGATCATGTGCGGCGGTGACATGGACGCTTATCGTGCTGCTGAGCCAGTGATGCAGGTCTATTCCAAAATCTGCCGCCGCATTGGGGACAGCGGCGCGGGTCAAATGACCAAAATGTGCAACCAGATCGCGATTGCAGGGCTGGTGCAGGGCCTGAGCGAAGCATTACATTTTGCCGAAAAGGCTGGGCTGGATGGTCGGGCTGTGGTCGAGGTGATTAGCCAAGGCGCGGCAGGCAGCTGGCAGATGGCGAACCGGTATGAGACCATGCTGGATGACCATTTTGAGCATGGCTTTGCAGTCGACTGGATGCGCAAGGATCTGGGAATCTGTCTAGATACCGCCAATGAGACCGGGGCTTCACTACCAGTGACGGCGCTGGTCGACCAGTTCTACAAAGACGTGCAGAAACTTGGCGGGGGCCGGTGGGATACGTCCTCGTTGTTCAAACGGTTGCGAGCACTGGACTGAGCAAAGGGGGGGGCTGTCTGCCCCATCGCGCCAGGGCGCGACTCCGCCCGAAGATATTTTTGGCCAGATGAAGAGGATCACCGTGGCAGTTGCAAGAGATAGCGCATGAGCGACTTGAACACTTTCTGGGCTGGTCGCCTGCGTGAACACTGGGGTCTGGACGCCCGTCTGACGCGTCTGGATGGGGAGTACGACCTCAACTTTCTGGTCGAAGCCACCAACGGGCAGGATTATGTGCTCAAGGTGATGCACGCGGGGTGCGATGCGGCATTGGTCGATCTACAGATCAAGGCGCTGGGACATCTCAGCGCAGCAGCGCCCGGATTGCCCTTTCCTGCCGTTTATCCCGATTTGAACGGGATGATGTTGCCTGAGATTGCCGACGCGCATGGGCAACCGCGACAGGTCTGGCTGCAGGAACGACTGCCGGGGGCATGCTATGCAAGCAGCGCGCCCAAGACCGAAGACCTAATACTAAAACTGGGCCGTGTTCTGGGCGCAACCGACCGGGCGCTGGAGGGGTTCACCCACGAGGGCTTGCATCGCGCCGATTTCAAATGGGATTTGACGCGGGCGAGTTGGATCGTCGACCAACTAGAGGCCATCTCTGATCCGGCACGACGCGCGCGCGTTCAACAAATCACAGCGGATTTTGAGGCGATCTCTGATCAACTGGGTGCATTGCCAAAACAGGCGATTCACAATGATGCCAATGATTACAATATCCTTGTTGAAGGCAATCTGGGCGAACGACGCAGCATCTCGGGTCTGATCGATCTTGGCGACATGTGCGCGGCGCCGCGCGTTTGCGATCTGGCTATTGCCGGGGCCTATGTCGTTCTGGAGCACCCTAAACCCGAGCGCGCATTGGCTGCGCTGGTACGCGGTTATCACGCCGCCAATCGGTTACGCCCGGATGAGATCGACCTGATCTGGCCTTTGTTGCAAGCACGGTTGGCGGTGTCCGTGGTGAATTCGACGCTGATGGCGATTGAGAACCCGGATGATCCGTATGTCACGATCAGCCAGGCCCCGGCGTGGCGATTGATTGAAAATGAGGCAATCAATGGCGCACTCATGCCCGCCCGATTGCGCGCCGCGTGTGGCTTGCCCGTTGTGGATGGGGCCGAGCGCATCCATGCCTATCTGTCCAACCATCGTGGACATTTCGCGCAGATGTTCGGGCAGGATCTGAGCGACACGCCAATGGGCTCACTGTCGGTGGAGAACTCGACCTGGCCGCAAAACCCGTTCCACATGCCGCTGGACGAGGCGGCGCGGGTCGGTGAGGAGTTTGGGGAAGGTCCCTGGCTTGGGTATTACAGCGAGCCTCGCCTGATCTATGCTGAGCCGGGGTTTCGCAAGGGACCGTGGAAAGCGTCGGATCGGCGCACAGTGCATCTGGCCGTGGATGTGTTTGCACCCGCCGGAACAGTGCTGCATGCACCTCTCAGCGGTCGGGTCGAAGCCGTTGAAAACAGGGACGCGCATCTCGACTATGGCGGGGTTGTGATCCTGCACCACGAAACGCCCGAAGGGGATGCATTCTACACGCTTTATGGCCATCTGGACCCTGAGGTGAGTGAGCGTTTGAAACCAGGTGACCCGGTGGCTCAGGGTGCAGCTTTTGCCCGTCTGGGCGATGCCAGTCAGAATGGCGGATGGGCCCCGCATGTGCATTTCCAACTGGCGCTGACGACCGACGGTATGCAGGCCGACTGGCCGGGCGTAGCGGATCCTGATGAGCTCGAGCTTTGGCACGCGGTCTGCCCCAACCCCGCAGCACTGTTGAACTTGCCTGATGAAAAGATTTTCTATCGACCAACCGACAAGCAGGCGATCCTACAGGACAGGCGCGAACACTTCGGCGGCAATCTCAGCCTGACATACGACGACCCGGTCATGCTGGTGCGTGGCTGGAGGCATCACCTGTTCGATGAATGGGGGCGACCCTATCTGGATGCCTACAACAACGTTCCGCATGTAGGCCATGCGCATCCGCGTATTCAGGCGGTTGCAGCGGATCAGCTGAAGCGCATGAATTCGAACACGCGCTATCTGCACCCGGCGCAAACCGCCTTTGCCGACAAGGTATTGTCGAAACTGCCGGATCACCTTGAGGTCTGTTTCTTCGTCAACTCAGGGACTGAGGCCAACGAATTGGCTCTGCGTCTGGCGCGCGCGCATACCGGGGCAAAAGGGATCGTGACGCCCGATCACGGCTATCACGGCAACACAAACGCTGCGGTGGCGATCTCGGCCTACAAATTCAACAAACCTGGCGGTATTGGGCAGGCAGATTGGGTGGAACTGGTTGAGGTCGCGGATGACTATCGCGGTTCGTTCCGGCGTGATGACCCCGAGCGTGCCCGGAAGTTTGCTGACCTGATTGATCCGGCGATTTCGGCATTGCAGGCAAAAGGGCAAGGCCTAGCCGGGTTCATCGCTGAAACATTCCCCTCAGTCGGGGGACAGATCATTCCACCAAAAGGCTATCTGTCTGCGATATATGAAAAAATCCGTGCCGCCGGAGGGGTCTGCATTGCCGATGAAGTCCAGACTGGCCTCGGGCGCCTGGGCGACTATTACTTCGGCTTTGAACATCAGGGCGCGTTGCCTGACATCGTGGTAATGGGGAAGCCCATCGGCAACGGCCACCCGCTGGGTGTGCTGGTCACTACCAAAGAGATCGCCGAAAGCTTCGACAACGGGATCGAGTTTTTCTCGACCTTCGGCGGCTCAACCCTGTCCTGCAGAATCGGGAAAGAGGTGTTGGACATCGTCGATGATGAAGGCTTGCAAGAGAACGCCCGTGTGATGGGGGCTCACCTGCTGGATGGCCTCAAACAGATCGAAGCTGACTTTGGCTGTGTCGGCGATGTGCGCGGTATCGGCCTCTTCTTGGGTGTGGAACTGATTAACCCGGATGGCTCGGAAAGCGGTGAGATTTGCAGCTACGTCAAGAATCGGATGCGCGATCATCGCATTCTGATCGGTAGCGAGGGACCCAAGGACAATATCCTGAAAATCCGGCCACCGCTAACCATCGAAGCAGAGGACGTCGACATGATTCTTTGGACGCTGCGGGAGGTTCTTGGCGAAGTGGGTGACTACAGCCCTGCCCCCATGTGCGATCACGATCATCATCATGCGGGCTGCGGCTGCTGCTAAGAAACACAAACCCCAGCGAAATTGCTGGGGTTTTGTCGCCGTCGATCAGTGGAGCACTGAATGTGGGGGGTGGTGCCCGGTCGTCGGCAAAGGGATCGAAACGGTCATCCGGCGTAACGCCAAGCCCAGTTCCTCGGACAACGAGGCCAGTGCCGGGGCGAAATCGGGCCGTACGATCAGCGAGGCCATCATCATTGCATCTTCACGCGCCCCTTCAGAGGCGGCACCGATCATCTGGGCAAAACAATTCTCATCAGCGCCCAGACATGCACATCCCAGCCCATGACGCACCAGCGAACGGCGACCGTGATGTGCACAAAGTGAACACAGCCGGTCCAGCGTCAGCATCGTGGCGCGTCCCTGATCTGCACCCAGCGCGATGTCAAAATCGCTTGCGGCATTTGCCCGGCCTTCGACCCCATCACCCCAAAGCCGCAGATACATGACGGCTCCGGCCTCAATGGGGTTCAGGTCAGCCAGACGGCCAACAGCCGCCCCGCCACGCGAAGAAGGTGCGCTCATTTTGTCAGGATCAGTTTGCCTGCGCGGGTGATACGCAGCGTATAAAGCTGATCGCCCAGCTCGATATGGGCCAGATTGCCGCCATTGGTGAGGTCTTCCGCCTTGTGGGCCGGAAGCATCGAAACAGCGTAGCTAAGGGTCGAGGTAGGGGTTTGCGCGTTCATTGGGGCATCTCCAGAGCATCTGTGGCACTTGGCCTTGTCTGTCTTCGTTTCGCTTGATCTGGCTGACCCTGTTTTGGGCTGGCTATCTGTTCGTGTGATTAATCTGATAAAAATAGTAAGGTTTGTCAAGCTGCTGTTTTTTCAATCGCTCCCACGGGTCTCTATTGCGCCGTCGCACAGCACGACCTAGGCATTGGATATCAACAAACAAAGGCGGATTCGCAGATGGCAGCAGTTGTCGTATTTGATCTGGATGGCACCCTGATAGACAGCCTTGCCGACCTTGCTGCTGCGGTAAACCGAATGCTGCACGATCAGGGGCAGGCCTCATTGCCTCAGGATACGATCCGGGGATTCGTCGGGAACGGATTACCCAAGCTGGTCGAGCGGGCGATGACGCATTGCGGGCTGGAGCCAACGCTTCACAAGGACCTAACACAGCTTACTCTGAAGCACTACAATGCAGGCGCCTGCGATCAAACCGTAGTTTATCCCGGCGTGATCAAGGCGCTGGACGAGCTTCGAGATATGGGCTGTGCGCTTGGGGTCTGCACCAACAAACCCGAAGCCCCTGCCCGGCATGTGCTGGGCGAACTTGGCCTGCTACCCTATTTCAACACGGTATTTGGTGGAGACACGCTGGATATACGCAAACCCGATCCAGAGCACTTGCACGCCTGTTTCAAGACCCTTCAAGCCGCAGGCCCACAGATCTTCGTTGGCGACAGTGAGGTTGATGCAGAAACTGCGCAACGGGCTCAGGTCCCGTTTTTGCTGTTTGAACAGGGATATCGAAAGTCACCGGTTTCGGACATGCCGCACACGCTCAGCTATGATAACAGTACCGCACTGCCTGCACTTGTTCGGAAAATCCTGACGCAGGCATAGACCCCAAAAAAGGTCGAGGGGCCGGCCAAGGGGGTAAGAAGCCAGCCCCTCATCGGGGGAAATTAGTGAAAGTGGATTGGGCGCACTGGCCCGGTAGTTAATGAAAAGTTAACGCACCTGCGCGGATCGCGAAATTGGGGGATTCCCGTAGTGCTGCGATTTTTTCCCCGATCTTCCAAATTATTTTGCGCGCAGAAGCCTAAAAACTGGGATTTATGCGGCTTTCTCAGCCGCGGCACGCGCGATCACCAGTTCCTCGTTCGTCGGAATGACCATCAGTTTCACACGTGACAGGTCGGTCGAGATGACGCGCAGATTGTCCGCGTTTGCATCGTGGTCCAGTTCAAGACCCAACCACCCCATGTCAGTGCAGATACGATCACGGATATAGGTCGAGTTCTCACCGATCCCGCCGGTAAACACGACGGCGTCCAGACCTCCCAACACAGCGGCCAAAGCGCCCAGCTCGCGGCGTATCCGGAACGTGTAGTAGTTGATGGCATTGCGTGCACCCGGCGTATTCGACGCCTCAAGCGTACGCATATCATTGGTCATTCCGGAAAGGCCAAGCAACCCGGATTTACGATACAGAAGATCCGAAATCTCATCCGCATTCATGCCTTGCTGATCCATCAGATACAGCACAACACCCGGATCCAGCTGGCCACAACGCGTTCCCATCGGCAAACCATCCATGGCCGAGAACCCCATGCTTGAACCGACCGAGCGACCTCCGATCATAGCGCACATCGAGGCACCGTTGCCGAGATGCGCCACAACCACCCGTCCGCCATGTATCAGCGGCGCAGTCTTGGCCAGATGGTCCGAGATGTAATCATAGCTCAGACCGTGGAAGCCATAGCGGCGAACGCCCATATCGTAATACTCGGTCGGCAATGCGAAGGTGTCATTGACCCAAGGGTGGTGGCGGTGAAAAGCGGTATCGAAACAGGCAACCTGCTTGGCATTGGGGAACCTGTCCATCGCAGTACGTGCGCCCTGCAGATTGTAAGGTTGGTGCAGGGGCGCAAAAGGCTCGAGTTTTTCCAGCATCTGCAAGCTTTCGGGGGTCAGCAGAATGGGCCTGTCATTATCCGGGCCGCCATGCACGATGCGGTGTCCAACTGCGGTCACGCCCGCCGACGGGAACTGCCGTTCCAGCAAATCCAGAATATAGTCCAAGGCGCTGGCCTGATCGCACAGCGCTTCAGAAGCGGTATCGGCAAGCACACGGCCATCCGTGGTCTCTGCTTTGATGCGCGCCGCAGGGCTGCCGATGCGTTCCACTTCTCCCGAACAGACAAGGATCGGATCTGCTTCGCCCGCGGAGAACAGCCCAAACTTCAGCGAGGACGAGCCTGAATTCAGTGTGATGATATGGTCCATCAGATCTTACCCGACATCCGCGCCGCATGCAGGGCCGCGACGGCACAGGAAACCAGCCGCGCCTTTTCACCATCTGCGCGACTGGTCAGGATAATCGGTACGCGCGCGCCCAGCACCACCCCGGCAGCCTCGGCGTGCGCGATATACGTCAGTTGCTTGGCTAGCATGTTGCCTGCGTCCAGATTGGGTACGACAAGAATGTCTGCCCGTCCGGCCACCTCGGACACGATCCCTTTGGTGCGCGCCGCGGCCAGGCTGACCGCGTTGTCCATGGCAAGCGGCCCATCGACCAAGCCACCCCTGATCTGCCCCCGCTCGGCCATCTTCGACAGCAATGCGGCATCAATCGACGACCGGATAGCCGGATTCACCGTCTCGACCGCCGACAGAACACCCACTTTCGGAGCGCCAATTCCGATTGAGATTGCCAGATCGATCGCGTTCTGCGTGATGTCGATCTTGGTTTCCAGATCCGGCTCGATATTGATGGCCGCATCGGTCACAAGCAAGGGATGCGGCTGGCCGGGTATATCCATGACGAAGACATGCGTAAATCGGCGCCCCGCGCGAAGTCCACGATCCCGCCGCAACGCCGCCCGTAGCAGTTCGTCCGTATGAAGATGCCCCTTCATCAATGCTTCAGCATGTCCTTCGACAACCAGATCAACCGCTTTGTTGGCGGCGTCCAGATGGTCCTTAACAGGAACGATCTCGACGTCACCCAAGGGCAACTCAATCTCACGCGCTGCTGCAGCAATCTTGTCGGGGTCACCTATCAGGACCGGCTTGATGATGGTTTCACGCGCCGCCAATAAGGCCCCCCCCAGCGAGTTGGGCTCTTCTGGGGCGACAACTGCCGTGGGGATCGGAGGCAGCGGGCGCGAGCGATCGAGCAGTGCATCAAAATGCCGGTGCCGCTCGACGACCAGACCAGGCACTTCAATCTCATTGAATGACAGTTCTTTCTCCGGAGCGATCACGACCGCGATGCCGGACACGATCAGCGCCTCATCACTAGGGCGCATCACCTGAGTTTTCAGAACTACCTCGCGGTTATCGCGTTTTTCGATAACCGTAACTCTGGCCAGCAGTTCTTCACCCGCATATGCCCGGGCGCTAAAATCCAAGCTTTGCGACTTATACAGCGTACCCGCGCCCGGCAGGATATTCCCCAAAACGGCCGAGATCAGAGCCCCAAGAAACATCTCGGGCGCGATCGCCTCGTTTACGTTATCACCGTCCCCATCTTCGTCGGCCAGGTTCAAAGGGTTATGGTTGCCGGAATTCGATGCGAAGACATAAAAATCATCCTCTGTGCAGAACCGAGTCAGCTCGGCGGTGTCACCGATCTGAAGCTGATCAAAGGGCTTGTTGTGATACTGCATTGAAACTCTCGGCGGCTGTTTTGCACCGATCATTATGAGATTTCAGGTAAATTTCCAATGACGTTCGGTGGGTTTTATCGTGTCATGATGCATCGATTTTTGATCGCACTGCATACTTCACGACATGGAGAACAGAGTTTTGATCTGGTTAGTCTTTTCTGACCGAGCATCACGCAGATTGCTGGTCTGAAACTCTTCTTTCCGAAGCCGCATGGAAAACCCCAAGTCGACGAAAGGCGTGTGTCGCGCGGAATGATTTTCATCAACCGCAATGATTTGCGCTGGCATAACGCTTCTGCAGCCTATAGCCCACACAAGACGCTATGCAGTCGATGAAAGTACTGGAGCGAGAGGGGCAATGACCGCTGCCCAAGGGCCTGTCTCGCAGCCTTCGCTCTCGGGGCTATCGTCATCTAACGGTTATGAAGCCTGACCCTACGTCGCCGGTTGTTATTGCAATCATGGATTTCGACCAAACAGACAAAGTCCATGACAGGCCCGCGCTGATTGCCTAGAAATGCCTATTAGATTTGCTTTTGGAACCAGGTGATCCCAGTGGAGCAATTGGCGTTTACATACGAAATGGGTGTGGTCTCGGCGCTTTTGGCCTTCACGGTGTTCTTGTTTGTGTCCGAGATTGTAAGGATCGATCTTTCGGCCATCCTGGTGTTGGTCATTGTGGGTCTGCTGAGTTATGCACCGGGTCTCGAAAATCTGGCAAATGTTCCTCATCTGTTTGACGGGTTTGCGTCCAATGCCGTGATTTCGATCATTGCGGTCATGATCGTAGGGGCGGGTTTGGATAAAACGGGCCTAATGAACAAGGTCGCGTCCGTCATTTTGAAATATGGTGGTAAGTCTGAAAACCGAGTGCTGCCGATCGTTTCGGGCACAGTCGGTGTTATCTCATCATTCATGCAAAATGTCGGGGCGGCGGCGTTGTTCCTACCGGTGGTTAGCCGTATCTCATCGCGATCGGGTATTCCGTTGTCACGTTTGCTTATGCCCATGGGGTTTTGTGCCATTCTGGGGGGGACAATGACGATGGTCGGGTCCTCGCCGCTTATTCTGTTGAATGACCTGATCCAAACTGCAAACGAAGGACTGCCCGAAGCTCAGAAGATGGAACCCTTTGGATTGTTTTCCGTTACCCCCATCGGTGCGGTGCTGATCCTGACGGGGATCGCATATTTCCTGCTGCTGGGGCGTTGGGTGCTGCCGGGCGATTCAGGGTCGGAGAGTACGGGTACCGGGCGCGGGACTCAGGAATATCTTCAGCGGGTCTACGGGCTGAAGGCTGATGTGTTCGAGGTTGTGGTTCCGGCCGACAGCCCGCTGGTCGGGCAGATTCTGGCCGACATCAACTTTGAAAATCACCTCTATATCATCTCGACCTTTTACCGTGGCAAGACCTCGATGGTTCAGGTGTTAACAGCCGAGATTGCCGCACCCTGTCGATTGGCGATAGTGGGTCGGCGCTGGGTTGTCGAAGAGTTTGCCGAAAAGTACGGGCTGACGGTGCTGCCTGATCTGGATGTGTTTGTCGAAGAGTTCGCACCCACGAATGCTGGGGTAGCAGAGGTGGTCGTGACGCCTGACAGCAAGCTGATCGGCAAATGCCCTCGCGAATTGCTGTTCCGTAAAACCTACGGAATGTCTTTGCTCGCCATCCACCGGGGTGAAGAGACGCTGAGTCATGTCGAGACTGAGACGCATGAATCCACCCAGATCGGGCTTGAGAAGTTCAAGGCTGGCGACATGTTGGTTGCTCATACCCGCTGGGACAACCTAATGCGGATAAAGCGTGATCCGGATTTTGTTGTGGTCACCTCGGACTTCCCGCAGGATGAATTGCGCCCGCAGAAAGTAGGCTGGGCGCTCTTGTTCTTCTTGATCTCATTGTCACTGATCCTGTTCACGGATGTGCGGTTGTCGCTCTGTTTGCTGACCGGAGCCGCAGGAATGATGTTGACCCGGGTGCTCAGTGTTGACGAGGCGTATCGAGCAGTTGGATGGAACACGGTCTTTCTGCTGGCGTGTCTGATCCCGTTGGGTCAGGCGGTGCAGAATACCGGGACTGCGGCATGGATTGCGCAGCAGATCATGATCATCTTGGATGGATGGCCGAATTGGGCGCTACAGGCGGGCGTCGCCATTCTGGCGACGGCATTTTCTCTGGTCATGTCAAACGTCGGCGCAACGGTTCTGTTGGTGCCCCTTGCGGTTTCAATTGCGGTTGCGGCGGGTGCCAACCCGGCGGTCTTTGCATTAACCGTCGCGATTTCGACCTCGAACAGTTTCATTATCCCGACCCATCAGGTGAATGCGCTGATCATGGGGCCAGCTGGGTACAAAGTGACCGATTTCGTCCGTTCGGGCGGGATCATGACGATCATCTTCTTGATCGTCTCACTGTTGATGCTGAATGTGATTTTCTGACCCTGTTAATTACCCAGCTAGGCTGATCGTTTGGCCCTGCTCTGACGCCTGTTGTGCGGCAAGGCCGATACGCACAGCCCAGATCCCATCACGCAGTGAGACCTCGGGTTTGGCGCGCTCGCCCCTGACCAGCTCCAGAAAGCCTTTGTGCTGGTAATAAGTCGAGCCATTGTGGTCGCCAGCCGCCAGCAACTCGGGATCAACGGGGATGTCGCGCTGGATTGGGCCTTTCGGTGCGCGAGGGCTGATGATCAGCTGTGGCACAGGCGCGTCGCCCAGATGTTCGGGCCAGAAGCGGCCCGGGCCGGGCACAAGCGCTTCGATCTTGGCATCGCGCCCAATGGCCGAGATTTCTTCTTGATACCGCGAACCCTCAGCAAACATGCAAAGCTCGAGCATCGCGCGCGCGCCCGAAGCAAAATCGACAATGACATAGCCGTGGTCCAGAATATCTGGAGTATCGCCGTCATAAACTTCGTCCAAATGATTGACGGCTTGGCCTCCGCTTGCGGAAACGCGAACCGGGTCTGATTGCAGGATCAGGCGCATGAGGTCGAAGAAGTGGCAACATTTTTCGACGAATGTACCGCCAGTGTTACGGTTGAACCGGTTCCAATTGCCGACCTTTTCGAGGAACGGAAAACGGTGTTCGCGGATCGTGAGCATCTTGATCCCACCACCGGCGGTCGCTGCTTCATCGATCAGCGCCGTGATCGGGGGCATATAGCGATATTCCATCGCGACCCAGATCGGGTGCGGATAACTGCGCTCTAACTGCTCAAGCCGTGCAAGATCGGCAGGATCAGTGAACAATGGTTTCTCGATCAACAGGGGCAGGGGGCGGGTTTCCGCAATCTCGGCCAGTTGATCAACATGCAGGTGGTTGGGGCTGGCGATGACCAGACAGTCCAGATCATTGACTGCCAGAAGGTCCTGAAGGGAAGACATCATCTGCGCGTCGGGTGCAATCGCCTGCGCCTTATACGCCATCTCCGGGTCGGGTTCGAAGATTGCGGCGACTCGTGTGCCCTCAAGCAGAGCAATGTTGTGCAGGTGTTCCTGCCCCATCATGCCGCATCCGATCAGCCCGTAATTGGTGGTCCGGGTCATGCGCAGTTCCTTTTATTTCAGGCGTTGAACATATGTGGCTCGATCTGGATCAAACCATGTTTTTGAAAACTCGATAGGTTCAGCTTTCTCAGACCAACTGAACCGTTCGATATACCCTGCGGCTTGGCCCGCAGGTTTGGTGAAGCCTTCAGGTGTCCAGTCGGGCAGGGCACTGACAGAAACGCGATCCTCTGCCCGTGTGATCCAGAAGCCAAGTTGTTGCTGGTAATAGCGATAAAGCGAGTCGGACAGCAGGTTCTGGTCGATGGTCCCGGCTGATTCGTCCAGCCAGATTTCTTCGACCGCGATGATTGTGTCATTCAGATAACGCATCCGACGTACACGCGAACCGCTATCAGACAAGCCGAACTTCGGCAGTTTCGCAGGCTTCTTGAGATGATCAACCGACAGGATGTCGGCACGCGGCAACCCGCCGCCTTCGGGCAGTTCCAGCCGGAACATAGCATAGACGCTGTTCTGCGTTCCGGTCTCGCGGATGTAGTTGCCCGAACCCTGAATACGCTCCAACATGCCTTTTTTCTCAAGCTCGGCGAGGGATTTTCGCAAGGTCCCGACCGAGACATTTAGGTTCGAAGCCATGTCCCGTTCAGGTGGAAGACGCTCACCATCAATCAGACGGCCCGCAGCAATATCGCGGATCAGAAGCTCTGAGATCTGGACATAGATCGGCAGGGCATTTGGATTGCGGCTGTTGGCGGACATTGAGGGCGCTTCACTCGGTCGCAGGAAAAATTGATACACTATTGATCTACATCAATGCGCTTGCTACGCAAGAGGAAAGTCAAAGATGTACGGAGCGTGAATCAAATGACCATCGTCCCCATCACATCCCCCGACCTGGATGCGGCCGAGGTTTCGTGGTTTGCAGCGCTTTGCTCGGATGACTACCAGTTTCTGGGTGTGCCCGATGGTGATCTGCGATCCAGTTGGGAGCATTGTTTAGGCATCGTGAAAGAGGCCGAGGCGCAAGGCTTTCGCAACATCCTGTGTCCGTCATCGTACCAGGTCGGTCAGGATACGTTGAGCTTTGTTGCAGGCTGCGCCCCGATCACTGAAAAGATCAACCTGCTGGCCGCCGTGCGCTGTGGCGAAATGCAGCCCATCATGCTGGCCCGTACCATCGCGACGCTGGACCACATGCTAAAGGGGCGGCTGACGGTTAACATCATCTCGTCCGATTTCCCGGGCGAGAAAGCCGACAGTGCGTACCGCTATCAGCGTTCGCGCGAAGTGGTCGAGATCCTGAAACAGGCCTGGACGCAGGACGAAATCAACCATGCGGGCGAGGTCTATAACTTTTCAGGCCTGACCACCGACCCGGCTCGGCCTTACCAGACCGGTGGCCCACTGCTGTATTTCGGCGGCTACTCGCCGTCTGCTTTGGACCTGTGCGGTGAACATTGCGATGTCTACCTGATGTGGCCGGAAACAAAGGATCAGTTGGCCGAGCGGATGAAAGCCGTTCATGCAGTTGCCGAGAATTACAATCGTACTCTGGACTACGGCCTGCGCGTCCACATGATCGTGCGGGATACCGAGGCTGAGGCACAGGAATACGCCGACTACATCGTCTCGAAACTGGATGACGAATACGGTCGCGCGATCCGCGAGCGGGCGTTGGACGCGACATCATTGGGTGTGGCGCATCAATCCAAGAACCGCGATCTGGCGGATGAGTATGGTTATGTCGAACCCGGCCTTTGGACCGGCGTCGGACGCGCACGGTCGGGCTGTGGTGCTGCGCTGGTCGGTTCGACCGATCAAGTTATGTCTAAAATCGAAGAGTATCAGAAGATGGGCATTCGCGCCTTCATCTTTTCGGGCTATCCGCACATCGACGAGGCCAAGCATTTTGGCTCCCGCGTGATGCCCAACCTGAAAACCTGCTCGCTTCCCGAAGCCTACGGGCGCGTGCCAGCAACCACCCCGGCAACCCCGCTGGGCAACGGAGTTCGTCGCTAATGCAACGTGTGAAACTATCTGACACGCTGGAAATGAGCCGCCTTGTCTATGGCATGTGGCGCTTGGGTGATGACAGTGACACCTCGACAGCGCATGTCGAGGCCAAGATACAGGCTTGTCTGGATCAAGGGATCACCACCTTCGACCAGGCAGATATCTACGGTGGATACGCAGCCGAAGCTGTTCTGGGCAACGCCTTGCGCGCCAATCCCAGCCTGCGCCAGAAGATGGAGATCGTCACCAAATGTGACATCGTCGCGCCAATGGGTCGCTATGCGGAGGCCAAGGTCAAATACTACGACACGTCGCGCGCGCATGTTCTGAAATCGGTGGATACGTCTCTGTCGGAAATGGCGATTGACCACATCGACCTGCTATTGATCCACCGCCCTGATCCAATGATGGACCACACTGAAACCGGTGCAGCGCTGGACGAGGTGGTTGCGAGTGGCAAGGTCGGGGCTGTAGGCGTGTCAAACTTCCGCCCTTGGGATTGGTCTCTGCTGCAGTCGGCAATGAAAACCCAGTTGGTCACCAATCAGATTGAAATCTCGCTTGGAGAGATCGGTCCGTTTACTAACGGCGATCTGGCGTTCCATCAACAGCATGGACATCCGCTGATGGCGTGGTCCCCGCTTGGCGGGGGCCTTTTGATGGCCGGAAACCCTCCGGTCGGTGTTGTTGCAGATGAGATCGCCGCAGAATTTGGTGTGGACCGAGCCGCTGTGGCCGTCGCCTTCCTGCTCGCGCATCCGGCAAACATTCTGCCTGTTCTGGGCACAAATAATCTGGGCCGTATCAAGCGCGCGTCGGATGCGTTGAAGGTCAAGCTGGATCGTGAAAGCTGGTACCGCCTGTATGAGGCGGCGCTGGGACATGAGGTGCCATGATGAACGCAATCTCGCGCGATATGAACCATACATTCGTCCCGCATAAGGACGACACGCGAACCCTGCGCGATGCTTTTGGCCGTTTTGCCACCGGAGTTACTGTCGTGACCTGCGACAGTGAGGATGGGCCAATCTGCATTACCGCCAACAGCTTTTCGTCCCTGTCGCTGGATCCGCCGCTGGTGATGTGGGCGGGCGACCGCAATTCGCGCCGGTTTCGTTATTTTCACGCGGCGCGTCATTTCAGTGTGCACGTTCTGTCTGCTGAACAGGCCGAGCTGTGCTTTGGCTGTTCAAAAGACGCCCATGCGCTGCGTGATATCGAACATGACCGTTGTGAAAACGGCACCCCGTTGTTGCCGGGTAGTCTTGCCCGGTTCGAATGCGAGCAGCACGCTTATCACGATGCAGGCGATCATGTGATCGTGGTGGGCAAAGTTCTGAAAGTCAGCATGGCGGATGGAGACGCGCTGACGTTCTTTGCCGGAAAACTCGGCCAATTCGCGCAGAGCTAAGCGCGATATGAAGACTGCGGGTCAAACCCGCAGCTGACAGTGGGAGGATCCGCATGGGCGGACTGGCATCGGCGTTGACGCCGATTGCATTCGTGAACGAAACCGTGCTGCGTCTGGGCCGCGCGGTCGGTGTTGTTGCGATTGCAGTTATGGTTATCGCGATCCTGATTCAGGTGTTCTTCCGATATGTCTTGGGTAACGCCCTGCCATGGCCGGATGAGGCTGCCCGGTTCTGCATGCTCTGGATGACGGGCCTGATGGCCCCCACAGCTTTCCGTCGCGGAGGGTTCGTCGCCATCGATATGCTTGCACGTTTCCTGCCGCGCGTGCTTGGTCAATCGCTCAATTTGTTCCTGCTGCTGATCTCGCTGGCCGTGTTGCTGGTTGCGGTCAATATCGGCTGGTCTGAGGTTACGGGCTTTGGTGGCCGGTTCGCCACTGCGGCGTTGTACCTGCCTACCTCTTTCGGGTTCGATGAATGGTACCGTATTCCGCGCAGTTGGATGATGGCCTCGCTGCTGGTTGGGATCATCCTGCTGATCTCGGTCAATATCGAACTGATCTTGCGGTCGATAGTAACCATGCTGGGCGGAGCACATCTTTTGCCTGAAATTCCCGAAGCTGCGGTGGGGGCTGAATAAATGCTGATTTGGTTCCTGCCCACCTTCCTGATTTTCCTGCTGATCGGCCTGCCGGTCTTTTTCGCACTGCTGGCAGCGCCCGGCATTCTGCTATGGCTTAGCGGTCAGACCAACGACATTACGCTGCTCTATCGCAATGTCTATAACGGTATGGATAGCTTCCCGCTGATGGCGATCCCTTTCTTCATGCTGGCCGGAGAACTGATGAACCGGGGCGGCATTACCATCCGACTTGTGGAGTTCAGCCAGGCCCTGATGGGCCACCTGCGGGGCGGCCTTGCGCATGTGAACGTCCTCAGCTCGATCCTGTTCGCGGGCCTTTCAGGGTCCGCTGTCGCTGATACTTCGGCGCTTGGGTCAATGCTGATCCCGGCGATGGAGAAGCAAGGCTATACCCGCAAATTTGCCGCCGCGATCACGGCAGCCAGTTCGGTGATCGGGCCGATCATCCCGCCCTCGGGCATCATGATCATCTATGCCTATGTCATGGGTGAAAGTGTGGCTGCGCTCTTTCTCGCTGGCATCGTGCCTGGGGTCATGGTCGGTGTCGGTTTGATGCTCATGATCAAGCTGATGGCGGATCGCTACGACTTCCCGGTCGCCAGCCGTAAATACACTTGGCCGGAACGCCGTCAGGCCAGCCTAAAGGCGTTCTTCCCACTGATGACCCCTGTGATCATCCTGGGCGGAATACTGGGTGGCATCTTTACCCCGACCGAGGCTGCCGCTGTCGCCGTAGGGTATGCCTTCATCATCGGTTTCTTCGTCCTGCGCACATTGACGTGGAAAGAAGTCCCCGAAGTGCTCAGCAACGCAGGCATGACCTCAGCTGTCGTCCTGTTGTTGGTCGGGGCGGCAATGGCCTTCAAGACGGTCGTTAGTCTTAGCCATGCGCCGGAGCAGCTGGCCTCGCTAATCCTCAGCCTGTCGGAAAACCCGCTGATCCTGCTGTTCCTGATCAACCTGCTGCTGTTCATCGTCGGAATGTTCCTGGATGCAGGCCCCGCTATTATCATCCTTGGCCCGATCCTCGGTCCGATCTTCACCAGCCTCGGTGTAGACCCGATCCATTTTGCCATTATCATGAGCGTCAACCTGACTGTCGGTCTGGCCACCCCGCCCATGGGGCTGGTGCTGTTCGTAGCCGCCGCCGTGTCTCGGGAACGGGTTGAAACCATCGCCAAGGCAATCCTGCCGTTTCTGGCGGTCGAAATCATCGTGATCTTCTTGATCACATACATCCCCGCACTATCCATGACGATCCCGAGGATAACGGGATTTGCAAACTGAACTGAGTATCACAGGGAGGAAACGCATGCTCAGAAGATTTATCAAAACCGCAGCGGTGGCCACGTCGCTAGTGGCCGCGTCTGCGATTGCCGCGGCAGCCGCCGACTACACGCTACGCGCCACAGCAAACTCGAATGAAAACGACGAAGACTATGACGGTCTGGTCGTTTTCAAGAACTACGTTGAGGCGGCCTCGAACGGAGCCATTGAGGTTGAGCTGTTCATCGGTACGCAGCTCTGCTCGAACGGTGCTGAGTGTCTGCAGGGCGTGGCAGACGGTACGATCGACATCTACATCTCAACCTCTGGAGGGGCCTCGGGCATCTTCCCTTACGTGCAGGTTCTGGACCTGCCTTACCTGATGGCCGATGACCGCATTGCCGAACATGTCCTATCTGGTGATTTCACCCGGCAGATGCGCGACATGGCGCTGGAGGATTCCGGCGGTGCGATCCGTCTGATGACAATCGGCAATACAGGTGGCTGGCGCAACTTCGCCAATACACAACGCCGTGTCGCCGAGCCGGCTGACATGGAAGGTCTGAAAATCCGCACCGTGGTTGCCGACCTGCCGCAGGAGCTGGTCAAAGCACTGGGTGCATCACCGACCCCGATCCCGTGGCCAGAACTGTTCACCAGCTTCCAGACCGGCGTGGTTGAGGGCTCGAAAAACGGCATCACTGACATCATGGGTATGAAGTTCCCTGATGCAGGCCTGCAATATGTCACGCTGGATGGGCATGCCTACATGGGTGCGCTGTGGTGGATGAACAACGCCAAGTTCCAGGAGATGCCAGAAGATATGCGCCGCGTGGTAGTCGACGGGTTTTATGCGCTGCAGCAGGCGACCTTTGCCTCACCCAAGCGCAAGTCGATCCAGGCGTATGAGGATTTCGTTGCCGGCGGTGGTGACCTTTATGTCCTTACACCCGACCAGAAAGCTGCGTTCAAAGAAGCCGCAACCCCGGTCTATGACTGGTTCCAGTCCAATGTGGCACGTGGTGATGAGATCTTTGTAGCGTTGACTGACGCTGTGGCAGCAGCCGAGGCGGATGTTAATGCCTCACGTGATGCGGATCTGAACTGAATTGCTGGGCCGGGCTCTGGGGTCCGGCCCTCACCGAAACGGGTACATCCACCCTTTGTAGTCGTTGACCAGAAGATGCGCCTTCTCGATCTGCTCCGGCGACATTTTTTTGACCACTTCTTCAAGGCTGATCGCCGCATCGGGGTCGCCGCCGATGGCGCTGAGCGTATACCACATGTACGCTCGAACCAGATCAGGCGCGGGCATGCCCAGACCCAACTCGTAGTACCAACCGATACCAGATTGCGCTCCGGGATGACCTTTCATCGAGGCGCGCAAGTACCATTCAAACGCGCGTTCATAGTCCTGTTCGACTCCAAGTCCCAACCCGTACATCACACCGATCAACTCCTCGGCTTCGGCATTGCCGGATCGCGCTGCTGGCATCAACTCTTCGCGCGCAGCCTCAAACTCTCCGGCCTCCATCAGATCGCGTGCTTGTTCCAGTTCAGCCAGCGCTGGGGTCGCGAGAAGGCAAAGGGCAAATACAAACTGGCGCATGGGATTTCTTTCCTTTTGGCAGGGACTGTGGCTGCTCAGGATCTGCCGCGCCCGCTGACGGATGACGATTTCATCCCCTTTGATATGGAACAGGCCGCTATCGGTCATCAACTGTTTTACGATTCCATTTTATCGGGAAACCGGAACATAAGCTGCGCCCATTGCCATCACCCGGATTTCGGCACCTCGGACGGCTTGTCGCTTGGCATCGGAGAAGGCGGGATGGGCTTGGGGCCAGACCGGACGCCGGGCATCGGAACGGACAAAATCCGCAAGCGAATTCCCCGCAATTCGCCGGGGCTTTGGAACCTTGGTGCAAAGGAACTTCACACGGTTTTCCATGATGGCCGTCTGAGTATCTCTGACGTCTACGGTAACGGTTTCAACTCACCCGCGCAGGAGTGGTTGCCGGACGGCTTGAATTCGCTGCTGGCCGCGCAGGCGCTTTTCCCGCTGACTTCGCAGTTTGAAATGGCCGGGAATGTGGCCGAAAATCAGGTCACCGGCGCGGTGCATGACCGCATCGACAAGGGCTGGCCGATCCTCGCCAAACGGGTACGCACCGATCCGCGCTATGGGCCCGCCATGGTCAAGGCGTTCGATGACATCGACACGACCGAGGACATCACGATAACTCAGATCACCAACGCGCTGGCCGCATTCATGGCACTGGAGTGGCGCAGCACCAACAGCCCGTTTGATCAATATCTGGCCGGAGACCATGCCGCTCTGACGCCAGAGCAATACGATGGTATGACCTTGTTCTATGGTGAGGCAGGTTGCGCAAACTGCCATTCCGGCCCGTTGCTATCGGATCAAAAATTCCACGCGCTGAGCTTGCCGCCATTTGGACCGGGCAAGACCCGCCAATGGGACCCCTATGCCCGCGACGTGGGTCATATGGGTGAAAGCAACCGTCTTGAGGACGCCTATCGTTTCCGCACACCGATGCTGCGCAATGTGACAGAGACGGCGCCCTATGGTCACAACGGTGCCTTTCCCGATCTGGAAGGCATTATTCGCCACCACTTGAACCCATCTCAGAGCCTCGCTGCCTGGACCCCTGATTTGGCCGGGCTGCCCAACGTGCCGTGGCTTGAGAATGTTGATTTCATCGTCTGGCAGGACCGGTTCGAGATGGAGCGTCATCGCCAGAAAATTGACATCGAACCGCTGGAACTGACCGATGCCCAGGTCGCAGATCTGGTGGCGTTCATGGGTGCATTGACCGGGACCACACTGGATGCGCCACTGTTCGGTGTGCCAGATGGGTTTGAGCCCTAGAGCCAAGTCTCATAGCGTGAAAACAACTAATGCGCCAAGTGCGATTGTTGAGAGAAAGAATACCAGGCTTCGGTCATATCGGTTCTCTACGCGTCGCCAATCCTTCAGGCTGCCGAATATGAACTCGATCCGATTACGGCGTTTGTAGCGACGCTTATCGTACTCCACCGGTCTCTTTCTCTGTTGCCAATCTGGAATACACGCGCGTAAACGCGGTAACTGCCGTCCGACTCTGACATTCGGACGGACGGTTTGCCACCAAGGAGGCAAGCATCTATTTTCTTTGAAAAAAGTGGTGAGCCGTGCAGGATTCGAACCTGCGACCCACTGATTAAAAGTCAGTTGCTCTACCAACTGAGCTAACGGCCCACTCTTTTTAGGATCTCTTCGATCCGCAGCACTCTGTAAGGTAAATACCCGACCGGGTTCAAGACCTTATTTCGTACTTCAGTTCGCCGTCATTCGTATGAGTTCGGCGCCCCGATAGGCGGCCTAATTAGGCAGGTGGAACTGGGGGGTCAACCCCTTTTTTCAGGAATCTACGCGACAGGGTGGATTCATGTCCGGACCGGCGTTATATGCCCGCCATGCAACAGATACTCGACACCGGTTTGGCCTTTATGAAGATGCACGGGTTGGGCAACGACTTTGTCGTTGTCGATGCGCGCGCGCATGCCGTGCCGGTCACCCCGGCCCTTGCCAGGGGAATCGGGCACCGGCAGTTCGGCGTGGGATTCGATCAGTTGGCGGTGATCGAACGCGGCGAAGCGGATGCGCATCTGGTGTTCTACAATGTCGACGGGTCGACTTCGGCTGCGTGTGGCAACGCCACGCGCTGTATCGCTCGGTTTCTGATGGACGAGACGGGCAAATCCGAACTCACGCTCACAACTGAACGCGGCACACTGCAGGCCCGCGACGCTGGCGATGGACTGACGTCGGTGAATATGGGGCACCCCCAACTTCTTTGGAACGAGATTCCCCTGGCGGAAGAGATGGACACGCTGGAACTGCCGATAGAAGGTGGTCCAACAGCGACCGGCATGGGCAACCCGCACTGCACTTTCTTTGTCGACAACGCCGAGGCCATTCCGATGGAAGAGTTCGGCGAGCGTTACGAATACCATCCACTCTATCCCGAACGCACCAATGTTCAGGTCGCACAGATAGTCACACCCGACCACATCCGCATGCGGGTGTGGGAGCGAGGAGT
Source organism: Ruegeria sp. CF1 (assembly GCF_056537445.1). Taxonomy (NCBI): domain Bacteria; kingdom Pseudomonadati; phylum Pseudomonadota; class Alphaproteobacteria; order Rhodobacterales; family Roseobacteraceae; genus Ruegeria; species Ruegeria sp. CF1. Next base: position 60,234 of record NZ_JBQFRN010000011.1, on the reverse strand, counting down.
GGGGATCACTCTGGCCTCGGGGTCATCGTCTTGTGCCACGGCCGTCGCTGCAGCACGCAGAGGTCTCACTGGGCGCAAAGTACAAGTTGACCTGGATGGCGGCACAATCTGGATCGACTGGCGCGAGGATGGGGTCTGGATGACGGGACCCACAGCCCATGTGTTTTCGGGCACGCTGACGCCTGAATACCTGAGGTCACTGGAATGAACCCGCCTAAGTTCAGCACTCTGGGCTGCCGCCTGAACGCCTATGAGACCGAAGCGATGAAAGAACTGTCGCAGCAGGCTGGCCTAACGGATGCTGTGATCGTCAACACCTGCGCGGTGACCGCCGAGGCCGTCCGCAAGGCGCGGCAGGAGATTCGCAAGCTGCGCCGCGAAAACCCCTCGGCACGTCTGATCGTCACCGGGTGCGCGGCGCAAACCGAGCCGCAGACCTTTGCTGCTATGGACGAAGTAGACGCGGTCATCGGCAACACCGAAAAGATGCAACCGGATACCTGGAAAGGCATGGCCGCCGATTTCATCGGTCAGACCGAGGCGATTCAGGTTGACGACATCATGTCTGTCACGGAAACCGCCGGGCATCTGATTGATGGCTTCGGAACCCGCTCACGCGCCTATGTACAGGTTCAGAATGGCTGCGATCATCGCTGCACCTTCTGTATTATCCCTTACGGCCGGGGCAATTCTCGCAGCGTCCCTGCGGGCGTTGTGGTGGATCAGATCAAACGATTGGTCGATAGGGGCTACAACGAAGTTGTTCTGACCGGGGTCGATCTGACCTCATGGGGCGCGGATCTGCCCGCTCAGCCGAAACTGGGCGATCTCGTGATGCGCATCCTTAAACTGGTGCCCGATCTGTCTCGTCTGCGCATCAGCTCAATCGACTCGATCGAAGTCGACGAGAACCTGATGCATGCCATCGCGACCGAGCCGCGCCTGATGCCCCATTTACATCTGTCCTTGCAGCATGGCGACGATCTGATCCTGAAGCGCATGAAACGCCGCCACCTGCGCGAAGATGCGATTCGTTTCACTGAAGACGCCATCAAATTACGACCCGACATGACTTTTGGCGCGGACATCATCGCTGGCTTCCCGACCGAGTCCGAGGCTCATTTCGAGAATTCCCTCAAGCTCGTCACCGAGTGCAACCTGACCTGGCTGCATGTATTCCCCTATTCCAAACGCGAAGGCACTCCGGCAGCCCGCATACCGCAACAGATCAACGGCAATGTCATCAAAGAACGCGCCGCGCGCCTACGCGCCGCTGGCGATGCACAAGTCATCAAGCATCTGACGGCACAGATCGGCAAAACCCACAATATCCTGATGGAAAATCCCACAATGGGCCGCACCGAACAATTCACCGAAGTAACCTTCGGCAACGCCCAACCCGAAGGCGAGATCGTAATCGCGACGATACGGGGGCACAGCAAAGCTCAATTACAAGTGTGATCCGTTGTTCATCTGGCCCAAAATACCTCGGGGATGAATTGGCCGCAGGCCAAGAAGGGGCTGGCCCCTTCCACACCATCGCAACAAAAAAAACCCCCGTCACCGTGATGGCGCGGGGGTTTAGTTTTTAGTTATACGTCGACCTTAGTCCAGACGTTTGCCCTTTATCGGTGCCCACAGGCGCTTGTTCACAAGGTACAGCAGAACAGACAGAACTGTCAGGAACAGAACACCGACGAAACCGGCATTTTTGCGCTCCATCATTTTCGGCTCGGCGCTCCACATCAAGAAGGCTGCTATGTCTTCGGACATTGCCTCAACGGTTGCAGGATGTCCGTCGGCAAATTCAACCTGATCTTCTGCCAGCGGCGGAGCCATGGAAATCCAACCACCGGGGAAGGCCTTGTTCTCATAGAGAACAGTACCGGCTTCTTCCTTTTCTTCACCGGTATAACCATCCAGAAGCGAGGCAATATATTCCGCGCCCCCCATGCCTTTGACCAGCTGGTTGATGCCCAGACCGTAAGGACCATGGAAACCGGCACGGGCCTTCGCCATCAGGCTCAGGTCAGGCGCGCCGACACCGTTGTTGGCCGGGAAGTGGTCGGTCGGGATTGCCGGGCGGAAATCGTCCAGCTCGGGATCGAACACCTCGAAGTTGTCGGCCGCGTAGGTGATGACTTGCTCTTCCGAATACCCCAAATCTTCAAGGGTCCGAAGAGGTACATATTGCAGACCATGGCAGGCTGCGCAGACCTCGGTATAGATCTGTAGGCCGCGCTGAAGCTGGTTCTGATCCCAGGTTCCAAACGGTCCCTCGAACGAGAAGTCGAAATCTTCGATGTGCTGCTCACCGCCACCTGCCGCAAAAGTCGAGGCGGGCGCAAGGGCCAAAGCGAACGCGGCACCGATTGCAAGTTTCTTGAACATGTTTCCGGTCCCTCTTCTTACTCGGCCGGCGTGGCGTCGGCGTTTGCCTTGCCATAATGCGCGTTGAAGTCTTCTTCGATGGTTTCCGGCTGCGCCTCGGGTTTTTCGATGACACCCAGGATCGGCAGGATCACGAAGAAATAGGCGAACCAGTAAGCCGAAGCGATCAGCGAGAAGGTCGCATAGGGCTCTTCCGCGGGCATCGCACCCAGCCACATTAAAGCAAAGAAGTCGATGATCAAAAGGTAGAACCACCATTTGAACATCGGACGATACTTGCCCGAACGCACGGTCGAGGTGTCCAGCCAAGGGGCTAGGGCCATGGCCAGGATCGCACCAAACATCGCAATCACACCAAAGAACTTGGCGTCGATGATGCCGCCGGTGATGAAGCTGGCGAACTGAACGACCCAGACTTCGCCAGTGAACGCACGCAGGATCGCGTAGAATGGCAGGAAGTACCATTCAGGGACGATGTGCGCAGGAGTAACCAGCGGGTTGGCTTCGATGTAGTTATCCGGGTGACCCAAGTAGTTCGGCATGTAGCCCACGATGGCCCAGAACACGACCAGAATGACCGCCAGCGCGAACAGGTCCTTGATCACGAAATAGGGCCAGAACGGCAGCGTGTCTTTCTCTGCCTCGGCTTTCGAGCCACGGCGAACCTCAACACCTGTCGGGTTGTTGTTGCCTGTGGTGTGGAAGGCCCAGATATGCACGATCACAAGCGCCGCGATAACAAACGGCAGAAGGTAGTGCAGCGAGAAAAAGCGGTTCAGAGTGGCGTTGTCCACCGCAGGTCCGCCCAGCAACCAGGTCTGGATCGCATCACCAACAAACGGGATCGCACCAAACAGGCCGGTGATCACGGTCGCACCCCAGAAGGACATCTGCCCCCAGGGCAGAACGTAGCCCATGAACGCAGTGCCCATCATCATCAGGTAAATGAGCATCCCGATGATCCACGTAATCTCACGCGGGGCTTTGTACGAGCCGTAGAACAGGCCGCGGAAGATGTGGATGTAGACTGCTACAAAGAACAGCGATGCGCCGTTCATGTGCAGATAGCGCAGCATATAGCCGCCGTTCACGTTGCGCATGATGTGTTCGATGCTGGCAAAGGCCAGATCAACATGCGGGGTGTAGTGCATCACCAGAACGATACCGGTGACGATCTGCAACGCCAGGCAGAACGCCAGGACGATGCCCCAGATCCACCACCAGTTCAGGTTCTTGGGGGTTGGGATCATCAGGGTGTCATAAAGCAGGCCGACGATGGGCAGACGGCTGTTCAGCCACTTCTCGCCATTTGTCTTCGGCTCGTAATGATCGTGGGGAATTCCGGACATAAGTTAGGTCTCCCTTAGCCGAGCTTGATGGTGGTGGCGTCCACCCATTCAACGGGCGGAATGGGCAGGTTTTCAGGCGCGGGGCCTTTGCGGATACGACCGGCAAGATCGTAGTGCGAGCCGTGGCAGGGGCAGAACCAACCGCCAAAGTCGCCAGCATCGCCAAGCGGCACACAACCCAAGTGTGTACAAACACCCATCTGAACGATCCACGCCCCTTCTCCTTCGCCTTCGGGCGAAGGCATGACGCGATTGGCATCGGTCGCTGGTGCGTCGGCGTTCAGGTTGAAGTTACGAGCCAGCGGGTCAGGCAGCGCGTCGACACCTTCAGCGTCCTGCTCCTGAGCTTCCTGAATCTCGGCACCTGTGCGGTGACGGATGAAAACAGGCTTACCCAACCACTTTGCAGTCAGCTGCGTACCCGGCTCTACCCCGCTCACATCCACACGGATCGAGGACAGCGCCTGAACGTCTGCCGATGGGTTCATTTGATTTACCAGGGGCCAAACGGCAGCCCCGGTGGCAACGACACCTGCGCCGCCAGCGACGTAGTAGAGGAAATCTCTGCGGGTGCCTTCGTGGTCTTCAGCTTGGGACACGAGGTTATCTCCGATTATCTGGCGCCCGCGAACGGGCATAAAGCTCGCGCACCGCACAAGTGCGGCGTCTTAAACGGGGTATCTATCGGGGAGAATAGAGTTCGTCCAGCGCTCTTAAACGCGCAATACGCCGCATCTAAGCATTCATGTCACGGTGAAAGGGCAAAATTTCAATCTCAAATGCAGATTTTAACCCTCAGAGCGGCGAATTGCGCCAGGCAGATGGGACGTGATTCGACATCGACCCGCGCTGGTAGATCCCCAAATTGAAATCTCCTCACCCTATGCGAACGCCGCCGATTTCACGTGCAGCTCTACCTTAAGAACACTGTATTCCTTCTATTTTAGCGCGATACGATTTCTCTTAAATTATTAATATAAAATAGATATTTCAAACACGTGATTATCTACCAGAATTCGATTGCACTCTAAACGGGAATGCGTGAAAGGCCACAGGCGCAATATTCCCAGCCGGAGATGTTCAATGCTCAAGATAGCAGCAACCGTAGTTTTTGTTTCGTTTCTGACTTCAGTACAGGCGATCGCAGCCGGCGATCCGGCGAAAGGCGAACAGCTCTATAACAGATGCTCTTCGTGCCATGCGATCATCAAAAATGGCGAGGTTCTGGTCAAAGGCGGCATCACCGGGCCGAATCTCTTTGGCGTAGTTGGCCGCACCGCCGGAACTGAGAACGATTATCTTTATGGAAGTGAACGTTTGCCCATCGGGATGTTCACCGACGACATGATCCGCGCCGGGCAAGAAGGGCTTGTGTGGACTGAAGAAAACATCGCCGCCTATTCTCGGGATCCGATCGGGTTCATCAAGGAATATCTGGGTGATGACACCGCCCGCCCGAACATGAGCGTCAAGCTGAAAAAAGGCGCAGATGACATCGCTGCTTATCTCGCCACATTCAGCGCTCAATGAATGGAAGGCGAGAACGCGTGCCTCAGGCCTTGCGCATCAACGAGGCCAAGCGCGCCACCTCGCTGCCAAGTCCTGCTGAGTGCACGTGATCAGCCGCGCGATGTCGCGCCTCATCGGGCTTGTTCTGATTCAGCTTCCAAGTGCCGTCGATATCCGAGATCATGAGTCGGCAGGGAACGATCATGCGCATCATTCTATCCAGCGCGTCTGGTGTCATCTTAGACGCCAACCATGGCGGCTTTGGCAGCAGGCGATTTTCAAAGTCTGCCGCCTGCCGGTCGAGCAGATTTCGCAGGTCGTCCGTTGGCCGCATCTCAAGCACTCCAGTCAGATGCACCGCTACATAGTTCCAGGTCGGCACCTGATCATCGACTTCGTACCAGTCAGGCGAGATATACCCATCCGGCCCCAACACAGCGATCTTCGCAGGTTGCGGCTGTTTCAGCGCCCTAACAATCGGATTTGACCGGACCAGATGCAGGTCAGCCGATGAAGCATCCTCGTTCAGAAGAAAGGGAACGTGGCTTAACAACGGTACACCCGATGTCGACACCGCCAGAACACCAAAGGCGCGGTCACGCGCAAACTCGATGTGACGCTCGCGCGTCTCGGCGCGAAAGGTGGGATTGGGATGCATATTCGTCCTCCTGCCAATTTCTCTTGCAGAAGCGATATCTCCTTGGCAAGGTCCCACTCGTTCTCAGGGCGGGGCGAAATTCCCCACCGGCGGTATGCGGGCATGACCCGTAAGCCCGCGAGCGGCCCCGGTCTCCGGGGTGTCAGCAGATCTGGTGAGAAGCCAGAGCCGACGGTTACAGTCCGGATGAAAGAGAACGTGCAGCACGCCGGTAATGCGGTGTGCCTGCTCGTGATCGCCTTGGGTGACGTGTCTGTTACGAAAGGAGATCATGATGACACACACCCGCTATGCTTTTGTCAAAGCCAACTGGCATTCAGATATCGTGGATCGCGCGCTGGATGGGTTTCTCGAACTAATTCCAGCCGATCAGGTTGATGTATTCGACGTTCCGGGCGCTTTCGAGATGCCCCTGCTGGCCCGTGACCTGGCGCAAACGGGGCGCTACGCCGCCGTAGCCTGCGCTGCCTTTGTAGTGGATGGCGGCATCTACCGGCATGACTTCGTCGCACAAGCGGTTGTCGATGGCTTGATGCGGGCCGGGCTCGATTCAGGTGTTCCGGTCCTGTCGGTCTCGCTGACACCGCATCAGTATCAGGAAACGGATCACCACAACGCCATCTATCGCGCGCATTTCATCGAGAAAGGGCGCGAGGCAGCTCATGCAGCGCTCAAGATCAACGCAACCCGCGCCGCGGTGGCTCAAGCCGCCTGATTTATTCCAATCGCGCCGCCCACAGGGCGGCGCTTGCTTCTCTGCAAATGCAAATCCGCTTGAGGACCAAGGCACTCCCCGCTAATCACATCGCTCAAAGGAGCATGCCCCATGTCGATGAACAGTTTTGGCCACCTCTTCCGCGTTACCACCTGGGGTGAAAGCCACGGGCCCGCTTTGGGTGCGACCATAGATGGCTGCCCTCCGGGCGTCACGATCGATGAAGGCATGATCCAGCATTGGCTGGACAAGCGCAAACCAGGTCAGAACAAATTCACCACACAGCGGCGCGAACCCGATCAGGTCAAAATCCTGTCTGGTGTTTTCGAAGGCCAGACCACAGGCACACCGGTGCAGTTGATGATCGAGAACACCGATCAGCGCTCGAAAGACTACGGCGACATCATGGACAAGTTTCGTCCGGGACACGCCGACATCACATATTGGCAGAAGTACGGGATCCGTGACTATCGCGGCGGCGGGCGCAGTTCGGCGAGGGAAACGGCATCACGTGTGGCGGCCGGAGGACTCGCGCGTGAGGCTATCAAACAGATCGCTCCGAATGTTCAAATCACCGGTTATATGACCCAGATCGGTCCGCACAAGATCGACCGTGCCAATTTCGACTGGTCGCAGATCGAACAGAATCCATTCTGGACGCCCGACGCCAAAGCAGCCGAAGATTGGGCCGTTTATCTGGACGACCTGCGCAAATCCGGCAACTCGGTCGGCGCAGTGGTCGAAGTGGTCGCGCGCGGCGTTCCGGCGGGGCTCGGCGCGCCGGTTTATGCCAAGTTAGACACTGATCTGGCTGCAGCCATGATGTCGATAAACGCCGTTAAAGGGGTTGAAATCGGTGAAGGCATGAGCGCCGCCGAACTGACTGGCGAGGCCAACGCCGACGAGATATTCATGGGACAGGACGGCCCTCAATACAGCTCGAACCACGCTGGCGGTATTCTGGGCGGCATTTCGACCGGCCAGGATCTTGTGGTGCGCTTTGCGGTCAAGCCGACCTCGTCCATTTTGACCACCCGCAAGACCATCACCAAATCCGGCGAAGAGACCAAGATCATTACCAAAGGCCGCCACGACCCCTGCGTCGGCATCCGCGCCGTTCCGGTAGGTGAGGCAATGATGGCTTGCGTGATCCTCGATCACCTGCTCCTGCATCGTGGTCAAATCGGCGAGAACCGTGGACGGATTGGCTGATCTGCGCGCTTCGCTGCGCGCTGTCGTCAGGCAACGGATGCAGACGGATCCGGCGCATGATCTGGCGCACCTGGATCGGGTTTGGGTTAATGCGCAGGCGATTGCGGATGATGAAACCAACCCGCGTGTCTTGCTGGCGGCGTGTTATCTGCATGATCTGATCAACCTGTCAAAAGATGACCCGGATCGGCATCTGGCCTCGATGCGATCCGCCGCTGAATCAGAGCCTATTCTTGAAGAATTCGGCTATTCCACCACTGAAATTGGAGCCGTGCAGCACGCGATTGCCGCCCATAGCTTTTCGGCTAACATCCCGCCCGAAACACCCGAGGCGCGAATACTACGGGATGCCGATCGTCTGGATGCGTTGGGTGCTATCGGTATTGCCCGCAACTTTTCAGTCTCGGGCGCCCTGGGACGCACCCTTTATGACCCGTCAGATCCGTTTGCCGAAAACCGTTTACCTAATGACCTGATTTTTTCAATCGATCACTGGCAAATAAAACTGCTGCGCTTACCCAATGATATGCTGACCGAAAAAGGCAGGGCCATCGCGCAGGACCGAGCCGCGCGGATGATGAGGTTTCTAAAGGACCTGTCAGAGGAAATTGGAGCTCAGCTTCCACTAGACTGGTCCAATCTCTGATACGGCAACTTTGGCCAGTTGATCTTTCCGCCTCAAAGGCGCAGGTTCGCGACCATGGCGAAATCCTTAACATCGCATCGTCCGGCATTGGCCGTGGCGCTCAAGCTCAGTGCGCTCGTGCTGTTCACGACGATGTCTGCATTGGTCAAGGCTTTGTCAGATGATTTCCCGCCGGGAGAGATGGTGTTTTTCCGCTCGCTTTTCGCGATTCCGGTTATCATCGCCTGGCTGGTCTGGCGAGGAGAGCTGGTGCACGGCTTTGTCGTCAAGAAGCCGATGGGCCATTTCTGGCGCGGGGTTCTGGGAACCTCGGCCATGGGACTGACCTTTACTGGTCTTAGCCTGTTGCCGCTGCCCGAGGTAACCGCCATCGGATATGCAACCCCGATCTTCACGCTGATTCTGGCTGCAATCATGTTGGGCGAGCGGATACGAATGATTCGTATCGGGGCCGTCGCGCTTGGCCTCGTCGGCGTTCTGATCATGATCTGGCCCCGGCTGGGTTCAGGCACTGCCGAAACCGCCGCAACAATAGGTGCGCTTTGCGTGCTGGCTGCAACCGTTGCCCGTGCCTTTGTGCAGATACATATTCGACAACTGGTACAGGTGGATCATCCCGCCGCAATCGTGTTCTATTTCTCTCTCACAGCGACCTTGCTTTCGGGTCTCACAGTGTTTTGGGGCTGGGTTATCCCGACATGGGAGCAAGCCGCATTGCTGGTAACAATCGGCCTGATCGGCGGAGTGGCGCAGATTCTGGTGACCTCGTCCTACAAGTTTGGACAAGCGTCAATGCTGGCACCTTATGACTACACCACAATGCTGTTCGCCATTGTCATTGGTTATTTCTGGTTCGATGAGTTGCCAACCCTGGTGATGCTGGGCGGCGCGGCGTTGGTGATTGCAGGCAACGTCGTGGTGATCCTGCGTGAACGACAACTTGGCCTTGATCGGACCAAAGCGCGATCAGCAACGGATCCCAAAGCCTGACTTTACCTTTCGCAATCTTTCCCTAGGTTGGGTCGCGATACACCTATGAGGTTTCCCGATGAGCGACGCACAGAACCACAAAGAAAAGATGCAAGAGGTGCAAGCCAAGCACCGCAAGAAAGTCTCGGAAGCGGTCGATCCCGGCCGGGGACTGGTGCTGATCAATACAGGTAAGGGCAAGGGAAAATCCTCGGCTGCGTTTGGCGTGGTGATCCGGGCATTGGGCTGGGGCCAGAAAGTGGCTGTGGTTCAGTTCATCAAGGGCAAGTGGAAAACCGGTGAGCGCAGGTTCTTTGAGGGACGCGATCTGGTCACCTGGCACACGATGGGCGAAGGGTTCACCTGGGATACGCAGGACCGCGAGCGCGACATCGCGGCAGCGACTTCGGCCTTCAACAAGGCCTGTGATCTGATGAAAAGCGGCGACTACGATCTGGTTGTTCTCGACGAGATCAATATCGCCCTGCGCTACGAATACCTTTCAGTAGACACTGTTATTGAGGGGCTTCAGACCCGATCAGACAAAACCAGCGTGTTCCTGACTGGCCGGGATGCCCCGCAAGCCCTCAGGGACTATGCGGATCTGGTAACCGAGATGACCGAAGAAAAACACCCGTTCCAAGCTGGCATCAAAGCCCAACGTGGTGTGGATTTCTAGGCCCGCGCACCACCCTCATTCAGCGCGCGCATCGAATCGCGCCTGACTGCGTACATCGTTGCGGCTGAGCGTTCTTCGAGCGCCCGGCAGCGCTCGGCGTTGCAGGTCTTGTGATCGAGATAGGCCGCGACTTCTGAGGTTAGCGCGTCGCAATCACACGATGCACAGCAGGGATCGGCCATCAGTTCTTCAAATCGATCACGCAATCGCGGGCTCCTTTGGTCGTTCCCGGGGCGATGGCGGGCCTTCACATCTGCTTTTGCTGAGCCCACAGATCGCCCCGGAACCAGTTGCTTGATGGTGTCATCTGGCGTTGCGTTATATCTGATAGTTTTTGTCGGAAAATTCAAGCCTGAAAACCTGATGCAAAAGGGGCGACCTATTGGGCAAATTTGGCCTTATTAGTGTCTAAAACAAAAAAGGGCCATCCGGATGCCCGCATGGCCCAGCTGATCGCTACGGTTCTGACTCACTTCAAGCAATAGCGCTCTGTTCGGGCGCGCTGAGCGAGATCACTACAACGACTGCGGCCCCGTTCACCCAGTAGAACAACGCATCAAGCCCAGAAAACCCAAACAGGCTGGGTGCCAAAAGGAAGGTGACGCCGACAAGCAAATCAACAGCCAAGTGAAACTTGTATGGCAGAACCCGCCAAATCCCAAGGTGATGATCTGTCAGAACGGTCAGTAAGAATGCTGCAATGCCGGTCACAACGGACAGCCAGAGTGCCAGCGGGTTGGACTGGCCCAACCCCAGTACAAAAGGCAAAATCATCAGCGCAATCGCAACCGGGTAGTCAAGATAGGCATGGACAGAGCGGGTGACAAAACGCAGGGACATGTGAACTTCCTTTCTTCAATCAGTGATGATCAAAGATTAGGGGCACGCGATTGAACGCAACATCTCAGTTCGTTTTGCATTTATTGCAGATCGTTCAATTGATCAGTACGATTAGTGCATCGCACGGTACGCGGCGGGCGACAGTCCGACCTGCTTCTTGAACACGCGTGAAAACGCAGCCTCGGACGCGTATCCCACTTCTGCTGCGGCATCCGCAACGTTCCAGCGATTTTCGGTCAACCCATGGCACGCGATCTGCATCCGCCAGTCCGTCAGGTACTGCATCGGGGTAGTCCCCATCTTTTGTGAGAAAAGCTGCGCAAATGCGGTGCGTGACATTGCTGCTTCTCGCGCGAGCATCGCAACGCTCCACTCCTGCGCCGGAGACTGGTGAAATGCAGTCAGCGCCCGCGAGATGCGCGGATCGGCAAATCCGGCAAGCGCGGCATCATGAGGACTTTGATGTTCAAGGTATGCCCGGATCGCTTGCGCAAACAGCACTTCGGACAGTTTCAGCGCGATCAGGTCACCGCCGATACGAGCACCGGACACTTCAGATCCGATCATGCGCAATGTCGCCTCGATCCAGGCACCCGCTTCTTCACCGTAATTCTCGATCAGTATAAAAGGTGGCAACCGGTCGATCAGCATATGACCGGTTCCGTTTCGCCCGGCTGGCCCGGTGAATGAGAAATGTCCGCAAATCAGTTGCGTATCGCGCTCATCTTCCTCACCGCCATAAACCAGGACACCATCGCCTTTGTAGCCTGACAGCTCTAACACCTGCTCAAGGGGCAAGGCATCATAGGGTTTGACTTCATTACACAGCAGCGCATGCGGCGCACCGTGGGGAATAAGGATCAGATCACCCTGCCGCAACCGCAAGGTCTCGCCGGTTGTTGTCAGGTGCACCTTCAATTCACCGCGTTGCACAAAGTGAAACCGGGCCACGTTCTCGAAGCCCGGCACCTGTATCCCAAACGGCGGAGTAAAGGATGTGCGGAAATAAAATGTGCCACGCAGAGACAGGCGTGTAAGGATATCGCTGAGAAGATCTAACATGAGCCAACAATACGGCTTGGCCCGGCAGCGTCCATACCTTCGAACGATCTGCATGCATATTTGCATGATCTGCAATCAAAACCCCCGCCTGAGCGGGGGTTCAATACGGTGTTAACTTACGCGCGGACCAATTTCTCGTAATCTTCGGCGATTTCGCGGGTCAGATCGCCGACCTCGAAGGTATAATCGCCGATCTGCCCGACAGGTGTAACCTCGGCTGCAGTGCCAGTCAGCCAGCATTGCTCGAAATCGGCCATCTCCTCGGGACGGATCCGACGTTCATGAACAGTGATGCCCTTGTCTTTCAGCATCTGGATCACCGTCTGACGAGTGATGCCGTTGAGGAAGCAATCGGCCAGCGGGGTGTGCACTTCGCCATCCTGAACGAAGAAGACATTTGCCCCCGTCGCCTCGGCGACGTTGCCATTATAATCCATGAACAAAGCGTCCGAGCAGCCTTTGGCCTCAGCTTTGTGTTTGGAAATGGTGCAGATCATGTAAAGACCTGCTGCCTTGGCATGGACTGGAATGGTTTCCGGACTGGGTCGTTTCCACTCGGCGATGTCCAACTTGGCGCCTTGCATCTTAGCGTCACCGTAATAGGCACCCCAAGGCCAAACAGCGATGGCCATCCGAACCGGATTCTTGGCGGACGCCACACCCATATCCTCGCCCGAGCCACGCCAGACCAGCGCACGTACATACGCATCTTGAAGACCACTGGCTTTGAGCGCTTCTTCCTTGGCGGCCTCGATCTCATCGACCGAGTATGGCATCGGCATATCCAGCGCCTCTGCCGACGCGATCAGGCGTTCGGAATGTTCGCGGCTTTTGAAGATCTTGCCGTTGTAAGCGCGCTCACCCTCGAACACCGAAGACGCATAATGCATCGCGTGGGACAGGATGTGCACATTGGCCTCACGCCAGGGCACCAATTCGCCATCCATCCAGATGACACCGTCGCGATCGTCATATCCAGCCATGCGAAACCTCCTGAACCGGTCGATATTTCCGAATGTTGCGCCGTTTAGGTCCGTATCGGACACAATGTTGCGCAAAAACTGCGATTCGATACCTGTGCGCTCTTGGAATGTCAATAAGGCTGACATAAAGTCAGATTATATTGCGAATGAGGCCCAACATGACCGAAATCCGTCCCGCCCCGGTCTTTGGCGGAGAAAGCCTGTTGTTTCTGACAGATGAACAACTGAGGCAGGGCATCGAGGCCATGTTTTTTGCCTATCGCGGCTTTACCGCTGATCCGGACCGTATCCTGACTGAATTGGCCTATGGCCGTGCTCATCATCGGGCCATCCACTTCATCAACCGTGCGCCGGGTACAACCGTCAACAACTTACTGGCCATATTGGGTGTCACGAAACAATCGCTGAATCGCGTCTTGCGCAGCCTGATTGAAGATGGGTTGGTCGAAAGCCGGGTCGGAACAGTGGACAAACGCGAACGCCACCTATTTCTGACGGATAAAGGAAAGGCACTCGAGGCCAAACTATCTGACGCCCAGCGCGCCCGGATGCGTGCGGCCTACAAAGATGCGGGCCCCGAAGCGGTGGCCGGGTTTCGCAAAGTGCTTGAAGCGATGATGGATGCTGATATGCGTCGTGCATATACGAAACTGCGGGATACGACTTCATGAGCGAAATGGACGCCCATCTTCTGATCGTCGACGATGACGAGCGTATTCGTGATTTGCTCAAGAAATTCCTGATGCGCAGCGGTTTTCTTGTAACCGCGGCGCGGGATGCAGCGCACGCACGGCGGGTTTTGTCGGGGCTGGATTTCGATCTGATTGTGCTGGATGTGATGATGCCCGGCGAAGACGGCGTTAGCCTGACCCGATCCCTGCGCGACACCCATTCCACCCCGATCCTGCTGTTGACGGCCAAGGGCGAGACCGAGCATCGGATTGCCGGGCTTGAGGCGGGTGCGGATGACTATCTGGCCAAGCCATTCGAGCCGAAAGAGTTGCTGCTGAGGATCAACGCCATTCTGCGTCGGATGCCAGAGACACCTGCACAGGACACGGCGGCGAAGATTCTACATCTTGGGCCCATTCGCTATGATATCGAACGCGGTGAGATGTGGCAGGGCGAAGACCCGGTGCGCCTAACCGCGACCGAAAGCCAGTTGATGAAAATATTCTCGGCTCAACCCGGCGAACCGATCAGCCGAGCCAAGCTGGTCGAAGATCTGGGGCGTGACAAAGGTCAGGCACAGGAGCGCGCTGTGGACGTACAGATCACCCGCTTGCGTCGGAAGCTTGAGCAAGATCCGAAGCAACCCCGGTATCTGCAGACCGTACGGGGTGCAGGGTATATGTTGGCACCGGATTGATTTTGCCGCTGCGCGGCGATCTTAGGCCTTCGGCGAAGGTATTTTTAGCCAGATGAAGATGGGATCCTGATGAAAACCGCCCTTTTGACCCATGCAGATTGTTTGCACCATGTGACACCTGAGGGACATCCGGAACGGGTGGCGCGGTTAGAGCATATCCTACATGCACTTGAAGGGCTGGATCTTCAGCGTGTGACGGCGCCGTTGGCGGCGGATGATGATCTGCTAAGGGTGCATCCGCAGAACCATATCAGCGATATTCTCGACCACAGGCCCCCGGATGGGTTCAAACAGATTGATGGGGATACGTTCATGTCTCCGGGATCTGTTGATGCAGCCTTTCGTGCGGCGGGTGCCGCCGTGCGGGCCGTTGATATAGTTCTGGCCGGCGAAGCGCCGAACGCGTTTTGCGCTATTCGGCCTCCGGGGCATCATGCCGAGACCGAGACGGCCATGGGGTTCTGCCTGTTTGGGAATGCCGCGCTGGCTGCAAAGCACGCGTTGGATCATCACGGGTTGAACCGCGTGGCAGTGGTGGATTTCGACGTGCATCATGGCAATGGCACGCAAGACCTGCTGTGGGACGAGAAACGCGCTTTGGTGATTACCAGCCAGCAGATGCCCTTATGGCCCGGCTCGGGCCGCCCGGATGAGACCGGTGCTTATGAAACCGTTTTGAACATACCATTGGCTCCGGGCACGGGTGGGGCCGAGATGCGGGCAGCCTATGAAGCGCAAGCCTTTCCGCGTCTGCGGGCGTTTAGGCCGGAACTGATCATTATTTCCGCTGGGTTTGATGCGCATCAGGATGATCCGTTGGCCAATCTCAATTGGTCCACTGGCGATTTCGCCTGGATCACGGCGGAGCTGTGCAAGATTGCCGATGACGTGTGTGATGGCCGTATCGTCTCGACTCTGGAAGGCGGTTATGATCTGAACGCATTGGCCGAGGCGACACGCGCCCATGTGGAAGAACTGATAAAGGCAGCACGATGACCGATACCCCAGTTGAACAAATGACGTTCGAACAAGCGATGAAAGAGCTTGAGGCCGTGGTTGGCCAGTTGGAACGTGGTGATGTGGCGCTGGATCAATCGATTGCGCTGTACGAACGTGGCGCCGCATTGAAGAAGCGCTGCGAGGATGAGCTGAAGCGTGCTGAGGAAAAAGTGGCCGCGATCACTCTGGACGCAGATGGCCAGCCAACCGGGACGACGCCTGTCGAAGGTCAGTAAATGTTTCGTGAAAAGCTGGCACAGGATGCCACGCTGATTCAGAGCCATTTCGATCTGGTTCTGAGCGCGCTGGATGATCTGGATGTGACACGGGCCATGGCCTATGCCACCGAGGGCGGCAAGCGTCTGCGAGGGTTTCTGGTATTGGAAAGCGCGCGGTTGCTTGGCGTCGATACAGCTCGGGCAATCTGGCCAGCGACGGGTATCGAAGCGCTGCATGCATACTCTCTGGTCCATGACGACCTGCCTTGCATGGATGATGACGACCTGAGGCGTGGACGCCCGACGGTGCACGTGAAATGGGATGAGGGCACCGCCGTTCTGGCCGGGGATGCGCTGCAGACACTTGCGTTTGAGCTTTGCACGCGGCCAGAGGTCGGAAATGCTGAAATACGCGCTGAACTGGCTCTAACACTGGCAAAAGCGAGCGGCGCACAGGGTATGGTTCTGGGTCAGGCGCTGGATATCGCCGCTGAGACGGCGGCGGAGCCGCTGACACTGGATGAGATTACACATCTGCAAGCGGGCAAGACCGGTGCGTTGATCGAATGGTCCGCCTGTGCGGGTGCGCGATTGGCGCAGGCCGATCCCACCCAATTGCGCCAATATGCCCAGGCGCTTGGGCTTGCCTTTCAGATCGCGGATGACATTTTGGATGTCGAAGGAGATGCCGAAAAGGCCGGAAAGCGGCTGCAGAAAGACGCCGAGGCGGGCAAAGCGACCTTTGTCTCGCTACTGGGTTTGGACGCCGCCAGATCCCGTGCAATTGAGCTTGTGGAACAGGCTTGTGCTGCGCTGGACGAACATGGCTCCGCTGCAGAAACCTTGAAGCAGGCTGCCCGCTTCGTTATTGCCCGGGACAGCTAAGCCAGGAACACCAAATGTCTGACCGCCCGAATACGCCCTTGTTGGACCTTGTGAGCCGCCCAGCGGATCTGAAGCAGTTTTCAGATGCGCAGTTGCATCAGGTCGCACATGAGTTGCGGGCCGAGACGATTTCAGCAGTTTCGGTGACCGGAGGGCATCTGGGCGCGGGTCTGGGTGTCGTCGAGCTGACCACGGCGCTGCACGCGGTATTCGACACGCCACGAGACAAGATCATCTGGGACGTAGGTCACCAGTGTTATCCGCACAAGATTCTGACAGAACGCCGGGACCGAATTCGCACCCTGCGCACAAAAGACGGCCTAAGCGGATTCACCAAGCGCAGTGAAAGCGCCTATGATCCATTCGGCGCTGCACATTCCAGTACCTCGATCAGTGCCGCGCTAGGCTTTGCTGTCGCGCGTGATCTGGGCGGCGTTACGCCTGAAGGGCTGGGCGATGCGATCGCTGTGATCGGCGATGGCTCTATGTCCGCCGGCATGGCCTTTGAGGCGATGAACAACGCAGGCCACCTGAAGAAACGCTTGATCGTAATTCTCAATGACAATGAGATGAGCATTGCACCGCCGGTGGGTGCCCTATCGAATTATCTATCGCGCATTTATGCCGAAGAACCATTTCACGATCTGAAAGCTGCTGCCAAAGGTGCGGTGTCGTTGCTGCCGGAACCCTTCCGCGAAGGGGCAAAGCGCGCCAAGGATATGCTGAAGGGCATGGCCATGGGCGGGACGCTATTTGAAGAGCTCGGCTTTTCCTATCTTGGCCCGATCGACGGGCATGATCTGGACCAGTTGCTGCCGGTTCTGCGTGCGGTCAAGGCGAAGGCAAGCGGACCGATCCTGATCCATGTGTTGACCAAGAAAGGCAAGGGGTATGCCCCCGCCGAACAGGCCCGCGACAAGGGTCACGCGACCGCCAAGTTCGATGTGGTGACGGGCGAGCAGAAAAAGGCGCCTTCGAACGCGCCTTCCTATACCTCGGTCTTTGGCAAGACACTGGTCGATGAAGCAGCGCGGGATGACAAGATCGTCGCGGTTACAGCCGCGATGCCGGACGGTACCGGGCTGAACCTGTTTGCCGAGCGCTATCCGTCGCGCTGTTTCGACGTAGCGATTGCCGAACAGCATGGCGTGACCTTCTCGGCTGCGTTGGCCGCCGGGGGGATGAAGCCTTTCTGTGCGATGTATTCAACCTTCCTGCAGCGTGGCTATGATCAGGTTGTGCATGATGTGGCGATCCAACGCCTGCCGGTGCGATTTGCCATCGACCGTGCGGGTCTGGTTGGGGCAGACGGTGCGACCCATGCGGGGTCGTTTGATATTGCTTACATGGCCAACCTTCCGGGTATGGTTGTCATGGCGGCTGCAGATGAGGCCGAATTGATGCACATGGTCGCCACTGCGGTGGCACATGACGATGGCCCGATCGCTTTCCGGTATCCTCGCGGCGAAGGAGCGGGCGTTGATCTGCCCGAGCGCGGAGAAGTATTGGAGATCGGCAAGGGCCGGTTGATCCAGAAAGGTGCCCGAGTGGCGCTGCTGTCTTTCGGTACGCGGCTGGCCGAGGTGCAGAAAGCGGCAGAGGCGCTGTCGGCGCGCGGGATCAAGCCCACCATCGCCGATGCACGCTTTGCCAAACCGCTGGATCGGGACCTGATCCTTGATCTGGCTGCCAATCACGAGGCACTGATCACCATCGAGGAAGGGGCCATCGGCGGCTTTGGCAGCCATGTTGCGCAATTGCTTGCGGATGAGGGCGTGTTTGACGAAGGGTTGAAGTATCGCTCGATGGTGCTGCCGGATATCTTCATCGATCAGGCGAGCCCGGCGGATATGTACGCCGTCGCAGGAATGAACGCAGAACAGATCGAGGCAAAGGTGCTTTCGGTTCTTGGCGTTGCTACAATCGGTGAGAAACGCGCCTGATATTCGGGTGTTGCCGCCCCTGGATGCTGAAAAAATAAGCAGTTCAAAAATGATCTAGGTCAATTCCTTACACGCTGTGCTACGCTAACACCCGAGTCAGGCAGGCCAACCCCTGTCGATCACTCAAAGGTCGCGAGCGAATGAACAAGCTAGCCAGCCGACGCGCATTCCTGAAAGGGAAAGTGCTGCGCGAGGATACATCAGCCATCCACCCACCGGGTGCGGTGAACGAGTTTCTTGAGCTTTGCACCCAATGCGACGAATGCCGCGAGGCCTGCCCTGAAGATATCATCCGTTTCGACACGCAAGGCTGGCCTGTTGTGCAATTGGATGCAGGCCCCTGCACTTTTTGCGGTGATTGCGCCAACGCTTGCCCGACCGGGGCGCTGAATCCTGAACACGTGGCCGATTGGCCTTGGCGCGCTGCGGTGTCGGCCTCTTGCCTGTCGATGAATGGTGTCAGCTGTCGGGTCTGTCAGGATGTCTGCGACCACAATGCGATCCGCTTTCGGCTGCAAACCGGTGGTCGTGCTGAACCCCAACTCGACACCGATATTTGTACCGGCTGTGGCGCTTGTGCCAGCGCCTGCCCTGCCGGTTCTGTCAGCTTTGAACGCCACACCCCGCCCACTCAGGAGGTAGCCTTATGAATATCTGTGGATGCCTCGTCCATGTAACCCCCGAAACCACGCAGAGTGCACAGGCCGCGATTGCAGGTACAAACGGGGCAGAAGTTCACGCGGCATCCGAGGATGGCCGCATTGTTGTTGTGGTCGAGGATACGCCGGAAAAAATGGCGTCTGAGACGATCATGGATCTGCATCAGATCCCGGGTGTGATCTCTCTGACCCTGACCTACCACCATTTCGAAGACCTCGCGGAGACCCGTCCGCACCTTAACGCTTCTCGCCAGATCTAAAGCCGGAGACCCATGTCATGACCATCTCTGAATCCCGCCGGACCTTTTTGAAATCAACCGCCGCCGCTGCGACAGCATCAGCCGCAGGACTTCCCCTTGCGACCGGACAAGCCAGCGCTCAGGTCGGCAACCCTGATATCCGTTGGGACAAAGCCGCCTGCCGGTTCTGCGGCACCGGATGCTCGGTTCTGGTTGGCACCAAAGACGGGCGCGTGGTCGCCACGCAAGGCGATCCGGATGCGCCGGTGAACCGCGGTCTGAACTGTATCAAGGGCTATTTCCTGTCCAAGATCATGTACGGCAAAGACCGCCTGACCACGCCGATGCTGCGCAAAACCAACGGCGAATATGACAAGAATGGTGAGTTCGAACCCGTCAGCTGGGACGAAGCCTTCGACGTCATGGCTGCCAAGTGGAAAGAGGCCCTTGCCAAGAAAGGCCCGACCAGCGTTGGCATGTTCGGTTCGGGCCAGTGGACCGTTTGGGAGGGCTACGCTGCTGCCAAACTGATGAAGGCTGGTTTCCGGTCCAACAACATCGACCCGAACGCGCGCCACTGTATGGCCTCGGCGGTTGTCGGCTTCATGCGCACCTTCGGCATTGATGAACCAATGGGCTGCTATGACGATTTTGAACATGCAGACACGTTCGTGCTCTGGGGCTCGAACATGGCCGAGATGCACCCGATTCTGTGGTCACGCCTGACCGACACACGTCTGACCAAACCGGGATCCGAAGTGCATGTACTGTCGACCTATGAACACCGCTCGTTCGAGTTGGCCGACAATGGAATGGTCTTTGCGCCGCAGACCGATCTGGCGATCCTGAACTATATCGCCAACTACATTATCCAGAACGGCGCGGTGAACGAAGAGTTCGTCAACAAACACGTCAACATCACCAAGACCGCCACCGATATTGGCTATGGACTGCGCGATAACAACCCGCTGCAGGAAGAGGCAGAGAATCCAAACTCTGGCAAGATGGAGCCTATCAGCTTCGAAGAATATGCCGAAGCGGTATCGGAATACACGCTGGAATACACATCGGAACTCTCCGGTGTTCCTGCCGCTCAGCTTGAGCGTCTGGCCCAGCAATATGCCGACCCCAACCGCAAAGTGATGAGTCTGTGGACCATGGGCTTCAACCAGCACACTCGCGGATCGTGGGTGAACTCGCTGATGTACAATGTGCACCTGCTGGTGGGTAAGATTTCCGAACCCGGAAACTCGCCCTTCTCGCTCACCGGTCAACCTTCGGCCTGTGGTACGGCACGTGAGGTCGGAACCTTCGCTCACCGTCTGCCAGCTGATATGGTTGTTGCAAACGACAAACACCGCGAGATTTGCGAGACCGCGTGGAAAATTCCTGCGGGCACCATCCCACCCAAACCCGGGTTCCACGCCGTTTTGCAGCACCGCAAGCTGAAGGACGGCGATCTGAATGCCTATTGGGTGCAGTGCACCAACAACATGCAGGCCGCGCCCAATATCAACGAAGAAGGCTATCCCGGCTATCGCAACCCGGAGAACTTCATTGCCGTCTCCGATCCTTATCCTACTGTAACAGCCCTGTCGGCTGACCTGATCCTGCCTACCGCCATGTGGGTCGAGAAGGAAGGCGCCTATGGCAACGCCGAGCGTCGCACCCAATTCTGGCGGCAACAGGTCAAAGCTCCGGGCGAAGCGAAATCCGATCTGTGGCAGTTGATGGAGTTCTCCAAACGCTTCACCGTTGAAGAGGTTTGGGGCGAGGAACTGCTGGCCACCATGCCAGAACATCGTGGTAAGACCATGTATGACGTGCTGTTCGCCAATGGCACGATCGACAAGTTCCCGCTGTCAGAGACCGCAGAAGGATTCGACAACGACGAGTCCGAGCACTTTGGCTACTACGTGCAAAAGGGCCTGTTCGAGGAATATGCCGAGTTTGGGCGCGGCCACGCGCACGATCTGGCCCCATTCGAAACCTACCACCAGGCGCGTGGCCTGCGCTGGCCAGTCGTGGATGGCAAGGAAACACTGTACCGCTTCCGAGAAGGCTATGATCCGTATGTGCCTGAAGGCGAAGACGTGAAATTCTATGGTCATAAGGACGGCAAGGCCAAGATCATCTTCGCGCCATACGAACCCGCCCCCGAGGTACCGGATGAGGAATTCAACCTGTGGCTCTGCACAGGGCGTGTGCTGGAACATTGGCATTCAGGTTCGATGACCCGCCGCGTGCCCGAACTGCACCGCTCCTATCCCGCCGCCGTTGTCTATATGCACCCGGATGATGCGCGCGACCGCGGTCTGCGCCGCGGGCAGGAGATCGTTCTTTCCACCCGCCGCGGCGAAGTTAACAGCCGGGTCGAAACCCGAGGCCGGAACAAAGTGCCGCGTGGCCTGGTGTTCATGCCATGGTTCGACGAAGGCCAGTTGACAAACAAGCTGACTTTGGACGCGACCTGCCCGCTCTCGAAAGAGACCGACTTCAAGAAATGCGCCTGTAAGGTCGAGCGCGCGTAAAAGGCTGGCAAGGCAAAGGTCGTCCCCATGTCTCGTGTTGGCACTCCCCTTTCGCCGCAGCGGCGCCGGTTCCTGCAGGACTCGGCGCGCGCAGCGGGCGGCTGCGTAGCAGCCGGTTCCTTGCTGGCCTGGCTGGCGCGGGACGCACGGGCGTTGCCGGCCGAGGCATTGCGCCCCCCCGGTGCCTTGCCGGAAAAAGACTTTCTGTCAGCCTGCATCCGCTGTGGTCTGTGCGTACGAGAGTGTCCCTATGACACGCTGAAACTGGCCGAGCTGGGTGTCGATGCGGTGGCCACCGGCACGCCGTATTTCACCGCCCGTGATATCCCTTGCGAAATGTGTGACGACATCCCCTGCGTCGCTGCCTGCCCGACCGGGGCGCTGGACCCCGGACTGGACAATATCGACGACGCCAAGATGGGTGTCGCCGTTCTGGTCGATCAGGAAAACTGCCTGAACTTCTTCGGCCTGCGCTGCGATGTCTGTTACCGCGTCTGCCCCGTCATCGACGAGGCCATTACGCTGGAGACCGAACACAACGCCCGCTCGGGCAGTCATGCAATCTTCATTCCAACCGTTCACGCCGATCATTGCACCGGCTGCGGCGTTTGCGAGAAAAGCTGCGTTCTGCCCGAAGCGGCGATCAAAGTTCTTCCCGCCCGATTGGCTCGGGGCAGCAGCGCCGATCACTACCGCAAGGGCTGGGAAGAGAAAGAAGCCAAAGGCGCGCCCGTCGTCGAAGGTATCATCGATTTGCCTGATCGCCTGCCGGGGCCGGGCACCGATAACCTTGTCGCACCGGGCGGGTTTGAGCCCAGCTTCAAATTGCCGGAGTTCACTCAATGACCGTCCGCACAAACATGCCGCTGGGGCATGAAGCTATCGCCGCCAAAGGTTGGCTGAGTGCCCATAAATACCTGCTGCTGCGCCGCGCCAGCCAGGTGTTCTTCCTGGTACTGTTCCTGTTGGGCCCGTGGTTCGGCCTCTGGATCGTGCAGGGCACTCTGGCCGGGTCGCTGACCCTAGGCGTACTGCCCCTGACCGATCCGTTCGTCTTGCTGCAAAGTCTGATCGCAGGGCACTGGCCCGAGCTGACCGCCGCCATTGGTGCCGTCATCGTTCTGGCGACCTACGCGTTGGTCGGAGGCCGCGTCTATTGCTCGTGGGTCTGCCCGATCAACCCTGTAACCGACGGCGCGCACTGGCTGCACCGCAAGCTGGGCCTGCAAAAAGGCTGGCAGCCCAAACGCGGAACGCGGCTGTGGATCATGGCCACCGTGCTGGTCGTGTCCGGCCTGACCGGCGCAATTGCATGGGAACTGGTCAACCCGATCACCATGCTGCATCGCGGACTGATCTTTGGCATGGGCTTCGTCTGGACGATGGTCGCCGCGATTTTCCTGTTTGACTTGCTTGTCTCGCGCCATGGATGGTGCGGCCATGTCTGCCCCGTAGGCGCATTCTACGGACTGGTGGGCAGCAAGACGATGCTGCGGGTCAGCGCCGCCAATCGCAACGCCTGTGACGATTGCATGGACTGCTACGCGGTTTGCCCGGAAAACCATGTGATCTCTCCGGCGCTGAAAGGCAAAGACAACCCGCTGATCCTGTCGCCCGACTGCACCAATTGCGGACGCTGCATCGATGTCTGCGCTGAAGACGTTTTCAAATTCACCCATCGGTTCGACGCCCTGACCGTCGCGCCACCGGAATCAACCGCCGCGCCCCAGCCGCGCGCCTCAAGACCTTTTTGAAGGAGTGAGAAGATGAAAAAGCCGATCCTAGTGGGCCTTGCCCTGATCCCGCCGCTGCTCCTCGGTGGCCTGGCCCTCGCGCAGTCTGCCGGAGTTAACAGCCTACGCGGTGCCGAAGTCGATGAGCCCGCCGTCCTGGATCAGGTGCATCGGACAGTCGAAGGCCGAATGCAGCGTAATTATCGCCAGCAGCCGCCGCTGATCCCACATTCGATCGAACAGTACCAGATCGACCTGCGCACCAATCAGTGCCTCTCCTGCCATGACTGGACCAAGGCTGGTGAACGCAACGCTCCGACGTTGTCGATGACTCACTATCTGGACCGCGAAGGGCGAGAGTTGGATCAGATCGCCGGCACACGGTATTTCTGCAATCAGTGCCACGTACCACAGGCCGATGCGCTGCCTCTGGTCGATAACACTTTTGAACCTTCCTCCGGAAACTGAACACAGGTCGAAAAGGAGAGCGCGACATGTCCGACTCCCAAGAAAAACAAGGACTCATCCGGCGCCTCTGGACCTGGTTCTGGAGCCCGATCGCCGTCCTCAGTGTCGGCTTTACACTACTGGCCGGGTTTCTGGCAGGCATCCTGTTCTGGGGTGGGTTCCACTGGGCACTGGAATTGACCAACACGGAAGAGTTCTGCGTATCCTGCCACACGATGGAAACCAATCTGGGCGAATATCGGGAAACGGTCCATTACAATAACGATTCCGGCGTGCGGGCCATCTGTTCCGATTGCCACGTTCCGGACGAGTGGAACCACAAGATCAAGGCCAAGATCATGGCCGTGAAGGACGTCTACCACGAACTGGCAGGCACCATCAGCACGAAAGAGAAGTATGAGGACCATCGTCTTTCCATGGCGTCGGCCGTATGGAAGAAGATGAAGGAATCCGACAGCCGGGAATGCCGCAACTGCCACAACTTTGACTATATGGACTTCACCCTTCAGGAAACCCGCGCAGCCAGCGAACACCAGCGCGCAATCGACACCGGCATGACCTGCATCGATTGCCACCAGGGCATCGCACACAGTCTCCCACCCAACTATTTGGAAACGTATGAGAAGATTGCGAAAGAGGTAGATGGTGAGGTTCTGCAGGAACACGCTGCAGCATCAGGGGACGACATCCGCGCGTTCCTGAACAAAAGCTCGGAACAAGGTGGGGACTGAGATGTTAGAGATACTTGGAACCATCGGCGGTAACGTACTGGGTCTGCCCGGCATTCTGGGTCTGGCACTGGGAATGATGACGCGCCAATACTGGTTGGGCGCACTGATGGGTGGATTGGTTGGCCTGATCGCACCTCTGCTCTTTGCCGGTTGGCAGATTTCCCACGTTGGAACGATAGCGCTGCTGATCGCAATTATCGTTGGTCTCTGCGCCGGAAGTCTGGGCACCGCCATTCGCCGCAAGGGCGCAACCGTCTGAAGTGGTTGGTCGGGCCCGGCGGCAATTCCGGGGTCACCGCCCCCAGTTTTCCGCCGGATCGCTTTCCGCATAGTCCCGCAAACGCGCGATATCCGAGATTTCGGCGTGGTTGCGGTTGATCTTCACACCCACCGCCTTGAGCCGCGAAAACGCCCGGCTCAGGCTTTCCGGCTTCATCCCCAGACGGCCTGCGATGAGCATCTTGTCGTAGGGCAGCAAAACCTCGCATCCGCCTTTGTCGCTGTCGCAGAGATTCAACAAAAACTCGGCCACGCGTTGCGCTCCGGTCTGAGCCTTGAGTTGCTCTAGCTGCGCCACCAACGAGTGAAGATGGGTAAAGGTCGCGGCCAGAATAGAAATACCGATCTCAGGGTCCTCTCTCATCAATGAGATCAGGATCGGACTGGGGATATGCATGACATCACAGGCCGATACGGCCTCGGCGGATACAGGATAGGGAACGTTACGCAGAGCTACGGCCTCACCAAAGCTGTCACCACGTTTGAAGACGCTCACGACGGCTTCGGCCCCGGTGGGGGTCATGCGGAACAGCTTGACCCAACCCTCAAGCACGACGTGGATGGCCTGCGCTTTTTCCTCCTGCAGGAATATTGTCTCACCACGGTCATACTGACGCCAGATCGCGTGGCTCAGCAGTGTTTCCACATGCTGTTCCGGTAAACTGCGCAGCAGCAGCGACTGACGTGCGATCGCTTTTTGTGCTTCGTGAGACAAGAGAATACCCCTGTTATTTCCTGCCGGCGCATGGGCGCGGTCGGTCCATCCCTGTTCCACGCTATGCCAGAGCCGGCAGTTGTGCACCATAGTTTTATGTTGCCTAAACTTGACTATTGTCATGTTGCGGCTTGGTTCGCTGCCCTATTCTCGGCTCAAAGCCAGTATTCCGGGGAGCACGTAACATGGACTACGAGCGTTATTTCAGTCAAAGCCTCAGTGACCTTCGGGATGAAGGGAACTATCGTGTTTTCATAGACTTGCAACGTCGCTGTGGTTCTTTCCCGAACGCGTGTCAGACGGATGGATCTGTCCAGCGAAATGTGCGGATCTGGTGTTCGAATGACTATCTTGGCATGGGTCAGCACCCATCAGTTATCGATGCAATGCATGACGCATTGGATCGCTGTGGCGCGGGGGCCGGGGGCACGCGAAACATATCAGGCACCACTCACGACCACGTGCTGCTTGAGGCCGAACTGGCCGATCTGCATGGAAAGGAAGCCGCGCTTCTGTTTACTTCCGGGTATGTTTCGAATTGGGCAGCCCTTGGCACTCTCGCCGCGAAAATCCCCGGCCTGATCGTATTCTCTGATGCACTGAACCATGCCTCGATGATCGAAGGCATCCGCCACTCGCGGGCGCAGAAGGTGATCTGGAAACACAACGATTTGGATGACCTTGAAGCCAAACTGGCCGCAGCTGATCCCGATGCGCCGAAGATGATCGCGTTCGAGTCGGTCTATTCGATGGATGGTGACATCGCCCCCATCAAAGAGATTTGCGATCTCGCCGACAAATACGGCGCGATGACCTATCTGGATGAGGTTCATGCCGTTGGCCTCTATGGGCCACGCGGCGGTGGTATCGCTGAACGAGAAGGCCTTATGGATCGCCTGACGGTGATCGAAGGCACGCTTGGTAAAGCGTTCGGTGTGGTGGGCGGGTATATTGCTGCCTCGGCTGCGCTGTGCGATTTCGTGCGCAGCTTCGCCAGCGGGTTTATTTTTACCACCGCCCTGCCACCATCGATCGCGGCCGGGGCCGCGGCCTCGATCCGGCATTTGAAACAATCGAATGCTGAGCGCGACCTGCAGAAAGCCCGTGTATCGCAGGTTCGGGCTCGTTTGGATGCGGAAGGTATTCCTCATATTCCTAACCCCAGCCACATCATCCCGGTGATGGTTGGCGATCCGGTGAAGTGCAAGTTTATCTCGGACACGCTGCTGGAAGAGTTCGGCATCTACATTCAGCCGATCAATTATCCCACCGTACCAAAAGGGACCGAGCGTCTGCGGATCACGCCGTCTCCGGTACATACGGATGAGGATATCGAGCATCTGGTTGGCGCGCTGTCCACACTCTGGCAACGCTGTCAGATTGCGCGCATGCCGATGGCAGCCCAGTAACCAAGAAGCGCCCCCTAGCGTAAAACTTCGCCGTCTCCCCGGAGGCGGCGTTTTTTTGAGTCAGATCAGGTAGAGGGCAAAGACAATGATGGCAAAGCCCGTCAGCACCATGGTGAAACCTCGCAGCCAGGCCGGGCTGTTTACGAGATCAAGATAACAAGCCAGGATAACGCGACATTTCGCCAATGCGAGGACCAGAATACACCCCGCCAGAACGGCTGGCGGGATGGGCAGCACAGTCAACAGTGCTGATGCGACGCTGAGCACCAAAAGGGTCAGCCATGCACGTGTGAGCGAACTATGGAGCGCCCTTCGCCAGTATTTGGGAAAAGATGGTGCTGCAGGCATCGGAATTATCCCAGCAGGTAGATCACGGGGAAAAGCATGATCCAGACTAGATCGACCATGTGCCAGAACTGCGCACCTGCCTCAATGTTGCGTGGATCGTCACGCCAGGCGACCAGCAGCAGGATACCGACCCCTGCCAACACATGTGCGGCGTGAAACCCGGTCAGCAGATAATAGAACAGGAAAAATGGGTGGGTCTCATAGGTGATCCCATGTGCAGCTTTGCCCGCGTATTCCGCACCTTTGATGATCAAGAACACGACACCCAGCACGGCGGCAGTGATCAAGGCCATTCGAGCCACGCCCCGGCGCGCGATTTTTCGCCACTGCAGCGCCTGAGCCGCCAGATAGCCCGAGGTGACCAGCACCACCGTGTTGAGCGCCGCCCCTGTCCGGTAAAGGTGCGATTGAGCCTCGGCAAATCCTGTCGGGTCGGTCAGGCGCACGCCCATGAAGGCAATCAGGCCCGCGCCGAAAACCAGCAATTCCGAGATGATCAGAACCCACATCAGCAGCTCGCCCGGAAGCTCATCGATCAAAGAGGCGTCGCTCATGCTCCAACCAGTTGGCGGTAGATCTGAGGCAGGGCCATGATCAGCCGGTGCGGGTCGGGGATGACGGCGAAGCCGCCTTGACCGAACATGCGCGGGAACCAGCTTTTGCCGGTTTTGTCGATGGTAACGCCAAAGACCGATTGCCCTGCCCTACGCGCCTCGCGCACGGCCATGCAGGTGTCTTCGATACCGTGGCGACCCTCGTAATGGTCCAGGTCGTTGGGTTTGCCGTCAGTGATGATCAATAGCAACCGGCGTTTGCGCGATTGGCTGGCCAGATCGGCGGAACAATGGCGTATTGCGGCGCCGAGGCGGGTATAGTGGCCGGGGCGCAGCGAGGCGATGCGCTGTTCCACCAAACTACCCATCGGCTCATCGAAGCGTTTACAGCGCTGCACGTAAACCCGCTGGCGTTTCAGCGAGCTGAAGGCGTGGATGGCGAAATCGTCGCCGCAGGCGTTCAGACCCCAGGCGAGTGCCGCAAGAGCCTCGCGTTCAATGTCGATTACGGCGCGGCCTGTGACGGCGCTTTCGGTCGAGCGGCTGACATCCAGCAGGATAGACACCGCCAGATCGCGCGCCTCGGGGCGCGATTGCATCCAAATGCGTTCGGTGCCTTCGCCATTGGCACAACGGTCTACCTGCGCCCGAACGGCTGCCTCGATATCCAATTGGTCACCATCCAGATGACCACGCGTCATCACGCGGCCCGGGCGCAGCGCCTCGAACTGGCGTTTCACGGCGCGGATGCGGCGGGCAGTGGCGGGGTCTTTGCCGAACTCGGCGGCATCTTCGCGAATCTCGGCATCCGAGGTCAGAACGTTGACATGATCGGGCAAGTATTGGCCGATGCGCACGTCCCATTCGGGATACAAAACCCGTCCCGACAGGCGTTCGCGGTTCACGTCCTCCGGAGCGAGGTCCAGATGAAGTTTCAGTTTGGTCGGCGGCGCCTTCGAGATCTGACCCAAGCCAATCTCTTCCTGATCATCGGCGGCTTTCTTGGCGTTATCAGGATCGTCATCGTCGATGCGCCGGTTGATGTTCAGGAACTCAGCCCAACTGAGGATCGCTTCGAACTTGTGCAGGATGAAACTGTCGCTGCGGTTGGCCTGATCCGATTTGCGGCGGCGGGCACGGTGGGTTTTTTCGCCGGATTCCTCGGGCGGTCCTTCGGTTTCGGGGTTCTCCACTTCGTTATGTTCGGAGAACCCGACCGGGCGCAACTCGGGCCACAGCGGGACAGGCCGGAAATGCTGATAGCTGCGCGGGGCGGTGAGGTCGTCATCCAACGCTAGAAGATGTTCAGCCTTTGGCGACAAAGGCGCGGGGTCGCCCAGCATGTGGCGGACCAGTTCTTCAACCGCTGCCTCGACGGGTGGCAGCCCGGAAATGTCGCGTTGATACAGAACGCCCTTGCACAGCTCGGTATAAAGCGGGCGCAGGCCGGGGGCGTTGTGCAACGCCGCCTCGACCATCTGTCGGGCGGCGACAAGCGCATGCAGGTCGGCGCGCAACGGGTCGTCTTCGTCGATACGAGTTCCGGCATGTGCAGCGGCGGCGGCCAGCCAGACATAAAGCGCACCGTTGGCTTCACGCGCGGGAAACACCGCCAGCCGATCCGGCAAACGCAGAACTTCGCCATCGAACGACGCACGCGGCATCATCTCGGCCTCGGTTGCCAGACGACGACGCCACCCCAGACGGTGGCGCGAAATCTCGGGCGAGACCGGGCGCAATTCTACGCCCGGACTACCCCCAAGTCCTCGAAAGAGGACTGCCAGCCGCCCTGCGACCTCTGAGAGGTCGACCGCGGCTCCATCATGCACTTCAGGTGCATCAAGGCGACTGGCAAGGGTGTGCCACAGTTTCCCGATCGTTTCTTCGGGTTCCCATGGCTCAAAATCGATCCTGACCATCGGCCGGCCTCACCCAAAGACAGCCGTGACAAGATCGAGGAGCCCGCGTTTGATATCCTCATCATCAGTCAGAGGTTCGATCATTGCGGCGAGGATGGCGCGGTCGGTGGACATGCCCTGTGCGATCAGCGTCGCGGCATAAACGACCAGCCGGGTGGACACGCCTTCCTCAAGGTCCTGACCCTTAAGCCCGCGCAACTTACCTGCAAGGCGTACCAGCGGTTTACAGCGTTCAAGCGGCAGACCGCTTTCTTGCGCGACGACTTCGGCCTCCATCTCGGGCGAAGGAAAGTCGAATTCCAGCGAGATGAACCGCTGCCTGGTCGAGGGTTTCAGGGTTTTCAGGATATTCTGGTATCCGGGGTTGTACGAGGCCACCAGCATGAAGCCGGGTGCGGCCTCAAGCTCTTCACCGGTGCGGTCGATCGGCAGGATGCGCCGGTCATCGGTCAGCGGGTGCAGCACAACGGTGACGTCCTTGCGGGCTTCGACCACCTCATCAAGGTAGCAGATCGCGCCTTCGCGCACCGCACGAGTCAGAGGGCCATCAACCCAGACGGTTTCGCCGCCCTTCAACAGGTAGCGACCGATCAGGTCGGCGGCGGCGAGGTCATCGTGGCAGGCTACGGTGTAAAGCGGCCGGCCAAGCTTGGCGGCCATGTGGGCCACAAAGCGGGTCTTGCCGCAACCTGTTGGGCCTTTCAGCAAGACCGGCAGGTCGTTGTTGTAGGCGGCGGTGAACACATCGCATTCATCGCTTTGGGCGAGGTAGAAGGGGGCGTTCGCCGCCCCCTCATTCAGTTTCATGGAGCCATCCATATCCATTACTCCGCAGGGGTTTCAGAGGCACCGGGTTCAATCACCTCTTTCCGGGGCACCCAGATCGAGTAGATGAACAGCAGCGCACCAAGCACCACAACCACACCAGAGCCAAGACGCATCCAGTAGAAGATCGCGATCTGGTCCTGCACGTCCATGAAGTAGTCACCGACCACACGTTGCATGTGAGTCTGCACGGTACCACCGAAGGTCAGGACGAAGGTCATGAAGACCATGCCGCTGGTCATAAGCCAGAACGAGCCCATGTTCAGAACCTGATTGTAGGGATCACGGTTCTTCAGGATCGGCATCGCATAGCTGAAGATCGCCAGGTTGAGGCAGACATAAGCACCGTAGAAAGCCAGGTGACCGTGGGCTGCGGTGATCTGCGTGCCATGGGTATAGTAGTTCACCCCGTGCAGCGTGTGCAGGAAGCCCCAGACACCGGCACCGAAGAAGGCAAGCGTTGCACAGCCCAGTGACCACAGCAGAGCAGCCTTGTTAGGGTGGTCACGACGGCCCTTCCAGACCATGACGAAGGCAAAGGCCATCATCGCGAAGAACGGGATCACCTCGAGGCTTGAGAAGATCGAACCGATCCACTGCCAATAGCCGGGTGTACCGATCCAATAGTAGTGGTGGCCTGTCCCAAGGATGCCCGAGAACAGCGCGGCGGCGACGATGACATAGAGCCATTTCTCGACCACCTCACGGTCAACGCCCGTTAGCTTCAGCATCAGGTAGGCCAGGATCGAGGCCATGATCAGCTCCCATACGCCTTCGACCCATAGGTGGACGACATACCACCAGTATTGCTTGTCCAAGGACAGGTTGCCCGGGTTGTAGAAAGCAAACAGGAACAACAGCGCCAGACCCCAGAGGCCCAGAACAAGGATGCTCGAAATCGCCGTCTTCTTGCCCTTCAGAACGGTCAGTGACACGTTGTAAAGGAACATCAGCGCGGCCACGACGATGCCCGCCTTGACCCATTTGGGTTGTTCAAGGAACTCGCGTCCTTCTTTGCCCAGCAGCCAGTTGCCTTCGAACAGGTTGAAGACATAGGTCACGACCACGCCCAGCGTGCCAACCACAAGAATGATCAACTGCAGATAGGCCAGTTTGGTCGAATGGATCTCGCGCTCGGTCTCTTCGGGGATCAGGAAGTAGGCCGCACCGAAGAAGCCCAGCAGCAGCCAGACGATCAGAGAGTTGGTGTGCAGCATCCGTACGATATTGAACGGCAGAAGCTCACTCAGGAAGTTCGGGAATACATAGATGAAACCGGCCAGCAGGCCGCCGATTACCTGTACCGCGAACAGGGCCATCGCTACTGCGAAGTAGGCGTAGGCGATTTTTTGGGATTCGTATTTCATTGCTCCGTTCCCTTTCTCAGCCTGCCTCGTTGGGCGGCCAGCCCTGCGCATCGATGTTGTCCGTCCAGATCAAGAAGTTGGTCAGATCGCGGATCTCTTCGTCGCTGAGGTTGAAATTGGGCATCTGCCGACGACCGGGAATGCCGGTCGGCTGCGCCTCCATCCAGCCCTTGAGCGCTTCAAAGGCCGATTCCGGGTCGTCCAGCACACCCCAGCGGGTCATCACATTCCCGACTTCCGGCGCGTAGTAGGCGCCCTCGCCCAGGATCGTGTGACAGTTGATGCAGGCATGTTTTTCCCAGACATGTTTGCCCCGAACCACACTGTCATCAAGCTTCGCCGAATTCTCGGAGTTGACGATGTACCAGTGCGAGTGGGCCGACAGGGCCAGGAAGATGAGGATGAAGAACAGTGACCCGCCATAGAATATGTTGCGAGCCATGCTCTTTGTCATGACTTCTCGCATTGCGCTCTCCTTTGCGCAGATTAGCTAGTCTGATGACAATGGCGGGTGGGTCGCAGGGCTGCCTTAACGAAAGTCAAGCATGCCAAAGTAAGCGCGGAATTGGACACCTGTGGTCATAATTGCGTCAGTATCACTAAAATGCCCTCAGATTGCCTTGAAAAATAGTACTTAGAACAGCATGTTTCCGGACGTTCGAAAAGTTGAAGCGAGCGTTCTCGATTTATTGGTGAATAGAGGTGCTTAGATGGCACCTGAAGCGTGGTGGTTAAAGAATGGCGAACTACTCATACATCGGATACGCACCCGGCGTCATTACGGTGAATACAATTGGGCCTGATACGATCACCCTGGACGCAAGCTATGACCCCGCGACGGACCGAAGGGTATTCAATGTTGAGGACGAGGCCGGTGGTTTCATTCGAAATGGGTTTGGCCCGCCAGTTCCCGATACCGGGGATGTTTTCAACGGCGACAGATTCAACAACGAAAATGGCGACGACGATACACAGACCGGAACAGTAACAAACCTTGATGGTTCGACAACGTTTCTGAGCGGCGACATCTATCTGGAAGAATCCTACATTCTGACGAATCCCAGTGGTGGTACGATCACTGTGTACCTTGTCGAGGTTGAAGGAACCAACGCTGGCTACATAACCTCTGAGCCCCTAGATCCCGGGGTGACGTATTCGATGAGCGTCGTCAACGTTACACCGAGCAACGCACCGGACACGACTGACCCCGATTCCATCGTTGATGTTCCTTGTTTCTCAGCCGGAACGCTTATTGCGACACCTGATGGTGATGTCGCGATAGAAACGCTTTCCGCTGGTGACAAGGTTGTCACCTTGGATCATGGACCACAACCAATTCGCTGGATCGGCGCGCGCGCTCTGGATAGGTCTGAATTTGCGCTCAATCCCAAGCTGCGCCCGATCCGAATCGCAGCGGGCAGCCTGGGAAGCAACCTGCCGCGACGTGATCTGTTGGTCTCGCCGCAGCATCGCATGTTGATCCGTTCGAGTATCGCCGTTCGCATGTTCGACAGCGAGGAGGTTCTGGTCCCAGCCCATAAGCTGGTCGGCATACCCGGCATAACCGTCGACGAGACAGCTCAGGGCGTGGTGTATTTCCATATTCTGTTCGACCGGCATGAGATCGTGCTGGCGGAAGGCGCGCCGTCAGAAAGCCTATTCACAGGCAAACAAGCCTTGAAAGGAATACAGCCCGAGGCGCTGGCCGAAATTGTTGCGCTCTTCCCAGAGTTAGCTTTGCCAGACCATCAACCAATCGCAGCCCGCCAGATTCCAAAACGCGGAAGACAAATCCATACTTTGCTGCAACGACATATTAAGAATGACAGGGCGTTGCTCCGACCTTCTTGATCTAAAAACCGTTGCTCAGGCCGCTAGACGTGGCCCGGTCAACGCGGGCCACATCGCAACCAGATACAAGACGATGGCGCAGATCCACAGCCCATCTGAGGCCAGCATCGCAACCAGATATCCCTGGTCAAACGCCGACCCGATCCAGCGCAAAACTGCGGCTGCCGCCATCAAACCGTAAGCGATCGCCATGGGTGGCGGGGCCACGAGGGCACGGCCACTATGGCCAAGGGCGGCCCGACTCATCACGGCAAGGGTCATGCCGCCGACGCAACCAATGCCCAAAATATGCAGCGCCCCGATCTCGCTGCCGAACCCCAGCACTGCCAGCCCCCACAGGATCAGGCCCAGCGCCAGCATGCCCAGCCCCAGATGCAACGCGATCAGGATCGGCTGCCGCAGTGCCCAGCGTGCGCGCCAACGTGCCATGCGCAGGATCTGAGCAACGCCAAGCATCAGCGCGATAGCGCCTGATACAGGTCCGATTCCAAAGACGAGCACGCTCAGCGGCAGTGACAGTGCAAGCCCCATGGCGGCTTTATCAAACGCTCCTACCGAAATAGGCCAGTTGGATTCGGGCTCTCCCGCGCGTTTCATCGCATTTCGGGTGAAAGCTGGCGTAATGCGCCCACCAAGTATCGCGATTAGGCTGCAAAGCGTCAGCAACCCCGCCCGCAATCCGATGTCCAGCGTATCGCTGGTCGCACCGATCCACTCTAAATGGGTTAACAAGTTGGCAATCCAGATCGCACTGAGCAGCAAAAGGAATACCATGTTCTGCGGTTTGGGGCGTCGGATCAGCTGAGTAGCAATCTTTGCCGCCAGAATTGGAACAAAGACCAGATCGAACACAGCGACCAGAACAGGCGGCAGCGCACCGGAGAACCACATCGCTACCCGCCCGGCCAACCAGAGACCTGCAGCCAGCATGATGAACCGGGCGCGCGCCTCTGGGGTCCCGGTCCAGTTGGGAACAGCCGTCAGAAAAAACCCGCCCAGAGCTGCTGTGGCATAGCCAAAGATCATCTCATGCGCGTGCCACATTGGGGGACTCATGGAATAGGTTGGGTCTTCGTATCCGACCAACCCGGTCTGCGTCATCAACCAAAAACCCCACGCGCCTCCCGCGAACAGACCAAAAAGTCCGGCGGACAGGAAAAAGATGCGAAACCCCTCGCCCAATACGCGCGCGATCACTGCCGACATGCCTGTTCTCCTCGGCCTCAATGGCTGTTGGAACAGGTTTAGCAAGGCCGACCAGCGATGGACTTAACCGAAATCAAGCATCCGAAAAACATGTCCCTGAAACTCAGGTTTTCCCTTTGTTTTATGGCTCATTCCTGCCCCTCAATTTCCAGTTTGCACCCCTTCCGTTGACTTTCGTCAAGGATGACAAAGCCGTGATGTTTCACCCTAGGACCTGCCTCACCAGCAAATGGAGAGTGATCATGTCACTTGGAATCAGCTACAACAGAACTGGCCGCGCCTTAGGGGTCGGTTTGGCAATGTTGCTGGGCAGCGTCGCTGCGCCAGTCTTTGCCGAAGAGCCAACCCTGAGCAAGGAAGCCTTTGAATCATCAAAACAACTTTACTTTGAGCGCTGCGCCGGTTGTCACGGTGTGTTGCGCAAAGGGGCAACCGGCAAAAGCCTTGAGCCTCTGGTTGAAACGAAGAATGACGATGGTACCGTAACCGAGTCGGGCACCCTGAAACTGGGGCAGGAGCGGCTGGAAAAAATCATCGCATGGGGCACCGAAGGCGGGATGAACAACTTCTCGGACGTGATGTCCGAAGAAGAAATCCGCGATATGGCGACTTACATCCAGATGGAGCCACCCCAACCGCCAGAAATGTCGCTTGAGCAGATGATGGCGACCCGCAAGGTCTATGTCGAACCCGAAGACTACCCGACCGAGCCGCTGCATGGCCGCAACTGGGAAAACTTCTTCGTGGTCATCGAGCGTGACGTGGGCAAGGTGGCCGTGATCGACGGTGACACCAAGGAAGTGCTGGCGCATATCCCGACCGGTTATGCGGTGCACGTCCTGAAAGCGTCCGAGCACCATAAACTGGAAGAACCCGAAAATCCGGGCCGCTTCTGGTACACCATGGGCCGTGACGGCAAGATGACCAAGATCGACCTGTGGCAGAAGCCTGAAAACATGCTGGTTGCCGAGGTTACCATTGGTTACGACGCCCGCGACGTGGCCGTATCGGGCGATGGTAAATACGTCATCGGTGGCGCCTATTGGCCCCCTCATTTCGCCATCGTCGACGCCGAAACCATGGAGCCGAAGAAGGTTGTCTCGACCCGGGGTTACAACGTGGACGGGGATTATGTGGAAGAGGCCCGCGTGGCCGCCATCTACACCACCCCGAACGAGCCCACATGGATCGTGGCCGTCAAGGAGCTCGGTCAGCTTTGGCAGGTGGACTACTCCGATCTGGACAACCTGCGTATCGACAAGATCGACAGCGCAAAGTTCCTGCATGACGGGTTCTTTGATCCGACCGGCCGTTATTTCCAGATCGCCGCAAACGCGTCGAACAAGATGGTCGTGGTCGATACCGAGACTCATAAGCTGGAAGCTATGATCGATACCGCGCCGCTGCCGCACCCCGGCCCGGGCGCCAACTGGGATGACCCGAATTGCGGTCCTGTTGCCGGTACGACCCACTTGGGCGAAGGCACGGTTACCGTTTGGGGCAACGACCCCGAAGGCCGCCCGGACGATGCCTGGAAGGTCTGCTATGAGGTGGAAACCGACGGACCCGGTCTATTCATCCGGACCCATCCGAACTCGGACTACATCTGGGCCGACCAGACCAAGCACCCCGAGCCTGAGATCCAGCAATCGGTGCAGGTCATCGACAAAGCAACCGGTGAGATCGTGAAAACGATCCAGATCACAGAAGAGGAAGGAAACGTCGCCGTCCACTTCGAGTTCAACCAAGACGGATCCGAGGTCTGGGTGTCCAAGTGGAACCGCTCGACCTCGAAAGAGCCAAATGGTGAGATCGTGATCTTCGACGCCAAGACGCTGGAAGAGATCGGCCGCGTGAAGGGACTGTTTGCACCCACCGGCAAGTTCAACGTCTACAACCGTTCGAACCACGTCACCTGACGGGTTTTGTACTCAGCACCGGAAAGGGCGGGCCCCTCGCCCGCCCTTTCCTCGTTTGACTCATCAGCCAAATCCACAGGCCTGACATCCAGGGCCAGAAAAAGAAGCCAAAACGGAGACCGGATATGACCTCCGAACCGGAAAAGAAAAAACCAATCTGGCGCCGGTATTTCCTGTGGGGAATGCCCGTGGCCGGGATCGCTGCGGCCTTTGCCGCCGGCATCATCTTCTGGGGCGGGTTCAACACCGCTATGGAAGCTACCAACACCAAGGAATTCTGCGTCTCGTGCCACGAGATGCGAGATTTCGTTTACGAGGAATACACCGGCACGATCCACGACGTGAACCGTTCGGGGGTGGGCGCGGTCTGTTCCGACTGCCACGTGCCCAAGGACTGGACCCACAAGATCATCCGCAAGATCAAGGCGTCCAAAGAACTGTATGGCAAGGTGGTCGGCACCATCAACACCCGCGAAAAGTTTGAAGCCAAGCGCGTACATCTGGCTATGAACGAATGGGAGCGGATGAAATCCACGGACTCGCGCGAGTGCCGCAACTGCCATGACTTCGAGTCGATGATGCCCGAGTTCCAGAAACCCCGCGCCCGTCAGCAGCACCTAAACGCGATGACCGTCGGTCAGACCTGTATTGACTGCCACAAGGGGATTGCGCACTCGGACGCCCGCGATCGGGCCGACGAAGAGTATCTGGAAAAGCTTGAAGCGCCGAACCCAGATTTCATTCGCGAAATCCCGGCCGAATACCTGGCCAGTCTCGAACGCATCGAAGCCAAGGAAGCTGCCGATGCCGAGGCTGAGAAAGCCGCGCGTGTAGCCCAGCAAGAAGCCGTACAGGCCCAGATCGCAGCAGCGGTTGACGCAGCCGTCGCGGAAGAGCGTGCCAAAGCTTCTGGCGAAGAAGCCGCAGCCCCGGCAGGTGGCGGCAGCGATGTTGGCACAAATATCGATTGGGCCGCTGTCCCCGGTGCAGATATGAAACTGTTCTATCCCGGTCAGGCCTCGTTTGAATGGGTTCAGAACGGCAGATCCCACGGAGGAGCACGTCCTTTGACCAAGGGCGGAGACAAGTGCACCACCTGTCACGCTGCCGAACTGGACGCGATCGGCAACAAGATCGTGGCCGGTGGGGATCTGGAACCAACCCCGATCCCGGGCAAACGTGGTGTGATCGATGCGACCGTGCAAGCCGCTCATGATGATGAGACCTTGTATATCCGTCTGCAATGGCCGGATGCGGGCCACAACCCCGCCCCCTTTGTCGATGGCGGCAAGATGGACCCGGACAACCAGATCAAGGTGGCCATGATGATCACCGGCACTGGGATTGAGCTGGGCGATCAGGTCGGCTGCTGGGCCTCGTGCCATGCAGACAACAGCTACATGCCCTTTGACCCGGGTGCCGAGGCGATTGCCGCAAACGGCGATGTCTCGGGTCGGCTGAGCACGCAGGACACTGTGACCAAATACATCAGCGAAAGCCGCACCGAGGTCGAGATCAAAGGCCGCCGCGGTAAGGCGCTGGGTGGCTGGGACAAGCTGCAGGCCGCCGATCAGATCGAGCAGTATCTGGCCGATGGCACCTATCTGGACCTGATGCGCGTCTACGCGGACGGTAGCGCCACCAACGGCTATCTGCTGGAACAGCGCGTGGTCAATGACGGTGAGATCGCCGCCTCGGCCAGCCTTGATGCAGGTATGTGGACCGTGGTCTTCACCCGCCCATTGAACTCGGGCGCAGCCGGTGACGTGCCGCTGGAGGCCGGTCAGACCTATACGGTGGGCTTTGCCATCCACGATGACTTTGCCGCCGCACGGTTCCACCACGTGACGCTGGATACCAGCCTGGCATTGGACGACGACAACGCCTTCATCAACGTCGTCAAACAATAAGGAAGAAGGACCGGGCGATCCGGTCCCTTCCGCTCAAAAGAGGAGACTTGGACAATGAAACCCCAACACCTTCTCCCTGCGCTGCTGCTTCTGGCCGCGCCCGCATGGGCAGAGGACACCGCCGCGCTGTGTGCCGAAGCCGAAGAGCGCTATGTCGAGCTGTTCGGTCAGCCCTCCTCCGCCGTTGAGGATGCCGATGTGGTGCTGATGTACAAATACACGTTCTGCCCAGCCGAGCTAACCGTGAAACCGGGCACAACCGTGCGCTGGGTGAATGTCGATAAGCGCACCAGTCACTCGGTCCTGCTGAAAGACGGCAGCGAGCCCGAAAGCGACCGTTTGTTTCCTGAGGAGACGGTTGACCTGACCTTCCTCACCCCGGGTCCGCAGGACTATCTGTGTGGCCCACATTGGGAGACACAGAACATGATCGGCATGATCACCGTCGAACCCTGAGCCGAGGCAATCATACAGGCAAGCCGAAAGGAGCGCGGGGCAATTCCCGCGCTCCTTAACTTTAGTCAAGGAGGTTCCTTTCCGATTACGCCAGTCTGGCCGCATGACACGCCCGGCTCACCCAGCAACGTCCTCTGATCGCACAGGAATTCCGGGCTCCGAAGACATTCAGACCAAGCGAGTTTGCACATGAGCGGTAAGGTTTTTCTGATTGGCGCAGGCCCCGGTGACCCCGAACTGATGACCCT
Source organism: Ruegeria sp. CF1 (assembly GCF_056537445.1). Classification (NCBI taxonomy): domain Bacteria; kingdom Pseudomonadati; phylum Pseudomonadota; class Alphaproteobacteria; order Rhodobacterales; family Roseobacteraceae; genus Ruegeria; species Ruegeria sp. CF1. The sequence goes on along the minus strand of NZ_JBQFRN010000011.1, from coordinate 20,440 downwards.
GCGCGCGCTGCGGATGCTGCAAGAGGCGGACGTGGTGGTCTATGACCGTCTGGTCTCGGCCGATATCCTCAATCTGCACGCTGATGGCGCACGGCTGATCCCGGTTGGGAAGGCCCCCAAGTGTCATACCGTGCCGCAGGATCGCATCAACGAAATCCTCGTCGAGGAAGCCAGCGCCGGTCACACCGTTGCGCGCCTTAAGGGCGGCGATCCGATGATCTTCGGACGCGGCTCGGAAGAGGCGGCGCATCTGATGGCAAACGGCATCCCAGTCGAATACGCGCCGGGCATCACCGCCGCCCAAGGGGCATCCTGTTCCACCGGCGTGCCGCTGACCCATCGCGGGTTGGCGACATCGGTGCAATATGTCACCGGGCACCGACAGGCCGACAAGGTGCTGGATCTGGATTGGAAACGTCTGGCCGACCCGGACTCGACCTTAGTCGTCTATATGGGCGTCGCCAATATCGGCCAGATCGCCATGGGACTGATGACTGAGAACCTGCCCGGCTCAACTCCGGTTTTGGCGGTTGGCAAAGCGACCACACCTGATGAGCGCCGGATGGTATCCCGGCTGGATCGGCTGGCCGCTGATGTGCGCAAGGCCGGGCTAAAGGCGCCCACGCTGTTCATCATCGGCAAGGTAGTTTCACTTTATGCAGAACGGCCTGTGGCCGACCTTTTGGAGCAGGCGCATGGCTAAGTTCGGTTCCGGAAGGCCGGCACAGCAACCGGCTGTGAGAGGACGCAAAGGATGGGCAGCACGTGCTGTTCTCACTTCCGCAGTGCTTGTTGCCACCACGGCCTTCGCTGCTGACACGCTTGACCCCAACGCACTGAAACGCCTTGTCCATCAGGATTGCGGCTCATGCCATGGGTTATCGCTGAAAGGCGGCCTCGGCCCCGATCTGCGGTCCAAAACACTGGAACACTACGATGCCGAGGTACTGACCGGCGTGATCCTCGACGGCATCCCCGACACCGCGATGCCCCCATGGCGGCCCTTGATCAGCGAAGAAGAGGCCGAATGGATCGCCCGTTACCTGCTGGCACAGGAGGCACAATGAAACAGCTCATCCTTACCCTCGCCGCCACTTTGCTCATGACCACCGCCCAGGCTGAACCCACGGCGACCGGCGACCTAGGACTTGTGATCGAACGCGCCAAGGGTTCGGTTCTTCTGGTGGACCAATCCGACCGCGCAGCGCTGGCGCGGATCGAAGGTCTGGGCGATCTGTCCCATGCCTCGCTGGTCTATTCACCCGATGAGCGCTTTGCCTATGTATTTGGACGAGACGGCGGCCTGACTAAGGTGGATATCGTCACCCGCCAGATCGTGAACCGGGTCGTGCAGGCGGGCAACGCCATTGGCGGTGCCATTTCGGATGACGGCGAGCTGGTCGCTGTATCGAATTATGAACCTGGCGGTGTACGCGTCTTCGATGCGGAAACGCTAGAGATGGTCGCGGACATTCCTACCGATAGCAAAACCATCGGATTGGTCGATGCACCCGGCCGCCGGTTTGTTTTTACCATGTGGGACACGGGCGAGACCTGGATTGCTGATTTCTCCAACGGCGCACCCGCGATCACCAAGATCCCCGAAATGGGCAAGAACCCATATGACGCGCTGATCACCGCCAATGGCCGCACCTATATCACCGGCTTGTTTGGCGAGGATGGCCTGACCGCGCTGGACCTTTGGGCCGAGACGCCCGAACCCATCCGCGTGCTGCCCAACTATGGGCGCGGACAAGAGGAAATGCCGGTCTACAAGATGCCCCACCTCGAAGGCTGGGCGCTGACCGGGCGCGAATTTGTGCTGCCCGCCGTCGGCCATCACGAGGTGCTGTGGATCGACGCCGACACTCTGACCGAAACCGGACGTACGCAGACCCATGGTCAGCCGGTCTTTGCCATGGCCCGTCCTGACGGGCGGCAGGTTTGGGTGAACTTTGCCCACCCTCTGAACGACACCATTCAGGTTATTGATTCTGTGACCAAGGAGATCATTCACGAATTCAAACCCGGCCCTGCCGTACTGCATATGGAGTTCACTCCGCGAGGGCATGAGGTCTGGATCAGCGTGCGCGACGCCAACAAGGTTATGGTCTACGACACGCAAACGTTTGAAAAACTGCGCGAGATCGACGCCGACAGCCCATCCGGCATTTTCTTCACCGCCCGTGCGCACAGAATGGGGCTTTGACATGCAGCATATCACCGACCCGATCGACCGCCGTCTTTTGGACGATTTCCAGCGTGGCTTTCCCATCGTAGAGCGCCCGTTTCAGGTTCTGGCCGACGCCCTTGGGCTGGAAGAGGCAGAGGTGCTCGACCGTCTGGCCCGGATGCGCAAAACCGGGCGCATAACGCGGGTTGGTGCGACTATCGCACCCGGCGCGGTTTCCGCCAGTACGCTGGCGGCTGTGGCGGCTCCGGAAGAACGGCTGGAAGAGGTCGCGGCGCTGATCGATGCGGAACCAGGTGTGAACCACAATTACCAGCGCGAGGATGACTGGAACCTTTGGTTTGTGGCCACTGGCCCGGACCGGGCGCATGTGAACGACACCCTCGCAAGGATCTCGCAGCGCTCGGGGCTGCGGGTTCTGGATTTGCGGCTGGTTCGGCCGTTCAACATTGATCTGGGCTTTCGTATGTCGGGCGAGACCCGCAATGCCCCTGGCCCGCGAAAAGTGGATCGTTCGGCAATGCGAGAAGGCGACCGCCCCCTGTTGCAGGCCCTCAGTTCCGGCCTGTCGCTGGTCTCAGATCCTTATGCGGCGCTGGCCCGAACCCTGGACCGCGACACAGACGACGTGATGGATCGCGTAGCCGCCTTGCACCGGGCCGGGATCATCTCTCGCCTGGGGGTCATCGTACGCCACCGCGCTTTGGGCTGGTCCGCCAATGCAATGGTAGTCTGGGATATGCCGGCCGAGCAGGTCAGCAGCGCTGGCCCGGCACTGGCAGCGCATCCAGGTGTGACACTGTGCTATGAGCGCAACCCGGTCGAGAATGTCTGGCCCTATCGTCTCTATTCCATGATCCATGCGCGTTCGCGCCCTGAGGCAATGGAGGTTTTGGCCGGGGCCGCCGCCCTGCCCGAACTATTTGGCGCGCAGCGCAAAGTCCTGTTCTCGACCCGCTGTTTCAAACAGACCGGTGCATTGATCCAACCGAAGGAGGCCGCCGCATGACGCTCGACGACACCGACCGCGCGATCCTGAACCGGATGCAGGATGACCTGCCGCTGACGGCGCATCCTTACGCTGCAATTGCCCAGGAATTGGCAATCACCGAGTCCGACCTGTTGGCCCGCCTGACCCGCATGAAAGACGCGCGCCTAATCACCCGCTTTGGTCCGTTCTTCGACGCAGCTGCAATGGGGGGTGCGTTTTGTTTGTGCGCAATGGCCGTGCCGCAGGGTGAATTCGAAACCGTCCTGACCAAAGTCAATGCGCATCCCGAGGTTGCTCATAATTATGAACGCACGCACCGGCTGAACATGTGGTTCGTTCTGGCGACCGAAACACCCGAGGGGATCGCAGCCACAGCCGAGGCTATCGAACGGGAAACCGGGATCGCGGTCCTGCAATTCCCCAAACTTCAGGAATTCTTCATCGGCTTCCGGGTGGCGGCATGATCGACGCAAAAGACAGAGAGATTATCGAGGCGCTGCAAGGCGGCCTGCCCCTTGTGCCCGCCCCCTTCGCCCAGGTGGCCGAGACGCTGGGTTTGGATGAAGGGACTCTGATGTCCCGTCTGGCCGATATGAAATCGCGTGGTGTCATCCGGCGCATCGCTGCTGCCCCCAACCACTATAAACTGGGCATGACCTCGAACGGCATGACTGTGTGGGATGTCGACGATGACCGCGTCGCTGAATTGGGCGCTCAGATTGGTGTGCTACCCTTCGTCACCCATTGCTATGAACGCCCGCGCGCCCTGCCCGACTGGCCCTACAATCTGTTTGCCATGGTTCACGGATCGGACGGGCAAGAGGTCGAGGACAAGCGCGCCCAGATCACGACAATCCTCGGCGATGCCTGCCGGGCCAAAGATATCCTCTATTCCACGCGTATCCTGAAAAAGACCGGGCTGCGCCTGAAAAAGAAAGGCTGAGACATGTTCCGCCTGACCGAATACATGCACCAGCTCGTGAAACCGACCCCAGTGCGCAAACGCCGCCACGGCCCGGTGAAACCGGTGGTGATCTGGAACCTGACACGGCGTTGCAACCTGAAATGCCGCCACTGTTACACCGTTTCGGCGGATGTCCCGTTCCCCGGTGAGCTCAGTCACGAGCAAGCCATGGTAACCCTTGAGGATCTGGGCCAATTCCGCGTCCCGGCCCTGATCCTCTCGGGTGGGGAACCGCTGGACCGGTTCGATTTCTTCGACATCGCCAAACGCGCCCGCGATCTGGTGCCGATGCTGGCACTGTCGACCAACGGTACGCGGATTTACGACGAAACCACCGACATGATCGCCGACGTGGGCTTCAACTATGTCGGCATTTCGCTAGACGGGATCGGGGCCACGAATGACTGGTTCCGGGGCGTCGAAGGCGCCTTTGCCGACGCCCTGCGCGGTGTTCGCGAATGTAAGAAGCGCGGCATCAAAGTGGGTCTGCGGTTCTGCCTGACCGAGGGCACACAGCACCACCTGCCTGACCTGCTGCAACTGTGCGACGACGAGGGTGTCGACAAGTTCTACCTGTCTCACCTCGTCTATGCCGGGCGCGGTGACAAGAACCGAGGCGAGGATGCCGAGCATTTGCGCACCCGTAAGGGTTTGGATTTGTTGTTGGAACGCGCGTGGGAAGCCGTCTCAGGCGGTCGTCCGCTGGATATCGTGACTGGCAATAACGATGCCGATGCCGGGTATTTCCTGAACTGGGTCCGGACGCATTTCGACGACGACAAAGCCGCCCATGTGCGCGAGCATCTGGCGGCGTGGGGTGGGAACTCGAGCGGGCTGGGCGTGGCCAATATCGACAACCTCGGCCGCGTGCATCCCGATACCTATTGGTCCGATTACACTGTTGGCAATGTGAAGACCAAATCGTTTTCGGAACTCTGGACCAGCGATGACCCGATGCTCGCCATGCTGCGTACCCGTCCGCGTCCTTTGAAGGGGCGTTGCGGGGCTTGTCAGTTAAAGGATGTCTGCGGCGGCAACACCCGCATCCGTGCCTTGCAACTGACCGGCGACCCGTGGGCCGAGGACCCGGCCTGCTATCTATCAAACGAAGAAATCGGCGTGCAGGGCGCAGGCGAGCGTTTGCAGGTCACGCCGTTCCGAGGGAAAAGCCATGATCCGGCGCATCAATTCTTTTGACACCTTGAAAATCGGCACATTCTGCTCGCTGCTGCTGACCGGCGCAGCTTGGGCTGATGCACCTTCGGATTATGCCGAATTCTGTGCCTCATGCCATGGTGAAAACCGTCTGGGTGGAGTCGGTCCGGCGCTGATCCCCGAGACGTTGAAACGGATGCGTGGGCCACGCGTGGCGGCGGTGATTGCCGAAGGGCGTACGGCCACCCAGATGCCTGCGTTTTCGCACGAGTTGGACGCGTTGCAGATCGAGGAACTGGCGGGATGGTTGAAATCTCCGCTGGAGACCGATCCCGAATGGGGCGAGGCCGATATCATGGCCAGCCGGACTCTGGATGATGAGTACGTATCGGTTGACGCGCCTGTCTGGGACAGCGACCCGATGAACATCACGCTGGTGGTGGAAACAGGCGATCATCATGTCAGTGTGCTGGACGGCGATACGTTCGAGGTTCTGGATCGGTTCGAAACCCCGTTCGCCGTGCATGGTGGGCCGAAGTTCAGCCCCGATGGGCGCTATGTCTTCATCATGTCGCGCGATGGCTGGGTGCAGAAATATGATATCTGGGCGCTGAAACAGGTGGGCCGCGTGCGCGCGGGGTTAAACAGCCGCAACATCGCCATGTCGGGTGACGGCAAATGGGTGGCGGTAGCGAACTATTTACCGAACTCGCTGACCCTGCTGTCGACAGAGGACTTGTCGGTCGCGAAAGTCATTGAAGTCAAAAGCAAAAAGGGCGTTCCCAGCCGTGTTTCCGCCGTTTATCAGGCACCACCGCGCGAAAGCTTTGTTCTGGCGCTGAAGGATGTCCCCGAGATTTGGGAGGTGTTCTACGGGGCCAACCCGCCGCAATCCGGTATTGGCCACGATTTCCGCATCGAGGGGCAGTTCAAGAACCCTGACCCGTTCCCCGTGCGCAAGATCACCACGCCTGATTACCTGGACGATTTCTTTTTCGATCAGAGTTATGAATACGTTATGGGCGCCTCGCGTGATGGCAAGGGCGGGCAGGTGATTGATCTGGTGATCGGTCATAAGATCGCAGATCTGGACCTGCCGGGGATGCCTCACTTAGGTTCGGGGATCACCTGGCAGCAGGGCGACACCACCGTGATGGCTACGCCGCATCTGACCGATGGCACGGTCTCGGTGATCGACATGGGAACATGGGAAACCGTCAAGCGGATCAAAACCGAAGGGCCAGGATTTTTCATGCGCAGCCATGAGAATTCGCCTTATGTCTGGGCCGATGTGTTCTTTGGGCCGAACAAGGACGCGATGCATGTGATCGACAAGCAAAGCCTTGAAATCGTAAAGACTTTGCGCCCCGCGCCGGGCAAAACCGTGGCGCATGTAGAATTCACCAAGGATGGCAGTCACGCGCTGGTTTCGATCTGGGAAGATGACGGCGCGGTGATCGTCTATGACGCGCAAACGCTGGAAGAGGTCCGCCGCCTGCCGATGCGCAAACCGTCTGGGAAGTACAATGTCTGGAACAAAATCACCTTCTCGGAAGGCACCAGCCACTGAAGGCAAATGGCCGGTCTGGAAGCTGGCCATCCTGCTTTATCCGGCCACGGCTCTGACCGTGGCCATCAACCTGTTTCTGGCTGGGCTGATCCTGCACAGCGCGGGGTTTGGTGCCATTGAACCAGTACCTGCGATCTTATGGTCCATCCCCTTGGGCGTGCCCGCCTCATGGCTGGCAGGGCGCTGGGTGCGTGGCCTGATGGATGAGGCAGACGATTGATTTGAAAAGAAAATCAGAAATTTGCTTCACCTAACCTAAGTCAAGTCGCGACTCGGTAGAATCCAATACCCCAAAGGCATAGCTTTCCGAGTCGGAGACTCCATGCCTGCCCTGATCCCTCTGCACAATCTCCCTGTACGCGCAACTCGCGCGGCATGTGGGTTGGCAGGCATATTCCTTCTGTTGTTGCAGGCCTTTGGACCGGTGCTGGCGAGTCCCGGTGAAAGTGTCTGGATGGAGATCTGCTCGGAAGGCGGCGCGGTCTGGGTTGAAGTTGATCTTGAGGAGGACACCGAAGACCCGACCGCGTACTGCCCAAAATGCGCCGATTGCGCGCTGTGCGCTGTCACCAGTGCAGCGCCCGCACCCGAGCTGGTGCAGATACCGCAAATCGGAAACTTCCGTGTTGTACAGCTTCAGAACAGCAAATCTTCCATGTTGTACAAGTCGCATAAGCTGTGGCCCGAAACCCGGGGACCTCCGCGCCCGACCCAAGAAACTGCTGAACGCGCCCTGCGCGCGTCCATGGCGTCCACCCTAAGTATCGGAGGTGCGCCGTGGTCGTAAGTCGCGCAATCCATATAGTGCTGGCCCTTGCCCTGTCCTGCCTGATGGCGATTAGTGCCCATGCCGACAGCCTCGCCAGCTTCCTGCCCGAGATTGAACCCGCCGATCTGGCCCCCGGTGCTGATGCCATTGGGCCGGTCCGCGATGACGTTCCGGTTGCACCCGTTCTGAAGGCCGGCGAGACCGTTGCCTGGGCCTTCCTAACCTCTGACTTCGTTGGCACCACCGGCTATTCCGGCAAACCGATCCATGTGGTCGCCGCCATCGATGATCAAGCGGTGCTGACCGGTGTGCAACTGGTCAAACACTCGGAGCCTATCGTTCTGATTGGCATCCCCAACGCGCGCATGGTTGAGCTGACCGAAGGCTATGCCGGTCTGGACTTGAAGGTTGAGGCTGAAACCGGCGGTGAGGGGCATGACCTCGATATCATCTCGGGGGCCACCGTCACGATCATGGTGATTGATGACAGTCTTGTGCGCGGCGGCATCAAGGTGGCGCGGGCGCTGGGGTTGGGCGGTTTGTCTCCGCTGCAGGCCGATGGGCCGAAACGCGAAGTCGATCTGGCGCAGGATGCGGTATACGACTGGACCACCCTGTCCGGCAACGGCTCGGTCCGGCGACTAACGTTGGATATCGGGCAGGTCAACGCTGCGTTCGAAGCCACCGGAGATCAGCGCGCCATCAAACGCCCTGAACCCGGCGAACCAGATGACACCTATATTGATATGCATATGGCGTTGGTATCCGTGCCGTCGATCGGCAAGTCGCTGCTGGGTGAGGCCGAATATCAAAACATGGTCGACTGGCTGGACGAAGGCGAGCAGGCCATTCTGGTGCTGGGGCGTGGGGCCTACAGCTTCAAGGGATCGGGCTATGTCCGGGGCGGGATTTTCGACCGGATTCAGTTGATCCAAGGCGACAATTCGGTGCGATTCTTCGACAAGCAGCAGCGCCGGTTGGGCAAGGTTGCGGCACCCGATGCCCCAAGCTTCACGGAATTGGACATCTTCAAGATCCCCGCTGAGGCCGAGTTTGATCCGGCCGAGCCCTTCCGCCTGCAACTGTTGGCGCAGCGGGCTGTAGGCGCGGTTGAGAAGACCTTTCTGACCTTCGATCTGGGCTACAAACTGCCCGAGCAGTATCTGCTGCCCGTTGCAGCGCCAGTAGTTGTCGATGACGCCACCGGCGAGGCGGCAGCCAAGGCCGCGCTTTGGAAACGCATCTGGAAGGACCGCACGGTTGAGATCGGGGTGCTGGGCGTCATGCTTTTGGTGCTGACGGCGACATTCTTCTTCCAGTTCCACGCCACCATGAACGCCCGCGTCTTCTATTGGTTCCGCATCGGATACCTGACCATGACGCTGTTCTTCATCGGCTGGTACGCCAATGCGCAGCTGAGCGTGGTGAACCTGATGGCGCTGGCAGGCAGCTTGCGCACCGGCTTCTCCTGGGATGCCTTCTTGCTGGACCCGTTGGTCTTCATCCAATGGTTCGCTGTCGCTGCCGCGCTGCTGTTCTGGGGTCGGGGTGCTTATTGCGGCTGGCTGTGCCCGTTTGGCGCGCTGCAGGAACTGACCAACAAGATCGCGCGGGCCTTCAAGGTGCCGCAATGGACTCTGCCCTGGGGCCTGAATGAGCGGCTCTGGCCCGCGAAATACATGATCTTCCTCGTGCTGTTCGGGATCAGTTTTGTCTCGATCCCGCTGGCTGAAACCTATGCCGAGGTCGAGCCGTTCAAGACCGCGATCATTCTGAAGTTCATGCGCGACTGGCCCTTCGTGGTCTTTGCGCTGACCCTGCTGGGGATCGGGCTGTTCATCGAACGGTTCTATTGCCGCTATCTCTGCCCCTTGGGTGGTGCGCTGGCGATCCCTGCCCGTATCCGCATGTTCGACTGGCTGCGCCGCTACAAGGATTGCGGCACCCCCTGTCAGACCTGCGCCAACGAATGCCCCGTTCAGGCGATCCACCCCACCGGTGAGATCAATCCGAACGAGTGCGTCACCTGCCTGCATTGTCAGGTGCTCTACCAGTCCGAGGACAAATGTCCCGTCGTTATCCGCCAGTTGAAACGGCGGGCCAAGACAGGGTCGGTTCAACCGAAAACCCCCCTCGGACAACCACCGGCGAACCATCCGAACGCCAAACCGCAAACCGTTTCCTAAAAAGGAGGAACGATCATGTCGGAACACGATAAGAAACTGAACGTCACACGCCGCGGACTGCTGGGTGCATCTGCAACCGGCGCCGTGTTGGCCGGAACCGGTCTGGGCAGCACCCTGATGACCGCGAAAGAGGCCAGCGCCGCCGCCAATGCCGCGCTGGAGCCCGGCGAGTTGGACGAATATTACGGCTTCTGGTCCTCGGGTCAGACCGGCGAGGTGCGTATCCTCGGCGTGCCGTCGATGCGCGAGTTGATGCGCATTCCGGTATTCAACCGCTGCTCGGCCACCGGCTGGGGCCAAACCAACGAGTCGCTGAAGATCCTGACCGAAGGGCTGCTACCCGAGACCAAGCAGTACCTGGCCGCCAATGGCAAAGTCACCTATGACAATGGCGACCTGCACCACCCGCACATGTCCTTCACCGATGGCACCTATGATGGCCGCTATTTGTTCATGAATGACAAGGCCAACACACGCGTCGCGCGCATCCGCTGCGACGTGATGAAATGCGACAAGATCATCGAAATCCCGAACGCGCATGACATCCACGGTCTGCGTCCGCAGAAATACCCGCGCACCGGTTACATTTTCGCCAATGGCGAACACGAGGCCCCGCTGGTCAATGATGGTGAGATCCTCGACGATCCGTCGCAATATGTGAACATCTTCACCGCCATTGATGGTGATACGATGGAGATCGCATGGCAGGTGATGGTGTCGGGCAACCTCGACAACACTGACTGCGACTATCAGGGCAAATACGCATTCTCGACCTCGTATAACTCGGAAATGGGTATGAACCTGGCCGAGATGACCGAGAATGAGCTGGACCACGTGGTCGTGTTCAACCTGAAAGGCATCGAAGACGCGATTGCTGCTGGCAACTATCAGGAGCTGAACGGCGTCAAGGTCGTGGACGGGCGCAAAGAGGCGGGCGGTAACCTGACCCGTTACATCCCGATCCCGAACTCGCCGCACGGAGTGAACGCAGCACCCGACAAGAAACACATCATGATCAACGGCAAGCTGTCCCCGACCGTATCCGTGATCGATGTGGAAAAGGTCGATGCGCTGTTTGCCGACAATGCCGATCCACGCTCGGCCATCGTGGCGGAACCGCAGCTGGGTCTTGGCCCGCTTCACACCGCGTTTGATGGCAAAGGCAACGCCTACACCACCCTGTTTCTGGACAGCCAGGTGGTGAAGTGGGACATCGCCAAGGCCATCGAAGCCTACAGTGGTGCGGATGTTGATCCGATCCTCGACAAAGTGGATGTGCATTATCAGCCGGGCCACAATTCGACCTCGATGGGCGAAACGGCTGAGGCTGATGGCAAGTGGCTGATTTCGATGAATAAGTTCTCGAAGGACCGCTTCCTGAACGTCGGGCCGCTGAAGCCGGAAAACGAGCAGTTGATCGACATCTCGGGTGATAAGATGAAGGTGGTCCATGACGGGCCGACCTTTGCGGAACCGCATGACTCGATCCTCGTGCACCGGTCCAAGGTGAACCCGGTCAATGTCTGGGATCGCAACGACCCGATGTGGGAAGATGCCCGCAAACAGGCCGAGGCTGATGGTGTCGATCTGGAAGAGGGTGCCGAGGAGCCGATCCGCGATGGCAACAAGGTGCGGGTCTACATGACCTCGACCGCGCCGGTGTTCAGCCTTGAGAAGTTCACCGTCAAACAGGGTGACGAGGTAACGTTGTATGTCACCAACCTGGATGACGTGGATGACGTGACCCACGGTTTGTGTCTGTCGAACTTCGGCATCGCGATGGAGGTTGCGCCGCAGGCCACCGCCTCGGTCACCTTCATTGCCGACCGTCCGGGCGTGCACTGGTTCTATTGCCAGTGGTTCTGCCACGCGCTGCACATGGAGATGCGCGGCCGGATGTTCGTTGAGCCGCGGAGCGCATAACCATGCGTTGGTCCCTGCTCATACCGCTCCTGCTCGGCTCGCCCCTTTGGGCGGCGGATTGGGATGTGCCCAACCGGGCAGGGGCCATCAACGAGATACTGGCGCAGGCGGCGGATGGGGACACCCTCCGCCTGAGCCCCGGCGTTTATGCCGAACGACTGGTACTGGACCGGCCCATCACAATTGATGGGCTGGGACAGGCCACCATCGACGGCCAAGGCCAAGGCAGCGTCATCACCGTGACCGGGCCGGGCGTGACTGTGCGCGGACTGACGGTGATCGGCTCAGGCTCGGACCATGACGGGATCGATAGCGGTATCCAGCTGACCAAAACGGCCCATGCGCCGGTGGTTGAGGATAACGTGCTGCTGGGCAATCTCTATGGCGTCGATATTCACGGTGCCAAGGACAGCATCGTGCGCCGCAACCGGATCGAAGGGCGGCAAGACCAGCGCATGAACGAGCGTGGCAATGGCGTCTATGTCTGGAACGCGCCGGGTGCGGTGGTTGAGGACAACGATATTCGCTATGGCCGCGACGGAATCTTTGTAAACTCGTCGAAGAAGAACACCTTCACCGGCAACCTGTTTCGCGATCTGCGTTTTGCCGTGCATTACATGTATGCCGACAATTCGGTGGTCAGCGACAACGTCTCGATCGGCAATGATCTGGGCTACGCGGTGATGTTCACGACCAATGTGACCGTGGCCAATAACGTCTCGATCGGCGACCGCGAACATGGCGTCATGCTGAACTACGCCAACAAAAGCACCATCACCGGAAACGTTGTGAAAGGTGCGAAAGAGAAATGCACCTTCCTCTATAACTCGAACAAGAACGAGTTCACTGATAACTGGTTTGAGGGGTGCGGCATCGGAATCCACTTTACCGCTGGCAGCGAGCGCAACCGCATCGTTGGCAATTCATTCATCGGAAACCGGACGCAGGTGAAATATGTCTCGACCAAATGGGTCGAGTGGTCCGAAGACGGACGCGGCAACTACTGGTCCGATTTCGCCGCTTATGATGTGGATGGCAACGGCATTGCCGATGCCCCCTATCGCCCCAATGACAGTATGGACCATGTGCTGTGGACCCAACCCTCAGCCAAATTGTTGCTCGGCTCCCCTGCCGTGCAACTGGTGCGCTGGTCGCAATCGGCCTTCCCGGCGTTGTTGCCGGGGGGCGTGATGGACAGCAACCCATTGATGCAAGCCCCTGAACCCCCAGCTATGAAAAAGGTGCCTCATGACGGATAAGGCCCTGTCAATCGACCATGTTCTCAAGGACCGAGGGAAAACCCGCGTTCTTGACGATATCACCCTCTCTCTTGCCCCCGGTCAGCGCGTTGCGCTGCTGGGCCATAACGGCGCGGGCAAGTCGACGCTGATCAAATCCATCCTCGGCCTGACGCCGATCCATGGCGGAGCCATTCGGATCGGAGATGCCACCCCCGGCAGCGCGCAGGCGCGTCGCGAGACGGCCTATCTGCCCGAAGCGGTGTCGTTTCATCCCGCTTTGACAGGGCGCGAGCAGTTGACCCTGTTTGCGCAGCTTTCAGGCGCAAAGGCCGACGTGCTTGGCCTGTTGGAGCGCGTTGGTCTCAGCGACGCATTGGACCGCCGGATCGGTACCTATTCCAAAGGCATGCGGCAACGTCTGGGTCTGGCGCAGGTGCTGTTGGGTCAACCGAAAGTGGCTTTGCTGGATGAGCCGACAAGCGGGCTGGACCCGATCTCGCGGCAGGACCTTTATGCCATCATCGACGAGCTGGCTGCCCAAGGCACAGCCGTTCTAATTGCCAGCCATGCGCTGACTGAGGTCGAGGCCCGTACTGATCGCATCGCCATCATGCGCAAGGGCCGGATGGTCGCTGATGACACGCTGAACAATCTGTCGGCTCTGGCCGGTCTGCCGATCCGCCTGAAGGTGCGCGCCAGTGCCAATCCTGATGTGCTGGCCGCCGAACTGGGTGGCAACCGGATCAATGGGGCATCCGTTGAATTGCTCTGCGCACCCGAAGACAAGATGGAGGCGCTGCGCCGGATCGCCGGATTGGGCGACGCTGTGGCGGATGTGGAAATGACCCCGCCCAAGCTGGAAGACCTCTATCGCCACTACGCACAGGAGGATTTGCAATGACCCGCTTCCTCGCCATCACCCGCACAGAAATGCTGATCCTGCGTCGCAACCGCTGGCTGCTGGTCGCAACACTGATCATGGTTCTGTTCGCCTTGGCGCTGACCTTTGCAGGCAGCGCACCAACGGGCACTTTAGGCGTCGACATGCTGACCGTTTCGGTGGCCTCGATGACCACGCTGTCGGTCTATCTTGCGCCGCTGCTGGCGCTGATGATCGCCTTTGACGCCATCGCCGGCGACGTGGATCGCGGCAGCCTGTCGCTGCTGCTGTCCTACCCGGCGGGGCGCGGAGAAATCCTGCTCGGCAAGTTCACCGCCCATCTGGCCGCGCTGGCCTTTGCCATGACCATCGGTTTCGGCACCGCTGGCGCAGTGGCCGCCTTCTTTGGCGGCGCGGGTCCGGAAAGCCTGATGGCTCTGGTCCGCCTGATCCTCACATCTATCCTGCTGGGCGCTGTCTTTCTGGCGCTTGGATACTTGCTGTCCGCCCTGGCAAAGGGGGCCACGGCGGCGGCAGGTTTGTCGGCCGGGCTCTGGCTGGTTTTTGTCGTCCTCTATGATCTGGGCCTGTTGGGGGCCGTCGTCATGGACAAGGGCGGCACCTTCACCCAATCCGTCTTTCCGTGGGTGATGGTGGCCAACCCGGCCGACGCATTCCGTTTGTGGAACATCGCCGCAACCGAGGGCGTCGCGATAGCCTCGGGCATGACCGGGGCGGCGCAGGCCCTGCCGGTCTGGGCCGCGCCCGCCTCGCTGCTGATCTGGCCGGTGCTGGGCTTTGCCCTTGCGCGTCTCGCATTTCGGAGAGTTGAGCCATGAGATACCTAGCCCTGATCGCTCTGGTCGCGTTGACGGCCTGCAAAGAAGAGGTGGCCGAGGCCCCCGACCCGGTTGATCTCACCCCGGATGCGCTGAGTTATTTCTGCCAGATGAACATCGCGGAACATGGCGGGCCCAAAGGGCAGATCCATCTGGAAGGCTATCCCGCGCCTTTGTTCTTTGCGCAGGTGCGCGACATGCTGGCCTATCTGAAAAGCCCCGAACGTGACGCCAAGATCACGGCCGCCTATGTCAGTGACATGAGCGTCGCGCCCAGCTGGCGGCAACCGGGGATTTCCAACTGGATCGCAGCCGATGGCGCGACCTTTGTCGTTGGCGCCGATGTGGCCGGCGGCATGGGTGCGCGCGAAGTCGTGCCCTTTGGCGACCCCGCCGCGGCAGAGGCGTTCATTGCCGAATATGGCGGCGCCGCCCTGCCACTGTCTGATATTCCCGATGCCGAAGTGCTGGGCCCCGTCGATTTGAACCTCGCGCTGGAGACGCCCGCATGACCCTTCTGACCCGCCGCCGTTTCCTGGCCATCTCAGCCGCCTGCGCCGCCGTACCCGCCGCTGCTGGCAACGTCGCCCAATGGCGCGGTATTGCGCTGGGCGCACCCGCCAGCCTGAGGCTGGAAGGCTCGACGGACGCACAGGCCGCGCCGATCTTTGCTGCGGTCGAGGCAGAGCTGAATCGGCTGGAGGATATATTCAGCCTCTACCGGACGCACTCGCAGATCAGTCAGCTTAACCGGATCGGCCACCTGGTCACCCCGGCGCCTGAGCTGCTGGAGGTGCTGAGCCTGTGTTCCACGCTTCACGACGCTTCGGGCGGGGTGTTTGATCCGACGATCCAGCCCCTGTGGCTAGCGCTCGCGAGTGGCGCGGCGGGGTCGCAAGTGGAACGTGCGCGCCAGACGATTGGTTGGGACAAGGTTCACGTAAGCGCCGGTGAGATCCGCCTGCCGCATCCCGGACGCTCGGCGATTACCCTGAACGGGATTGCTCAAGGTGCGATCACTGACCGGATTGCCGCTTTGATGCGATCCTTCGATCTGCGCGATGTGCTGGTGGATATGGGCGAGGTCGCCACCCTTGGCCAGCGGAGCAATGGCGAGCCGTGGCGCGTCGGGCTGGCCAAGCCCGACGGTGCTGTCGCTAAACGGATCACACTGCAGGACCGCGCCGTCGCAACCTCGGCCCCCGAAGGCACCATGCTGCAGGGCGATCAGGGGCATATCCTGAACCCGAAAGGGTTGGGTGCGCCCTATCAGGCTGTATCAATCTCAGCCTCGCAGGCAGCATTGGCAGACGGGCTCTCAACCGCCCTATGCCTGACCCCGCGTGCCAAAGCAAACGCGCTGATATCGCGTTTTCCGGGCGCGCGTGTCGAGATGAGTATCTGAGCGCGGGTAAAGCTTGTCGTAAGGGGATGGTGCCTCAAGAGGGCATCTAATCCTTGTTTCAGAGTGTTTCACCATGCCCCAGAATTTCACGGAATGATTGTTTTTCAGTAATTTAACTGCACCACCATGTTCCACTATGCCCCGCCGTATACTATATATAGAAGGTGGATAGAGAGGTGGATGAGTGTCACGACCGTTGAACAAGCTCAGCGCATCGACGCTAAAGGCGGTACCGCCGGGGAAATACTCCGACGGTGGTGGTCTGTGGTTCCATCGGCGAGAGGATGGCGGGGCGCAATGGTTCTTGCGTGTCACAGTGCATGGTCGCAGGCGTGAGATGGGTTTGGGCTCCTTTCCTGAGGTGTCGCTCAAAGAAGTGCGTCAGGAAGCCGAGAACTGGCGGGCTGTTGCGCGAAAAGGCACAGACCCAATCAAAGAGCGCGAGCGCCTCAAGCGTGAGGAAGCCAGTAAGCTTCACCTGTTGAAAGACGTCGCAGAGGATGCGTTTGAGAGCCGCAAGGCAGAGCTAAAGGGTGATGGCAAGGCAGGTCGCTGGTATACACCACTAGAACTGCATGTTCTCCCGAAGCTGGGCAAAGTACCTGTCGTGGAATTAGACCAGAAAGATATTCGGGACACGCTGGCCCCTATCTGGCACGACAAAGCAGACACTGCGCGAAAAGCAATGAACCGGTTGTCTATCGTGATGCGTCACGCTGCAGCTCTTGGGCTAGATATTGACCTGCAGGCTACGGATAAAGCCAAGGCCCTATTGGGCAAACAACGGCATAAGCCGCAAAACATCCCTGCGATGCCTTGGATGGATGTTCCGGCCTTTTATCAAAGCTTAGATGGCGGTACGACGACCGAATTTGCGTTGCGCCTGCTGATACTCACTGCAGTGCGGTCCTATCCCTTGCGCAACCTGCATCTAGACCAGATTGACGGCGATGTTTGGACAATACCTGCGGAGGCAATGAAAGGGCGCAGGGATGCGACTGAAGATTTCCGGGTACCTCTATCGACAGAAGCCATGGCGGTCATCGAAAAGGCCAAACCAATTGCGCGGGACGGCTTGTTGTTCCCGGGTGTTCGGCGCGGTGTGATATCGGACATGACTATGGGAACTTTCATGAAGCGGCGTAAGCTTAGTGAGCGTCCGCACGGGTTCAGGTCGTCGTTTCGGGATTGGGTAGCAGAGACGCAATACGTGCCATTTGAGGTTGCCGAAACTTGTCTGGGCCATGTCGTAGGTGGTTCTGTCGAGCGGTCTTACAAGCGCACTGACTTCTTGGAGCAGCGGCGAGAGTTGATGGAACGATGGGCCGCCCATCTACTATCGAACATGACCCAAGGCGACCAAAACCCGGTAAAGCTTGGAGCGAGACATGACTAAAAGAAAAGTTCGCGGAATACTGGACCACGTCCAAGCAGAGCACGACGGGGTCGAATGGGAGTGGGAGCAACCTAGCGTCGACTACGTCCCTGGAATGGGTCTTGGCGCAACCAAACAAGCGACCAGATGGGCTTTCATTGGTTACTGCATGGAAATCGAGCGGTCCATAAAATCCGCTTTGACTGTGAAGAGAGGTCGCCCACCGAAAAACAAATTGGACACCATAGACGCCCGAAGAGCGTTTCTTCTGTGGAAAATGGTCAACCAAACTTTCAGCGGCAGTCGGCTCAATTGCACTGTTAACTCATTAATAAACATGGTGATTGCTGTAGAAGAACACTTGAAATTGCCCATGCGAGAAAGAGCTTTTCCACCAAGTGGAAGCTACGCATCTTCGATTTCTAGAGGAAAGAAAATTCTAGAAATTGACAGAGACTGGAATTCCGCGATTTGCGAAAAAATCGATGCCATTTAACCGCAAATGACTGATAGATAACTATCCTTCAGTGTGTGTGCCATGAGCAATCATGGAGCGCACAAATGAACCTCCTTTCCTTCACGGACCTGCAGTCCAAGCTCGGCGGTCGTAGCCGGTCCAGCGTCTACCGCGACATTGAAATTGGTCGCCTACCGAAACCCATCAAGTTCGGTTCTCGCCTCTATTGGAATGAGGCCGATATCGACGCCGCAATCGAGAAACAGGTTGCCGCTTAATCAAAACCCGCACCCAGAAGTAGGGCGCGGGCGGTACGCAATTGCGGCTAGTAGGATAGTTGCGATTGTAACCGTTTCTCGCCCTTGGTGCAACAACCAAGGAACAGAAAATGAGTACTCAGCAGAAACCAGACACCGGACGCCAGAAGTTCGGTATCTATTTCCTCGTCAGCAAAGTAGAGCTGATCCAGGTGAACGAGGTGGCGGCATGAGAACTGTTGACCTCCAAATCCGCACCATTCGTCGCAAACATGGTCTTTCGGAAGCCGCCGCACGGGTCGTTGCCGCCCTGTACTACGGAGGGCGTCGGTCATGAGTATTGTTATTCAAAAAAACGCACAGGAGGAAATCCACGTATCCCGTGGAGATTACATAGGCCGCGACGTCGTAAACCTTCGCGTCTGGTATCTCGCGAAAGACGGAGAAAAACACCCCACACGAAAGGGAGTGGCGTTCAACGCCGCCCTCCTCCCCGACATTCAGCGCGCACTGACTGAGATGGTGCAGGACGGGGGCGACTGATGGGTCGGGATAAACGCAACGAGAAGCGCGGAGAGCACTGGACCAAGATGGCGCGAAACATGATGGAGGAGCCCGCTTGGCGGGCTCTCTCATCAACTGCGCAGGCGCTGTACCCGTGGCTCAAGCTGGAATGGAAAGCCCGGACAGCAACAACAACGGTAGGATCAGCATGAGTGTCCGGCAGGCCGCAGAGTGCCTTGGTGTGACACGCAACACAACTTCGAATGCCTTTCGCGAACTACAAGCCAAGGGTTTTATCGCTGTCACCCAGCCACCCAAATTGGGAGATAGTGGAGTAGCGTCATCGCCGCAGTTCGAACTTACAGAGATTTCTTTGCCAACGGCGAATGGGAACAGCGGTCGTAGACTATACAAGCAGTGGTCTGACGGCGCGGATTTCCCGGTTGTGAAAGCCCCAACTCACAATCCCAAAGGGACTAACGGAAAAGAAAAACCCCGTCATCAAAACCGTGACGACACCGTCGTAAATTTTGTGCCGGGGACAGCAGAGGCGGCACAAAAATGATGACGGCCCGTCCCAAAAATTGTGCCGAGAACACCCCATTTCGGCAGGTCTCCCGTCCCAATAATGATGACATCCTTAATCTACCAGGGGGTCTGGGGGAAACGGACACCTTCTGCACCAACTATCCAGCACAACGAGGCATGAGCAATGAAGAGCGAGAGCAAACAGAGAACGCATACCAAGAATGAACCCGCTTTGGACGACACGAGTTCGACAGGAACGGATCTGGAAGTCGGCAAGAGAGAAGCAACTGAAGCAGAGTTGGCCGTCATCAACGCTGTGCGTGCCGACAAGCGAGCTCAAGTCAGAGCACCGAACTTGAACTTGGACTTTGATGAAGAAACGAGAGAAGTCTTTGTCGAGCACGAGGGCTTAGACGGTATGTCGGGCACCGCTATGACGATGCATGAGCTAGGGACTTCTGACCTTCGCTTCTATGAAGGCATCATGAACCACATCATCCCGCTTGGGGATGGGGACAAAACCGTGTCGGCCCCTGCTTCGAATTTTGTCCTGTCTGTTGTCGCAGATGTTCAGCCAAAGGACCAAATCGAAGCGATGCTGGCGGTTCAAATGGGAACAATCCACCAAGCCACAATGGTAATGGCGCGGCGCTTGAATCATTCAAAGCATATCCCGCAACAAGATGCAGCCGAACGCGCACTCAACAAACTGGCTCGAACTTTCACAAGCCAAGTCGAGACGTTAAAGCGGTATCGCTCCAAAGCGGATCAAACTGTTCGGGTAGAGCGTGTTGAAGTGAAAGAAGGTGGCCAAGCCATTGTTGGTGACGTTCACCACGGGGGGCGGGGCAATGAAAAAAAGTGACTCCAACCCCATGGAAAGGGCACACGCAGCCCCACGATGCACGGCTACATCTAAGCGCACCGGCCTTCCTTGCAAAAACCCTGCGGTGAAAGGTTGGTCAGTTTGCCGAATGCACGGTGCCGGCGGTGGTCACGGTCCTGGCAAGGCCAATCCGGCCTACAAGCACGGTATGTACACCAGAGCGGCTCAGGAGATGAGGAAAAACATCAACGAGCATGTGCGTCTGGCTCGTGAACTGGATCGACTGCTAGATGGACGCTGATAGAACGCACGGGATTTGTGCACACAGAAAGTTGGCGACTTCGCAGAAGCACTTGGCAGAAATTCGCAATCATTATTC
>NZ_JBQFRN010000010.1:0-162721 GCF_056537445.1 Ruegeria sp. CF1 | reverse complement strand
GTCACTTAAAGTGTCGCGGGATGGAGCAGCCCGGTAGCTCGTCAGGCTCATAACCTGAAGGTCGCAGGTTCAAATCCTGCTCCCGCAACCAACTTTAGAAAATCCAAACACAGCCCGTGCGGACTACAATTGATCAACCCGATCAATTGCTTAACGATCAAACCTCGTCAGGCTCATAACATGAAGGTCGTAGTATCGTAGTCTCTACTGAGATGGACAAAAAGACAACGACGATCCGCTTGTCAGCATGCCTCTTAGAAGAGTGAGCAATGTAGTAGAGTTATCAGTTAAATTCAAACTTTCGTCACTGGACGCTTTCGAAGTGCAGGTTTTTCCGTAGTCCCGAGGATCTTTCCGAAACATCTTGTTTCCAATTCACGAACTAAGAGTTTCGAATTTAGCCGTGGACACATTTTTGCCATAATGCCATCCTGGCACAGAGGGCGGCATGTCTTTATTTTTAGCACTTTCTAGTTTTTCCAACTGGATTTGAGGGGGTTACCTAGTTCGATATGCCGCCCCACGAGCAATCTTCTGATCGTCCAATGAATGAAGCGCATTCTCGGTGGCGTTGATACAATGCGCGTTCAAACCTTTTGTATCGCGCATCTGGGTGTAGTTATGGTGTACCTCGACAGCGCCATTAGTTTCTATGGGCGCAGTTTCAGGTATCTTTCCATTGATCGTTGCGCGCCGAATGATGTGCAATCGGCGATGCAGAGGTGCAACAGGTCAAGATAGAAATGCCATCAGAACGACCCCAACTAACGTCCTGAGAGCGGTATCTGAGCAAGTAAGCGCTACCTGGATAGCAAGTTTCCGCAACGTAAACATAAGCTCACTTTTCGCCTTTCAAGACTTGCTCTATGCCGGGTGCAGCATTCCGGTGGGGGCCGATATGAAACTTAGTGCGTTGGAAATCCTTTGCGTCATTTTGGCAAGTGTTGTGGCAGTGGCTGGTTTTGCCGGAGCCGTGAATGCGCTTGTTTCAGCGATCTAATGTAGCACCGCAAAGTTGTAGGGCCTTTAGGCGCATGTTGTCGCGCTCGTGACAACTGTTCTCTCGGGGTGTCGGTGGCTTTGTAGTAAGACATTGAAACTAAAAAATTAAAGAAACACCATGTACTTCTTTTTCGTTCATCGTTGACACCGTCGTCACCCAAAGTGAACAGGTCTAGGGCCCGAAAACAAGCCCGCTTCGTCCAAATCACGCGGTGGCGGTATTAGATTGAAAGCGTCGCCTCACATTCCACCTAGCAGAGGGGTTGGCGAGGGGGTCGAGCCAACCCCTCTGAAGGGGATACACGGATCAGTGAAAGTGGTCCGTTGAGCTCAGGTTATGCGATGCGTGTAGGCCCGTATATTGGGGGTTCCCCGTAGTTGGGAAAATTAATCTTTCAGACACATTCCGGACATCTCGCCCAGATACCAAAACGATACGGCGCGCCTAGAAGATGTCTGATGATTTCTTGAGGGGGTACGAGTTTGGCGCGTCGTACCTTGACCCTCATTCAGTTTCCCAAAGCATTATATGAGGTTGATGACGGTGCCCTGTTTCAGGGATGCATCTGCTGCATCGGCCAGAACCTGCGCGCGCAGCCCATCGATGATACCGGGCGCAAGCTGTCCTGATCCGGACACGGCGGCAACGAAGTGGGCCATCTCGGCCTGATAGGCGCCCTCATAGCGTTCAAGAAAGAAATGCTGTGCGGGGGCTTTGCGGAAACCTGACGGAGTCGCGACTTCAACGGCGTTTTCCAGCATGTTTTCAGCCCTCAACATGCCTTTTTCACCATGCACCTCGATGCGCTGATCATAGCCGTAGCTGGCGCGGCGCGAGTTGGAGATCTGGCAAATCTTGCCACTGGCCGTCGTCAGGGTTACGGCTGCGGTGTCGATGTCTCCGGCTTTGCCGATCTCGGGATCGACGAGCGATGATCCAACAGCGTAAACGCTGATAGGTTCTTCGCCCAGCAAGAAACGTGCCATATCCAAGTCATGGATCATCATATCGCGGAACAACCCACCCGAGCTTTCGATATAGCTGATCGGTGGCGGCGAGGGGTCGCGGGACAGAATGGTAACAATTTCGACCGCGCCGATCTCATCTTCGGCGATGCGGGATTGAATATTGGCAAAGCTCGGATCAAAGCGGCGGTTGAAGGCCGTCATGAAGGGCACGCCGGTGGCTTCGACCACTTTGATGCAATCGCGGATGCGGTCAGCGGACATGTCCACTGGCTTTTCGCAGAAGATCGCTTTGCCGGCATTCGCCGCTTTATGGATCAGATCGTAGTGGGTGTCGGTCGGAGTGCCGATGACGACAGCATCGACATCTTTGCTTTCGATCAGTTCGTCCGCCGACAGGATCTGTGCGCCAGTTTTGTCGGCCAGCATCTGAGCCGGTTCTGTGAATGCGTCCGCCACTGCGCTCACCCGTGCGCCATCAATCTGCCCGATCGAGCGCGCATGAACCTGACCGATCCGCCCGCATCCCAATAGCCCAATATTCAGCATGTCATGCCCCTTTGAACGCTTTCAGTACTCGGCACGTCGCCTCGACCACCGGTTCATGTGTATCTTTCAGTATTTGAACGCGGTCGAACCTGTCCGGATCGGCATTCACGGCCGTTCGCAGGGCATTCCCAAAGGCCATTCGTAGCTCGGTCCCGATGTTAAATTTGCAGATTTTCGATCCGCGCGCCAGCGCAGCACGTTGCGCAACCGGCACGCCCGAGCCGCCATGGATCACCAGAGGTATATCGGTCACGGCTTCGATGGCGCGGATTTGGGCCTCGTCCAGACCGCCCTCTTTGTTCTGCTGCAAGTGGACGTTGCCGACCGAGATCGCCATTGCATCCACGCCGGTCTCTCGGGCGAATTGCGCAGCTTCCGCCGGGTCGGTTCCGTCCGAACCTTCACCACCCGAATAGCCGACAAAACCGATTTCCCCCTCGCAAGAGACACCAGCGGCATGGGCCATCTCGGCAATTGCAGCGGTCTCGGCGATATTCTGTTCCAAAGGCTTGCGTGAGCCGTCAAACATGACAGAGGTGAAGCCGCTGTCGATGGCGATGTGGCATTCGTCATAGGTGTAGCCATGGTCCAGATGCGCCACGACGGGCACGCTGGCACCTTCGGCCAGATGGCGGAACATCTTACCCAGAACCGGCAGCGGCGTGTGTTCACGGCAGGACGGTCCGGCTTGCAGAATGATGGGCACGCCTTCGGCTTCGGCAGCGACCACGTAGGCACGCATGTCCTCCCAGCCCAGCGTCACCAACCCGGCCACGGCATAGCCGTCGCGCAGCGCGGGTTGCAGCACGTCCGATAATGTCACAAGGCTCATTTGAACTTGGCCACCATGTCCATAATGCCCGGGATCGTATGCAGCTGGGCTGCATGGGTCGGTTGGAAATACTGCTTCAGCGAGCGCTGACTGAGCCCGCCGAGGATGGTGAAATAGTACATTTCATACCCCGGCAAAACTGCGCAGGGGTGATAGCCCTTGTCCAGCAGGATCGTCGAGCCATCCATGATGTGATAGGCATCACCCGGCTTGTTGTCTTCGCGCTGCAGCATCTGGACGCCAGAACCATAGTTGGGCCGGAAGCGGAAATTATAGGTTTCGTCATGGCGGGTTTCGATCATTTCGCCATCGTCGCTTTTGCGGTCGGTGTCATGTTTGTGGCTGGGAAAGCCGGACCAGCCGCCCTGACCCACGGTATAAAGTTCAGACACCAGCAAGCGGCCGACCTTGTCGTGATGGTTCGCGCCCAGAATGTGTTTGATCTTTCGATGGGTTTTGGTGTCGTCCGATCCATACTGCACCAGATCCAGCTCGGGTACGCGGACATCAAAGGGTTCAAGCACACGGTCGAATTTTGCGCCCGCGATGAAGGTTTCGGTTTCATCCGTCATGCAGGTTATTCGAACCTTGGCGCCGACGGGAACGTATACGCCCTCGGGCTCGCCATCCCAGACGTCGATGGTGCGGTTGCCAAGGTTGGTATAGATCGCGCCGTCCACATCGACATCCACGGTACCGGTGGCGGGCACGATGCAGGTCTCATAGCCCGGTACGGCATATTCGAACACCTCGCCCTTTTTCAGTTTGACGATGTTGAAATAGTTTAGCGGCACCAGATCATGGTCGGCATCGACGATAGGTTTGTTCTGGTTGTCATGGGGCGCGATATGCATCTGCGGCTCCTTTCAGGTATCGGTTGGGCCCGGGTGTTGGGCCAGAAATTCGTCAAGTTCGGGCGTCGTCGGCATGGCCCCGGCGCAGCCGGGTTTCGACACGACGATCGACGCGCAGGCCGAACCGCGCAGCACCGCATCGCGCAGGTCATGCCCCGCAGCGATCGAGGCCAGCAGTCCGGCCAGAAAACTGTCGCCTGCGCCGTTGGGCTTCACGGCGGTAACGGGGTAGATGCCGGTGCGGACCTCTTGCCCGTCTGCCAGCGTAATGGCCCCCTCATGGCCCATCTTGTAGATCACCATCTTGCCGTTGGCCGCCAATTCGCGGGCCTTGTCTAAACCTTTTTCGATGCCGCCCGCCATAAAGCCGAACTCTTCATCATTGCCTACGATCAGATTGCTTTCATTCCCTGCGCGGGTCAGAACCTCTGAGGCGACTTCGGGTGATGGCCAACTATAGGGGCGATAATCGATGTCGAAAATCACCGGCAGGCCTGAGGCGCGCGCATTTTCAAACGCGCGGAAGGTGGCCGAGCGTGAGGGTTCCGCAGCAAACACCGTGCCCGCCGTGATCAGGGCTGAGAAGGCGCTGTAGTCGACCTCATCCATATCCGCCTCGGTTACCTGGAAATCAGCGGCGCCGTTGCGGTAGATGACATTCTGAAAGTCTTCAATGCAACTTTCGTAGACAGCCAAGGACGTACGCGCCTCGCCACCCACAGCTCGGACATATCTCGTTTCAACGCCATAGTCCCGCAGCCGGTTCACACAAAACCGCCCCACGGCATCATCCGAGACCGAGGTGACCAGCGCCGCTTGCGATCCCAGCTTCACCAGTCCGGCGCAGATATTGGCGCTTGATCCGCCCAGATCGGCGCGAAACACTTGTGCGTCTTCGCTTTTGGTTCCGACCGGATCCGCAAACATGTCCATTCCGGCCCTGCCGAACACGGCAAAGCGGTTACCTTTTATACCTTCGATCAGAGTCACGTGCGCCCCTCGGTATTGCCTGCCCGCGCGGCATCCAGCACCTCGGGGTAGGGATAATTCAGGCCCAGCAACTGCCGCAGATCGGGACTTGCCTGATCAAGGAAATCCTGCGGTAGCGCAGCGGGCATATCTTCCATCGGTTTAACCCATTTGGGCAGATACTGGATCAGGATCGCGCTGCGGTCGTGATCCGCTTTGTTCGGCATCGCGCAATGCCACGTCACGCCATAGAACAGAGCAACATCGCCAGGCTCACCGGTCATCTGCTCGCATTTGTCATAGAACTTGTCTTCGGGCGTGGGATAACGAAGCTCTTTCTGCGATCCGGGTACATAGCCGGTCGCGCCGCTTTCCTTGGTGAACGGGTCCAGCAAAACCGAGACCTGTGCATTCATTGGAAATGATCCATTCAGACCGACGGGATGCGTTTCGGGGCTGTGAAAGTCCCAATAGGGATAGTCGACATGCGGCTCCTGCCCCGGCCCGCCCGGCAGGATGCGATTGGCAGCGATCGAGCCCATGATGAACTCGGTCCCCAGAAACTTGCGGAGGATCTTCATCAGAACCGGATGTGCAGCCATGCGTGAAAACACGTCGCCCTTGGCCAACAGGTTCCAGACCCGCCGCTGCAGGTTCAGTTTGCCATCTTCTTCCGCAGCGCCTTGGAAATGGGTCACTTTCTCGGCCGCCGTTTCGGATTCGGCCATGACGATGGCACGTGCCTCGGCGATCTCTTCAGGGGTGAAAAGGCCCGAGATTGCGACGACTCCATCACCGTTCAGCAATTCATCCACAATGACGTCTGGGTCAGCCGTTTCTGCCTTGAACCGTTTCATCAGATGCCCTTGCGTTGTTTTTCGCGGGTCGATTCCCATTCGACATGGGCATCACGAACCCTCTCGTCAGCCGAAGTGTGGGGTGTTCCAACCTCCCACCATGCATGGCCTTCAGTGGTCCAGCCTTCATAGGCGTCCACGTTCATCACAATCACATAAGTCTTATCGCTGGCCTTGGCGCGCTTGAACGCTTCGGCCAGTTCCGCCGGGTTCGCGACCTTTTCGCTGGTGGCCCCCATCGAGGCCGCGTGGGCCGCGAAATCAACGCCAAAGGCTTCGGGGATGGTGGGGCAGTCTTCCAGCAGGTTGTTGAAGCTTTCGTTGCCTGTGTTGTTCTGCAGCTTGTTGATGACTGCAAAACCGCCATTGTCCAGCACCAGAACAATCATCTTCTTACGGCTCAGAACCGAGGAATAGATGTCCGAGTTCAGCATCAGATATGAGCCATCACCGCAGAAGGTAATCGTGTCCTTATCCGGCTCACGCTCAGATTGGGCAATGCGCGCGCCCCAAGCGCCCGCGATCTCATAGCCCATGCAGGAGAATCCGAACTCGACATCAACGGTGCCAATATCCAGCGTGCGCCAATTGGCAGTGACCTCGGCGGGCAAACCTCCGGCAGCGGCGACCACACGGTCACGCGGGTCGCAAAGCTCGTTCACAACGCCGATGGCTTGCGCGTAGGAGTTTGGGCGGTTCCCGTAAGACACATTTTCGGCCACGTAGGCATCCCACTTGCGCCGTTCGACTTGTGCCAGAGCCACCCAGTCGGGCGGGGCGGTATAGTCAACAGCCTGTGTTAGAGCCTGAATCGACAGCTTGGCATCCCCAACAACTGGCAAGGACATGTGCTTACCCGCATCATGCCGCGCAGCATTGATCGAGATGAACTGAGCGTCCTTGGCAAAGGCAGTCCACGAGCCGGTTGTGAAATCCTGCAAGCGCGTCCCGACGGCGACAATCACATCGGCTTGTTCCGCAATTGCGTTGGCACTGTCCGATCCAGTGACGCCAATCGGGCCAATGTTCAGCGGATGGGTCGCCAGCATATTGGCGCGGCCCGCGATGGTTTCGACGACCGGAATCTGAAACTTTTCGGCGAATTCGGTCAAATCGGTCACGGCTTTGGAATACTGCACGCCCCCACCCGCGATGATCATCGGGCGTTTCGCGCCGGCCAACGCGGTAGCGGCATCGGTGATTTCATGAGCATCGGGAGATTGGCGGCGAATGCGATGCACTTTTTTTTCAAAGAACTTCACCGGGTAGTCATAGGTCCAACCCTGCACATCCTGTGGCAACCCAAGGAACGCCGGCCCGCAATCGCCCGGGTCCAGCATTGTCGCTATAGCGGCGGGCAGAGATTGAATGACCTGTGCCGGATGCGTGATGCGATCCCAATAGCGGCTGACCGGTTTGAAGGCGTCATTCACACCAAACGTCGGGTCATAGTAATTCTCCATCTGCTGCAGAACCGGATCCGGTAAGCGGGTGATGAACGTGTCCCCGCACAACATCAGCATTGGCAGCCGGTTCGCATGGGCCAGTCCAGCAGCAGTCAACAGATTCGCAGTGCCGGGGCCTGCGCTAGCGGTGCAGAACATGAATCGCTGACGCAGCCACTGCTTGGCATAGCCTGCGGCGGCGAATCCCATGCTCTGTTCATTCTGTCCGCGATACAACGGCAGCTCATCCCGGACAGTATTCAGTGCCTCGCCCAGGCAGGTCACATTGCCATGACCAAAAATCCCGAAGCCCCCGCCACATAGGCGATATTCCTGACCATCGATCTCTATAAATTGGTTCGACAGCCAGCGAATGATCGCCTGCGCCGTTGTCAGGTAAACAGTTTCGTGTTGCGCGGACATGTCTGCGGGCTCCTTTAGGAAAATTATGATGCAGTGCCGAATGCAGCTTGCGAGAGTCCTATTCTCACGATACAAGTTTTGCAACCGGTTGCAAATGGTTTTCAAGAAAAAGCGAGGGAGGACGTCGGAATGGCAGAGATCGGCATTGGCATTCTAGGCGGCGGATATATGGGCAAGGCTCATGCGGTCGCCATGTCCTCGGTTGGGGCGGTGTTCAACACGGCCTTGCGACCACGGTTAGAGATGGTGTGCGCCTCGTCACCGGAAAGCGCTGAGCGGTATCGTCAGGCCTATGGATTCGCGCGCTCGACGGATGACTGGCGTGTGTTGGTGAACGACCCGAAGGTCGAGGCCGTTGTGATCGCCACGCCTCCGGAAACACATCGCGAGATCGCTCAGGCAGCGTTTGCGCTGGGCAAACCGGTGCTGTGTGAAAAGCCTTTGGGCGCGTCGCTGGAGGATGGTGCGGCGATGTCAGCAGCGGCCGAGGCCTCGGGCTTGGCCAACATGGTTGGTTTCAACTATATCCGCACCCCGGCCAGCCAATACGCTCGCGCTCTGATAGCCGAAGGAGAGATCGGCGACATCACATGGTTTCGGGGTGAGCATACCGAAGATTTCTACGCGCACCCTCAAGCCCCGGCAACCTGGCGTACAACAGGAATGTCGAACGGAACGATGGGTGATCTTGCGCCTCATATGATCAATGCCGCACTGGCTTTGATCGGCCCGATTTCACGCGTGATGGCCGAGGTCGAAACCGTGCACAATAGCCGCCCGGGTGGCGAAGTTGACAATGACGACCACGCTCAGATGATGGTGCGGTTCGCGAACGGAGCAATGGGATCGATCTATATCAGTCGAATCGCGACTGGGCGCAAGATGGGCTATGCCTATGAGATCAGTGGCACCAAGGGTGCGATCCGCTTTGATCAGGAAGACCAGAACGTTTTGTGGCTCTACCGTATGGAGGGTCCCGAAGCTGAGCGTGGCTTTCGTAAGATCCTGACCGGCCCTGCGCACCCGGACTATGAGCCGTTCTGTCAAGGGCCGGGCCATGGCACGGGCTATCAGGATCAGATCATCATCGAGGCGCGAGATTTCCTGCGCGCGATCGAGACAGGTAAACCGGTCTGGCCGACCTTCCACGACGGGCATGAGGTCAACCGGGTCGTCGCTGCGGCATTGGCATCGTCAGCGGATGAAAGCTGGAAAAATATCGAAGATTTCTGAGCATCGGAGACAAGACAAGATGAGCATCAGAATTGGCAATGCGCCCTGTTCCTGGGGCGTGGAATTTGCGCAGGACCCGCGCAATCCGCATTGGAAAACCGTTCTCAGCGAATGCGCTGCGGCCGGGTATAAGGGTATCGAACTCGGCCCGGTGGGTTTCATGCCCGAAGACCCTGCGGTGCTGGCCGATGCGCTGGCCGAGCATGATCTTGAACTGATCGGCGGCGTTGTGTTCCGCAACTATCACGACCCCGACGCGTGGGAAGACGTGCTGGACGCCACCCACCGCACCGCTCGCGCATTGAAAGCGCATGGGGCGCAGCACATGGTGCTGATCGATGCGATCTCACCCCGCCGCGCGCCAACCGCTGGTCGCGCCGATGAGGCTGAGCAGATGGACAAGGCCGAGTGGACGGCGTTCCGGGATCGGATTTCTGAAAGCGCGCGGATCGGGTCCGAGGAATACGGGCTGACCGTTGGGATGCACGCTCATGCTGCGGGCTTCATGGACTTTGAACCTGAACTTATCCGTTTGCTGGACGAGGTCGATGAAAGCCTTCTTAAAATTTGCTTCGATACGGGGCATCACTCTTATGCCGGGTTCGATCCGGTCGGCTTCATGAAGCGCTACGTTGATCGGATCTCGTACATGCACTTCAAGGATATCTCTCCGACAGTGAAAGCGGATGTAATTGCCAATCGGACGGGCTTCTATGATGCTTGCGGGCAGGGGATTTTCTGCAATCTGGGCGACGGCGACGTGGACTTTCCGACCGTTCGCCAGGTGCTGCTGGACGCTGGTTTCACAGGATGGTGCACGGTCGAGCAGGATTGCGACCCAACGCTCGACCCTGATCCTGTAGGGGACGCGCGGAAGAATCGTGAATACCTTGAATCAATTGGTTTCAGTTAAGGAGGTCCAGACCATGACCAAGCTGAAATGGGGCATGATCGGAGGCGGCGAAGGTAGCCAGATCGGACCGGCGCACCGGTTGGGGGCGCTGGCGGACGGGCATTTCCAATTCACCGCCGGAGCGCTGGATCACAGGCCTGACATTGGTCGCGAATACGCCCAACGATTGGGTATCGCGGCAGACCGAGCCTACGGCGACTGGACCGAGATGCTGGAAGGTGAGCGCGGGCGCGAGGATCGGATTGATCTGGTCACTGTAGCCACTCCAAATGCGACGCATTTCGAGATCACCAAAGCGTACCTTGAGGCCGGGTTCAACGTGCTGTGCGAAAAGCCCATGACCATGACGGTGGAAGAGGGCGAAGAGATTGTCAAAGTCGCCGAGAAATCAGGGAAGATTTGCGCGGTAAACTACTGTTACTCGGCTTATCCGATGGTGCGTCAGGCTCGCGCGATGGTGCGCGCAGGTGAGATCGGCAAAATCCGTCTGGTCGTTACCAATTTCAGTCACGGCCATCACGGAGACGCCACTGATGCTGACAATCCACGCGTGCGCTGGCGCTATGATCCTGCGATGGCGGGTGTTTCCGGGCAGTTCGCTGATTGCGGTATCCACGCGATGCACATGGCCGGATTCATTGCGGATGATGAGGTCGAGACCCTGTCTGCAGATTTTGCTTCAACCATTGGCAGCCGTGAACTTGAAGATGATGCCATGGTCAACTTCCGCACGACAAAAGGCGCTGTTGGCCGGTTATGGACCTCTTCGGTCGCCATCGGTCGGCAGCACGGGTTCGACATTCAGGTGTTCGGAGAAACCGGCGGTCTGCGATGGGCGTCGGAGCAGCCGAACCAGCTTATCTACACGCCTGTTGGTGGTCGCCTGCAGATCATAGAAAAAGGCGAAGGCGGGCTGCATGAAGACGCGCAGCGACTCAGCCGGGTGGCGATTGCGCATCCCGAAGGGTTCCCGTTGGCGGTTGCGAATATCTATTGCGATCTCGCAGATGCTATTGCCGGGGAAACCCGCGACGGCTTGCCAAATGCGGCAGACGGCGTGCGGTCGATGGCGGCTGTGCATACAGCGGTCGAGTCGGCGAAAAAGGGCAGCGCGTGGATGGATGCCCGGCCACCGATGTTTCGTTAACTCTCAGATACGGGGCGCAATGTGCCCCGTTCCACCACCGAACATGGGAATATCCGCGCCTCCGGATATCGGTCGGGTTCGTTCAGGGTTGCCACCATTAGCTCGATCGAGGAACTCACGATTTGCCGGATCGGCTGATGGATGGTGGTGAGATCAATATTCTCCCACCGTGCCATTTCCATGTCGTTCAGGCCGATGATGCCGATGTCTTCGGGCACCTTTAGGCCACTATCCAGAATTGCGGACAACACCCCGATGGACAACACGTCATCGCCGCAGAAATATGCATCAGCCCGCTCAGATTGGAGCAAGCGTAGCATTTCCTGACGACCTGCATCGAATGAGTAAGCCTCAGCAAACGAGCAGGTCACATCAATGCTAGGATGCCGGGCCATCTCTGACATGAAGCCTGCATGGCGATCCTGGGTCGAGGTCGCCGCTTCGGGTCCGCCTAGAAAGGCTACTTTCGTATAACCACGCGCGACCAGCTCGCGGGCCGCCATGCGTCCGCATTCCACATTGTCAATCCCGACCACATGAACCTGCGGTGAAGAGGATGACCGGCCAAAGCTGTGCACCACTGGTACGCCAGCATCCCGAAACGCTTTTGCGAACCCGGGCGGTAAGGTCGACGACGCTACGACAACGCCATCGACCGAATATTGGCGCAGCATTCGTACCGAATTTTCGGGTTCAACCTCGTCGGTCAGATTCACCAGCAATGGGCGCAGGCCTCGGTCCTGCAGCCCCCTGGTAAAGAGGTCGAAAACTTCAAGAAATATCGGGTTGTGGAAGTTGTTCGAGACCAGTCCGATCAGCTTAGTTCGGCCTGTGGTCAGAGATGAAGCCAGTGCATTTGGGCTGTATCCCAGCTCACGCGCGGCCTTCTCGACTTTTCGGCGCATCTTGTCGGAAACCGAGGCCCCATCGGTGAAAGTGCGCGACACCGCCGAGCGTGAAACGCCGGCGCGTTCTGCAACCTCTTTCAATGTGACAGCCATGATCCGTCTGACCTTCCTGCGTTTAGTGGCAGTCCTTTTACCTGTATTCTTTGGCAGATACAGTATGAAACACATCTGACACCGTTTGCAACCGGTTGCAAAATTTTGACAGATATGCTCTAACTCGAGTCGGAGAGGTGCGAAGGACTGCCTCAATCCGCGATAACATGAGTTTTGGGAGGACATCATGACTTCACTGACGAAGAAGTTGGCGCTGGCGGCGGCGGTAGCTGCGACGCCTCTGATCGCAGCCACGGGCGCTGCGGCGGAAGGTGAGAAATACATTCTGGTCAGCCACGCGCCAGACAGCGACAGCTGGTGGAACACGATCAAGAACGGCATCGCGCTGGCAGGCGACCAGATGGGTGTCGAAGTCGAATACCGCAATCCGCCCACTGGCGACCTTGCTGATATGGCGCGGATTATCGATCAGGCGGCTGCTTCGGGTCCGAACGGGATCATTACCACGTTGGCGGATTATGATGTGTTGAGCGGACCGATCAAATCAGCGGTCGATGCGGGCGTTGATGTCATCATCATGAACACTGGTACGCCGGATCAGGCCCGGGAAGTTGGTGCCCTGATGTATGTGGGGCAGCCCGAATATGATGCCGGATTTGCTGCAGGCCAGCGCGCCAAGGGTGACGGCATCGGCTCGTTCCTTTGTGTGAACCACTATATCGTTCAGCCCTCAAGCCAGGAACGTTGTCAGGGCTTTGCAGACGGCTTGGGCATTGAACTGGGGGATCAGATGATCGACGCCGGCCAGGACCCAGCCGAGATCAAGAACCGCGTGCTGGCCTATCTGTCGGCGAACCCGGATACTGATGCGGTTCTGACACTGGGTCCAACCTCGGCTGATCCGACAATTCTGGCGCTGGAAGAAAATGGTATGGCCGGTGACATCTATTTCGGCACCTTCGATCTGGGTGGTGAGATTGTCAAAGGCATCAAGTCTGGCGTGATCCAGTGGGGAATTGATCAGCAGCCCTTCCTGCAGGCTTACCTGCCGGTTGTTGTGATGACCAACTACCACCGCTATGGCGTTTTGCCGGGCAACAACATCAATTCGGGTCCCGGCTTCGTAACTGCTGATGGTCTGACCAAGATCGAAGAATTTGCTGGCGAGTACCGCTGATTCTTACAGCGCGGGCGCCCCGCCAAAGCGGCGCCCGCCAACAACTATCTGACGCAAAATCACTGCTTAACTCGGAGGGGCGTTCTAATGAGCGAGTCTGCTCAAAACACGGCTGTAACCGACGAACGGATTAAAGAAATATCGCCGCTGCGCAAGGCCTTGATCCGGCCTGAACTTGGCGGGATGGTCGGCACCGTTGCCGTCTTCACCTTCTTCCTTTTGTTCGCTTTTGACAGCGGCATGTTCAATGCACAGGGCATGATGAACTGGTCGGTTGTCTCGGCGCAGTTCATGATCATCGCCGTGGGTGCCTGCCTTCTGATGATCGCGGGTGAGTTTGACCTGTCAGTCGGATCGATGATCGGCTTTTCGGGCATGATGATCGCAATTTTTTCGGTCACGCTGGCGTGGCCGGTCTGGATGGCCATTATCGTCACATTTGCGATGGCGGTGGCAATCGGCGCGCTGAACGGTTGGATCGTGATCCGGACTGGGCTGCCTAGCTTTATCGTAACGCTGGCCTTCCTGTTCATCTTGCGCGGCTTCACCATCTTCCTGCCGCAGGTGATCGAGCGTAAAACTATCATTGGCGGCGTAAAGGACGCGGCCGAAGGCGATTGGCTGGCGCCGATCTTTGGTGGTAAAATTTTGCAGGGATTGTTCCAATGGCTCGGGGATGCCGGGATCATCGCCGTATTCGAGCGTGGCACTCGCGCCGGTCAGCCAGTTGTGGATGGTATTCCAATGCTGATCGTTTGGGCGATCGCACTGATCATCTTTGGTCACGTGCTGCTCACCAAAACGCGGTTCGGCAACTGGATCTTCGCCTCGGGCGGGGATGCTGAGGCGGCGCGCAACTCGGGTGTGCCTGTGAACCGGGTCAAGATTCTGATGTTTATGTTCACGGCCTTCTGCGCCACTGTCTTCGCTGTCTGCCAGGTGATGGAGTTCGGATCGGCTGGTGCTGACCGGGGTCTGCTAAAAGAGTTCGAGGCGATCATCGCCGTGGTCATCGGCGGCGCGCTTCTGACCGGAGGATACGGCTCGGTACTGGGCGCGGCGCTGGGCGCGTTGATCTTTGGCGTGGTGCAACAGGGGTTGTTCTTTGCCGGTGTCGAAAGCTCGCTGTTCCGGGTCTTCCTTGGGGTGATCCTGCTGGGGGCTGTGATCCTCAACACCTATATTCGCCGCATCATCACGGGAGAGCGTTGATATGAATCCCGAACATGAACCCATCATCCAGATGAAAAACATCGAAAAGCACTTCGGCAGCGTGATCGCGCTGGCGGGTGTCTCGGTGGACGTGTTTCCCGGTGAATGTCACTGCCTTCTCGGCGACAACGGTGCGGGCAAGTCGACCTTCATCAAAACCATGTCGGGCGTGCACCAGCCCACCCACGGAGAAATCCTGTTCGAAGGCCACCCCATGCATTTCGCCGACCCGCGTGATGCCATCGAGGCCGGGATCGCAACCGTGCACCAGCATCTGGCCATGATCCCGTTGATGTCGGTCTCGCGCAACTTCTTCATGGGCAATGAGCCGGTAAAGAAGGTCGGACCTCTTCACTTCTTTGATCATGACTATGCCAACAAGGTCACGATGGAAGAGATGAAGAAAATGGGGATCAACCTGCGCGGCCCTGATCAGGCGGTGGGCACGCTGTCAGGTGGTGAACGCCAGACCGTCGCCATCGCGCGGGCGGTGCATTTCGGGGCGAAGGTTCTGATCTTGGATGAACCGACCTCGGCCCTTGGGGTGCGCCAAACAGCCAACGTTCTGGCGACCATCGACAAGGTGCGCAAGCAGGGTATTGCAGTGGTCTTTATTACTCATAACGTCCGCCATGCGTTGGCAGTGGGGGACCGGTTCACGGTACTCAACCGCGGTCAAACGCTGGGTACGGCGCAGCGTGGCCAGATCACCCCGGAAGAGCTGCAGGACCTGATGGCCGGTGGTCAGGAGATGGTCGAGCTTGAAGGCAGTCTGGGCGGAACCGTCTGATACTTTTTTGCCCCGCTGGCTGTGCTGGCGGGGTGACTACTTCTTCTCGAAGTACAATATGACTTCACCCAGCCTTACGCCAAAACGCGAAACATAGGCTCGGTTCAATAACCGGTCATCCGACAACAACCACATCCAGTCATCAAAATTGACACGCATGGTGCCGTCTTTGACGGGCAGGTCGATTTTGTACTTCCAGTTAAACGTATCGCCCCTTTCGACCCCACTGGCTGTGCCCAGCACACCGGGAGCGGTGCCGGTCCAGGTGTCATCGCCGGTCTTGGTCAGGGTCCAGATCCGTTGTTCAGTCGCACCATCGTCATAGACGAAATCTTCGACAAGCGTCAGAGTCTCTCCGTCCCATGTGCCGTCAATATCGACCTGGAAGCGACGCGGGACATTACCTAGTACATCCTGAAACTGACCATAAGCGACAGTCTTACCTTCGAAGAACTCTTCAAGGTTCAGCTGACGATCTGACAGAAACGATTTTGGTATACGCGGTTTGGCCGAGCATGCGGCGAGGATGGCCAACCCCGCGATCGCGACACCTGCAATAAGGGTACGGCGGGCGATCATTGCAAAACCCTCAGCTCAGAGTCTGTATCGTGGCCGTTTGCGTCATGCAGATGGGTGGATTTCACTTCAGGCGCAGGGCGCATCGTGGCGACCAGCTCGGCCATCTTGATCCCGAATTTTCGCATCTCGGACCGGTTCATGATTACACCGTTCTCCGTCAGATACATCCAGTCGGTCACATCCAGTGTATGCCCGCCCGCGTCCTCGGGCAGGATGATGCGATAGGTCAGCTTGACGGTTGAGCCCGAAATCACGCCTTTGCCCTCGCCGACAATATCGTCCGCTGTTGCGGTGAAAGTGTTGCCCGTGCCCAACGTCAGATGCCATTTGCGGGTCATCTGTTTGCCGTTGGAATAGGTGAAATACTCGGAAAGCGTACCGGTGTTGCCATCCCATTCGCCGACCATACGCGCGACAAAGCTGTTCGACATCTTGCCGTTAGGGCCATAGATCAGCCCTTCCGACAGGATCTCTCCATTCAGGTTCTTCTTCAGCGAAAACTCAGGCCCGGTTCCGCTGTAGTCGGAAGGTGATTGCGAGCGGAAACTGAGGAACCGGTTCTTCACAGCAAACAGCGCAAAAATCGCAAGCAGACAGATCAGGAGCGTTTTCATTTGGCAGAGACCTCTGTCGGGAGGGTCAGGACCATGCCAAACGCTCCGAGTTTCAAGATGCAGGGCAGCACCGCATAGGCGAGGGTGAGTGTATTCAAAGCCTCGGCAGAATTGGCCTGTCCAGGTGTAAAGCCGCTGCGTTCCAGTAGCGGCAGTGTGAAAAAGGCGGCCAGAGCTAGACCCAGCTTACCTGCGAAAGACCAGATGCCGAACGCAGCAGATGCGTTCAGCCCGGCCCGGGTCAGAACGACCGAGAACATTGCGGGCAGGACAACCATGTCCGCCCCAAGCGCCGCGCCGGATGCGAGGCATATGATGGCGAAACCGACGAGATTCCCAGGGGCTAGAAGAGCGGCCCCGACAAAGCCGAGAATGGCCAGCGGCATGGCGATCATCAGAGTCTGTTTCGGGCCAATCCGATTGCTGAGCCTGGCCCAGAACGGAACGCTGAGCCCGGCGCTGAGGAAGAACAGGATCAGCAATGGCCCCGCTTTGCCTGGCAGTTGCAGCCGATCTTCAACAAAGAACAGAAACAGGGTCGAGGTGATGGCGACGGGCAGGCTGTTGACCAACGCAAGGGCAAGCAGACGTAAAGCCCCTGCCTGTCCTAGGCCTGCAAAGGACAACCCTTGACCGGTGATCGGCGTGCGTCGCCACATTGGCAGGGTAACAGCCAGAGTCACAACGCTCAGAAGCCCGAGAAACATTCCAAAGGCCGGATACCCTTGCGCGGCTGCGCCAAGCGCCACGAACACAGCGGGTGCTGCGGCTGCTATGATAACTCCGGTCAGTTGTCCGCCTTCGCGGAAGGCGGCCAGTGTCATCAGTTCCTTCGCGCTAGCCTGTTTCGCCAGCGTGGCGCTGCGGCCATAAAGCAAGATGGTCCCGAGGCTGTAGGCCGAGAATAACAGGATCAGAATAGACACTAATGCGGCGATACTTGCCCCTTCTGGCAAACCAAACAGCAGTGGAAATCCAATTGCTAGACCCAACGCAGCGGCGGCGGCAAATAACATTTGCCCTGCGGGCCAGCGATCAATGGCCCAGCCAATCAGTGGATCTTGCACCAGGTCGACGAGCCGAATGACCAGCAGAATGGTGCCAATGACCCCCAGCCCGATACCGAGATTCACGGCGGCAAAGCGCGGCAGGTGGATGTAAAGCGGGATACCTGCTGCAGCAAGCATCAGCGCATAGAGGCTGACACGCGGGTACAGCATCACTGCCCCTTCAACTGCTGTGTGAACGAGGCGGATCGTGTATTGTTACCCAGAAAAATTGACATGAAGCTGCGTGTAATACCCGGATTTGTCAGGGTGCAGGTTTTGCTTCCGTTGCGCCAGAAGCTGACGCTGTTGGGGCCTTGCGCGATGGCCAGATAGCTATCGCCTTTGCTGACCGCCTGAAAACAGCCCTGCAATTGGGCTTCCGTCGGCGCAGAATTGCCTTGTCGGGCCATCTCTTCCAGTGTCGACTCGACCAGCGCTTTTTGTTTCAGGTTTTTTCGATAGGTCAATTGTAGGCCGAAATTCTCGTTCCAGCTGAATGCGGCACCGCCGGGCGTGTAAAGCTTGGCGTCATAGAGCGGCAGCCCCAGAAAACGGAATGTCCCGGTGCCGCGCAGCTTAGGGTCTTTGATTGCATCCGACAAAGGCGAAGCCGCCAATCCGCCGGGGACCATCAGCGCCAGTGACAGCAGCGCAGCGCAACAGGTTCTATACGCTGGCCGAAACAGCGAGGTCCGTTTCAGGGATACCATTGTCAGCTCCGATGCTCTGCGGGATGGCGGTGAGGCGCTCGACAACATGCATTGCGCTAGCAATCCCGTCTTCGTGGAAACCATGCCGGTTATACGCCCCGGCAAACCAGGTTCGGTTCTGTCCCTGCATCTCGCGGATTTGCCCTTGCGCGCGCAGGGCGGCTTTGTCGAACACCGGATGGGCGAACTCGACCTCGTCATAGATTTTGTCCGCTGGAATGTCTGATGCGGCGTTCAGGGTCACAAACAGCGGGTCACTGTCGGGGATATTCTGAAGCCGATTCATCCAATATGTGACCCCAACATTGCCCTTTTGCGATCGATAGGTCCAACTGGACCAGCAAGCACGCCGCCTGGGCATTTGGCGGGGATCACAGTGCAGGATAGCTTTGTTCGGTTGATATCTAATCGCGCCGAGCGCCGCTTTTTCCGCTTTGGTCGCTGCATCGCCCAGAATGGCGAGAGACTGATCGGAGTGGGTGGCCAGGATGATCTCATCAAACAGATCGGCGTCGCCGCCGGCATGCACCGTGACACCCAGATCGTGCCGTTCGATCCGCTGAACGGGCGAGGCCACACGAATGTCGGCCCCCCGCGTACGCAGAGCGGCCTCGATCCGGCGGACATATTCGATGCTGCCGCCTTTCACGGTGTACCACTGGTGCTGATTGGCACGGCCCGAGGCCAGCAGCGCGTGATTGCGGAAGAACTGCACCAGCGAGCGGGCTGGGAACTGATCGACGAACTCGACCGGAGTTGACCAGATCGCGCCGCACATCGGCATCAGATAATTGTGCCGGAACCAGTGGCCGAGACGCAGTTGATCCACAAGCTCACCGATCGTGGTGTCGTCGTCCTGCGCGGCTTCGGGGGCCTCTTTGCCAAACCGCAGGATATCGGCGATCATCTTGTAATAGGCTGGACGCGCGAGGTTGCGTTTCTGCGCGGTCAAAGTGCGCAGATTGTTCAACCCATATTCGATGCGGCCATTGTCGATAGTTGCACCAAAGCTCATCTCACTTTTGGTGACCGGCACGTTCAGCTCATCAAACAGCCGGGTCAAATAGGGGTATGTGACATAGTTGAAGACGATGAAACCGGTATCTACCGGCTGATCTCCGTTCTTTCCGGCCATCACCGTGCGGGCGTGGCCGCCCAGTCGGGGCTCAGCCTCGAACAAGGTTATATCGTTGTCTTCGGAAAGGTAATAAGCTGCGGAGAGACCTGAAATGCCTGCGCCTATGACTGCGATTTTCTTGCGTACGCCCCGGGTTTCGTCGAACATTCCATCCTCGTTATTCGGTATTTACAACAAGATACGCAGGGAATGAGCCTTTGGATCAACCGCGTTAGAAGTTTTTTTCCGACGCGCTATGTAGTGTTATCTGGCCGAATGCTACGAGCGCTGGGCGTGATCCATTGCTGCTGTCAGAACGTATTCGACCTAGTAGTACGAAAAAAGACTTACGCATGAGCAGTTTTGACGGAAAAACCTATTGGATCATTGGCGCCAGCGAAGGGCTGGGCCGTTGCTTGGCCGAAAAGCTGAGCCGCGAAGGCGCACATCTGATCCTTTCTGCTCGCAATGCCGAGCGATTGGATGAAATCTGTGGCACCTTGCCTAATGCACGTGCTGTACCGATGGATGTGACTGATCTCGACACTGTGCGCCGCGCTGTGGTGGAGGCTGGCTCAATTGACGCGCTTGTCTACAACGCAGGCGCCTATGAGCCGATCAGTACGTCAGATTGGGACACCGATGCCGCTTTGGCGATCAGCGATGTGAACTATTCCGGTGCGCTTCGGGTGTTGGGTGAAACCGTCCCAGGATTTGTGGGCTCAGGCAGTGGTGATATCACGCTGATCGGGTCGCTTGCCGGGTATCATGGGCTTCCCAATGCGATCTCGTACGGGGCCAGCAAGGCTGCGCTGATCTCGCTGGCCGAGACCATGCGACACGATCTGGCAGGGTCAGGCGTGACGGTGCGCATTGTCAATCCGGGGTTCATCAAGACCCGTCTGACCGACAAGAACAGTTTCAAAATGCCGATGCTGATGACACCCGAAGATGCGGCCGATCGCGTATTGCGCGCCATGTCCCGTCGCCGGTTTCGAACCGATTTCCCGGTACCGTTCTCATGGGTTGTGCGCCTGATCGATTATTTGCCCGATATTCTGGTGTACCGGGGAAAGTGACCCTATCCGCAAGTAAGCCTCTGAATTGTGCCTGCGCCGTTCACATAAACGTTCAGCCGGTCGATGCGATAATCCTGCGTGGCAATATCATCCGGGCCCAGAACGCGCGACCGTTCAGGCAGTTGGGCTTGTATGGTTGAAACCGGCTCACCAATGGTGTTCGCGAACGGTTCTCCCTTGCAAAATGCAAGTTCAACCGGTGCCTCCTCTAGTTCAAGCGCCGCGTCCTGCGGTGCAGAGGTCTCAGAACATGCGGTCAGAAGAATTAGGATCGGAAATAAACGGTACATTGGCGCAGGGCTTTCTGGTGATGTCGTTTCTGAAATATCAAAGATTTAGCCAACCTGTCATGAAAGCGCAGTTGAAAAAACCCTGTATTTGACGCAGGGTCGGGCAAAACAGACAGGGAGACAAGCACCATGCGTACCCGTGCCGCCGTCGCCGTTCAGGCAGGCAAACCTTTGGAAGTGATGGACGTAAACCTTGAAGGCCCCAAAGCGGGCGAGGTTCTGGTCGAGATCAAGGCGACAGGCATTTGCCATACCGATGAATTCACCCTGTCGGGCGCCGACCCTGAAGGCTTGTTTCCCGCCATTCTGGGCCATGAAGGCGCAGGTGTCGTGCTTGAGGTCGGCCCGGGTGTAACCAGCCTGAAACCCGGCGATCACGTCATCCCGCTTTATACGCCCGAGTGCCGTGAGTGCGAATACTGCCTGCATCCCAAGACCAACCTGTGCCAGGCAATTCGCGAAACCCAAGGCCAGGGCCTCATGCCGGATGGCACCTCGCGTTTTTCTACGTTGGATGGCGATCCGATCCTGCACTACATGGGCTGCTCGACCTTCTCGAACCATACGGTTCTGCCTGAAATCGCGCTCGCCAAAGTGCGTGAGGACGCGCCCTTTGACAAGATCTGCTATATCGGCTGCGGCGTGACCACCGGAATTGGCGCGGTGATCAACACTGCAAAGGTAGAAATTGGCAGCCGTGCCATCGTGTTCGGTTTGGGCGGTATCGGCCTGAACGTGATTCAGGGCCTGCGTCTGGCTGGCGCGGATCAGATCGTGGGCGTTGATTTGAATCCAGCCAAGGTGGAAATGGCGACCAAGTTCGGCATGACGGATTTCGTGAACCCCTCTGAGGTCGAAGGTGATCTGGTGCCGTATCTGGTCAACCTGACCAAGGGCGGCGCGGATTATACCTTTGACGCCACAGGCAATGTCGGCGTAATGCGAGCGGCACTGGAATCGGCTCACAAGGGCTGGGGTGAATCGATCATCATCGGTGTGGCACCTGCGGGCGCTGAAATCTCGACTCGACCGTTCCAACTGGTTACTGGCCGCTCATGGCGTGGCACCGCGTTTGGCGGAGCGCGTGGACGCACCGACGTCCCGAAAATCGTGGATTGGTACATGGACGGGAAGATTGAGATCGACCCCATGATTACCCACACCATGGGCCTGGATGACATCAACCACGGTTTCGACCTGATGCATAAGGGCGAGAGTATCCGATCAGTGGTCGTCTACTAAGGCTCTATAAGGGCTGAAATGGATTGCACGGCGCGCTGCAATGCGCGCCGTTTCTTATTCTCCGGGCCTCGTCGCTCCAGTATCTGACCGGGGCGACCTGACGCGCAGCACAGGCGTATTAGCAGAGGTAGTGTTTGATCGGCTCTCTCGCCAAACCACGAAAACACCTGATGCGATGATGATACTTGCGCCAACGGCGACCCAGATATCCGGGTGCTCGCCAAAGAAAATCACGCCGAAGATCGTGGCCCAGATGATCTGGCTGTATTGACTAGGGGCAATGACGCCGGCGGGGGCGGCGCGATAAGCAAGGATGATCAGGTGCTGTGCGATTACCGAGAACACCCCGACAAACGCCATCATCGCCAGATGCAGCAATGATGGTGGTTGATAAACTGCCGGTTGGGCGACGCTCATGACGGCGATGGCCAGCAGCATAGGATAAAGGATCAGGACGGCAGAGCGTTCTTCATTCCCGATTTTGCGGACAAGAACCGAAGCAAATGCGCTGCAGAAGGCTGCTGCCAGAGCCGCTAAATGGCCCAGGGTGATTTCGGTCGCGCCAGGGCGCAGGACGATCAGGACGCCGATCAGGCCGACGCCCACGGCCGCCCACCTTTGGGCACGGACCACCTCACCCAGAATCGGAATCGACAGAACAGTTACGATCAGCGGAAAGGAAAATAGCAGGGAATAGACTTCGGCCAGCGGCAGCACCGAAAAAGCGTAGAAGGCACAAGACATGGCCATGATCATCGTCGCTGATCGCAACAGCACCAACCACGGATGCCGCGGCAGGAAATTCCCAGTGGTCCGATCGGCTAGAATTGTTACTGCCATAGGGACAAAGGAAAACAGCGTCGCAAAGAAGATGATCTGCAAAACCGAATAGGTGCCACCCAGCAC
Source organism: Ruegeria sp. CF1 (assembly GCF_056537445.1). Classification (NCBI taxonomy): domain Bacteria; kingdom Pseudomonadati; phylum Pseudomonadota; class Alphaproteobacteria; order Rhodobacterales; family Roseobacteraceae; genus Ruegeria; species Ruegeria sp. CF1. Next base: position 139,804 of record NZ_JBQFRN010000010.1, on the reverse strand, counting down.
CTTGATCAGCACGTCATGCGTCGCGAAGACGGCAAAGCCTAAGAACGCAAAGGCAAGCCCACGAAGGGTGGAGTTCTGAGCGCTCATGACAAAAGCCTCAATCATAGATGGATCGTTTGGGGTGTTTGATGTTTGCTTAGACCCAAATTGGTCTGACGGGTAGCCCTTATTTTATCGCTAACATTCTTTTGCAGGCAGGGTTGCAGATTTTGCAATACGCAGGAAACGGGTCGAGTCCAAAACAAGCGATTGCCATGATCATCTCAAATCAAGGAGAAACATCATGCACGGAATTTCAGCCCTACCAACACAGCAGGTTCAGGCATATCGCGCCGGTGCGCCGGATGGATATGGAAACCCACCAGAGCGTGCGATTTCCAATGGGGCGGGCAACCCATGCCGTCATTGTTTGAAATACATACCGGAAGGCAAAGAGATGCTGGTGTTGGCGCACCGACCCTTCCCGGAAACGCAGCCTTATGCAGAGACTGGACCGATCTTCCTTTGTGCCGACCCCTGCGCACGCTATGAAAGTGAGGATGTGCTGCCCGAGGCGTTGACCGACTCGCCCAACTACCTGATCAAAGGGTATGGTCCGGACGACCGAATTGTCTATGGAACCGGGATCATCACCCCACAGGCGCAGTTGCATGAGGCGGCTAAAAAAATCTTCTCCCGCGCTGATGTCGCTTACATCCACATCCGATCTGCTCTGAACAACTGTTATCACGCACGGATCGATCGTGTCTAAAGCTTGACGCGGTGCATCCCCCGATGTGGTTGGTTCGGGTCGTTGACAGTTGCGTCGTCGACCCGACTGGAGGTCAACGCAAGGAACACATCCTCAAGATCAGCTTCTTCAGTGCGGACGTCCTGGATGCGAATATCGGCCTGACGTACAGATTCCAGCACCTGCTCGGCTGTAGTTAGGTTGCTGTGGTATTGCAGCACAAGGTCGCCGTTCTCACGTTGCGCTGCAATCACGTTATCCGCTACAGGCAGAGTCTGTATGGGGCTATCCGGCACGATCACCATGGTTCGGCTGTCCATGCGGCCCAGCAGATTGGCCGTGCTGTCTTGTGCGATCTTTTCGCCGTGATTGATAATGGCGATCTCGTCACACATCTCTTGCGCTTCTTCCAGATAGTGCGTGGTCAGGATGATGGTCATGCCCTGTTCGTTCAGCTTGCGCACATTGGCCCAAAGCATCTGTCGCAGTTCGATATCCACACCCGCCGTGGGTTCGTCGAGCACCAGAATCTTGGGATGGTGCACCAGCGCCTTGGCCAGCAGCAGGCGCCGCCGCATTCCGCCCGAAAGCGTGCGCGCATAGGCCTCGGCCTTGTCGGCAAGGCCAACGAGGTCGAGGATCTCATCGCTTCGCCGATCAGACTTGGGAACACCGTACAGCCCGGCCTGAACTTCTAATGCGCCTCGAGGTGTAAAGAACGGATCAAGGTTCAATTCCTGAGGCATCACGCCGATGGCGGCGCGGGATTGGCGCGGGTTTTGATCCTGGTCGAACCCCCAGATCGAGACGCTGCCAGACGTTTTGACCACCAGCCCCGCCAGAATGTTGATCAGGGTCGATTTGCCGGCTCCATTCGGGCCAAGCAGACCGAAAACGGACCCCTGCGGTACCGTCAGGTCGATCCCTTTCAAAGCCTGTTTCTCGGGCTGGCTCTTGCCGCCGCGATAGGTCTTGCGCAGTGATCTGATTGTGATTGCCGCATCGGACATGTGGCCCTTGCCCCCGGTTTGCTCATCGCCCATAAACGCACCTAATACATGCCCGCGAGGCCGACAACCAAAGAAGGATCGCCAGCCGTGACCATCGAAGCGCCGGAAACCAAGATTGTCGAAAATACCCGCGTCGCCTGCGATGGTGGCGAGGGTCCGCTGGGTCATCCGCGCGTCTGGCTGCAGATTCCCGAAGACACTGGTTGGGTCGAGTGCCCCTATTGCGATTGCAAATACGTGCTGCGTGGTGAGGACTCTGGTCAGGACGCGTAAGGGCGACCAGGACGGCAGGCGGTCGTAACTGGCGAGGATGGATAATGCTGTTCACAGCCAAAACGATTGACCTTTCCGACAGCCAGCCAATCGCGAACGGGACTGTGCGCAGTGTCTATGACTTTCCCGGTCATCCTGACCTACTGATCAAAGTTTTTACCCGGTCCCAAGATCGTGTCTCGCACAGGCTTGGCAAGCGACTGGCATGGAAACTGTTCCCCGAGGCGCAGTATCGCAGCACATTGAAAGAGCTGGAATGCGAACTGCGGGTATCGCTGAAACTCGGGACAGAAATTGAGCGTTCACCCCTGTCCAGGATGTTGGGCGTGGTTCAGACGACGCATGGGGCGGGGGTTGTTGTTGAGCGCATTTCTGGCATTGATGGCGGGCTTGCGCCCAAGCTTTATGAAGTCTGCCGCAGTGGATTGGACGCCCCGGTTTTGGAAGCGTTGAATGCATTCGTTGCGCAGATGTTTGACCTTCACATCGTCGCGCGCGACGTCAAAAGCTCGAACATCGTCTATGGAACGCGGGGGGCGGGCCCAGCCTGTTTCCTGATCGATGGATATGGTGAGCGGAACCTCATCCCACTGCGCAGCCTGTCCCCACGTCTGAATGATCGCTCGCTGAACAAACAGTTCTCGTTGATCGCGCAAAAAGCAGGCTTGGCTTGGAATGCGGATAAGCGCACTTTTTCGAATAGCTAAGGCCAGACCACGGGCAAATTAGGTCGCAACGAATTGGCCAGGTGGCCTCGTCTTTCGTGCAGCCCTTCTGTACAACTTGGCGCAACCCAGCGCAGGAGCCTCATATGACCACCACCCAATTCGGAAAAGGCTGCCATCTGCATCTGATTGATGGATCAGCCTTTATCTTCCGCGCCTATCACGCTTTACCGCCGTTGACGCGGAAATCGGATGGGCTACCAATTGGGGCGGTATCGGGGTTCTGCAATATGCTGCAGAAATATGTCGAAGGGAACGCCGGGCCGGATGCGCCGACCCATGTTGCGGTGATCTTCGACAAGGGCTCGCATACGTTCCGTAATGATCTGTATGATCTCTACAAGGCCAACCGTGAAGCGATGCCTGAGGATTTGCGCCCGCAAATGCCGCTGACTCGCGAAGCCACCAAAGCGTTCAACATCGCCTGCAAAGAACTTGAAGGCTATGAAGCCGACGACATTATCGCGACCCTCGCCGTTCAGGCACGTGAGGCCGGTGGGCGGGTGACCATTGTCAGTTCTGACAAAGACCTGATGCAGCTTGTGGGTGGCGGTGTCGAGATGCTGGATGCGATGAAGAACAAGCGCATCGATCGCGACGGGGTGGTTGAGAAGTTCGGCGTCGGGCCCGAGCGGGTTGTCGATGTGCAGGCTTTGGCCGGGGATTCGGTGGATAACGTACCGGGCGCTCCGGGCATTGGTGTGAAGACGGCAGCGCTGTTGATCAATGAATATGGCGATCTGGAAACCTTGCTGGATCGCGCTGAAGAGATCAAACAGCCCAAGCGCCGCCAGACCCTGATCGAAAAGCGCGACCAGATCGAGCTATCGAAGAAACTTGTGCAATTGGACGAAAACACACCGTTGGATTTCACTCTGGATGACCTTGAGGTGAAGGATCCCGATGCTGAGACTTTGATGAAGTTTCTGGCAGAGATGGAATTTCGTACGCTTACCAAACGCATTGCTGACAAGCTGGGCGTCGAGTCCCCCGTCATCCCCGATATATCCACGCCCGAGGCGGAGTCACAGGCTGAAGACGTCCCATTTGATGCAACGAAATACGAATGCGTGCGCGATGCAGCGGCATTGCAGAAATGGATCGATCAGGCCTACGAGCGCGGCTGGGTTGCAGTGGATACCGAGACCACCGGCTTGAATGAGATGATCGCCGATTTGGTCGGGATTTCGCTATGTGTCGAGGCGGGTGAGGCTTGTTACATCCCGTTGACTCACCGTGAAAGCGCGACCGATGATCTGTTCGGATCGGATGCGCTGGCCGATGGACAGATGCCGCTGGATGCGGCTCTAAACTTGCTGAAACCGATGTTTGAGGATCCGTCGATCCTGAAGATCGGACAGAACATGAAATACGATGCCAAAATCTTTAAGCGATATGGCGTCGACGTCGCCCCCATCGACGACACGATGCTGATGTCCTACGCCATGCATGGCGGTGAGCATGGGCATGGCATGGATACGCTATCTGAACGCTATCTGAGCCATACGCCGATTCCCATCAAACCTCTGCTTGGCTCGGGCAAGTCTGCAATCACTTTCGACAAGGTGCCGATTGACGAGGCCACGGCCTACGCTGCCGAGGATGCGGACATCACCCTTCGCCTGTGGAAATTGTTCAAGCCGCAGTTGCATCAGGTGCAGGTGACGACGGTGTATGAAACACTTGAACGTCCATTGGTGCCGGTTCTCAAAGAAATGGAGATGCATGGCATCAAGGTCGATCGCGATGTTCTCAGCCGAATGTCAAATGCATTTGCGCAGAAGATGGCCGGATTAGAGGCTGAAATCCACGAATTGGCGGGTGAGAACTTTAACGTCGGTTCGCCAGCGCAACTGGGTGAAATCCTGTTCGACAAAATGGGGCTTGAGGGCGGCAAGAAGGGCAAGACCGGTAAGTACTCGACCGGGGCGGACATTCTTGAGGACCTTGCAACGGAACATGAACTGCCGCGCCGGGTGCTGGACTGGCGGCAACTCTCCAAGCTGAAATCGACCTATACGGACGCGCTGCAGACCCATATCAATCCTGATACGGGCCGGGTGCATACGTCATATTCGATTACGGGGGCGAATACGGGCCGTTTGGCCTCGACCGATCCGAACCTGCAAAACATTCCGGTGCGTACTGAGGAAGGTCGGCGCATACGTGAGGCGTTCATTGCCGAGCCGGGTAATGTGCTGGTCAGCCTTGATTACAGCCAGATTGAGCTTCGGATTCTGGCCCATATCGCCGATATTCCGACCCTGAAACAGGCGTTTGCGGATGGATTGGACATTCACGCAATGACAGCGTCCGAGATGTTTGATGTTCCGTTGGACGAGATGACGCCGGATATCCGTCGTCAGGCCAAGGCGATCAACTTTGGTGTGATCTACGGCATTTCGGGCTTTGGGTTGGCGCGCAATCTGCGCATTCCCCGGGCGGATGCGCAGGGTTTCATCGATCGCTATTTCGAACGTTTCCCGGGCATCCGGCGCTATATGGACGACACGATCGCGTTTGCCAAAGAGAATGGCTATGTCCAGACCCTGTTCGGCCGGAAAATCCATACACCCGAGATCAATGCCAAGGGGCCGCATGCGGGGTTCTCGCGTCGTGCTGCGATCAATGCTCCGATCCAAGGGACGGCAGCAGATGTGATTCGGCGCGCGATGGTGAGGATGCCGGATGCGATCAACGGCTTGCCCGCCAAGATGCTGTTGCAGGTGCATGACGAGCTGCTGTTCGAAGTGGCTGAAGAGGCTGTGGATCAAACCATTTCGGTCGCGCGCGCGGTGATGGAAGGGGCGGCTGATCCGGCAGTGAAGCTGGATATCAAGCTGGTCGCGGATGCCGGACAAGGCGCGAACTGGGCCGAGGCCCATTAGGGGCGGCGCTGCTCATCAAGCCCTGCGGGCCCTCTTTGCAGCGGGTCAGGCTTCTGGCCTGACCAGGCGGGCGATCAGGCGTTTTACGAAAGGGCCCAGCGTCAGGATGACGGTAAAGGCGATAGGCCAGCAAAAGGCCCAAGAGGCCATCCAGTCTCCGAGTGTTGAAGGGCTGAAGCCGATAGCTTTGAGCGTGGCTATGCCGGTGACGACGCAGGACATCAGGCCGGACATGATCAAGGCGAACAGGGCATTGGCATAGCGGGCAGATATCATGCGAGGCATCCTTGGCGTGTCGATGCCCTCAATTGCGCCATTTCAGTCTGAAAATCCAGCGTTCATGCAGGGTTTAATACTGTATCCAAGCCAGTGAGTCCTCAGTCCGCCGGGTTGAGGGGTTGTATTCGGCGCTGACCCAGCCGCTGTAATCCGACTGGTCCATCGCAGCAAACAACGCGGCAAAGTCCATTGTACCCAGCCCGGGTTCCGAGCGATCCGGCGCAGCCCCGATCTGTGCATGGACAATACGGGGCTGAAAACGGTGCCAAATCGCCAGCGCGTCGCCGTGGATCATCTGCGCATGAAAACTGTCATATTGTAGGCCGACATTTGCGCGGTCGACGCGGTCCAGCACTTCGGCGGCCAGATCATAATTGTTCAGGAAGTAACCGGGTTGCGATACGGGGTTGAGCGGTTCGATTGTAAACCGCTGTGCCGGCGCGAGGTCGGCGGCCCATTGCAGGTTCTCGACAAAACAACGCAGGGCCTCGGGGCCGGAAGCGTATCCGGCCATAACGTGAATCATCTCTGGCCGCAGCACATCCGCGTAGCGCAGAACGCGCCGGATATCGGACTTAAACCTGTCAGAGCTGCCGGGCATGGCGGCGTAACCCGGTTCACCGCCGGTATAATTCGGGGGCGGGGCGTTGATCAGCACCAGATCAAGCCCGCTGGACAGCAGCGCGCGGCGGGTCTCTTTGGCCGCGAGGTCGTAGGGGAAGAGAATTTCAACAGCCGTAAACCCGGCCTGCGCGGCGGCTTGAAACCGGTCGAGATAGGGCAGTTCTGCAAACAGCAGTGAAAGATTGGCGGCAAATCTGGGCATCGGGCATCCGGTGTCGAACTTTGCAGAGCCTAACGATCACGACGGCCACGTGAAAGAGACTGAAAACGACAGATTGTCGAAAATCGGCCAGATAAAGGCTTTCGAATCAGGGACCATCAGGCTCAAGCGGTATCCCGTTGCGAGGGCCGCGCCAACAATAAGGTCTGATCACGATGGCCATGAGCCCTGAACCCGCGCGCGGGACCGCTATAGCTGTATCTGACGGTCGACAGACCGCGTTCACCGGAAATACGCTGGCGGTGGCTTCGATGCTGACGTGGGCGGCGGGTTTCCCGGCGGCTGAGATCCTATTGCAAAGCTGGCCACCGATCGCCCTGTTCGCAGCACGGATGTCTCTTGCGGTGTTGGTCATGGTACCAATCTGGCTGATTCTGGACGGACCGGCTCAGGTATTGCGCGCCCGTTGGGGCCATGCCCTCCTGGTTGGAGGTTTGGGGCTAGGGTCGGGGATGTTCCTGATCCTTGTAGCGCAGAAGCTGACCGACCCAGTTACCGTTGCCATTATCGCCTCGTGTGCGCCTTTGATCGCTACGATCATGGAGCTTGTGGCGGGAACGCGGCGATTGCGCTGGAGCTTTGCGCTGGGATTGGTGATTTCAATCATTGGCGGCCTGATTGCCACCAGCGCGGTGGCACCGGCACAATTAGGACTGGGCGCGATGTGCGCAGTGGTGTCTACCGCGCTGTTCTGTTGGGCCAGCATGGCCACTGCGCGCGACTTCCCTGAGCTTAGCCAGTTGGGCCGTAGCACCATTACCTTGGTCGGAGGATTGTCGACCGCAGCCATTCTAGTACCGTTAGCCGGATTGCTGGGGCTAGAGGTCATGCCTACACGCCCCGTAGATGTGGCGCAGATGGGTATGTTGGTGTTCTACGCACTGTTCTCACTGGGCCTGAGCCAATTTTTCTTCATAGCATCAGTGGGAAAACTAGGGGTCGCCCTGGCGTCATTCCACATCAATATCGCGCCATTTTATGTGATGGTGATCATGATGGCGCTGGGCGAGGACTGGAACTGGACCCGCGCGCTGGGCGCGTCGCTGGTGGCGCTTGCGGTCGTGCTGGCGCAGGACCGCAAACCGCGACCGGTTCAATCCTCTAGCACATCGGATGCGATCAGTGGGAAAAACTGGCCGTCCGACCAGACACCAAACCAACCGTCGTGATGTCTGGCGATCTCGACCAACCGGTAAAAGCTCTTGCGATCAATGCGCGCCTCAAGATTCGCGCGCACCAATATGTAGGGTGAGGGCTCATCAGTTTCCGTATTTAGGACAATGCGTATCGGGTGATCGGGCCCGGCGATGGCTGTATCGCCCACTTGCGTCGTAAAAGTCAGACGTTGGGCTTCGCCTTGTACCTCATGCTCAAAATCAACGGCAACAAACGGCGCATCCTCGACGGTGATTCCCACCTTTTCAGCGGGAGTGACGAGAAAGTACCTACCCTCTTCTTTCTTAAGAATTGAGGAAAATAGCTTAACAAGCTCGACCCTGTTGATCGGTGACCCTAGATAACTCCAAGTACCATCTTTGGCGATCCGAATGTCCAGATCGCCACAAAACGGAGGATTCCATAGGTGAACGGGCGGCAAACCCCGCGTTTTGGCCGCTTTGACCGAAGCCGCCAGACCGTCTGGTGAAGGGGTCACGGGTTTTTGTCCGCTCATTGCTTTTGCCATTTCCTCTCAGCGCGATACACTTCAATCATAACAGTCCACGGAAGGGAACCTCATGTCCGAACCTGCCGACCTCGTGTCCGAGATCGAAGCGCTGGAAAACAAGCTGCAAGAGGCCAAATCCTCGATCACCCGCCGCTTTATCGGGCAGGAGAAGGTCGTGGACCTGACCCTGACCGCGCTTTTGTGCGGCGGTCACGCGCTGCTGATCGGTCTGCCGGGGCTGGGCAAGACGCGGTTGGTCGAGACGCTTTCGACCGTGATGGGCCTGCATGGCAACCGCATCCAGTTCACGCCGGACCTGATGCCTGCTGATATTCTGGGCTCGGAAGTGCTGGATACTGCCGAAGATGGCAGCCGCCATTTCCGCTTCATCTCCGGCCCGATTTTCTGTGAGTTGCTGATGGCGGATGAGATCAACCGTGCCAGTCCCCGGACTCAATCGGCACTGTTGCAGGCGATGCAAGAGCGTACGGTGACAGTCGCGGGCGAAGACCGCGAATTGGGCGTACCGTTCCATGTGCTGGCAACGCAGAACCCGATTGAGCAGGAAGGGACCTATCCATTGCCCGAAGCTCAACTGGACCGGTTTCTAGTGCAGGTCGACGTGGAATATCCGGATCGCCAGACCGAGCGAGATATTCTGCTGGCTACCACGGGCGTCGAGGAAGCCGAGGCGCATCAGATTTTCACCAAAGAAGAATTGCTGGCCGCACAGGTTCTGTTGCGCCGGATGCCTGTAGGAGAGTCGGTTGTCGAACTGATCCTCGATCTGGTCCGCGCCTTCCGCCCGGATGAGGCAGGTGTGTCAGAGCGGGTGAAGGAAACTGTTGCCTGGGGTCCCGGACCGCGCGCTGCGCAGGCTCTGATGATGACCGTGCGCGCAAATGCGATGCTGGAAGGCCGTTTGGCCCCCAATGCCGAGGATGTTCTGACCATGGCGCGTCCGGTTCTCAGCCACCGTATGGCGTTGAACTTCGCGGCGCGAGCACGTGGTGACAGCCTCTCTGACCTGATTGAGTCCACCGCTACTGGGCTGGTCCGAACTGAGGCCGCGGCGTGAGCGCCGCCCAGACCCTACGCGAACGCTCCGAGGCCGAAGCGTCCCGGTTGCCGCCGTTATTGGCGCGGGCCGAGCATCTGGCCGGAACCGTTTTATTGGGCGATCACGGGCGGAGACGCTCGGGTCTGGGGGATGATTTCTGGCAGTACCGCCCTGCGCAGATTGGCGACAGTCGCCGGTTGATCGACCATCGCCGTTCGGCCCGTGGTGATCAGCAGTTTGTACGTGAGCGCGAATGGCAGATTGCACAGTCGATCATGCTTTGGGTCGATCAGGGCGCGTCGATGCGGTTTGCTTCGGACAAGAACTTGCCGACCAAGGCCGATCGTGCGCGCCTGCTGGGGCTGTCGACCGCTATCCTGCTTGTGCGTGGTGGCGAGCGCGTTGGTCTGACTGGCACGACGCTGCCCCCGCGCAGGGGGAATGCTCAGATCATTCGGCTGGCCCAAGCCTGGTCTGAAGATGCGCAAACCGATTACGCGCCACCCGAACACCGCGCCATGATCCCGCATGCGCGTGCGGTGTTTATCTCGGATTTTCTTGGGCCGCTGGACGAGGTCGAGCTGGCCCTTACCAAAGCCGCTGACCGGGGCGTGCGCGGCGTGTTGCTGCAGGTTCTGGACCCCAGCGAGGAGTCCTTTCCCTATTCGGGACGTACCATTTTTGAAAGTGTTGGTGGCACCGCTCGACATGAAACCTTGAAGGCCGCTGATTTGCGCGATCGTTATCTGGATCGCTTAGCGGCGCGCAAGGATGCGCTGACCCACCTGTGCCGCGCGACTGGCTGGCAGATGGGGCTCCATCACACCGATGACAGCGCTCAATCGGCTCTGTTGTGGCTTTATCGCGCCTTAGATGGGGGTGCGCAATGACGGTTCTTGCAGGAATCGGATTTACAGCGCCTTGGGTGCTGCTGGGTCTTCTGACCCTTCCGATTTTGTGGTTGATCCTGCGTGCCGTCCCACCTGCACCGATCCGACTTCTTTTTCCGGCGGTCACCTTGCTGCTGGGATTGAAGGATGATGAAAGCGTTTCGGACCGTACACCATGGTGGTTGCTGCTACTGCGGATGCTGGCAGCCGCAGCGATCATCATCGGGCTGGCAGGGCCGGTGATGAACCCCTCACGCGATGAGACCGGATCCGGGCCGCTACTGCTGGTGCTGGATGCAAGCTGGGGGGGCGCGACACGTTGGTCCTCGACACTTGATCAGATTGATGCGCAATTGACGGAAGCCGGGCGGGCGGGTCGTCCTGTGTCGATCTTGCGTCTGACTGAGCCTGAGGCACCTGTGTTTCAGGCCGCCGAGGCGTGGCGTGGGCGTCTGCCGGGCCTTACACCGATGCCGTGGCAGCCAACCGAAGCGCAGATTGACCAAACTCTGATCGCGTTGGGACAGGTCGAAGGTGGCTTCGACACCCATTGGTTCAGCGACCGTCTGTCCTATGTCGGCCATGATCGTTTGACTTCTGCCCTGCAGGCGCGTGGGGACGTGATTGTCTACCAATCCTCTGCACCTGTCACCGCGATCTTGCCCGCCACCTATCAGGACGGCGCAATCCGACTAAGCGTACAGCGCGCTAATCCAGGACCAGAGGAAAGAGTCACCGTTCTGGCGCAAGGGCGCGACCCGGCAGGAGCAATGCGGGTGCTGCAATCGACCAATCTTGAGTTCGAAAACGGCTCTACGCAGGCGGAAATTGATCTTGCGCTTCCATCGGAACTGCGCGCACGCATTACACGGTTCGAGATTCAAGGCCAGCGCTCTGCCGGTGCCATTACACTGACAGATGACAGCCTGCGTCGACGCGAAGTGGCGTTGATCGCAGGCACCCTGAACCGCGAAGGGTTAGAGTTACTGTCGCCGCTTCACTACCTGACACAGGTGCTGATTCCGACTGCTGATTTTGTCGAAGGCGGCCTGGCCGAGGTTCTCCCCGCGAACCCGGATGTGATCGTATTGGCGGATGTGGCCAAGCTGTCCGAGTCGGAACAGGCTGAAGTCGTCGAATGGGTTGAACAGGGCGGCCTACTGCTGCGCTTTGCCGGCCCACGCATGGCCGCCAGCGATCTGGGGCGCGATACTGAGGATGCACTGTTGCCGGTTCGACTTCGTAGCGGTGGCCGCTCGGTCGGCGGCGCCATGAGCTGGGGTGAAGCGAAGGGGCTTGCTCCGTTCACTGAAAACTCGCCGTTCTATGGGTTGGAGATTCCTGCGGACGTCTCTGTGACCACTCAGGTCATGGCACAACCAGATCCTAATTTGGCGGATCGGGTCATTGCGTCACTGTCGGATGGCACACCATTGGTGACCCGAAAACCGCTGGGGCTGGGGCAGGTGGTTCTGTTCCATGTCACGGCTGATGCGGAATGGTCCAGCCTGCCGCTGTCCGGGCTGTTTGTCGAAATGCTCGACCGGCTTGCCGTTGCCTCTGCTGCCAAATCGCGTCAAGAGGCTCAGATGCAGGGCACCGTATGGGAGCCGATTCAAATAATGGATGGCTTCGGTGTTTTGACTGACGCAGGAACGCTGCCCGGTGTCGATGGAGACGAACTGGTTTCTGGGCAAATCGGGCCGGACCTGCGCCCGGGGCTTTATGAAAACGGCAAGCAGAAACTGGCGCGGAATGTTCTTGCCGAGGATGCTGTACTATCCCCGGTGATCTGGCCGTCTGACGTCCCAATCCGGGGTCAGGAGATCAGCAATGAGACTCCGTTGGAAGGGCTGTTGCTTGGCCTTGCATTGTTGTTGCTGACAATCGATGTGATTGCCTCTTTGGCGTTGTCGGGGCGCTTGGCCAAGGCAACCCCTGTTGCATTTGCGCTTGCTGCCCTGTTCCTTGCCCCTGAGGTGCGGGCACAGACCCCTGAAGACACCGATTTTGCATTGAACGCGACGCATGAGCTTGTGCTGGCCCATGTACTTACCGGGAATGCTCAGGTCGACGATATCGCGCTGGCCGGGCTGCGCGGGTTGGTGCAGACGCTGCATTTTCGCACTTCGGTCGAACCCGCCGACCCGATTGGCATCGACCTTGAACGTGATGAGCTTGCATTCTTTCCGCTGCTCTATTGGCCTGTTACTCCGGACCAGCCGCAGCCCTCGATTGAAGCTTATGCAAAGCTCAACGCCTATCTGCGGTCGGGTGGGATGATCCTGTTTGACACGCGCGATGCCGATATCGCCGGTTTCGGGGCCTCCAGTCCCAATGGGCGCAAGCTACAACAGCTGGCGGCACCGCTGAATATCCCCTCGTTAGAGCCTGTTCCGCGTGACCACGTGCTGACTCGCGCCTTCTACCTGTTGCAGGATTTTCCCGGACGATATTCTGGCACCGAGGTCTGGGTCGAAGCCGCGCCACCCGATGCCGAGCAGATCGAAGGAATGCCCTTCCGAAACCTCAACGATAACGTGACCCCGGTGGTGATCGGCGGTAATGACTGGGCCGGGGCCTGGGCGGTGGATCGCAACGGTCAGTCCCTGTTGCCCGTGGGTCGCGGTTATGCCGGAGAACGACAGCGCGAGTTGGCCAATCGGTTTGGGGTTAATCTGGTAATGCATGTGCTGACCGGGAATTACAAATCCGATCAGGTTCACGTGCCCGCGCTTTTGGACAGGTTGGGACAATGACCGGAACCGTCATCTTTGACCCGCTAATCCCGTGGCCGTTTCTGGCAGCCGTGGCTTTGATTGCCATGTCAGGTGTGGTTCTGGCGCTTTGGCGCGGTCTGTCGGGCTGGGCCCTTCGCGGCTTGGCGGCCTTGGTCATCCTCGGGGCGCTTAGCGGTCCTGTCTATCAGGTCGAAGATCGCGCGCCGCTTACCGACATCGTGTTGATGATCGAAGATGAAAGCGCCAGTCAAACCTTATCGGATCGTGCCGAACAGACTGCTCAGGCTGCCAACGACCTCGCGACCGAGATCGAAGCCCGAGAAAATACCGAGCTGCGCCGCATCCAGGTTGGTGACGGCGATGGTGACGAGGGCACGCAGGTCATGGCTGCGCTGAACGCGGCGCTGGCCGAAGAACCCCGTGCGCGGATAGCGGGCATTATCGTGGTGTCAGACGGCATCGTTCATGATGCAGACCTGGCACCCGACCTGCCTGCTCCAATGCATCTGTTGCAGACCGGGCGCGAAGGCGATTGGGATCGGCGCCTGATCGTGCGTAACGCCCCAGCCTTCGCCATTATCGGTGAACCCGTGACCCTGACCCTGCGCGTCGAAGATACTGGCGCTGCGCCTGCTGGAGTTACTAACGCTCCGCTTGAGATTTCCGTCGATGGAGGTGAACCCGAGCAGTTCACCATTCCAATCGGTCTGGAGGTCGAGCTCCCGATCACGCTGCCGCATGGCGGTCGGAACGTCATCCAGTTCACGGTTCCGCAGGCCGAGGGTGAGCTGACTGACCGCAACAACACGGCTCTGATCCAGATGAACGGCGTGCGGGATCGCCTGCGTGTTCTGCTGGTTTCGGGCGAGCCGCATCCGGGCGGGCGTACGTGGCGCAATCTGTTGAAATCCGACAGCTCGGTTGATCTGGTCCATTTCACCATCCTGCGGCCACCGGAAAAGCAGGACGGCGTTCCGGTGGACGAACTCTCATTGATTGCCTTCCCGACGCGAGAGTTGTTTCTGGAGAAGATCAATGATTTCGACCTGATCATCTTTGATCGCTACAAGCGGCGCGGCATCCTGCCTGCGATCTATCTGGACAATGTTGGCGACTATATCGTCAATGGTGGCGCGGTGCTGGTCGCTGCTGGCCCTGATTTTGCCACGGCTGACAGCCTGTACCGATCCCCGCTTGGGCCGGTCCTGCCCGCAAAACCCAGTGCGCGGGTTTACGAGGAACGGTACGTGCCCATGGTCACCGATCTGGGCCAGCGTCATCCGGTTACCGCTGATCTGGGCGATGCTGAGACTTGGGGCGCTTGGCTGCGCCAGATCGATGTCAGCCAGCTGTCCGGCAATATGCTCATGACCGGCGTGGATGATCGTCCGTTGCTGCTGTTGGATCGCGTGGGTGAAGGCCGTGTGGCGCTGATGGCATCAGACCACGCCTGGCTATGGAGCCGCGGCTTTGAGGGTGGTGGCCCGCAGTTGGAACTACTCCGCAGGCTGGCGCATTGGATGATGAAAGAACCCGAGCTTGAGGAAGAGGCGCTGTGGGCCGAAGCGAACGGCCAGTCCATGCGCATTATCCGTCAAACGCTGGAGGATGAGGTTGGCCCAGTCACCGTCACCCTCCCCAACGGCGACACCTTGGAGATTACGCTAAACGAAGTCTCGCCCGGTCGGTTCGAGGCGCAGTACTTCGGCCCTGAAATTGGCCTGTACCGTCTGGAAGAGGGTGCGCATTCCGCCGTGATCGGTCTTGGTCCTGCTGCACCAAAGGAATTCGAGCGCACGATCGCGACCGATGAGATTCTAAGCCCCGTTCTGGCCAGCCTGCGCGGAGGAACGATCCGGTTGGAAGAGGGTCTGCCCTCAATCCGGAATGTCCGTGCGGGCCGGCCGGCAGCAGGTCGGGGCTGGATCGGTCTGACCCCGCGCGACGCCTATGAAACCCGCGATGTTACACAGGCCGGGTTGCTTCCACCCTGGCTGGTGCTGTTGCTGGCCGGTGGGTTCCTCTTGGCCGGTTGGTTGCGTGAGGGACGTCGCTAACGCTGCTTAAGCACTTTTTCATGCTCTACCGCGATGCTCTGAGCAGATTATCGCGGGAAAACTTTACATGAGTCTTGCTGAGAAACTGGCGCAGGAACGGCGCGCACGACTGGCGGCCGAGCGGTTGTTGCATCTGAAACAGGCCGAGTTGTCTGCTGCCAACCGCAAATTGGGACGTCATGCTATCGCATTGACACGTCAGATCGATGAGACTCAGGCCGAGGTTGCGACGGTTCGCGATGAAAACGAAAAGGTCAAATCCGATCTGACCGTGGCCAATGCCAAGATCGAAGAGGCTGAACGCCGCCTGTGGCATTCGATCCAGACCATCCCTGACGGGTTTGCCTTTTTCGACGGCAACAACACACTGATCGGTGCCAACGCCGCTTACCTAAGCGTTTTCGATGGGCTGGAAGAGGTCGCGCCGGGGATCAGCTACACGCGTATTCTCGAAATTCTGACCCATGAAGGTATCGTGGACATCGGCGCGGAGAATATCGCGGACTGGCAGGCGCGTATGCTTGCACGCTGGGCGCAACCGCACCCCGAACCCGAGGTGATCCAGTTGTGGAACGGCCAGTATATCCGGCTGATTGATCAGCGGGGCCACGGCGGTGACGTGCTGAGCCTGGCGTTGAACATCACAGCCTCGGTCCGGCATGAGGCCGAGCTAAACGCTGCACGTGAACGGGCCGAGGCCGCAAACCGCGCCAAATCCGCCTTTCTGGCCAATATGAGCCATGAGATTCGCACGCCGATGAACGGGATCGTCGGTATGACCGAACTGCTGACCGAAACCCCGATGAACGAAGAACAAAGGCTCTATGTAAGCACAATTCGCAATTCGGGCGAGGCTTTGCTGGTCATCATCAACGATGTTCTCGACTATTCCAAGATCGAGGCCGACAAGTTGACGCTGCACCCCGAACAGTTCGATTTGGAGCGCTGTATCCTTGAGGTCGCGATGCTGTTGCAACCCAGCGTACGCGACAAGGGCCTGACCTTGCTGGTGGACTATGACCTGTTCCTGCCGACGCTTTATGTGGGTGATCCGGGGCGGATTCGGCAGATTCTGACCAACCTTGTCGGCAATGCAGTGAAGTTTACCGCGCAGGGCCATGTCCTTATCCGGGTGACCGGTGTTCCTGACGCGACAACTGAAACCTGCGACATCCACGTGGCCATCGAGGATACGGGTATCGGAATCAAAGCCGACAAGGTCCCGCACATCTTTGGTGAATTCAATCAGGTTGAGGATGCCCAGAACCGCCAATTCGAAGGCACGGGTTTGGGGCTGGCAATCACCAAGCGGCTGATCTCGATGATGGGCGGTGCCGTCTGGGTCGAAAGTGACGCGGGCAAAGGATCTTGCTTTGGGTTCCGTATCACACTGCCCACGGCTGAGGGTCCGCAGCCCGTTCCGCCTGATCTGGCGGGGCAGTTGGGCCGTGTTCTGGTGGTCGAGGATATGGCCGTCAACCGCGCCATTTTGACCAAGCAACTGAGTCGCCTTGGGTCTCAGGCGCTCACCTGTTCAACAGGGGCTGAAGCGCTTTCTGCAATGGACAAAACTATTGATCTGGTGCTGTGCGATCACGATCTGCCGGACATGGACGGTCTGGAACTCGCCACAACACTGCGCGACAAAGGATGGGGTGGTCTGCCAATTGTGGTGATGTCGGCCAATCCGGGTGTGATTCATGCCGACCCGGCCCATCGCCTGATTGACGGCGTATTGCAAAAGCCCATTCCTCGCGCCGAGCTGTATTCACGGCTGATGGCGCTGGGTGCTCCTGTATTCAAGTCGGATCGCAGTGACGACTGCGTCGCTGATCCCGAGACTCATGCGCAAGTTCCGCAGAATCAGAGGCTGATGCGGGTTCTGGCAGCCGAGGACAATCGAACCAATCAACTGATCCTTCAAAAGATGACCAAAGATCTGAATATCGATTTGAGATTCGTCTCCAATGGGTTGGAGGCGATCGAAACCTTCGCCAGTTTCGACCCGGACCTGATTTTCATGGATATCTCGATGCCCAAGATGGATGGGAAAGAGGCGACGGGTGAAATCCGGCGGCGCGAGATCGGAACGGATCGACATGTTCCCATAGTGGCCCTGACGGCCCATGCCATGACAGGGGATGATCAGGGCATACTGGCAGCCGGGCTTGATCATTATCTGACCAAACCGTTGCACAAGAAACTGATCCACAAGATGATACTGGAACATCGTCCAGCCGATGCCCAATTGGTCGGTGCAGAAGGTGAAAGTACGGAATAGGATCGATTTATGTCAGATGAGCGCGGTTTTCGCCCCCGGGGATTGGGTGAGATTGCAATTCGCTGCACCGATATGGCGGCAATGGTGTATTTCTATGAGAAGGTGATCGGGTTGCAGCGATTGCAAGGCGACCATAACAGCGCCATCACCTTTTTTCGGATTGCCGAAGGGTTTGGTGGACATACACAGGTGCTGGCCCTGTTTCACCAGTCTGTTGGCTCTGAGCGTGGATCGGGCCAGACTGGCGCGGCAGTGCCAGTAACAGGGGGTGCCTCGGCCCTGCACCATATCGCGCTGTCGCTGCCCTTTGTCGAACAGGATGCTGTCATGCGCTGGTACGACCAGATCGACCAGCCTTATCGGGTCGAGCATTTCGGCTGGATCGGCTGGCGCGGTATCTTCACCCAAGACCCCGAAGGGAACACCGTTGAGCTTGTAGCCTACGACCCTTCACTGCTCGATCAGGCCTGATAGGGGCGAACAAACACAGGTTTGTAGTCGTCAGACAGATCTGCCCTGTATTCATAACCACCGCTGTCGAAATCCAACAGGCCAATGGGATCGGTCAGGCGGTGCTGGATGATGTAGCGTGCCATCGCACCGCGCGCTTTCTTGGCGAAGAAGCTGACGATCTTGGGGGTGCCGCCCTTGTCCTCCATGAAGACCGGGGTCACAACGGGCAGCTTCAGTGCCTTCAGGTCGACCGCGCCGAAGTATTCCTGACTGGCGCAGTTCACCAGAACCTTGCTGTCAGTTTCGGCGGCCTGCGCGTTCAGCACCTTGCTTAGCTGATCGCGCCAATATTCGTACAGGTTTTTTCCGCGTCTGGTTTTCAGTTTACTACCCATCTCAAGCCGGTAGGCCTGTATGGCATCCAGCGGGCGCAATACGCCATAAAGCCCGGACAGAATGCGCAGGTGATCCTGTGCCCAGGCCATTTCGTCGGCATCCAGCGATGCGGCTTCAAGCCCTTGATAGGTATCGCCGGCAAAAGCCAATGCGGCAGGGCGTGTCGTCTCCGCATCGGGCGCGTCCGAGAACATACGATACCGGTCGCGGTTCAGGCGGGCCAAGTCGTCGCTCAGGTCCATCAGTTTTTTCAGATCGCCCAATGTCAGATTGCGTGCGGTCTTCGACAAGCGGATCGCGTCATCCTGAAAATCGGGTTGGGTTACTTCGACGTTTCGTTCTGCCCAATCCAGCCGCTTGGCCGGGGAAATCACTACCAGCATATCCGCCCTCGTTTCTCGCCTGTTCAGGCGTATCTAGCCCGCCTGTTGCAGCACGTCCAGAAACGCCGCGCCAAACCTTTCGTGACGACGGTCACCCAGAACCTGCTCCATCGCTCGTGGATCATCCGGGTGCAGTTGCGCCACTTTCGCCAGTTGCGAAGCCGTACAGCTTAGTGGTTTGTCGATCCCGTCGGGGCCACGCGACAATTGCGATTGAACCTCAAGCAACTGATCGTAAATGTCGCCCTGATTGCGGCCGGCAAGTTTGCGCCTTGCGGGGTGCAGCTCTTCTACCGCGCCGGTCAGCACCTCAAGGAAAGTGGAACCATAGCGTTCCAGTTTCTTTGACCCGATACCGCTGATCCGCGCCATGTCATCCAGATTTGCAGGTCGGGTTTCTGCCATCTCGATTAGGGTGCGATCAGGAAAAATGACATAAGCCGGGACCCGAGCGGCCTCGGCCAGTGCGCGCCGCTTGGCCTTGAGCGCCGAGAGCAGCGGCGCGTCTTCCTCGGACACCATCGCTTTGACAGCGGGTCGTCGGGTGGCTTTGCGGATGGTATCCTTGCGCAGATCGATCAGCGCTTCACCTTTCAGGATGGGTTTGGCGGCTTCTGTCATACGCAGCGCGCCGTGGCGTTCAGGGTCGGGGCGCACCAAATCATGGCCCATCATCTGCCGGAAGATCGCTTGCCATTGCGGGCGCGACCAGTCCTTGCCGATGCCGTAGGTGGACAGATTGTCGTGTCGCCGTGCGCGAATTTTATCGGTCTCGTTGGCAAGCAGAATGTCGATCAGATGACCTGCCCCGAACCATTCCTCGGTGCGTAAAATCGCGGACAGAGCCATACGGACGGGCGTTGTGCCGTCGAAGATTTCTGGCGGGTTGTCGCAGAGATCGCACTTGCCGCAGGATTCAGCCTGTTCCCCAAAATACCCCAGCAAGGTCTGGCGGCGGCATTTCAGTGCTTCGGCCAATCCCAGCAGCGCGTTAAGACGCGCATGATCCGCCATGCGCCGTTCAGGTGGGGCCAGCCCTTCGTCGATCTGTGAGCGTCGTAGTCGTATATCGTCAGGCCCGAACAAGGTCAGGGTCTCGGCTGGTCCACCATCGCGTCCGGCACGACCGATTTCTTGATAATAGGCCTCGATCGATTTCGGCAAATCCGCATGGGCGACCCAGCGGATGTCCGGCTTGTCGATACCCATGCCAAAGGCGACCGTAGCGACGACAATCAGCCCGTCCTCGCGCGCAAAGCGAGCTTCCACGATGCGGCGATCCTCGGCCTCCATCCCGCCGTGATAGTGGCAGGCCGTGTGACCTTCGGCGCGCAGGGCTTGCGCCAGCACCTCGGTCTTGTTGCGGGTCCCGCAATAGACGATGCCGGATTGGGTTTTGCGCGCGGCAGCGAAATCGAGGATCTGTTTGCGCGGTCCATCCTTGGCGGCAAAAGCCAGATGGATATTGGGCCTGTCGAACCCCCGCAGGAATTTGCGCGGCGCGACACCGTCGAACAGTTTTTCGACGATCTCGTCCTGCGTTTCCGCATCCGCTGTCGCGGTGAACGCGGCGAGGGGAACATTCAAAGCGCGCCGCAGCTCTCCGATCCGCAGATAGTCAGGGCGGAAATCGTGGCCCCATTGGCTGACACAATGGGCTTCATCCACCGCGATCAGATTGACGTTAATCCTACGCAGCATCCCCAGCGCCGACCCGGCGGCCAGACGCTCGGGCGCCATATACAGAAGCTTGAGCCGCCCAGCCTCTAATGCGTCCCATACCGCATCAGTTTCTTCGGGGGTGTTGCCCGAGGTGAGCGCGCCCGCCTCGACACCGGCTTCCTGCAGCCCACGCACCTGATCGCGCATCAAGGCGATCAGCGGAGAGATCACAACAGTCACGCCGTCTCGCAGCAACGCAGGTAACTGAAAACATAAGGACTTGCCCCCACCAGTGGGCATGATCGCCAGCACGTTTTCACCTGCGGTCACGGCGTCGACGATCTCTTCCTGACCGGGGCGGAAGTCGTCGAATCCGAAAACGTCTCGCAACAAGGGTGCGGAGTCGAACATGCGACGGAGGGTCCTGTTTTATGGTTTATCTGCTCTTAAGACAGGACCATCACATACTAAGATTCGGTGAACAAGAGGTCAGTAGAAATAGACCGCGTTGTTGATCAGGATGATCCGCAACGCATAGACCCCGATCAGCACCACCAGAGGGGTCAGATCCAGACCGCCCATGGCGGGCAGAATGCGGCGAATGGGGCCGTAGATCGGCTCTAACAAACGGTTCAGTCCGTACCATATTTGCGCCACCAGTTGCTGGTGCAGGTTCAGCACCTGGAAGTTGATCAGCCAGCTCATGATCACATGGGCAAGGATGATGAACCAGACAATGTCCAGGATCAGCAGAAGGATTTGGATCAGCGACAGCATGGGCACTCCGTTCGTCAATTGTCCTGAGACCTAAGCGTCACAGCCGCAAAGAGCAAGTGCGCCCCAACAGAACGCTTGCGAATTGACCCAAAGCCCCGTCTTATGATCGCAACAATAATAATATGGGGCAGAGATGGCTGATATTTCCAAGCGTAAGCGCATCTGGGGCTGGTGGTTTTTCGACTGGGCCAGCCAGCCGTTCCATACATTGCTAGTGACCTTTGTCTTTGGCCCCTATTTCGCCGGGGTGGCGGCTCAATACTATGCGAATACCGGATTAGACACCGATGCAGCGGCGGCGCAGGCGCAGACCGTCTGGGCGAATTGCCTGACCATAACTGGGCTGATCATCGCGTTCGGAGCGCCCCTGTTGGGCGCGATGGCGGATGTTTCGGGTCGACGCATCCCGTGGATTCTCGGGTTTTCGGTGATGTACGCGGTGGGGTCTGCCGCGTTGTGGTACACGATGCCCGATGGCTCGAACATGTGGTTGATGCTGTCGGCTTTTGGTCTGGGCTTTGTGGGCGCAGAATATGCACTGATCTTCATCAACTCTCAGCTGCCCGATCTGGGTGACGATAGAGAAGTGGGCGAGATTTCAGGTTCGGGCTTCGCCTTCGGCTATTTCGGAGGCCTGTTGTCGCTGGCCATCATGCTGGCGCTGTTTGTTGAACAGCCCAACGGCAAGACCTTGATTGGTATGAATCCGTTGTTCGGGCTGGATGCGGCAACGCGTGAAGGGACGCGGTTTGTCGGCCCCTTCACCGCGGGATGGTTCGTGTTGTTCATGGTGCCGTATTTCCTGTGGGTTCGGGATGATCCTGAGACCAACAAACAGGGTAGCGTGGGTGAGGCGCTGCGCTTGCTGGGCAAGTCCGTGGCGGCGCTGCGTCACCGGGTCAGTCTGGCGACCTATCTGGGGTCTTCTATGTTCTATCGCGACGCGTTGAACGGGCTATACAGTTTCGGAGGCGTCTATGCACGGCTGGTGCTTGAATGGGATTTGATCAAGATCGGCGTGTTCGGAATTGTCAGCGTTCTGGCCTCGGCCATCTTTGCCTGGATCGGAGGCAAGATGGATCGTAAATACGGCCCTAAACCGGTGATATTGGTTGCGATTTGGGTTCTGATCTTTGTCTGCGTAACGGTTGTATTGATGGATCGAACACAGATCTACGGAATTTCATTGCCCTTAGGCTCGGGTCTGCCGGACATGGCGTTCTTCGGGTGCGGAGTTCTGATCGGCGGCATGGGAGGTATTCTGCAATCCGCCAGCCGTTCAATGATGGTACGCCATACTGATCCCGCCACCCCGGTCGAGAGTTTTGGGCTGTACGGGCTTTCGGGTCGGGCGACCGCCTTTGCAGCGCCGCTATTGATCGGAATAGCAACAGCAGCAACCGGTAGTGCAAGACTGGGGGTGTCACCGATCATTCTGTTGTTTATTCTGGGCCTAGTCCTGATGCGCTGGGTGAAACCGGAAGGGGATCAGAGCAGATGATTTTACTACGTTTTTTGGCCGTTCTGGCCGCAATAGTACTGGCAGGCGTGGCCACGGCACAGCCCTTGGCCAAACAGTTGTTTGGAGCCCAGAAGGTGGGGTCGCAGCAAAAGTCCGCCGCATTCGGCAGTTATTCGCGCGGGTGCGCCGCCGGGTCGGTGCAACTCCCTGAAACCGGGCCAACTTGGCAAGCCATGCGCCTGTCGCGCAATCGCAATTGGGGGCATCCTCAGGCGATCGACTATGTGCAGGATCTCAGCCGGTTTGCCGCGAAACAACCGGGGTGGAATGGTCTCTATATCGGGGATATCAGCCAACCGCGGGGGGGGCCGATGACCTCGGGCCATCGTTCGCATCAGTTGGGTTTGGATATCGATATCTGGATGCTGCCGGGCGATAACATGCGCCTAAGCCGCAAAGCACGCGAGAATATCTCGTCTATATCCTTGCGCCGCGCGAACGGCGCGTATGTAAACGGCAACTGGACCAAGCAGCACCATGCGGTATTGCGCGAAGCCGCTAAGGACAAGCGCGTTGCCCGGATCTTCGTATTCCCGGGTGCAAAGGTGCAGATGTGCAATGACGAGAAGGGCAACAAAGCCTATCTGCGCAAGATCCGGCCATGGTGGGGACATCACTATCATTTCCACGTGCGGCTGAAATGCCCGAAAGGATCGAAAGGCTGTGTAAATCAGGACCCGCCACCCAAGGGTGATGGTTGCGCCGAGGCGCAGCAATGGGTGCGCAATATTCTGAACCCACCGCCACCTGATCCAAATGCGCCGCCGCCCAAGAAACGTCGTGAATATCGAATGGCGGACCTTCCCCAGCAATGCGCCGCAGTCTTGCAATCCAACTGATTGTTGCAACGCTGTTGGCCAGTGCCGTTTCGGCAGTTGGTACCAGCCCGGCAACGCTTCTAGCCCGATTTGACTGGTACAACAGTGCCTGTTGGTTTGGCGGGTTCTCGGCCCTTCATTTGTCGGAAAACGGCCGGCAAATGATCGTGCTCGGCGACCGGTCGAGGCTTGTGACCGCGCGGATCAACCGGGATGGAGACCAAATCAGGAATATCCAGATACTGAGATACGGACCCATCTTCTCGAGCAAAGGGCGCAGCCTGAGCGGTCGGGCAGGGGATTCCGAAGGGATCGCTGTCGCTCCGGATGGGAGCCTATATATCTCGTTCGAAGGTGTGCACCGAGTGGTCCATTATTCCACACCGGGGGCCAAAGCCAAGGTATTGCCCCGCCCGGAGGCTTTTCATGATTTAGAGCGCAATGGCTCGTTCGAAGCATTGGCGATCGATGATCGGGGCAGGCTTTACACCCTGACCGAGAAATCCCGCACCGCAGACGGTAAAATCCTCGTCTATCGGTGGGATGGCCACCACTGGACAAGGCCGTTTGTTTTGCCGCCGAGTGGAAGGTTCCTGCCGGTTGCGGCAGATTTTGGACCCGATGGGCGTTTGTATGTGTTAGAGCGCGCGGTGTCATTTTTCGGCTTCCGCTCGCGACTGCGGCGCTGGGTGATCGCAGATGATGCACCCGTGTCACAAGAGATTCTGTTCGAAACCAGCACCGGGACGCATGACAATCTCGAGGGCCTTTCTGTCTGGCGCGATGTGCAGGGGCGGCTGCGCGCAACGATGATTTCCGACGACAACTTCTTCTTTCTGCAACGCACTGAATTGGTCGAATACTTGCTGCCTGATTGACAGGCGG
Organism: Ruegeria sp. CF1; assembly: GCF_056537445.1. Classification (NCBI taxonomy): domain Bacteria; kingdom Pseudomonadati; phylum Pseudomonadota; class Alphaproteobacteria; order Rhodobacterales; family Roseobacteraceae; genus Ruegeria; species Ruegeria sp. CF1. The sequence continues at coordinate 115,464 of NZ_JBQFRN010000010.1, read as the reverse complement.
CAGACAAAGGTCTAAACGCACGGCCTGCCTCGGGATGAGCCTGGGGCCAAGTCGCCGCTACCTTGTCAAAACGGGCATCTGAAAATGCAACGCAGCTTTATTCCCGGCATCCTTGCCATGGCCTCGATCGTCGTGGCCTCAAACATCCTGGTCCAGTTCCTGATCCTTGACGGCCTGTTGACCTGGGGTGCCTTCACCTATCCGTTGGCCTTTCTGGTCACCGACATCATGAACCGCGTCTACGGCGTGGGTCCGGCCCGCAAGGTCGTATTCGCCGGATTTGTCACCGGTATCATCTGCTCGCTGATCGGCAGCCAGATCATGCTGCAGGGTGACGGCTTCACCTATGCCGCCGTGCCGCTGCGCATCGCAGTCGCTTCGGGCACCGCCTTCCTGATCGCGCAATTGACCGACGTCACTGTGTTCAACTCACTGCGTGGTGGCCGCTGGTGGCGCGCGCCGCTGGTGTCGACACTGGTCGGTTCAGCGCTGGACACCGCGATCTTCTTTACGCTGGCGTTCTCGGCCTCGGTTACCGTCTTTGGTGCCAATGCAGACGCTGCGATCAACTGGGCGTGGGAGCCTGTGCCCTTCATGCTGTCCGGCCCGATGGCCCCGCTGTGGGTGACGCTGGCCTTCGCTGACTGGCTGGTGAAACTGTCGCTGGCACTAATCGCCCTGATTCCGTTCAAGGTGATCGTCGCCCGTCTGACCGCTGCACAGCCTGCGTAAAAAAGTTCTTTGAGATTGGCACAACTTGTGTCACGCTCCTTGTTAACCGCAACAGATAGAAAAGGAGGTGATCCAGTGTCGAGAAAGAGATTGGAGAGAGGTGTTGGAACAACCGGGGGGATCGCCTGTTAAGGCAGCCCTTGGCGGAGCGCTCGCTCCGGCTGGTCGATTGATCTAACCGACCCAACCTCCTGAACTTTCGAAGGGCCGTCCCGCCGGGGCGGCCCTTTTTGTTTTCAACTGCGCCCTGTAAGGTCCGATCCATGTTGCGCATCACCGACGATATCGCCCTGCAAGACTGGGAAATGACCGAAAGCTTCGTGCGGTCCTCTGGTCCGGGTGGGCAGAACGTCAACAAGGTCTCCACCGCCGTTGAGCTGCGGTTCGAGGCCGCGCGCTCACCCTCCTTGCCTGATCCGGTCAAGACACGTTTGAAACGGCTGGCCGGACGTCGCTGGACCAAGGACGGCGCCATCATCATTCAATGTGAAGAAACACGGTCTCAGGCCCGCAACCGCGACATCGCGCGCGCCCGGTTGGCTGAACTGATCACGCGGGCTTTGGTCAATCCCAAGCGCAGGATCGCGACCAAACCCACTTATGGTTCGGTCAAGCGAAGGCTTGCTGCTAAGAAAGCCCGCGCGGATGTCAAAGCCCTGCGAGGCAAAGTGTCCGAAGATTGATCTGGCAGTTTCGCTGCACGTTGCTACTCTGCCGGTGCAAGACGCAGGGGAGGTAAAGCCATGAGGCTTGAGGGAAAAACCGCCATCGTAACCGGCGGCGCATCCGGGTTCGGCGCAGGGATTGTGCAAAAATTCTTGGCCGAAGGTGCCCGCGTGATGATCGCAGATATCAATGGCGAAGCGGCTTCCGACATGGCGTCCGCGGAGGGCACGAATGCCATCGCACAGCACGTTGATGTCTCGGATGCGGCATCGGTTCAGGCCATGGCACATGCGGTATCGGAAGAATTCGGAAAACTTGATATTCTGGTGAATAATGCGGGCGTGACGCACCTGCCGGCCCCACTTGAGGACGTCGATGACGATGAATTCGACCGCGTCTTCGCCGTGAACATGAAATCCGTCTACCTGACCGCGCGCGCCTTTGTTCCGCAGATGAAGATACGCGGCGCGGGGACGATCCTGAACGTGGCCTCAACGGCAGGCCTGTCGCCGCGCCCTAATCTGAACTGGTACAACGCCTCCAAAGGCTGGATGATCACCGCGACCAAGACGATGGCCGTCGAACTTGCCCCCTCGGGCCTGCGCGTTAACGCGATCTGCCCGGTGGCGGGTGAAACCCCGCTGCTGAAATCCTTCATGGGTGAAGACACCCCGGAAATCCGCGCCAAATTCCTGTCGACGATCCCGCTTGGTCGCTTCTCAACCCCCGAAGACATGGCAAACGCCGCCTGTTTCCTCTGCTCGGACGAGGCCAGCATGATCACCGGCACAGCCCTAGAAGTGGACGGAGGCCGATGCATCTGATCCGCCCTTCATCTGGCCATAAATATCTCCGCCGGAGGCAGCGCGCCCCGGCGCGCTTTTCGGCCCAGTGCGCGAGACGAAAATGAACCCCGGACCCAGAAACCTGATCACTGATGTCGCTGGCCTCAAGGTTGGCAATGCGCACGATGATACGCTTAAATCAGGCACAACTGTCCTGACGGCGGACAACCCGTTCATAGCTTCGGTTCATGTGATGGGCGGCGCCCCCGGCACGCGTGAGACCGACCTTCTGGCGGTCGACAAAACTGTTGATCGGGTTGACGCGATTGCTTTGTCCGGCGGCTCGGCCTTTGGACTGGATGCGTGCTCGGGCGTTTCAGACGCATTGCGCGCTCAGGGGCGCGGATTTCAGGTCGGTTCGGCCGTCGTGCCCATCGTGCCGGGCGCGATTCTGTTCGATCTACTCAATGGTGGAGATAAGAACTGGACCGAAAATCCTTATCGCGATCTGGGGAAGTCTGCGTATTTGACCGCCTCACCAGAATTTGAACTGGGCTCGGTGGGGGCTGGTACCGGCGCATTGGCCGCGATGCACAAGGGTGGCTTAGGCTCGGCTTCGTTAAAGCTTGAGGGTGGCGTAACCGTCGGCGCGCTGGTGGCGGCCAATCCGCTTGGCAGCGTAACCACACCGGGTGATCGGCATTTTTGGGCTGCGCAGTTTGAGATCGATGGCGAGTTCGGTGGATTGGGGCCAGATCCGACCTCGGGTCTTGGTTCCTCTCTTGTCAGCCGTAAGGCGCAGATGATGCATTCTGCTCCGCCAGATCGCGCAAACACCACGATTGCTATAGTTGCAACTGATGCAGCGCTGACCAAACCGCAATGCCAGCGTCTGGCGGTAGCAGCCCATGACGGCATCGCCCGTGCCATTGTTCCTGCGCACACGCCTGGCGATGGAGATCTGGTATTTGGTCTCAGCACCGGCGCGCGCACGATTGGCCCCGAGGCGATGGCGATGATCGGCCATGCGGCCTCGATCTGTCTTGCGCGCGCGATTGCACGGGCTATCTATCTGGCTTCCCCCCGCGCTGGCGACCTGCTGCCCTGCTGGTCGCAGTTACATGACTTCGGTTAAGTACGACACCGATCGCCTGTGACACAGTGCCGTCGCGCGGCAATCTGCGCGTTGACTCTCTGCTGTGCCAGCGATCCATTCGGTGCAGCCAATTCATATCGGAGCAAAAGCTATGAATCGTATCCTTGCCACCGTAATTGCCGGTCTGCTGGCCCTTCCTGTCTATGCAGAAGGTGATGCCGAAGCGGGTAAGAAGACCTTCAACAAATGCAAATCCTGTCACATGATTGCTGACCCTGCGGGTGAAGTTATCGTTAAGGGCGGTAAGACGGGTCCGAACCTGTACGGAATCGCAGGCCGCACCGCCGGCACTGAAGAAGGCTTCAGATACGGCGACAGCATCGTGGCCGCGGGCGAAAATGGGCTGGTCTGGGATGAAGAGACTTTCGTGGCCTACGCCCAAGACCCCAAAGCATTCTTGAAAGACTATTTGGGGGAAACCTCGGCCAAGTCGAAAATGACCTTCAAGCTGAAGAAGGGCGCCGAAGACGTTTACGCCTATATCGTGAGCGTTTCGGGAGAGTAACTCCGCCAACAGGTTTACAGACGAACTTCGAAATGCCGCAGCCCCTGCGGCCTTTCGTGCGATTGATTGACATTGTAATCAGCGCCACTTTGGGGAAAACCGGTAAGGCCATGTGCACCGGAGATCGCCAACAGGAGACGACAGATGGGAATCTTGATCCCGGCTTGGGTTGAGGGCGAACTGACACCCGTCGACAAGCTGGAGGCGCATGAAAAGGGGCTGCGACACAAGGCTGTGTCCGTGTTTGCCGTGCGCGGGACCGAGATATTGCTGCAACGCCGGGCGATGGGCAAATACCACACGCCGGGTCTATGGGCGAATACCTGTTGTACGCATCCGGATTGGGACGAAAGCGCTTCGCATTGTGCCGTCCGGCGCCTGCGCGAAGAATTGGGCATCACCGGACTTTACCCCGAATACCGGCATCGATTGGAGTATCACGCCGATGTCGGCAACGGAATGGTCGAGAACGAGGTGGTCGACGTCTTTCTGGCCCATGTTCGTGGAGCCTTGAAAATCGAGCCTAACCCGGAAGAAGTGATGGATATCCGCTGGGTCGATTACCACGATCTGCTGGCCGAGGTGAAGCGGCACCCCGACCGTTTTACCCCGTGGCTCAAGATTTATCTGCACAATCACGCTGACACGATATTTGGACCTGACCTGATAATCTCGGCCAATTCATAACCCTGCCTTGCAAGGCGGACGCAAGCGGCATACATCAACGCGTCATGGCCAAGCAGAAGCAGAACACTGACCCGAATTACAAAGTGATCGCCGAAAACCGGCGTGCGCGCTTCGATTATGCGATCGAAGACGATCTCGAATGCGGTATTGTCCTGGAAGGGTCCGAGGTCAAATCCCTGCGTGCCGGTGGGTCGAACATTGCTGAAAGCTATGCGTCGGTTGATGACGGAGAGCTATGGCTGATCAACAGCTATATCGCGCCCTATGAGCAGGCCAAGGTCTTCAAACATGAAGAACGCCGCCGCCGTAAACTGCTGGTGTCACGCAAGGAACTGTCGAACCTGTGGAACGCGACCCAACGCAAAGGCATGACGCTGGTGCCGCTGGTGCTTTATTTTAATCACAAGGGTCGGGCGAAGCTGAAGATCGGCATCGCCAAAGGTAAGAAGCTGCACGACAAGCGCGAAACGCAGGCCAAGCGCGACTGGTCACGGCAGAAACAGCGCTTGATGAAGGACCACAGTTAGAACGCCATGGCCGCCTGAACCGCGCGTTGCCAGCGTGCATAGGCCGCGTCTCGGTCAGCTACGGGTTTTGCAGGCTCAAACCGCCGGTCCAGATCCCAGGTTTCGGCGAATCCGGCCTGATCCGGGTAGACACCCGCTTTCATGCCCGCCAGCCATGCGGCACCAAGCGCGGTGGTTTCCTGCATCACCGGGCGGTCGACCGGGGCGCCCAGAATGTCGGAAAGCCCCTGCATGGCCCAGTCCGAGGCGCTCATTCCGCCGTCGACGCGCAGGATCACGTCAGTCTCTGCGCCCCAATCGCCCTGCATGGCGTGCCACAGGTCGCGGGTCTGGAACGCGATGCTTTCCAGCGTGGCGCGCGTGATTTCGGCGCGGCCTGAATTGCGAGTCAGGCCAAAGATTGCGCCCCGGCAATCGGGTTTCCAATAAGGCGCGCCCAGCCCAGTAAAGGCAGGGACGAGAACAACGTGCTGGTTCGGATCAGCTTTGGCGGCCAGTTCACCGCTTTGCGGTGCGGTTTCGATGATTTGCAACGCATCGCGCAGCCATTGCACCGCCGCACCGGCAATGAAAATCGAGCCTTCAAGCGCATAGGTTTTCTGCCCGTCCAACTGATAGGCAATTGTCGTTAGCAGCCGGTTTTTCGATTCAACTGGCTGCGTACCGGTGTTGAGTAGTGCGAAACAGCCCGTGCCATAGGTGGATTTCATCATGCCCGGCTGGAAACAGGCCTGTCCGATGGTGGCAGCTTGCTGATCCCCCGCCACGCCGAGAATTGGAATATTACCGCTAAACAGCGAGGTCGATCCGAAGTCTGCGGCGCAATCGCGCACGTCGGGCAACAAAGCTTGGGGGATGTCCAGCAAGTCGCAGATCTCGGTACTCCATTCCCCTTTGTGAATATCGAATAGCAATGTGCGGGCCGCATTGGTGGCGTCGGTGGCGTGCACACGCCCTTGTGTCAGTCGCCAGATCAGGAAGGTATCGATTGTGCCGAACAGCAGTTCTCCGGCGGCAGCACGGTCGCGTGCGCCGGGGACGGTATCCAGCAACCATTTGACCTTTGTGCCCGAAAAATAAGGATCTAGCAGCAGACCGGTCTGGGCAGTTACGTCATCCTCGCATCCCGCTTTGCGAAGACGCTCGCAAATCTCAGCGGTGCGACGGTCCTGCCAGACGATTGCGTTGTGAATGGGGGCCCCAGTGGCGCGATCCCAGATGACAGTGGTTTCGCGTTGGTTGGTAATCCCGATACCAGCGATCTGTGCCGCGGATACACCTGTCGTTTGCATCACTTCACGACAAACCGTCAGAACGCTGTCCCATATCTCCTCGGCATCATGCTCAACCCAGCCTTCCTGTGGGAAATGCTGTGTAAACTCGTGCTGCGCAGTGCCGACGCGCTGCATTTGCGCGTCGAACAGGATTGCACGAGACGATGTGGTGCCCTGATCGATTGCCAGAATATAGGTCATTCCTGCGCCCCTCCCGCTTTGGTTTTGCAGGACTTTAGCGCAAACACAACCAAACGTGCCAGAGGGGAAATCAGACCGGAGACACCGGTAGATTGTCGATCAGCCGCACGCCGTCGACCAAGGCTGCCGCAAACAGTCGTGCGGGTCGTTTGGCATGGGTCATAGGCTCCAGCGTTTCAGCGCAGCGTAGTTGCAGATACTCCACTTCGTTGAAACCGGCGGCCAAAAGATCGGCCTGTGCCTGAGAAGCCAAAGCTTCGAATTCTTCGCCGTTTTCCAGCGCCTGAACAACTGCACGCATGATACGATGTTTTTCGGCTGCGATGGCCAGACCATCCTCGGATAGCCTTTGATTGCGCGAAGACATTGCTAGGCCCGAAGGTTCACGCACCGTGGGGCAACCAATCACCTCGATAGGGATATCGAGGTCGCGGGCCATCCGGCGGACGATCATAAGCTGCTGATAGTCTTTTTCCCCGAAATAGGCTCGATCCGCTTGCGTTTGCAGGAACAGCTTGGCGACAACTGTTGCCACACCATCGAAATGACCCGGGCGAAATTCTCCCTCCATCGCGTCGGTCAGACCCGAGACCGAGACTGTGGTGGCGAAGCCATCAGGGTAAATCTCATCCGGGTCGGGCACGTATATCGCATCGACGTTGTAAGGCGCGAGCTTTTTCGCGTCTTCTTGTTCGGTGCGCGGATAGTTGGCGAGGTCTTCGGGGTTGTTGAACTGCTTGGGGTTTACAAAGATCGTCACGATCACCCGGTCGCAAGCCGTCTTCGCGGCTTCGGCCAGCGACAGATGCCCCTGGTGCAGCGCACCCATGGTGGGGACAACTCCGATCACCTCACCATTCAGATGCCAATCACGGGTCAGAGCGCGCAAGTCTGCCAGTCGACGCAGAATAGGCGCGGTCATGACTTGGGTCCTTTGTCGGGTACGGCATCGGCAAAGACATGTTCGTCTGCCGGGAAGCTTCGCGCACGAACCTCGGCTGCGTATTCAGCAATGGCGGCTTCGGCCAGCGGGCCAAGATCAGCATAGCGTTTGACGAATTTCGGTTTGAAGGCGGTGAAAAAGCCAAGCATATCGTCCACCACCAGAATTTGCCCGTCGCACCCGGCCGAGGCACCAATGCCGATTGTGGGGATCGCAATCTCAGCGGTAATCCAGTTGGCCAAACCCTGCGGAACTTTCTCTAACACGACCGAAAACGCGCCTGCGTCGGCGACGGCCCGGGCGTCGGCCAATACGGCATCGGCCTGTTCGTCGCGCCCTTGTACCTTATAGCCACCCAAAGTGTTTATCGACTGCGGTGTCAGGCCAATGTGTGCCATCACCGGGATCCCGCGTTTGACCAGAAACCGGATGGTTTCAGCCATCTCGACGCCACCTTCCAGCTTAACCGCCCCAGCTCCTGTTTCCGACATCAGCCGGGCTGCGTTGCGGAATGCCTGAGCCGGGTCATGCTCGTAGCTGGCGAAAGGCATGTCGATCACCATCATTGCCTTGTCCAGACCACGGGCAACGGCCTGGCCGTGCATGATCATCATCTCCATCGTCACACCAAGAGTCGACGTCAACCCGTGCAACACCATGCCGACGCTGTCACCGACCAGAACGAAGTCACAATGCGCATCCATCAACTGCGCCATCGGTGTTGTGTAGGCGGTCAACGAGACCAGTGGATCAGTACCTTTCCGGGCGCGGATATCCTCGGCGTTCGGGGCTTTCTTGCGGGCGGTGGCGCTCATGCTCGCTCCTCGCAGGGTTCATGTTGCAGCGCGGCATAGCAGATGCGGCAGGCGCAAAGAAACCCCGGTTGCGCCAACAATTCCTTGATTGACCCCGGGTTTGCGAGGACATTGGTCGCAGATCGGCCCGAAAAAAGCAGGGCTAGCCAATTTCAGTGGGGAGAGATTTTCATGACAAAGCAGCGCTTTCGCTCGTTCGCGTCGGCCCTGGTCCTTGGCGCGGGCCTGTTTGCCACGCAGGCCATGGCCAAATCTGACATCACCATCGCCATGCAGCTTGAGCCACCGCATCTGGACCCGACCAGCGCTGCGGCGCAGGCTATCGATTCGGTTGTCTACACCAATATCTTCGAAGGCCTGACCCGGTTCATGGGGGATGGCTCGGTGGTGCCGGGGCTGGCCGAAAGCTGGGAAATCTCGGATGACGGTACCGTTTACACATTCAAGCTGCGCGACGGTGTGACATTTCACGATGGCACAACGATGGATGCCGAGGACGTCAAGTTTACCCTTGATCGCGCCACGGCAGAAGACAGCGCCAACGCGCAGAAGGCTTTGTTTGCGGGCATTAAAAGTGTCGAGGTGGTGGACCCCCTGACCGTTCAGGTGACGTTGAATGAGCCAAACGGGAACTTCCTTTTCAATCTCGCCTGGGGTGACGCGGTGATCGTTGCGCCCGAAAGCATCGAGAATATCAAGACCAACCCGGTTGGCACGGGGGCCTTCACCTTCTCTGACTGGCTGCAGGGTGACAGCATCATCCTGAATCGCAACCCCGACTATTGGGGCGAACAGCCCGCGTTAGAGACCGCAACGTTTAAGTTTATCTCGGATCCGACCGCCGCCTTTGCCGCCATGATGGCCGAGGATGTAGACGTGTTCGACAACTTCCCCGCACCCGAGAATCTGCCGCAATTCGAGGCTGATCCGCGCTTTCAGGTTCTGGTCGGCTCGACCGAGGGGGAAACCATTCTGTCGACCAACAACAAACAAGCCCCGTTTGATGACATATTGGTCCGACAGGCATTGGCCCACGCGATTGACAGGCAGGCAATCATTGATGGGGCTATGTTCGGCTATGGCACACCCATCGGTACGCATTTTGCTCCGCATAATCCGGCTTACGTCGATCTGACCGGCAATTCGGCCTATGACCCGGAAAAAGCCAAGGCGCTGCTGGCCGAGGCCGGGTATCCCGATGGGTTCGAGACCACGCTGCACTTGCCGCCGCCTTCCTACGCCCGACGCGGGGGTGAAATCATCGCTGCGCAACTGGCTGATATTGGCATCACCGCCGAGATCATCAATGTGGAATGGGCGCAGTGGCTGGAAAGCGTGTTCAAGGGCAAGGAGTTTGGCCTGACCATCGTCAGCCATACCGAGCCGATGGATATCGGTATTTATGCCCGGCCCGACTATTACTTCCAATATGACAGCACCGACTTTCAGGCATTGATGGACACGCTGAATTCGACCACGGACCCTGATGAGCGCACACGTTTGCTGGGTGAGGCACAGCGCTTGATTTCGACCGATTACGTCAACGGGTACCTGTTTCAACTTGCCAAGCTTGGCGTGGCCAAGGCCGGTGTTGAGGGGCTATGGGAAAACGCACCCACGGCAGCGATCGATCTGACCGGGATCAGTTGGTCCGAATAGAAGAACAGAGTTGGACCGGGGCGATGGCCAGCGCCCCGGCGCGAACTGTTGCACCATGAAACCCACAAGGTTTCTGGCTTGGCGGGTTTCTTTTTGTCTATCTTCTCGTGCCTTAGGCGCTGGACCCACACGGGATGTGACCCTAACGTTTCCAAATGCTCCGCTACGCCCTCAAACGTCTGCTGTCGCTGATCCTGAGCCTGGCCGTCGCCTCGGTTGTCATCTTTGCAGTGATCGAGGTCGCGCCCGGTGATCCGGCGTCGTTCATGCTGGGCGTGAACGCGCAGGCCGATACATTGACTGCGCTGAGAGCTGAACTGGGCCTCGATGTCTCGAAGATCGAGCGGTACTTTAACTGGGTCGGCGGGATGCTGGTAGGGGATTTTGGTACGTCCTACACCTATCGCACACCCGTGTCGCAGATGATCGCAGATCGATTGTGGGTGTCATTGCCGCTGGCTTTGTACGCGCTGACCCTGTCCACGCTGATTGCTTTCCCCGCCGGTATCTACGCAGCCTCACGGCGCGGCAAACCGGGTGATCTGACCGTGATGGGTGCGACTCAGCTTGGTATCGCGGTGCCAAATTTCTGGTTCGCGATGATGCTGGTGCTGGTCTTTGCCATCAACTTGCGTTGGTTCAATGCCGGCGGGTTTGCAGGGTGGGAGAACGGCATTTGGATCGGTCTACATTCGCTGACCCTTCCAGCCATTGCATTGGCCCTGCCGCAAGCGGCGATCCTTGCGCGGGTTATGCGCTCGGCTCTGTTGGATATTCTGGCCGAGGATTTTATGCGCACCGCACGCGCCAAGGGCCTTTCGCGTCGGCAGGCGCTTTGGCGACACGGAGTGCGGAATGCTCTGATCCCGGTACTGACGATCATTGGACTCCAATTTTCCTTCCTGCTGGCGGGTTCGATCATCATCGAACAGGTGTTTTATCTACCTGGCCTCGGGCGGCTGGTTTTTCAGGCCATATCGGCGCGCGATCTGATCGTCGTGGAATCGGTCGTTATGCTGCTGGTCTTTGCCGTCATCATGGTGAACTTTTTTGTCGATCTGGCCTATGCCGCAGTCGATCCAAGGCTGAGGAGCAGGACATGAGCCGCAACCTGATCCTTGGCGCAACGCTGTCCTCACTGGTGGTGCTGGCAGCGCTGGTGTCCTTTGTCTGGACCCCATACGACCACGCCGCGCTGAGCATTCCGGCCAAGCTGCAGCCACCCAGCGCACAGCACTGGTTCGGTACCGATCATTTCGGACGCGACATGTTCTCGATGATCATGGTTGGTGCGCGCACCTCGATAGCGGTGGCGCTGGTCGCGGTCGGGATTGGCATGGCGCTGGGAGTTCCCTTGGGTCTGGCTGCCGCTGCGCGCAGTGGATCGTGGCTAGATGAATTCATCATGCGCGGCAATGATCTGGTCTTTGCATTCCCCTCTCTCGTCATCGCCATTCTGATCACCGCCGTCTTTGGTGCCGGGGCCATAAACGCGATCATCGCCATCGGTATCTTCAACATCCCCGTTTTTGCCCGCATCACCCGAGGCGCAGCTTTGTCTCTTTGGGAGCGCGAGTTTATCCTTGCCGCCCGCGTGTCAGGCAAAGGCGCGGCACGGATATCGGCTGAACATATCCTGCCCAATGTCGCCAATCTGCTGATTGTTCAGGGAACAATCCAGTTCTCACTTGGCATTCTGGCCGAGGCTGGGCTGTCCTATGTCGGTCTTGGTGCGCAACCCCCTACGCCAAGCTGGGGCAGAATGCTGGCCGATGCGCAGACGATGGTTAGTTTTGCCCCGCATTTGGCTCTGATTCCGGGTCTTGCCATCATCGTGACGGTTCTTGGCCTGAACCTTCTGGGTGATGGCTTGCGCGATTGGTTGGACCCTCGGATACGGGTGGCCCGCGCATGAGTCTTTTGCAGATCAAGGACCTCTCGTTGGCTATCCACGGCACGCCGATTTTAAAGAGGATTAACCTGTCGATTGCCCCTGGGCAGATCGTGGCTGTGACCGGAGAAAGCGGTTCGGGCAAATCAATGACAGCCTTTGCCGTGATGCAGTTGCTGCCAAACGATGCCGAAGTAGATGGGGTGCTAGAGTTAGAGGGCCAGAACCTGCTGAACCGGTCTGAGGCCGAGATTTGTGCGCTGCGGGGCGCTGCGATCGGAATGGTTTTCCAAGAGCCGATGACTGCCCTGAACCCGGTGAAGACCATCGGCGATCAAGTTATGGAGACTATCCTGATCCACAAGGCCATGCCCCCGGCCAAAGCGCGCGCTCGGGCCGAAGAGGTTCTGGCCCGGGTTGGATTGCCAACCGACAGGTTTCCGTTGAAGCGTTATCCTCACGAACTGTCAGGCGGTCAGCGCCAGCGAGTGGTGATCGCCATGGCGATTGCACTGCGCCCCCGACTGTTGATCGCGGATGAGCCGACAACGGCGCTTGATGTGACCACGCAGGCGCAAATCCTTGATCTGCTAAAAGGGCTCGTGTCGGAGTATGGCATGGGTCTGCTGATGATCACGCATGATTTGGCGGTGGTTGCAGACATGGCGGATCAGATTGTGGTCATGCGGCATGGGGAGGTTGTTGAAACGGGCGCAACAGATCATCTCCTGCGCCATATGCAGCACCCTTACACCCGTATGCTGTTCGAAGCTTCGGGGCATCAAGTCAACCTGCCGACCTCTCCTGCACCGCGAGCGTTGCTTGAGGTCGAGAACGTGGTGCGGGACTACCGTCTGCCCCGAACGCGCCTGTTTGCCACGCCCGGTCATCATCGGGCCGTCGATCAGGTCAGCTTTACCCTGAATCGGGGGGAGCGTTTAGGGCTGGTTGGAGAGTCCGGTTGTGGAAAATCGACCCTAACACGAGCTATTTTGGGCTTGGAGGAGGTGCAGCAAGGCCGAATTTCCCTTGATGGTCAGCCTGTTTTCACCGGCCACAAACCCAATCTGGCAGTGCGACGCAAGATGCAGGTGGTGTTTCAGGACCCTTATGGCAGCTTCAATCCCCGCCATCGGGTCGCGCGCCTGATCACCGAGCCATTTCATTTGCTGGACACCCCGCCAACCGGTTCTGAACGGCAGGATCGCGTCGCTGAGATGCTTACCGCCGTTGGCCTAAGCCCCGATGATGCGGGCCGCTACATTCACGAATTCTCGGGTGGGCAGCGGCAACGTATCGCTATTGCGCGCGCTCTGATTATTCGACCCGAGTTGATCTTGTTTGATGAGGCTGTCTCGGCGCTGGATGTCTCGGTCCGCGCCCAAGTTCTCGACCTGCTGGCCGAGCTTTGTGCGGCTTACGATCTGACTTACCTGTTCATCAGCCATGACCTGAGCGTGGTTCGAACCATCACCGACCGTGTGTTGGTGATGCAGGCCGGCAAGATTGTGGAACAGGGTGAAACCGAGCAAGTCTTCACAGAGCCTCAGCATCCTTACACAAGAACTCTGATCAATGCGGCACCGAAATTGCCGGAGACTGGACGAGGCGCTGCATGAAAAACCCTTGTATAGAGCCTGATATTGGAGCTTCCGATGACTAACCCCCTCTGGTTCGATCCCAACCTTTGCCTAATCGGCGGAGAATGGAAAATGCCCGCGTCAGGTCAAACCTTGCCGCTGGTGAATCCCTCGGACGGTTCCGAAATTTGCCAGATCGCTCGAGGTGGCCAAACCGATATTGACGCTGCAGTGCGGGCCGCCCGATCCGCGTTCGATGGCGATTGGGGTCGCATGACGGCCCTGGAGCGAGGGCGTATCCTCACCCGACTGGGGCAACTGGTTCTGGACCGAGTGGATGATCTGGCACAGCTAGAGGCGATGGATGTCGGCAAACCGTTGACCCAAGCGCGGGCAGATGCGGTAGCATTGGCGCGGTATTGCGAATTTTATGGTGGTGCTGCGGATAAAGTGATGGGCGAGACCATTCCCTATCTGGATGGCTATACCGTCTACACGTTGCGCGAGCCGCACGGTGTGACCGGCCACATCGTGCCGTGGAATTATCCGATGCAGATCATTGGCCGTTCTGTCGGGGCGGCGCTGGCAATGGGTAACGCCTGTGTTCTGAAACCGGCGGAAGAGGCCTGCCTGACCGCACTGGCCTTCGCGCATCTGGCGATACAGGCGGGCCTTCCGCTTGGTGCCCTGAATGTGGTGCCCGGCCTGGGGGCTGAGGCGGGCGCGGCCCTGTCGGCACACCCGGGTGTGGATCACATTTCATTCACCGGTTCGGTCGCGACAGGCGCGTTGGTTCAGCAGGCGGCGGGTCGAAACGTTGTTCCGGTGACACTGGAACTGGGCGGCAAGTCGCCGCAACTGGTTTTCGATGACGCCGATCTGGATGCCGCGCTGCCGTATCTGGTGAATGCGGGTATACAGAATGCGGGCCAGACCTGCTCGGCCTCGTCGCGCATTCTGGTGCAGCGTGGTGTTTATGATGCGGTGAAATCCCGTATGGCCTTGGCATACCAAGAGCTTACCGTCGGTCCGGCGATCCGGGATTTGCGCGTTGGTCCGCTGATCTCAACACGGCAAAAAGAAATCGTGACCGGTTTCCTTCACCAAGGCTCGGACTTGGCGATTGCCGCCGAGGGCCAGATTGCGGCTGGCGCACCCGAATCCGGCGCATATGTCCGGCCCACATTGTTCTCGGATGTGCCGCCCGATCATGCCTTGGCGCGGGATGAGATCTTTGGCCCCGTACAGGTTCTGATCCCGTTTGACACCGAAGAACAGGCTCTAACCATAGCAAATAGCACCGAATATGGCCTTGTTGCCAGCGTCTGGACCCGAGATGGTGGGCGGCAGATGCGGCTGGCCAAGGGTTTGCGTTCGGGGCAGGTGTTCATTAACAACTACGGCGCGGGCGGAGGTGTCGAGCTGCCTTTTGGCGGCGTTGGAAAATCCGGCCATGGCCGCGAAAAAGGGTTCGAGGCGCTTTATGGGTTCTCGCAGCTCAAGACGGTTGCGGCCTACCACGGCTAAACGATCACTTCGATCGGCTCCTGCGCTCCAACGCCAAAGACGCGCTTGTACCGCTCAATCTGCTCGGCGGGTCCCATCGCCTTTTCCGGGTTGTCAGATAGTTTGACCGTCGGGTAGCCATTGGCCGAGACCGCCTTGCAGACTAGCGAAAAGGGAGCCAATGCGTCATTCGGTACAAGTTCGCGGAAGTCATTGGTCAGCAACGTACCCCAGCCGAACGAGACATTGGTTTGATCCGCGAACTGAGCGTGCAATTCGCGTATCTTGTCCACATCTAACCCGTCCGAGAAAATAACCCGCTTCTGCGTCGGGTCTTCGCCGCGTGATTTCCACCAGTCTATTGCGATTTTTGCGCCGGTTGCGGGGTCGCCGCTGTCAACGCGAATGCCGGTCCAGCCTGCCAGCCAGTCAGGCGCGCGGTCCAGAAACCCTTTGGTGCCATACGTGTCGGGCAGAATGATGCGCAGATTTCCATCATGTTCCTCGTGCCAGTCGCTTAGGACGTCATAGGGCGCCTGGGCAAGCGCGGCGTCGTCTTCGGCGAGCGCAGAATACACCATAGGTAGTTCATGTGCGTTGGTGCCAATAGCCTCAACTTCGCGTCGCATTGCGATCAGACAGTTGGACGTTCCGGTAAAGGACGATCCCAAACCTTCAATCATGGCCTGCACACACCAGTCCTGCCAAAGGAAGGAATGCCGCCGCCGCGTGCCGAAATCCGCGATCCCAAGCCCCTCAATAGTGCGAAGCTGGGCTATCTTTTCCCATACGCGTGTCATTGCACGGGCATAGAGCACCTGTAGTTCGAACCGGCGCATATCGTTCAGAACCGCGCGTGAGCGTAATTCCATCAGTACGGCCAGCGCCGGGATCTCCCATAGCATGACCTCGTGCCACTTACCCTCAAAGGTCAGCTCATACTGATCACCCTTACGCTCCAGATGGTAAGGGGGCAGGCGCAGGTTCTCGAACCATTCCATGAAATCCGGGCGGAACATCTGACGCTTGCCGTAGAATGTATTGCCCCGCAACCACGTGCTTTCCCCACGACTCAGACTTAGCGAGCGGATGTGATCCAACTGCTCGCGCAGCTCGCCTTCATCGATCAAACGGGCCAATGGCACGTGATTCGACCGGTTGATCAGCGAAAACACCACATCGGTTTGGGGCTTATTTCGAAACACTGACTGGCACATCAGCAGTTTGTAGAAATCTGTGTCGATCAATGACCGGATAATCGGGTCAATCTTCCATTTATGATTGTAGACCCGCGTCGCGATATCGACCATGGGGACCTCCTGCAATTTCCGTTGTTAGATCAATCGGAGCACGAAATGGCAAGAGTCGCGGAATTGGGAACAATGCCCACGACAGAACACATTACGGGCTTATTGTGGGTTTCCTTCACGCTTTAGTGAGGGGTGGGGATGGAACTGAAGGTTGAAGTTAGTGAATGAGTCTCGAGTACGATTTTGACATTGTTGCAATAGCTCCGGATGAGGTTGATCCTGAGCATGGGCAAACATCGATAACTGGGCGGCCCCCGGTGCGGGCGCGGTTCAGGGATATCAAGACGGCAGACGCTTTGCGCGCTGCATCGCCCAAGATTCGCAGAATATTTCTGGAATCAGGATTTAGCCTGAACGAGTCTGATGGGCATCTTGCCCGCGGTTATTTTCGGCCAGAAGACGCTGAAGATCGCCTCCTGATCCTAAAGCGGCTTTTTGCGAATATCCGGAATATGGGTATCCAGGGAGAGTATAGTGGTGAGTTCGATTTCCATCACTTCTTGGGCCATATCAGGACCGCAAAGCCCGGGACCGTGAACCGGAAAATGCCCGAGCGACCATTGCAAGCGCCACGCCCAAGACCAGTGCGTCCAAAGCGTCGCACGGTTTCTGGGCGTATCGGTTTCGCGTTAGGTCTTGCCGTGATCCTGTTTGTGTTTCTGAAACTGCTGGCCGAGCATGGTGCCGCGCTTTGATCCTCAGGCCAGTGTCACACCTGCTGCGCGCATGGCCTGTTCTGCGACAGCCAAAGATCCGTCCATATCAATGGCGCAGCACAAGTTGCTTAAGACAGTGACATCAAACCCCAGCTGTGCCGCATCTACCGCCGAATAATGCACGCAGAAATCTGTCGCCAAACCGACCATGGTCAGCTGCGTGATCCCGCGCGTCTCAAGATAGCCTTTTAGACCAGTGGGCGTGGAATGGTCGTTTTCGAAAAACGCGCTATAGCTATCGATAGCGCTGCGAAATCCCTTGCGGATGATCAGATCGCCATCTGTTCGCAAATCCGGATGGAAGTTCGCGCCTGCGCTGCTCTGAACACAGTGATCGGGCCACAAGACCTGAGGGCCATAAGGCATGTCGATCATCTCGAACGGCGCTTTGCCAGTATGAGAACTGGCGAATGAAGAATGCCCCGCCGGGTGCCAATCCTGCGTCAGGATCACCGTATCGAATGTATCCATGATTGCGTTGATCGGTGCGACGATCTCATCCCCTCCGGCTACGGCAAGTGCACCGCCGGGGCAGAAGTCATTTTGAACATCAATCACGAGCAGCGCGTGGGACATATCGGCCTCCTTCGATTGTATTATCGGTATGGTGCACTGCTGCGATCGTCAATGCGGTCTCTTGTGTGTTTTTGCCAAGGGCATTAGATCGCCCACATGTACACAATCGCTGCCCTCTATCATTTCACGCGTTTTCCCGACCCCGATGCGCTGCGCCCTGCCTTGCAGGAGCTTTGCCGCGCGCAGTCGGTAAAAGGCACCCTGCTGCTGGCGCAGGAGGGGATCAACGGCACCATTGCCGGGCCCTGCGCCGGGATTGATGCGGTGCTGGCGCATATACGCGCGCTGCCAGGATGCGCGGATCTTGAGTGGAAAGAGGCGACCTCGGACCATCCACCCTTCGGCAAGATGAAGGTACGCTTGAAGAAAGAGATCGTGACGATGGGCCAGCCCGATGTCGATCCACGCGCAAATGTCGGGAATTATGTCGAGCCTGAGGACTGGAACGCGCTGATCCGTTCGGATGATGTGGTGGTGATCGATACCCGCAACGATTACGAGGTGGCGATTGGCACATTCGAGGGTGCAATAGACCCTAACACGGCCAGTTTCCGCGATTTCCCGGCGTGGTGGGAACAGAATAAGGATCGCTTTCACAACAAACGCGTTGCGATGTTTTGCACCGGAGGCATCAGGTGCGAAAAGTCCACCAACTACCTGCTGGGGCAGGGGGTCGAGGATGTCTATCACCTGAAAGGCGGCATCCTGCGGTATCTGGAAGAAACGCCGCCCGAGGACAGCACTTGGCAGGGTGAGTGTTTTGTCTTCGACAACCGCGTCTCGGTTGGTCATGGTCTGGTCGAGGGGCCGCACAAGCTGTGCCATGGCTGCCGCCGTCCGATCCTGCCCGAAGATGTGAAACGCCCTGAATACGAGCATGGCGTATCCTGCCATCGGTGCATCGATGAGACATCGGAACAGGACAAGGCGCGGTTCCGCGAGCGGCAAAAGCAGATACAGCTGGCCCGCGCGCGGGGCGAGGAACATCTGGGTTCTGACTGAAATCAGCTTGCAGGCCGCGTTTGAAATCGGATGATTGTGCGCAAGCCCAACCGACGGAGCGCCCATGACCCACGAACCGCGAACCCTGGAAGAATGGAAATCGACCCTGTTGGCGGCGGCTGGGCTGGTCTTGGCCAGCTTTCTTGCATGGTACGGCCTGTCGCGCCTGAACGAAGCCACAGCAGGCGACACCATTGGCACTCTTTCTTCGGTAGGCCTTCTGATCTGGATCGCCTCGCAGTCCTGGTACTACATGACCCAGGTGAAATCCCCCCGGAGGTTGTTGTTCCTGATGGGGGTGTCCTTCATCCAGGTCGTGCCATTCCTGTTCGCAGCCGTCTACGGCGCGTTTGGATATAACGACCATTGTGTGATCGGCGCCGAAGGGCCAGCCGATATTCTGTATTTTTCATACGTCACCTTCACAACGGTCGGATATGGGGACATGTCCCCAACTGGCTTTTGCCGTGGGCTGGCTGTGGCCGAGGCTGTGACGGGTTACATCCTGTTGGGCATGTTTGTGGCCGCCGCCGTCGCGCTATACGCGCGCAACCACGGCAAATAGAGCGATCTATTTATTATGATCGATCCAGCGCGACATCATTTGTTTGTCGCGGAAACATTCGGACGGGATCGGGCGGCGCTTGCTGCGCGAGATACGTTCGGCAAAAGCAACCTGCTTACCTGTTGGGTAGTTTGCAAAGGGCGACGGATCATGCGGCTTATGGGCTGAAATCCAGTCTGACAGGGATTTGCGGTCACGCTGCGCCTCGACCGGAATCTCAAGCGCTGATTGTTGCGCGATGGCGCGGGCAAAGCGCATCTGCCGATCTGTAACTGGCAGCAGGTGATAGTCGTTTGTTGGGCCGCTCAGGGCGGAATTTCGCATGTTCTGGGCCATCGGGTAATCCTCTGACTATGTAGAACATAAATAGAACATTAACCTTTCGTTTCAAGGGAAGACCCTTTGGATTAGGCGAGAACCTGCCAATTCGCGGCTTGATTGACTGATCAGTCAATAATCGATAATTCGATCCTCAACGCACGCGATCTCTTTGCCTAAAGAGATTTCTGAACACAAAGGGAACCGGCATGAAGTTTCAACCCAAGGCCAGCCATTTCATCAATGGCGAGTATGTCGAGGACACCAATGGCGCGCCCATCGACGTTATCTACCCCGCCACTGGAGAGGTCATCGCACGGCTACATTCCGCCACGCCTGAGATTGTTGAAAAGGCTCTAAACAGCGCAAAATCGGCCCAAGCGGCTTGGGCTGCCCTATCGGGCACCGAGCGAGGCCGTGTGCTGCGACGCGCGGCCGAGATCATGCGGGATCGCAATCGTGACTTATCGATCATCGAAACCCATGATACCGGCAAACCTTTGCAGGAAACGCTGGTGGCCGACGCTACCAGCGGCGCGGATGCGCTGGAGTATTTTGGCGGTCTGGCGGCCTCGCTGACCGGCGAACATATCCCTCTGGCAGACGGGGATTTTGTCTATACCGTCCGCGAGGCGCTCGGCGTTTGTGTGGGCATTGGGGCATGGAACTACCCGACGCAGATCGCTTGCTGGAAGGGTGCCCCGGCGTTGGCGTGCGGAAACACAATGATCTTCAAGCCTTCCGAGACTACTCCGCTGTCGGCATTGCAAGTAGCCGAGATTTTGATCGAGGCAGGTGCACCCAAAGGCGTCTATAACGTTGTTCAGGGCTACGGTGATGTAGGCGCCAGCCTGGTGACCGACCCCCGAGTGGCCAAGGTCTCGCTAACAGGGTCGGTTCCAACGGGCCGCAAGGTGTACGCTGCTGCCGCCGATGGCATGAAACATGTCACCATGGAATTGGGTGGCAAGTCCCCGATGATCGTGTTCGACGACGCCGACATCGAAAATGCCGTGTCAGGCGCTATCCTGGGAAATTTCTACTCCTCGGGACAGGTCTGTTCCAACGGCACTCGAGTTTTTGTGCAAAAGGGAATCAAGGAAGCGTTCCTTAAGCGCCTGTCTGAACGCCTTGCTACGGCGAAAATCGGCGACCCGATGGATGAAGAGGTCAACTTTGGCCCGATGGTCAGCGAAAACCAGATGAATATCGCGCTTGGCTATGTCGAAAAGGGGAGGGCCGAAGGCGCGCGGCTGATCTATGGCGGCGAACGGGTCGAAGGCGATGGTTTCTACATGCAGCCCACGGTTTTTGCCGATGTTAAGGACGATATGACAATCGCGCGCGAAGAGATTTTCGGCCCGGTGATGTCGGTGCTGGACTTCGACACCGAAGAAGAGGTTCTGGCCCGTGCCAATGACACCGAATTCGGTCTGGCCGCCGGCGTCTTCACCAACGACCTGACCCGCGCCCACCGCATCGTGGCAGGTTTTGAGGCGGGAACTTGCTATATCAACACATATAACCTGGCCCCGGTAGAGGCGCCTTTCGGCGGCTCCAAGATGTCGGGCGTCGGTCGCGAGAACTCGAAACTGGCAATCAACCACTTCAGCGAGATGAAGACAGTCTACGTCTCGATGAATGATATGGAGGCCCCATACTGAGTAAATCCGGTTGAATAGTCTCTGTTCTTGATGGTTCACGTCGGGGACAGAGCACATGCTGGCTCGTACATATGACTAAATTCCTCAAGACGCCTCCTCCGCAAACCGGAGATCAGCCTGTGAAAACACACGCCCAAGCTTTTGTGATCGGTGCAGTTTGATCCTTTATCATCTGGCCAAGTTTGGTTGGATTGACGTGGCGATGCTGGAAAGGGTGAGCTATTTTCGGGCCAACCCCAGACCATGTCCCCGGCACAATACGCAATGCCAATTGTAGCGATTGTTTTGGCGGTGCATGTTCGCATCTGGGCTGAACACATTTCTGGGGCGGGTCTGCCGGATCCCGATGTGGCAACCGTAGTGCCCTGGAATACGGTTTCAGAAAGTCCGAGTCACTCGGCCCGGTTTACCAAGGGCAGATGTGGTGATCGTAATCTCAGATGGAGTTGTCCGAGAACCAGCACACTTGAACGCGTGCGGTGGTCCTGAATGATCATTGAGCCAGCTGTAGATCTTCGACACGTTCACTGAGTTTACCGCCACTGTCCCATGGGCATCATGGATTGGCGCATAGGAAGTCCAAATGAATTCAATACCTTTGTTAGAGGCTGATTTTGGCGTCTATCAGCCTACAGGCCAAAGCAGTTACACTTGTCTCTGCAAGAACAGACTTCCAAGGTTCAGTTCGGGTCGATTGCGCGCACTGTCTCAAGCATTTCAGTGATCTGCGCGCGTGCGATGGTGCTGTCCTGTATTAGCATTGCGGCGTCCGACAATGGCTTGTCCGGCTGTCGCGCAACCGGCTTGATCAGGGATGTTCGGATGCGGGACAAATCGGTGAAGGTGTTTGACCTCTCTTCATCCGCACCGCCGGAGCCCGCCAACCAGTTGTATCGATCGGCCATCTCGTGCTTCCCGCCTGCCTGCAATGCGCGCGCGACGGCATCGAAATCCTGTGTTTGCATCATGGCCTGGGCGCGCAACTCTTGCGCGGTGTCCGAGGAATCGTCCGCGATTTCCAGCAGCGCCTGACGGGGACGGTTGTCCATCAGAGCCGCCTTTGCCCGAAGCCGAGCACGATCACGGCTGCGTTCCCGATCTTGCGGTCGGTTTGCCAGCGCGTAAGCCTGCGCTGAAAACCCAAGGTCAGCCAATCGCTCTGCCATGGACACGGCAGTTTCGACCGCCAGCGCGTTGCGTCGCCTGTCCTTCAATTCCATCACATGGCGCAGGAAAGTAATGTCGTCCGCCCGCTCCGCCAGCAATTGGAACACCTGATCTCGTGTCCTCTGCCATTCGTCGGAATCTGAGACATCCTCAAAACCGGCAAGAGCTCCGGTAAAATCCTGGGACAAAGCCATCGCCAAAGCGTGAGCACGCGCCAACATCGGGCCAAGTTCGGACTTCCGAAGCTCGCGCGCATAACTTGCAGCTAAATCGAGGTCGCGGGGCGAGACCGTACCCCGGTCCGACCACCGCTTTTCGATCAACCGCGCAAGTGCCAACGGCGCATCGGTCGCGGCATCGGGCGCCGATATGACCTCGGTCAACAGCGTTTCCGCGGTATCGGTATCCCCTGCAGCATCCGCGATTTTGGCTTGGGCAAAGGTTACATCAGCGGGTTCGTCCTCTAAGATCCGTTCGACCGCACGCAAGATCCGGCGCGATGCTTCAAGCCGGCCTGCCGAGACAAACATCTCGGCGATATCCGGGCCGAGATGTTGCCTGAGATGCCACGGCAGCCGACCAAAACTGCGTTCGATCGCTTTCACATGCGCATCGGATTGAAGTTTACCCTCACTCAAAAGCGCCCAGAGTGCGGCGGCACCATCACATCTTTGCTGCCCTTCCAAAGGGTTCGGCGTCGGTGCAGGCAACCCGTCCATCACTGATGCGATGGCCGCTACTCTGCGCTGCTCAACCGAGGTCTCCGACAACAAAGACAGGGCTTGGTGCGCTTCTACACCGAACCCGAAATACGTATAGAGCTTCGCCAAATCCATTGCATACGCCTGGTCGACACGATCGAATTCCTGAAATAGCCCGACCCGCAATTCGGCCACATCCTCGGAAAATGATCGAGCGCCCGACCATGTCTCAAAACCCAGTTCGCTGACCGTGATACATTCCGGTTTTCTATCAATCTGAGGAACTGCCAGATTGCCCAGCCCCGAAATCTCATCGAGCACTGAAGACAGTCGCAGATTTGGCACCAGCTTTTCCGAAGATCGCAGCGGACCAAAACTGGACGATTCCCTGCGTCCGACACCTGCCAGTTCAAGATCAACAACCTCTCGATCAGCGCTTTGCAATATACGTGATGCCAACTGCTCCTCAAAATTTCGTTGATTTAACTGCAGCAAAGGCAAGGCCAGTTCGGTGGCTGGAATATCAGTAGGTAAGGGTTTTGGGGCCGGGATACTTGCAGTCCTGGGAAGCGCCTCTGGCTCTACCGGGTCATTTGCAGGTGTACCCTGGCCGGGTGCGATATCTATGACAACCATAGTTTGGCGATGCAGAAATGCCGTTGCCACGCAGTCGCACCCAAATGTCATCTCCAACGCTGCACCTGGCCCGGCCTGTTGAAGCGATTGCAGACGGTTCCCCGACAGGCGGTCGAAGACAGCTGAAGTGTTGAATGTCGCATTATCGATGCCAATGCTCAGCCGCGCGCCGTTCTCGACCGGATCCAACATCCAACCGGTGCCAGAGGGGACCTGTACCACCAGACGCGTGTATCCCTCATGCTCGCCCGATCGCACGGTCAAAGCCTGTGCTGACGCGCTTGTGCCCCATGTGAGCAAGACCAAAGACAATGCGCGGATCATGCTGCAGCCTGCTTGAGTTCCTTAAGCGCGTCTTCAAGTTCCGAGAAACCGGGCCGGTTGTGGGTCGGTGTGTTCTGGCGGCCGACCTCTATACACATGGCCGCGTTGTGGTTGTGAAGATTAGCCACCAGAACCTCTTTGATGAGTTGGTAAAAGTGGTTGTCTTCTTCGACAACAGATTTCAGCTTGCCCGCAAAAGGGCCCACCAATCCATAAGCCAGAAAAACCCCCAGAAACGTCCCAACCAACGCGCCGCCGATCAGCTTACCTAGGACTTCCGGTGGTTGGTCGATTGATCCCATCGTCTTGATCACACCCAGAACGGCGGCCACGATCCCCAGAGCGGGCAACCCGTCAGCAACGGTTTGCAGCGCGTGGCTTGAATGCATGGCATGGTGGAAGTTCGCCTCCATCCGCTTCTCCAGCACCTCCTCAACCTGGTGCGGGTCGTCATAGTTCATCGCCGCCGAGCGCATGGTGTCACAGATCAGGTCCACCGCTTCTTTGTCGGCTTGAATCTTGGGATATGCGGAAAATAGCGATGAGCTTCCTGGCTCTTCAATGTGCTGCTCTACCTCGACCGGGTTCGCGCGTGCGATCCGGATCAGAGAGAATAACAAGCATAACAGATCGCGATAATCCTCGGGCTTCCATTTGGGTCCTTTAAAAACTTTCGCGATATCCTTGGCGGTGTGTTTTACGCCGCCGATATCATTGCTGATCAGAAATGCGCCGACTGCGGCCCCTCCGATCATCATCATCTCGAAGGGCAGTGATTTCATAATGATGGCCATCTTTCCGCCTGCGGCAAGGTAGCCGCCGAATACCATGACAAAGATGACGGCAATTCCGATGAGCCCGATCATGAAAGGTCTCCAGCGTTGAGGGTGCAGATAGATATGGCCATGAGGGTCATTCCTGTGGGGCACGTGCATTGCGCCCGGCCATGATCAGGCTGATGGTGTAAGCAGCCTCGGGGCTGAGACCGGCCATAACTTCAGCGGCAGCTTCCGGTGGCATGCGAGACAGGAAGCCAGCGGCGAATACCGCGTCCATCGTTTCGAACAACGCGGCGGCATCTTTGGGCTTCATGCTCTGATACACGTCAGTCAGTTGTGTCAGATCGTTTTCGGCGGCCTTTTCGGCAATCGCCACCGTTTCACGCAGAGTGTTCTCGGCGTCCTCCAGCATGGTGAGCCGGGTTTCGATGGCCTGATCGGCAATGTCGAGCGCCCGTTCCCGGTCCAAAATCGTGCTTTCACGCTGGTTTAGAGTCTTTTCACGGCGCAATAGTTCCGTAAGCAGCAATTGTAGATCTGCCGCATTCGCCTCTTTGCGTTCACCATCGACCGGCGAGGCCATGTTTGGTTCTGCGCCGCGGGCAAGTGCAGGCCCGGCCTCAAGCCCGATGCGAATAATCGCAGAGCCGACCATCAGCAAGGAAATGACGGTCAGAACACCGCCCCGCGCTCGGCGATCAGGCGCTTTTGCCCGGTTGCGACTCATTTCGCTGCTCCGCCAGATGGAGCGGCGTGCCGAAAAAACATCAGGCCTTCTGGTTTCTTTGCGGGCGGCTCTTGTGGCGTGTCCGATGGCTCAGTCGAGACCTCAGTTGGTTCACCAGACGGATCGGATGCAGTTTCTTGTGCTTCGCCGGGCTGCTCAGACCTGTCCTGAGCAGGTGCGTCATCTGGCTGATCCATGGGAACGTCCGGCTCAGAGGGCTCTTCCTGAACGACATCGTGCATCGAGGCCATCATAAGCTCCAACCGTTGTGCGACGGTTTCCGCCCGTTCGGTCAGCGTCTGCAACGCGGTGCCGGAATCATCCGAAGCCTGACGCGCGCTATCCAGCGATTTTCGCAACTCTTCTGCTTGCGAGGACAGCACGGAAACGGCGCCACCCACACCCTTCTCAAGATCGGTAAACCGCTTCAGGCGTCGCGACAGAACGAAACAATACAGACCAGCCCCAAGAGCGCCCGCAACCAGAAGAATATCGGCAATCAACTCCACCATCGCCTCCTAATTCAGTACAAATTCCATGACCAGAACGTCACGCACACGGCCTTCGCCCACGACGATCCCAATGCGTCGTAGCAGATGTCCGCGGATCCTCATCAAAGCCAGAGAATCTTCCAGATCGGTTAACTCAAGGGCGCGCAAATAGCTGTTCAGAACGTCCATGATTCGCGGCTGCATCTTTTCAACCTCGGCGGCGTAGCCCGCGTTCACTTCAAGCTGCGCGTGAAATTTCAAATGTCGCGAATCATCTGACTTGACCGAGATTATCACCGGCGGAAGATCGACAAATTTCACATCGGGAAGTGCCTTTACGGAAGCGTCTTCGCCTTTCTTTTTGGCCTCTTTCACCATCTCGGACCCACCTATGGGAAGCAGGCCGGATGCAGTTATGAAATAGCCGCCAACACCGCCCGCGATAGCCAGAATCAGCCCAAGCAGAAAGCCTTTTTTCCCTGATTTTTTAGGGGCTTCCGCCTCATCTGCAGTTGCGTCGGTCATGCCGTCCTCATGAATCTGTTCGGCAACCGTCATAACCCCTCAGGGACTAACCGATTGTTAAGGGCAATCGTCCAAACAAGGGCAGAGCCGCACAGAATGTCGGTGAGTCGGAGGTAAGCGTGCAGCAGATCGGAACTGTCTGGGCAAGTTTGGACAGGCGCAAACAAATTATCGTGGCCGGTGCCGTGGCACTGGTGTTTCTGGGTGTGCTTGCGATGTCACGGATTGTGACAGCGCCGTCGATGACGCTGCTTTATGCGGGGCTCGAAAGCGGTGCGGCAGGGGATATCGTGCGGGCGCTGGACCAGCTTGGTGTGACCTATGAAATAAGGGGTGGCTCGATCTACGTCCCCGGCGTTCAGCGGGATGAGTTGCGGATGACTTTGGCCAGCGAGGGCCTGCCTGCGAACGGCAATCGCGGTTACGAACTGCTGGATTCGCTCAGCGGCTTTGGCACTACGTCGCAGATGTTTGATGCCGCCTATTGGCGCGCAAAAGAAGGGGAGCTGGCGCGCACGATCGTGGGCAGCCCGCATGTCAGCAAGGCCCGGGTGCACATCGCCAACAGCTCCTCCAACCCGTTTCAGCGCAGCATAGCACCAACCGCTTCGGTTTATCTGGTCCCGTCGGGTGCACCGATTAACGGAGATCAGGCAAAGGCGATCCGGTTTTTAGTGGCGTCGGCGGTTAGCGGGCTGGCACCGGAAAACGTCACTGTGATTGATTCAAACGGGGCCGTGATTGGCGCGCAGGACACGGCGGTGGCAGCCGATACTGCAGATGATAAGGCGCGCCAATTGCGTGAGAAAGTTCTACGTCTGATCGAAGCCCGGGTCGGGGTCGGCAACGCGGTGGTTGAGGTCAGCGTAGATACGGTGACCGAAACCGAGTCTATCCGGGAACGTCGCTTTGACCCCAAAGGCCGTGTTGCGATCAGCACGGATGTTGAAGAACGGTCGGACAGTGCGCGTAATCAGTCGGCGGATGTGACAGTGGCGTCGAATCTGCCGGATGGCGACGGGGCAGGAGGCGATGAATCCAATTCGAATGCCACTCAGACCCGCGAACGGGTGAATTATGAGGTGTCAGAGACCGAGTTGGAAGTTCATCGCGCGCCAGGTGCGATCAAACGTCTGACTGTCGCGGTGCTGGTCAATGGTGTTCGAGCGGCAGGTACAGATGGCGTCGAGATTTTTGAACCCATGCCGCAGCCCGAGCTTGATGCACTGCAAGAGCTTGTGGCTTCTGCGGTCGGGTTTGATGCTGAACGCGGCGACGTCATCACACTGAAATCGCTCGACTTGCCCATGGTTGAACCCCAGGGCGAGTTGGTGTCCGGGTCGATCTGGCAGAACATGCATATCGACGCTATGTCGCTAATCCAGATGGTGGTTTTGGCGCTGGTTTCCCTTGTTTTGGGTCTGTTTGTCATACGGCCAATTCTGACGAAATCTGCAGCATCGGCGCTGCTGCCAGCAGGTGCACCAGTCGAGGTCGCCCCAGCGCCTTCCCTGACCGGGGAAATTGCGACCGCAGATGTGCAGGACTTTGCACCGCTCGCGGATGCGGCGCAGCCGAGTGTTCCGGCGATTGCCGCTGCCCGCGGCGAGGATCCCGTTGACCGTTTGCGCGCCATGATCGGCGACAAGCAGGAAGAGACGGTTGAGATCCTGCGCAGCTGGCTTGAAGAAGGCGGGGAGAAGGTGTGATGTCGATCGCTCATCTTCTTGAAGACTTCACTGCCCCTGCGGCTGGGGTGGCCGTACATCTACTGGATGAAGACGCACTGGAAGAACAGCGGCTTGCTGCATTTGAACAAGGCTATGGGGCGGGCTGGGAAGATGCGGTTCAGGCGCAGGAACAGACTGGCACACAGCTAAGCTCCGATCTGTCGGTGACGTTATCCGACCTGTCCTTTACCTATCAAGAAGCATTGACCCGCATGACCCTGTCGCTGGAACCGATGTTCCAGAGCCTGGTTCAGACTATTCTGCCTGAGACGATCGAGCATGGCTTTGCGAAGCGATTGACCGAGCAGATTTGCGACATGGCGCGTGAGCAGGTCGGCCAGCCACTGCAGCTGACTGTTCCGGCGGGCACTTCGGATCAGGTCGAGGCGATGCTGCCGCAGGATATCTCGCCGCGTCCCCAGGTCATCGAGGATGTCTCGCTCCAGCCGGGACAGGCGCGATTGCAGGTGGGGATCGCCCAACGCGAGGTGGACTGCGCTGCCTTGCTCTCATCCATTGCTGCAGCGTTCGACGCATATCTGTTTGAAGCAAAAGAGGCTTTGTCAAATGAGTGATCCTCAACCACCGAAACCCGAAAAACCCAACCCGTTCGAGACTGTTCCGATCGAAGTCACCGTCTCAGTCGGGCGTGCGCGGCCTTTGATCCGTGACCTGTTGAGCATGGGTGAAAATGCCGTACTGACACTGGACAAGCGGATCGAGGATCCGGTTGACCTCTATGTCGGGGATCAATTGGTCGCGCGCGGTCTGTTGGAAGAGATGGAGGGCGATCAGGCCGGGCAACTGGCTGTACGGCTGACCGAAATCTCAGATCTACAGAACGGGATCGGATGATGCGCCACCTGTTTTGGTTGGCATTTTTGCTGGTCATACCCTCCGGTGGCGCGGCGCAAGAACTGTCGCTGTCCCTGGGCGAGGGCGGGTCGATCTCGGCCCGGACCATCCAGTTGATTTTGCTGATCACGGTGCTCAGCCTGGCACCGGGACTGGCGATCATGATCACCTGTTTCCCGTTTTTGATCACGGTTTTGGCGATCCTGCGGCAAGGAATCGGCTTGCAGCAGTCACCGCCAAATATGTTGATCGTCAGTCTGGCGCTGTTTCTGACCTATTTCGTCATGGAGCCGGTTTTTACCGAGGCGTGGGAGACCGGGATTCAGCCGATGGTCGAGGAAACGCTTGACGTAGAGCCTGCGCTGGAACGCGCGCTGGTGCCGTTTCGCAGTTTTATGGCAGCGCGCATTGATGTCGACACGTTTCAGGCCATGGCAGACCTGCGCCCGGATGATGCTGCGATCCAACTATCGCCCGAGGCCCCGTTATCCGTGCTGATGCCGTCCTTCATGTTGTCGGAAATCGCGCGGGCCTTTCAGATCGGGTTCCTGATTTTCCTACCTTTCCTGATAATCGATCTCGTTGTCGCAGCGGTTTTGATGTCGATGGGAATGATGATGGTGCCCCCGGCTACAGTCTCGCTGCCGTTCAAATTGGCGTTTTTCGTCATCGCTGATGGCTGGGCCTTGATCGCCAGCGCCTTGGTGCGCAGCTATGCGCCATGACTATTGCCGTGTGATCTGTAGTCGGGCGCGCAGACCCTGATCTCCGGCCTCGAAACTCAGCGTTCCGCCATGTTGTTCGGCAACGGTGCTGACAATTGTCAGGCCCAATCCGAACCCGTCCGAAGATCCGATGTTTGATCCGCGCTGGAACGGTGCCAGTAGCGCCTCGATATCCGCGACCGATAGGTCGGTGCCCTTGTCCTCGACGACGATCGTGGCGGTCTGAGCATCGGTTTCCAGTTCAACCTCGGCGTGACGACCGTATTTCAGGGCATTATCGATCAGATTGGACAAAGCTCGTTTCAATGCGATGGGCTGACCCGTCACCAGGATGCGCCGCGTTTCCGGCAGCGACGCATGCCCACGGCGTGACATGAAAACAGACGACGCACTTTCGACGATAACGGGATCAACGGCTTTCAACGACACAGGCCGGTCCATATCCTGATAATCGGCCACAAGCGACTCAACCAGCGAGGTCAGCGATATCTGGCGCGGTTCCTCGACGCTGAGTTCCGATCGCGTGTAAGTAAGCACGCTTTCTATCATGCCGGTCATCTGGTCCACGTCGGCCTCGAGCTTTTCGCGCAACTCGCCATCGGGAATCAGCGCCGCACGCAGCCGGACGCGGGTTGCAGGTGTCCCCAGATCGTGGCTGACGCCCGACAGTACAATGGCGCGTTTCTCAAGCTGCGCACGTTCGGCATCCAGGTGATCATTCACCGCAGTCACGATATCGCGCAGCTCTTCGGGCCCGTCCGCGTCATAGCTTTGCGGCCCGCCGCGACGTCGGCGGTCGCCTAGTGCCTGAGCGAAACGTGCGAAACTGTCAGAAACATTCCCGACCGAGGTCAGAAGCACCGCCAAGGACACAATTCCCAGCAATATCGCGGGCAAACGCAGATCAACCGGCGCAGCCTTACAGCCCCAGATTTCGGTGCCGTCGACTTGCTGCCAGACTCCGCGCCCGAATTGCGCGATCAGGATAGGTTCGCTGCAATATGTGGCCAACAGACGGGTCAGGTTCCCCATCTTCTCGGGGCCGGTCTGATCGCTGCCAGATACGATGTCTGAAACCGGATAGACCAGTCGATCCGATAACACCGCAAGCGTCAATTCGCGGCCACTCAGGGGGGCTGAACTGTCGGTCAGAATCGACAGATTGGTGACAAAGCGGCGATCCGCAAAGCCGGGCATTTGCTGGAACGCTCCCCTATCAGCAAGCGCGGCTGCCTCGGTTGGCAATGGGTTGATCAATAGGCCGGGTGGCGGCGCCATCCCCGTTCGCAAGTCTTCGTATATGGTGAAACCGGCAACAAATGCTGCGGTCTGATACCGGTTCCAAGCCTGTGCCGAGGTGAACCACATCCCGGCAGCCACCAGCCCCGCGACAAAGGCGGACAGGGTCCAGAGCCACCCAATACTGCGCAGGCGCAGGGTCATGCGTCCTCATCCACCATAACGTCAGCGGTAAACAGATAGCCAACACCGCGCTCGGTGCGCAGCATCTGGGGGTCTTTCGGGTTGGCCTCGATTTTCGACCGCAACCGCCCCACCAGCATATCTATGGCACGGCCTTGCGCCTCGGGCTTGTCGGCCTCACCGGTTACATCCAGTGCGGCGGCGATCTCATCACGGGTCAGCGGAATATGCGGGTTCGCCAGCAAAACCTTCAGCAGGGCGGTCTCCCGTTGGGACAGGGAAACCAGATAGCCTTCGGGCGAATGCACCTCGTCCCGTTTGCCGTCAAAGACCCAGCCGTCAAAGTGAAAGGTGCGCGTGCGGCGGCGGTATGCCAGCGAAGGCGTGCGTCGGGCGCGTTGCATCACCGCACGGACGCGGGCCAGCAACAGTTGCGGGTTGAATGGTTTGGCGATGTAATCGTCTGCTCCAACCTCATATCCTGCCATGCGCTGATGATCCGCCGACAGGGCCGAGACCAGAATGATCGGTACATCCTGTTCGGCCCGCAACCGGGCACAGATCTCGACGCCGTTTTCATCGCCCAGCATCACGTCCAACAGGATCAGGTCGATCCGCCCCGAGGTTAGATGCGTGCGTATTTGACTTTCGGAACTGGCAGGCAGAGCAATATACCCGTTCTGCTGAAAGAACTGGGTCATCATCGACCGCATCTCCGAATCGTCGTCCACCACCAGGAGCCGGGGAATGCCCACTCTGTTTCTCCTCCTCAGGGTTCTCCGTCGCCGCCAATTGTAACGAATGGAAACGGATTCAAGGCCAACGTAACACGGGGTAACAAAAGCGGTGAAAATTTCCACCTTGTCAGGATATTGCATCGCATTCTGCGTTGCCAGGCGGCAATCTGTTAGCGCTATATCGCGTATGGCCGCCCTTGGGGTGGCACCGAATTCTCAGGGAGGAGAACAAAAAATGAAGCGTTTTGCATTTGCCACCGTGTCGACATTGGCCGTAGTGGCCGGGTCGGCTGTTGTGGCTGAACCAAAGGCCGAAGTTCTGCACTGGTGGACGTCCGGTGGTGAGGCGAAATCGGTCGCGGTTCTGCAGGAAGAGTTCGCCTCGAACGGCGGCACATGGACCGATATGCCGGTCGCAGGTGGCGGCGGCGATGCGGCCATGACTGCGCTGCGGGCCCGGGTTCTTGCGGGTAACGCGCCGACTGCTGTTCAGCTGAAAGGACCTGCCATTCAGGAATGGTATGAAGAGGGCGTTTTGGCAGACATTTCATCCGTGGCAGAAGCCGAAGGCTGGGCCGATGTGCTGCCAGCATCGATTGCAGGCCACATGATGTGCGAAGGTACGTGGTGTGCAGCACCTGTGAACGTGCACCGCATCGACTGGATTTGGGCCAATGCTGACGTTCTGGCCGCCAACGACATTGAAATGCCCACAACATGGGAAGAGTTCAACGCCGCTGCCGAAAAACTGCAGGCTGCCGGAGTGATCCCTTTGGCCCATGGTGGCCAGGCATGGCAAGACGCCACAGTGTTCGAAGCGGTTGCGCTGGGTCTGGGTGGCCCCGAATTCTATCAAAAAGCCTTTGTCGATCTCGACCCCGAGGCGCTGACCTCGGACACCATGGTTCAGGTCTTTGATCAGATGCGCACCCTGCGCGGTTATGTGGACGAAAACTTCTCAGGCCGCGACTGGAA
This sequence comes from Ruegeria sp. CF1, assembly GCF_056537445.1. NCBI lineage: Bacteria > Pseudomonadati > Pseudomonadota > Alphaproteobacteria > Rhodobacterales > Roseobacteraceae > Ruegeria > Ruegeria sp. CF1. Next base: position 82,592 of record NZ_JBQFRN010000010.1, on the reverse strand, counting down.
CCTTGCCACCGCTATGGTTATGAATGGCGAAGCAGCCTTCCAAATCATGGGTGACTGGGCCAAGGGCGAATTCCTGGCGGCTGGAAAGAAGCCCGGCGAAGACTTCCTGTGTGCCTCGACCCCCGGCGACGGATATCTGTACAACGTCGACAGCTTCGCCATGTTCGAAGTGGAAGGTGACGACAACCGCGCTGGTCAGGAATTGCTGGCCAAGCTGATCGTCGCGCCGAAATTCCAGGAAGTGTTCAACCTGAACAAGGGTTCGATCCCTGCGCGGACTGATGTGGCGCTGGATGCGTTCGACATCTGCGCGCAAATCTCGGCCGAAGATATGGGTTCGACCTCGGCAGGCGGTTCGCTGCTGCCGTCTTATGCCCATGGCATGGCGCTGCGCGGGTCGCAGGCCGGTGCGATTACGGATGTTGTGACCGCACATTTCAACTCGGATATGTCCTCGGCTGACGCGGTTCAGCAACTGGCGGACGCGGTAGCAAACAGCTACTGATCCAATACGCTCTGCCCCCTATAGTGAGGGGCAGAGCATCTTTCCCCGGAGGCTAAAATGTCCGAATGGCTGGAAAACCACCTGCCCAAGGTGGTGCTGGCACCGTCGTTCATCGCCGTATTGATCTTTGTCTACGGATTTATCGGATGGACCGCATGGGTGTCGCTAACCCGATCGAAACTACTGCCGAAATACGAGATCAAAGGCTTCATTCAGTACGAACGCCTGTTCGACTCTCCCCGCTGGGATACGGCGATCAACAACCTTTATATCTTTGGTGCGCTGTTCATCGTGATCGCGATGGTACTGGGCCTGTTGCTGGCCATCCTGCTGGATCAGAAGATCCGCGTCGAAGGCGCGATCCGGACGATCTACTTGTACCCGATGGCGTTGTCGATGATTGTGACAGGTACGGCGTGGAAGTGGATTTTGAACCCGGGCCTGGGCATCGAATCCATGGTGCAGGGCTGGGGCTTTCCGAATTTCGAATTCGACTGGCTGGTGAACCCTGACTATGCGATCTACACTATCGTGATCGCCGCGATCTGGCAGAGTTCCGGCTTCGTCATGGCGTTGTTTTTGGCCGGTTTGCGTTCGGTCGATGGCGAGATCATCAAGGCCGCACAGGTCGATGGTATCCCCACGTGGCGCATCTATACGGCGATCATCATCCCTTCGATGGCCCCGATTTTCCTGTCTGCTTTCATCGTGCTGGCGCACCTCGCAATCAAAAGCTTCGACCTTGTCATCGCCCTGACTGGTGGCGGTCCGGGCTACGCAACCGATCTGCCCGCTACTTACATGTACGCCATGGCATTTTCGCGCGGCGATATTGGTCAAGCGGCCTCGTCCGCGATGATCATGATGCTGGTCGTCTTTGCCATCGTGGTTCCCTATCTTTACTCAGAGCTGAGGGCGAAAAATGACTGATCTGTCGATGCCCCAAACACAAACCCGCACCCAAAGCGCTACGGGCAAGATTGCCCTGCGTTGGTTGCTTTATATCCTGCTTGGCCTGTTTGCACTGTATTACCTGATGCCGCTCTTCGTGATGTTGACGACTTCATTGAAAAGCCTTGAGGAAATCCGCACCGGCAGCCTGATTTCGCTGCCGCGAGAGGTCAGCTTCGACGCCTGGAAAACCGCATGGTCCGGCGCTTGTACCGGTATCCAGTGTGAAGGTTTGCGACCCTATTTCTGGAACTCGGTTCTGATCGCGGTGCCTGCGGTATTTTTGTCGACCCTGTTGGGTGCGCTGAACGGCTATGTCGTGGCGCAATGGCGGTTCAAAGGGGCCAATATCATCTTCTCGCTGATGCTGTTCGGTTGCTTCATCCCGTTCCAAGTTGTTCTGCTGCCGATGGCGCGTCTGCTGGGCATGATGGGGATTGCCGGAACCATTCCGGGCCTGATCTTCGTCCACGTGATCTACGGCCTGGGCTTCACCACGCTGTTCTTCCGCAACTACTATGTCACCATTCCGGCTGAGCTGACCAAAGCAGCGCGCGTTGATGGGGCCGGGTTCATGCGGATCTTCTGGTCGATCTTCCTGCCGCTGTCGCTGCCCATCATCGTGGTGACCGTCATTTGGCAGTTCACGCAGATCTGGAACGACTTCCTGTTTGGCGTGTCGTTCAGCCAGGCGGGGACACAGCCCGTGACCGTGGCGCTCAACAACATCGTAAACTCCACCACCGGCGTCAAAGAATACAACGTCGACATGGCTGCCGCGATCATCGCGGGGCTGCCGACGCTGCTCGTCTATGTCGTTGCCGGTAAGTATTTCATCCGCGGCCTGACCGCTGGCTCAGTGAAGGGATAAGACCCATGGCTCCCATCCTTGATATTAACAATCTGTACAAGAATTACGGCGCGACCGAGATTCTGAAAGACATCAACATCTCGATTGAACCGGGCGACTTCCTGGTGCTTGTCGGCCCCTCGGGCTGCGGTAAGTCTACGCTGCTGAACTGCATTGCGGGACTGGAAGAGATCACCGGTGGCACATTGTCCATCGGCGGCAACGACATGACCCATGTAAGCCCCAAGGATCGCGACATCGCGATGGTGTTCCAGTCTTACGCTTTGTACCCGACCATGTCGGTGGCCAAGAACATCACCTTCGGCATGAAAGTGCGCGGGGTCGATCAGGCCACGCAGGAAGCCAAGCTGAAAGACGTCGCCTCCTTGCTGCAGATCGAGCCATTGCTGAACCGCCGCCCCAGCCAACTGTCGGGTGGTCAGCGTCAGCGGGTCGCGATGGGCCGGGCGTTGGTGCGCGACCCCAAGCTGTTCCTGTTCGATGAACCGCTGTCGAACCTTGACGCCAAGCTGCGGGTCGAGATGCGGACCGAGATCAAGAAGCTGCACCAGACATTGGACGCATCCATAGTTTATGTTACCCACGACCAGATCGAAGCGATGACGCTGGCCACCAAGATCGTGGTCCTGAAAGGCGGGGTCGTGCAGCAGATCGGTACTCCGGCTGAGATCTACAACAACCCGGCCAACCTGTTTGTGGCGGATTTCATGGGCTCACCTGCGATGAACCTGATCCCGGCACAGGCATCGAACAATGGCTCGGGAACGCAAATCTCGATCGCGCGCGAATCCGGTGAAACGCTGGTTCTGAACGATACACGCGACTTGTCTCTGCCGCAGGATGTCATCCTTGGTCTACGCCCTGAAGATATCGCCGAGGCGGGGTTCCGCGCTGGCGCAGGCGTGCAGGAAGCCGCCTGCATGGTCGATATGGTCGAACCCGCAGGGGCAGATACCTATGTGGTGTCGGAATTGGGTGGCAAGCAGGTCACGGCGCGGCTGCATGCTGAAACCAGCGCGCAGGCCGGTCAATTGCTGAACCTGGCGTTCGACATGAGCAAGGTGTCCTACTTTGCCAAGGAAACGGGTGAACGGCTGAATTAAGTTGCCGTTGGCCCGCACCAACCCGGGGTGGGCCATACCAATCACAGTCGGTTTTGGCCGGTAAATTTGAAATATGCTATCTTGGGACGTAGCGAAGGGAGGCGCGCTATGTCCGATCCGTATTCCGATCTGGCCGGGCAGGATACCTCGGTCCAAGAGCGTATCGCCGAAGCTATGGAAGCGCGGTGTCTGGAGCCAGCGCAGAAAGAGATCAGGGATAGCTATCTAATTGATTTGATTGTCCCTGAGGGCGGGTTCGCGGTTGAGCTGGGTTCAGGCACCGGGCACATCACGCAAGAGCTGCTGTCAGTTGGCGGGGTGGAGCGCGCGCTCGGCATTGAGCCCTCACCGGTTATGGTCGAACGTGCGAGAAACAGCTTCGCCAGCGAGAGCAATCTTGTTTTTGAAACCGGCGATGCAAAGGCAACCAGGCTTGAAGATAGCTCAGCAGACCTTGTTCTGGCGCATACACTGTTGTGCCATGTACCCGGCCCCGAAGATGTGGTTTCCGAGGCCTTTCGGATACTGAAACCGGGCGGGATATTCGCGATTTGCGATGGGGACTACGATACCGCCACAGCGCAGATTGCCGATTTTGATCCTCTGGATCAACTCATTCGGTTCATGATCAATCAGAACGTCACCAACCTCTGGATCATGCGCCAGATTGGCGGTGCACTCTCTCAAGCAGGTTTTGAGTTGGGCCGTCGCCGGGGACACGGTTATGTGGCCGAAGGAGAGGCGACTTACTTTCTGACCGTTATCGACCGTGGTGCGGATCGAATGGCCGAGACCGGGTTGTTGGCGCCTGAAACGGCACAGGCGCTGAAATCCGAGGCCCGGGCGCGTGTGTCTGCAAACACGTTTTTTGGCTACATGTCTTATGTCAGCCAGATCGCGCGCAAGCCTGCAACCTGAACAAAAAAGCCACCGCGCGAACGGGTCGAGCGGTGGCCGGCGTAGGATAATACCTCTGATCAGCCAGTCTTTTTCAGATCCTTGATCAGGCGATTCAGGTCGCCGCCGCGCGCATCCAGCATTGCGCCAATCTCTGTGCGCTCGGTCAGCAACAAATTCACACCTTCGATGAACATGTTGTAGAACTTTCCACGACCCGATTTGTCGGACACCAGGAATGTCACTTCGAACGGGGATGAGCCGCGCAATTTGACCGAGGTTCTGACCTCGTATCCGGTCTTGATCTTGCGCGCGTTACGCACGGTGACCTCACCGCCGATGAACTCGCGGAACCGGCGACCATATTTGCGCGAAATATAGCCTTCGAACGCTTTGGTGAACTGACGCAGCTGTGCGGATGAGGCTGTGCGTGCATCCGCCCCCAGCGCATAGCGGGCCATGATCGGCACATCACCGTATTGCACAAAGATCTTTTGAAAATCACGCAGCATGGCATTTTCGGATTTACCCGAGTCAATGATACGCGTGATATCGGCCACAACGCTGTTGACCAGCTGTTTGGCCTGCGCTTCGGTCAGCGCGAACGCGGGCAGAGGCAATGCGGCAACTGTCATCCCGGTCAGGGCGGTGGCCACAAAACGGCGTCGGTTCAACAGGTTATTCGGCATAGGGGTCCTCGTACGGGTCAAGATAGGGGTCTCTGACAGGGTCGGTCCCGGTGGTGGCGTAGGGATCGTCATACAGACCCAAATAGGCGTCTTCATCATCCCTTGCCAGTTCAAAGCGGCGATTTTGCAGGTAGATCGTGCGCGCTTGCGCGTAACTGTCTGCACTTTCGTACAGAATCGAATCAACTGTATCCGAGAACCGACCGCGATCTCCCATCCGCCGCACGACCTCGGCATAGACACCAATATTGTCGACCGGGCGGGTCGGGCTAAAGTTGATCGGATTCGAGAACAGGTTGACCACAACGCCGACCGCATCGCGCGCGGTGGACGGGCCGTAGAAGGGCAGTTCCACATAAGCACCTTCGCCCACGCCCCAGACATGCAGGGTTTCGCCGAAATCAGTATCAACAGGCGGCAGGTTCAGCTCATCCGCCGGGGCTGACAGGCCAAAGCCGCCCACGGTCGAGTTGATCAGAAAGCGCAGCAGCGCATTGCCGGACTGTTTCAGATTGCCTTGCAGCAGATAGTCCAGCGCCTGCCCGGGCATCGTCAGGTTTTCGGCAAAGTGATTGAAACTGGTAACCATCGGATCTGGTACGATCTTCACATAGCCTTTCGAGGCCGGTCGGAACAGGAATCGGTCCACACCCAGATTGAACTTGTGAATGCCCCGGTTGGTCCCTTCATAGGGGTCAAAAATCTCACCCCGCGCCGCTGCGTCCTGAGGCTGCGTCGCGCATGCCGATAGGACCGTCAGGATGCCGAATATGATCAGGTGCTTCAGACGAATGTAACTTGGCACTGTCTTCGTTACTCCGAAAATTGCCCAGCGGTATCCGGGCCTTCAATCAATACAGCCTTTGCACCCTTGGTGGCGCAATTGGTCTCACATAGAGGTTTCGCGCAGGATTTGAAACAACAACTCGCGTTTACCTCAGCCGATGGGGCGACGTAAAGTGACACGAATTCAACACTTCCTGAATAAGAGAAGACCTGCCCAGTTTGCAGGCAATGGGAAAAATCCCGCTTTCACGCTTTCGGAAACAGGTTTTCCCGGTTAGCGTCCGCGCGGAATCACTATGAGATGAGGATAATCCACATGAGCATCGCAGCAAAACTGGACAGCCTGGGTGTCAGCCTGTCGGACGCACCTGCTCCGGCAGCGAACTACGTTCCTTTCGTGCGCATTGGCAACATTGTCTACGTGTCGGGCCAGATCTCCAAGGCGGATGATCTGATCACTGGTAAGCTCGGTGATGATATGGATGTTGAGGCAGGCGCCGCTGCAGCCAAAGTCTGCGCCATCAACCTGTTGGCTCAGGTCAAGGCGGCCTGTGGTGGCGATATCGACAAGCTGGTGCGCGTGATCAAGCTGACCGGTTTTGTAAACTCGACCGCTGATTTCACAGAACAGCCGAAGGTGATCAACGGGGCCTCCGACTTCCTGGTCGAAGCGCTGGGCGACGCCGGTCGTCATTCGCGCTCGGCCGTCAGCGCAGCCTCATTACCTTTGGGTGTTGCCGTTGAAATCGAGGGTATTTTCGAGGTTCAATGAAACCGTCCCTTCCGTCTGAGTTCCTGCAGCGCCCGATAGCACATCGCGCGCTGCATGACATTTCTGATCAGCGGCCCGAGAATAGCCGGGCCGCCATTCGTGCCGCAATTGACGCCGGTTATGGGGTCGAGATTGATCTGCAACGCACCCGTGACAATCGGGCCATGGTGTTTCACGACTATGACATGACACGTCTGACCGGGCAGCCCGGACCGATCCAACAGATCACCGAGACACAAGCGCGGGCCCAGACGCTTCTGCATTCTGACGGTGAAGGTATCCCCTCGCTCGAAGAGGTGCTGGCCATTGTTGCAGGACGGGTGCCCTTGCTCATCGAGCTGAAGGATCAAGATGGTGCAATGGGCCCCGATATCGGCGCTTTGGAAGCAGATGTTGTAAGCGCACTGAAAGACTATGAAGGCCCGGTCGCGTTGATGTCGTTCAACCCGCATTCAGTCGCAGAGATTGCACGCCTTGCGCCACATTTGCCGCGCGGTCTCGTTACCAGCTCTTATGAGCCCAAGGTCGAGCTTCTGCCGCAAGCCGTCTGCGATCATCTGCGCAACATCCCGGATTTCGACCGCGTTGGAGCCAGCTTTATCAGCCATGAAGTCATCGATCTTGACCGCCCCCGGGTCGCTGAGTTGAAGGCACAGGGTGTGCCGATCCTGTGCTGGACCGTGCGTTCGCTTGAACAAGAAGCAGAGGCACGCAAGGTTGCCGATAATGTTACGTTCGAAGGCTATCTGGCCGAACATCCCGCTTGATCCCGGCGCGCGCGATCACAGATAAAGGTGCAGCGCGGAGGGGATATGGATCAGGCACAGATTGAGGTTCGGGTTCTGACATCGGTCTCGCAGATTTCCGCGAGCGACTGGGACAGTTGCGCCTGCCCTGAGGTTGCCGATGGCGGGCGACCGCTTGATCCGTTCACGACACATCGGTTTTTGCATGCCCTGGAAGAAAGCGGCTCGGTCGGGCGTGGTACTGGCTGGCAGCCGCAATACCTGACAGCCTATCTGGACGGGATGCTGATTGCGGCAGCCCCGATGTTTGCCAAGTCGCACTCCCAGGGTGAATACATCTTCGACCATAGCTGGGCTCATGCCTATGAAAGCGCGGGCGGGCGATATTATCCCAAGCTGCAGATCGCGGTGCCCTTCACACCCGCGACTGGCAGGCGTTTTTTGGTGCGACCCGGCTACGATGCTGTCGGGATCTCGGCGCTGGTGCAAGGAGCGGTGCAACTGGCCGCCGAGAATCGAATTTCTTCCCTGCACGCGACCTTCTGTACCGAGGCCGAGGCGCTGGCAGGGGAACAGATGGGCCTGATGGTGCGTCACTCGCAGCAGTTTCACTGGCTCAATGATGATTACGCCGATTTTGACGAGTTTCTGGCTGCGCTGTCCTCGCGCAAACGCAAGAATATCAAGAAGGAACGCACGCAGGCCTGTGATTTCGGTGGGCAGATTCGAACAATCACCGGCGATGATCTGCGACCCGAGCATTGGGACGCGTTCTGGCGGTTCTATCAGGATACCGGCGCGCGAAAATGGGGCTCACCCTACCTGACGCGACAATTCTTTGATATCGCTCAGGAAACTATGACGGATGACATCGCCTTGGTGCTGGCCGAACGCAATGGATACCCCGTCGCCGGTGCGTTAAATTTTGTCGGGCGGGAAACGCTGTATGGCCGGTATTGGGGCTGTGTCGAACATCACCCCTGCCTGCATTTCGAACTGTGCTATTATAGGGCGATCGACTTTGCCATTGCGGAAGGTCTGGCGCGGGTTGAGGCCGGTGCGCAGGGCGAGCACAAGCTGGCGCGAGGCTATCTGCCAACCCGCACGCATAGCTTGCACTGGGTTGGCGATCCGGGTTTTGCTGATGCGGTTCAGAAATATCTGGACGCCGAGTCCCACGCAGTGGGAGAAGAGATCGAGATTCTGACGGATTATGGTCCGTTCAGGAAATCGAACCCGGAGGAACAGCAATGACCGAACTTCTGTCAACCGAGACCCGCGGCCCGCTGCTGGACCCGCTGTTCAGAAATGGCTGGACCATGGTCGAAGACCGCGATGCGATCACCAAGACCTTCATCTTCGATAGTTTTGTCGCCGCCTTTGGCTGGATGACGCAGGTGGCGATCTGGGCCGAGAAATGGAACCACCACCCCGAATGGTCGAATGTCTACCGCACGGTCGAGGTGGTCCTGTCGACCCATGATGTTGGCGGTCTGTCTGCACAAGACGCCAAGCTGGCGCGTAAGATGGACAGCCTGCTAACGGTCTCCGCGTGAACCCGTCCCACCGGCCAGCAATGTTGCCGTTCCCAGCTGCTTGAATTCTGCCGGGGTGATCGTGCCGTCGCTGACATTGATATTGCCCGGAATTCTGATCGTACGGGTGCCGACGGACCGCACGCTGCGGGCCGACGGATTGATGTCGAGACACCGATTTTCATAACAGGTCAGACCGCTGGTATTGATCTGAATCTGCGCCTGACCATCAGGGCCGCTGATCACCGGGGATTGCTGTACGTCACATGCGGCCAAAACCACCAGGCTACCGAGGCAGATCCATTTATTCATGACACGCTCCTGCCAACCAAGTTGGCGTTTAATCTAAGAGACCGTTGCCATCCTTATCCGCAGCGTCAAAATCGTTCTGCATCTGGCTGACATACTCTGCCTTTGAGATAAGACTGTCGCCATCCCGGTCAACGGCTTCGAACTGTTTGATATCCAAGAACGGTTTTGCTTCGCTCAGGCCCAGAGTGCCGTTCTTGTCTTCGTCCATTGCCTGAAATGCATAGTCCGAGAAGGCGTTGAATTCGTCCTTGGACAGGAAGCCGTCATTGTTGGTGTCGATGTTATTCAACTCGGCCTCGTGCAGTTCTGCGACAGTCTCGGCGTTTGCAGCAGCAGCCATCAGGAATGCGGTGGTGATAATCAATACTCGTTTCATCTCAAATCTCCTCAGCACGCGTAACGTTCGCCAGACACGCCACCCGCAGCGGCGCCCGCCGCCGTCAGGATGGTCTTGCCTGAACCACCGCCAAATTGATTGCCGATCACTCCACCGATCAGGGCGCCGCCTATGGTACCACTCAGGCAGGCGATCTCGTGCTGTCGCGCAGCCTGTTGTTGGGGTGTGGGTGCAGGTCCGCACGCCGCCAGGGCCCCGGCGGTGCCAAGAAACAATGTAAGAAATTTCAGTCGCATCAATGAACTCCCTAGTTGTATGGGCCAAGTATTGGCGCATCGGGGCGTTGCATCAAGTTAAATGCGTTTCACGTGGCCCCGGTCAAACCGGGGCCGACAGGGATCAGATACTATCAAGCAGGCCTTCACCAGCCGAGACCTCACAGACACCGGGGTTTTCTTCCAGATTCATCGCCACAACCTTGCCGTCTTCAACCAGCATTGCATAGCGTTTGGAGCGTGCAATCAGGCCTACGGGCGGGGCGTCGAAATCCATGCCGATGGCCTTGGTAAACTCGGACGCTGCATCGGCCAGCATGGTCAGCCCGGCCGCTGTTGCACCGGTGCTTTCTCCCCAGGCGCCCATCACGAAAGGGTCGTTGACCGAGATACAGATGATTTCTTCTACACCCTTGGCATCGAACTGGTCCTTGGTCCGCATGAAGCTTGGTACATGAGCGGTTGTGCAGGTTCCGGTGAACGCACCGGGTACAGCGAAGATCACAACCTTGCGCCCTTTGGTCTTGTCTGAAATCCGAACCTCCTCGGGGCCTTCGGCACCCATCTGGATCAGCGTGGCCTCGGGCAGCATGTCACCTGTTGCAATCATTTTTACGCTCCTGTCATTTGGATTTGCAGAGTCGGGCTTTGCCGCAATATAGGTGGTCGAAACAAAGTAACCACGTGAATTCTGCAGGGTGAGCGAAACATGAGCCATATTGTCGTGATCGGGGCAGGGCAGGCCGGTGCTTCTTTGGTAGCACGGCTGCGCAAGGACGGGTTCGAAGGTGACATCACCCTGATCGGAGCCGAGCCGCATTTGCCCTACCAACGCCCGCCCTTGTCCAAGGCCTATCTGCTGGGCGAGATGGAGCTGGAGCGCCTGTTCCTGCGGCCCGAGAGCTTCTATGCCGAAAACAACATCACCCTACGGTTGGGTCAACGTGTGACGGCGATTGATCCAAAGGCCAAGACGGTGATCCTCGGCGATGAGGTGATCACCTATGATGAACTGGCGCTGACCACTGGGTCCGACCCACGCCGCCTGCCCGCAGCGATCGGGGGCGATCTTGAGGGTGTCCATGTGGTGCGAGATCTCGCCCATATCGACGAGATGGAACCTCGGGTATCGGATGGCGCCCGCGCGCTGATCGTTGGTGGCGGCTATATCGGGCTTGAAGCCGCCGCCGTTTGTGCCAAGCGCGGGGTCAGGGTGACCTTGGTCGAGATGGCCGACCGCATCCTTCAGCGTGTCGCGGCCAAAGAGACAAGCGACTACTTTCGCACGCTGCACACCGAATACGGGGCCGACATTCGTGAGGGCGTCGGGTTGGATCGTCTGGTTGGTGAAAGTGGCAAGGTGACGGGCGCCGTCCTGACCGATGGCACCCAACTTGAGGTGGATTTTGTTGTCGTCGGCGTCGGCATCGCGCCGTCGACTCAACTGGCTGAAATGGCCGGGTTAGAGCTGGATAACGGCATCAAGACCGACGCCCATGGCCGCACCTCAGATCCGTCGATATGGGCGGCGGGCGATTGCGCGTCGTTCCCGCATGGCGAAGGCCGTATCCGCCTGGAAAGCGTGCCAAACGCGATCGATCAGGCCGAAATCGTGGCCCAGAACATGCTGGGCGCAGCTAAGGATTACACCGCAACACCTTGGTTCTGGTCCGATCAGTATGACGTCAAGCTGCAGATCGCCGGGCTGAATACCGGCTATGACCGTGTGGTGACTCGCAAGGGTGAGGGCGCGACGGTGTCCTTCTGGTACTACAAGGGAGATCAGCTGATCGCGGTCGACGCGATGAATGACCCGCGCGCCTATATGGTTGGCAAACGCCTGATTGATGCGGGCAAGACCGCTGATCCGGCTGTTGTTGCCGACCCAGAAGCGGACCTGAAACCGCTGCTCAAAGCGTGAGGATCATCGCCGGAGACTTCCGGGGCCGGGCTCTGACTTCGGTTGGCAAAGGCGATGCCGGTGCGCATCTTCGCCCGACCACTGACCGGGTAAGGGAAAGCCTGTTCAACGTTTTAAATCATCAGATCGACTTCGACGGCTTGCAGGTTCTCGACCTGTTTGCGGGCACCGGTGCATTGGGACTTGAAGCGCTGTCTCGCGGCGCGTCCCACGTCACGTTTGTCGATGATGGGAGGGTCGCGCAGAGTCTGATCCGCAAGAATATCGCCCTAACTGGCAGTGCCAGCCAGACCACTTTGATCCGGCGGGATGCGATCCGTTTGGGCGAAAACCCGGGCGCTGTTTGTGATCTGGTTTTTCTGGATCCGCCTTACGGAAAAGCTCTGGGTCAAAGGGCACTGGCCGCCGCCACCCAAGGTGGTTGGCTGTCTGATGACGCTCTGATCGTCTGGGAAGAAAGCACCCCAATGACTGCGCCCGAGGGCTTTACGCTGCACGACACGCGGAAATATGGCGACACGCATATCTCGCTAATGTGGCGCACAGGGGGCTGAGATGCACGATCTGGTTATCTTTGATTGCGACGGCGTTCTGGTCGATAGCGAGGTTTTGTCCAATCAGGTCATGGTCGACAATCTCGCTGGCCATGGCCTGCACTTGTCCTTAGCCGAATGCATGTCCCTGTTTGTTGGCGGCACCATGACCGGTGTGCGCGACAAGGCGCGCGAGCTGGGGGCTGATCTGCCGGATGACTGGACTGATCAAATCTATGCGGAAATCTACGAGACGCTGAAAGCAGGCACGCCTCTGGTCGCGGGTATCCGTGAATTGCTGGCGCAACTGGATGCAAGCGACATTCCCTACTGTGTCGCCTCAAATGGGCGGCCTGAGAAAATGAAGATCACTTTGGGCCAGAATGGTCTTTGGGAGCGTTTTCAAGATGTGATGTTTTCGGCTCAGGTGCTTGGAACGGGCAAGCCCGACCCGACCCTGTTCCTGACCGCTGCCCAGCATTTCGGCGCAACGGTGCCGGTTGTGATCGAAGACAGCGAAAACGGTGTCACCGCAGCAATGCGCGCCAATATGCGCTGCCTGGGCTATGCGGCCCATGATGATGGTGCGCGATTGGAAGAACTAGGGGCCGAAGTGTTCTCCGACATGTTACATGCGCCCAAGCTTTTGGGACTTTGAGCCATAAACGTGTTATGCTTGGTCCATGGACCGCGCTATCACACCTCCGCTCTGGGCTTTTTCGAAAGACGCCGACACCACAACTGGGCCTCCGCCCAAACCGATGCGCGCGCCGGTGTTCATTCACGACGCGGTCATCCCGTGGCGGGATGAAACCTTGCTGCTGAAGCTATTACGCGATCAGGCGACCGATCAGGACGAATAGGTCGGGTGATATTTGCCGCCCGGTGACAAGGTGAAAATCTCAACCCCATCTGCGGTCACACCGACCGAATGCTCGAACTGCGCCGACAGCGATTTGTCGCGGGTCACGGCAGTCCAGTCATCGGACAGTGTCTTGGTTTCAGGACGCCCCAGATTGACCATCGGCTCGATGGTAAAGAACATGCCCTCTTCCAACACAGCTCCGGTACCCGGACGACCATAGTGCAGGACATTTGGTGGCGCGTGGAACACCCGGCCCAGACCGTGGCCGCAGAAATCGCGTACAACGCTCATCCGATGCGCCTCGACATAGGCCTGAATGGCGTGGCCGATATCGCCGAAGGTATTGCCCGGCTTGACCATCTCGATACCTTTGAACAGTGCGTCGTGGGTCACCTGAATCAGCCGTTCGGCCTTGCGCGGCAGTTTACCCGCCACATACATGCGCGACGTATCACCGAACCAGCCATCAACGATGACGGTCACGTCGATATTCAGAATGTCGCCATCCTTCAGCTTTTTGTCACCCGGAATGCCGTGACACACCACGTGGTTCACGCTGATGCAGCTGGCGTGCTGATAACCCTTGTAGCCAATGGTTGCCGATTCCGCACCTGCATCCTCGACCATCTGAGTGATCAGCCCGTCAATCGCACCGGTGGTCTGGCCGACAAAAACATGTTCAGCAATGTCATCCAATATCCGCGCAGCCAGCGCCCCTGCCGCATGCATGCCGGCAAAGTCACTCTGTTCATAGATGCGGATACCGTCTTTGGTCAGACGGCCACGATGTTCTTTCATCGGTGCGGGACTCCAAATATTTCACGCAGCACTTCTTTTACGCTGCTTGTGCAGAAAGTACCAGAGGGCTCGGTTTTCAACTAGTAAATAGGGTCTATCAAAGAAGTTTCTAGCCCGCGCCCCATTGCCGAGCGGGCTCAACCCAGACGCCTTCGGGCGTGATCCGAGTTCCAACGACAAAGCGTTCAACCCCTATCGCCGCCTCAAACGCCGCCGCATAGGCTGGGTCAATATCATCGGCCAGTGCAAACCGATCGCAATCGGTCCTTTGCACCAAATAAAGCATGATCGCCCGGTGGCCCTGTACGGCCATCTTTGCCAGTTCGCCCAAATGTTTGGTGCCGCGTGCGGTGACGCTGTCGGGAAACTCGGCGAGGCCCGCTTGGCGTGAGAGGGTGACGCTTTTGACCTCGACATAAGCATCGGGTAGGCCCGGCCCGGTCAGCAGGAAATCGATACGGCTGTTTTCACCGTATTTGACCTCGGGGCGCACGGTTTCATAGGCGGCCAGCTCGGGGATTTCACGCGCCTCGAGCGCCAACCGAAGCGCCTTGTTGGGGACTGATGTGTCGACCCCTGTGAAATGCCCGTTCTCATGATCGACCAGCCGCCAGCCGTATTTCAGCTTTTTCTTCGGATCGTCGTTGGGCTCCAGCCAGATTTTCTCACCCGGTTCTGCGAGCCCCATCATTGAGCCCGGATTGGCGCAATGGGCTGTCACCTCGCGCCCGTCTTCCAGCCTGCAGTCTGCCAGAAAGCGTTTGTAGCGGCGGATCAGTCGAGCGGGGACAAGGGGGGTTTCAAATCGCATGGCCAAGGGCCTATACCTGCCCTAACGGTCGATCAAGAGGGAGGGCGCGTCATGGCCAATCCAACCGCTGCAATGTTGGTGATCGGGGATGAGATCCTCTCGGGCCGCACCCGCGATGCCAATATGCACTATCTTGCCGGAGAGCTGACCAAACACGGCATTGACCTGAAAGAGGTGCGCATTGTCAGCGATGACGCGCCCGCGATTGAGGCGGCGGTCAAGGCACTGTCCGATGCCCATGACCATGTGTTCACCAGCGGCGGCATCGGCCCGACCCATGATGATATCACTGCCGATTGCATCGCCCGTGCCTTTGGCGTGCATATCGATGTTCGCGACGACGCGCGTGCATTGCTTGAGGCGCATTACGAGAAATCCGGGCTGGAACTGAACGACGCTCGCCTGCGCATGGCGCGTATTCCGGAAGGGGCCGAATTGATCGACAACCCGGTCTCGACCGCGCCCGGCTTTACCATCAACAACGTCCATGTCATGGCCGGGGTGCCTTTGGTTTTTCAGGCCATGGTTGCGAGTGTTCTGCCTTCGCTCATCGGAGGTAGCCCGCTTTTGTCGCAGACGCTGCGTGTGGATCGGGGTGAAGGCGATATTGCAGCAACTTTGGCCGCACTGGCCAAAGACTTCGGCGATCTTTCGATCGGCTGTTATCCGTTTCAGACGAATGGCGTCTTCGGAGCCAACGTCGTCGTGCGCGGCACCGAGGGTGGACGGATCGATGCCGCCATGACCCGCCTTGCGAAAGAGATCGAGCTTTGAATCCCGATTGGGCCGCCGTTGTCGATGGCACATGGCCTGCCGCCGGCTATCAAACGCAAGGCCCATTTCGACTGCGGCAAGGACAGGGCGGAGGTTCACGCGTTTCTGCCGCCAATCGCACCGGGGACGTCACCAGCGCCGATATCGATGCGGCCGAAAGCGCCATGCAGGCGATGGGTCAAAAACGCATCTTCTGCCTGCGGCCCGGAGATGAGGCGCTGGATGCAATGCTTGCGCAACGCGGCTACGACATCCTTGATCCGGTTAGTATCTATTCCTGCCCGGCGCAGCAGTTGACCGATATCCCGATCCCGCGCGTGACTGTTTTCAACATCTGGGAACCGCTGGCCATCATGCGTGAGATCTGGGCGCAGGGCGGTATCGGCCCCGAACGGATTGCGATCATGTACCGGGCACCGGGCCCAAAGACCGGCCTTTTGTTGCGCCACAGCGATCAGCCCGCAGGAACCGGCTTCGTGGCGATCCATGAAGGTATCGCGATGGTTCACGCGCTGGAAATCCTACCGGATCACCGCCGCAAGGGGTTGGGCCAGTGGGCCATGCGCGCCGCGGCCTTTTGGGCGCTGGACAATGGCGCGCAGACGCTTAGCGTGATCTGTACCAAGGCGAACGCGGGGGCCAATGGCCTCTACCACTCGCTTGGGATGAAGATCGTCGGAGAATACCACTATCGCCAGCGCGTCTGAGGAGGACGAATTGACCAAACAGGACATGCCCACTGCCCTGGATCTGCCAATGGTGGACCCACTACCGTCAGAGACGCAGAAATACTTTGATATCTGTGTTGAGAAACTGGGAATGGTGCCGAATGTCCTGCGCGCCTATGCCTTCGATATCGACAAGCTGAATGCCTTCGCTTCGATGTATAATGATCTGATGCTGGCCGATAGCGGGCTGACCAAGCTGGAACGCGAGATGATTGCGGTCGTGGTGTCCTCGATCAACAAATGCTTCTACTGCCTCGTGGCTCATGGCGCAGCGGTGCGGCAGCTTTCGAGCGATCCGCAGCTGGGTGAGATGCTGGTCATGAACTACCGCGTCGCCAAATTGGACGCGCGCCAACGTGCAATGCTGGATTTCGCCGCCAAGATGACCACCGCCAGCACCACAATCGAAGAGCCCGATCGCCAGCAATTGCGCGACGCCGGGTTCTCGGATCGCGACATCTGGGACATTGCCAATGTCACCGGTTTCTTCAACATGACCAATCGCGTCGCCAGCGCCACTGCGATGGTCCCTAATCCCGAGTATCACGCCCAGTTCCGATGATCCGTTTCCTGTTTCTTAGCCTCCTTCTGGCTGTGCCTGTGCAGGCGCAGGAACTGACGCTGCCTGCCAACGCCCGGCAGATATCTGACCGCACCAGCGCGCTGGACAGCTATGATTTGCCGACCGGTGAGTTTGCCGATGGCTCGGTTCCGTCGCGCACCGTCGAAGGGCGTGTTGAGCGGCTGACATGGCGACTACAGGCTGGATCCAGCACAACGCTGCAAATTCTCGCGCCGCTACGGGATCAGTTGCAGGAACAGGGCTTCGAAATCGCCTTCGAATGCGAGGCGCGCTCCTGTGGCGGGTTCGATTTCCGCTTCGGCACCGAGGTGGTGCCGACCCCCGACATGTATGTGGCGATACACGATTATCGCTTTCTGTCCGCGATCCGGGGCGCGGAGGTATTAAGCCTGCTAGTCAGTCGCAACCCGCCGGATGGCTATGTGCAGATGATCCGGGTAACCCCGCAAGGTACGCAGCCTGCGCAGCCACTTGTGATCGAGGAAACCGTTGAGGGCCCTGCCGGATTGCTAAACGATCTCAGCAGTACCGGACATGTCATCCTTGATGACCTGCACTTTCGCACCGGCGAAGTCGCGCTGGGCGAAGGGCCGTTTGCCTCGCTTGCGCTGCTTGCGGGCTATCTGGCCGACAATCCTTCGACCCGTTTGGCGCTGGTAGGGCACACGGATGATACGGGCGCATTGCAGGCCAATATTGCGGTCAGCACCAAACGGGCGGAAGCCGTGCGTGCGCGCCTGATCGAAGCGCACGGTGTTGCCGCCGACCGGATCGAGGCGCAGGGCGTAGGCTATCTTGCGCCCATCACCTCTAACGCTACGCCCGAGGGCCGCGATCTCAATCGCCGGGTCGAGGCGGTGTTGCTGGTCAACTAACAGGCGCGAGCACCGCGGACGCCCTGTGTCCCCCTTGCCCTGATGGCGCGGCCTGATGCACACTTGCAGCTAATCGGTGCGTCTGTCTTGCCATCAGGCCTGTTGGCAGGCAGTCCCACCAGTCACCATGCTTTGGGAGGAATGCGTCATGGCATCCAAAACCGAAGATACCACTCCGCCGGATAACACGGTCCCACAGCAATCCATGCCCGAGGTTAACAGGCTGACGGCCGAGGATATTACCGCATCGCTGAAGGCCGGGTTTTCCGACTTCCTCGCACACCCGGTCATGAGCGGCTTTTTCGGCCTGTTCTACGCGGTTTTCGGCATCCTGTTCGTTTGGTGCCTGGTCGGGCTTGGCAAGATCTGGATGATCATTCCTGCCGCCGTAGGCTTTCCGCTGGTTGCCCCATTTGCGGCCGCCGGGCTTTATGAAATGTCCCGTAGGATGCAGAAAGGAGAAAGCTTCGGTTGGTCCGAAATCCTCAGCGTCATGGCCCATCAACGCAAGCGCGAGATGGGTTGGATGGCCTTTGTCACCCTGTTCATTTTCTGGGTATGGACCTACCAAATCCGCCTTTGGCTGGCGATCATCCTGCAAAAGGCGTCCTTCTCGGATTTCGAAGGGTTCATGAACACCATCTTCTTCACACCGCAAGGCTGGACCTTTCTGGCGGTCGGCACCTGTATCGGCGCTTTTTTGTCGGCGGTCCTGTTCTCGGTGACTGTGGTGGCCATGCCCATGCTTCTGGATCGGGAAACCAACTTTGTTTCCGCCATGCTCACGTCCATTCGCGTGGTCGCTGAAAGCCCGGTGGTAATGCTCAGTTGGGCGGCGATCATCTCGGTCACCATGCTGTTGTCGCTGGTTCCGGCGTTTCTGGGGCTGATTTTCACACTGCCGATCCTGGGCCACACCACGTGGCACCTGTATCAGCGGGCCGTATCACCAGAGACTAACTGATGCATCGCTAGACAAAAAAAGACCCGTGCTATTCAGCACGGGCCGTTTAGGTGCCACAGGGAGAATTCTACCAATCCATCGGACCCTTTTCGGCAAAGGACTCGACAAGAAAATCAATGAAAGCCCGCACCTTGGGCTGGGTGAACCGGCCCGGCGGGTAGACCGCATAGACGCCCTGAACCTCATCCGGCAGCGATGGCATGGCGTCTACCACCTCGCCCGATTTCAGTGCTTCGGCATATAGATAGCTGGGCAGATGCGCGATCCCAAGCCCCGAGATCGCGGCGTTCAGCAGCGACTGCCCATCATTTACGCTCAGCCAGCCAGCAGTGCGGACCTGACGCTTCTCGCCCGAAGGCGCCGTCAGCTTCCACACGCTGCCCGAGGATTGGCTGGAGTAATGCAGCAGTTTGTGTTCGTTCAGATCGTCGATCTTCTGCGGGCGTCCGAACTGCTCGATATATCTCGGCGACGCGACCATGCGTTTCACTGTTTCGGTCAGCTTACGGGCGCGCAGCGTGCTGTCTTCCAGCTCGCCAATGCGCACGGCCACGTCAAAGCCTTCGGAAATCAGCTCAACATAGCGGTTGTTCAGAACCATGTTCACGGTGATGTCCGGATAGGCCGATAGGAAGTCCGACAGGACCGGCGACAGGTGATTGACGCCAAAATCTGTTGCCACAGAGATCCGCAGCAGACCAGAAGGCGCAGATTGCATCGAAGTCACCAGCGCATCCGCTTCGCCTGCGTCGTTCAGCACGCGACGGGCGCGATCATAATAGGCCAACCCGATCTCGGTTGGCGAAACCCGGCGCGTTGTCCGGTTCAAAAGCCTTGCCCCCAACCGCGCCTCGAGGCTCGAGACGTGTTTAGACACGGCTGATTTGGAGATGCCCATTTTCTTGGCCGCGTCGGTGAAACCACCCTGGTCCACCACGTTGGAAAAGGCCTCCATTTCAGTTAGTCGATCCATTCTCGTTCCCCAGGTCTTCCGTTCGTTGTCTCTTTATCGCGATCAATCTGGGCAAGAACTGGGCAGACATGGGATAATATCAGGGTTTTGAATCGGATCGTTTGCAACTAGGAAACGCCCGGGCCTATATGCCGCGGACCATGCCTTTCGATACAAAACCCCGTTTTCTGGACTTTTTTCCAATCGTGCTATGATGAGAATGGCATTTTTGTGACCACGGAGGAGACTATGAAAGCCCTATTTGCTGTCATTACCCTGTGTCTGACCGCCAGCCTTGCGTGGGCCGGAGGGGAAACACCATCGAATCCAGATGCGAAGGTCTATTTCGTCAACCTGTCTGACGGGGACACCGTGCAATCACCTGTGACCGTAGTCTTTGGCCTCAGCGGTATGGGCGTTGCCCCTGCAGGAACCGAGAAGGAAAATACAGGGCACCATCACCTCCTGATTGATCGCCCACCACTTGGTCAGGGAGAAGACGGTGCGGACGAACTGTCATACGGTCTGCCCGCAGACGACAATCACATTCATTTCGGTGGCGGTCAGACCGAGGTGACTTTGGAACTTGCTGCGGGTGAGCATACTTTGCAGCTGGTGCTTGGGGATGCAGGCCACGTCCCTCATGCGACGCCCATTGTGTCCGAGGTGATTACGATCACTGTAGAGTAACAATTCACCTTCGCCGCAAAACACGATTATGCGGCGGCAGGCAGCAGGAATATATCGCGGGCAAGCTGCATGTTGAGACGTTCCGCAGAATACCATTGGTTGAGTACTGACTTGGCCATCAGGTCGGAATTTTCCTGTGCGAAACTCTTAAAGTCAGTAGCTTGCGTGTTGGCCAGCCGCTCTGCGATCAGGCTCATGAATGCGTAGGTGATTGTCAGATTGAACTTGTCCGGTGCGCCTGCGTTCGCTGCTAACGTGCGAATTCCCTTAGCGTAGATCGCTGCGGCATCGATGAAATCATACTTGTGTAGCAGGTCATAAGCGACTTGCACATGTTCGGCGTGTCCGAACGTTGCGTTGTCGATTGCGTGTGCTTCAAATGCGATGGTGACGTCGGCGTATCGCGATGCGCTCATTCTTCATCCTCCTTGAAACGGTGGCTGTCTTCGGCTGTCCAATCGAAGTCGTAGACACTTTTGAGCTGTTTGATCTTCTTCAGTGTCTCTTCAGAGAAGGCTGGCTTGTTCTCAAGGCTGTGCAGCGCGATGCCCTCAATCAGGTCGCCAAGGGTCATGTCCAGCGATTCTGCCAGCCCTTTGAGAACTTTCAGAAGCCGCTTCTCGATTCGAATTCCTGTTTGGGTGCGTTCTATTTTCTGACTCATGTTGTACATATGTATATTGATAACAACTGAGTCAAGGAAAACGAAAAAAGCCGCCTCTTCCGGGGCGGCTTTCTCCAGCGCACTGGCATTACAACGTCAGAACGCTGCTGCCAGACGTGTGCCCTGATTGATCGCACGTTTGGCGTCCAGCTCAGCTGCCACATCTGCTCCACCAATCACATGCGGGGTCATTCCACGTTCGATCAGCTCATCCGCCAGCGATCGGTCCGAGACCTGCCCGGCACATAGGACGATCGACTCGGCTGCGATCACGGTTGGATCATCGCGGGTTTCACCAAAGCTGACATGCAGGCCGTCCTCGTCGATGCGCTCATAATTCACACCACCAACGAAACTGACGTCCTTCATCTTTAGCGTCGCGCGGTGGATCCAGCCCGTTGTCTTTCCCAGCCCCTTGCCGTGACGCTGCGCCTTGCGCTGCAGCAGCGTGACCTGCCGTGCTGGTGCTTCGGGCTGCGGGCCCTCGGGGGCCAGGCCCGAGCGGTGTTCTGCGGGGTCGGTCACGCCCCACTCCTTCATCCACAATGGAAGGTCCGTGGTTGGGCTGTGACCGTCTTCCAGCAGAAATTCGGAGACATCGAACCCGATGCCTCCGGCCCCGATCACGGCGACGGTGCTGCCGACCTCGGCCTTGTCGCGCAGCACGTCGATGTAGCTGAGCACATTGTCCCGATCCTGGCCGGGAATCTGTGGATCACGTGGAGTGACACCGGTGGCGATGACCACCTCATCATAACCGGTCAGATCATCCGCGCTGACCTCGCGGTTCAGTTCGACCGTCACGCCTAGGTCGTCCATCATGGTACGGTACCAGTCGACCAGTCCCCAGAACTCTTCTTTCCCTGGCACCTGTTTGGCCATGTTCAACTGCCCGCCTATCTCGGCCGCGCGATCAAACAGGGTTACATCATGGCCGCGCTGGGCAGCTGTCATCGCGGTGGACAAACCTGCAGGGCCAGCGCCGACAACGGCCACTGTCTTGCGTGTCTCGGCCTTGCCGATCACCAATTCAGTCTCATGACAGGCGCGCGGATTCACCAGGCATGAGGTCAGCTTGCCGCTGAAAGTGTGGTCCAGACAGGCCTGATTGCATGCGATGCACGGGGCGATCTTCGCGGCCTCATCCGCAATCGCCTTGTTCACGAAATCCGCGTCGGCCAGCATGGGCCGCGCCAGAGACACCATATCGGCGCAACCGGTCGATAGAACTTCTTCGGCAACCTCAGGCGTGTTGATCCGGTTCGAGGTGATCACTGGAATCCCGACTTTACCCATCAGCTTCTTGGTAACCCACGCAAATGCAGCACGGGGAACGCTGGTGGCAATCGTTGGAATCCGCGCCTCGTGCCAGCCGATACCGGTGTTGATGATCGTTGCCCCGGCCTGCTCAATCCGCTGCGCAAGTTCAACGACTTCGTCATGGGTCGACCCATTGGGCACAAGATCAATCATCGAAAGGCGATAGATGATGATGAAATCGCTCCCCACGGCTTCCCGCGTGCGGCGCACCACCTCAATGGGCAGACGCATCCTGTTCTCGTATGACCCACCCCAGCGATCCTCGCGCTTGTTGGTGTGGGTCACGAGGAACTGGTTCAGGAAATACCCCTCGGAGCCCATGATCTCGACCCCGTCATAGCCCGCCTTCTGGGCCAGAACAGCCGCGTTGACGATATCGCCGATCTGCTTCTCGATGCCCTCTTCGTCCAGCTCATGCGGCGGAAACGGAGAAATTGGAGATTTCACCGGGCTGGGGGCGACGCATTTCGGCCCATAGGCGTACCGCCCCGCATGCAGGATTTGCATGGCGATCTTGCCGCCAGCCTCATGCACGCGTCGGGTGACGATGGAATGGTTCGCCACCTCTGTATCGTTGGTCATCATCGAAGCCCCCGGCAGCACCGAGCCTTCAAGGTTTGGGCCAATCCCACCGGTCACCATCAGCGCCACACCGCCGCGCGCCCGGTCTGCGTAGAATTCAGCAACCCGATTCCAATCGCCAGTCTCTTCCAGCCCGGTATGCATCGAGCCCATCAGCACGCGGTTCTTCAACGTGGTAAAGCCCAGATCCAGCGGGGCCAGCATGTTTGGGTACGCAGTCATGGCAAACTCTCCCTCCCGACTTTGACCGTCAGATTGACCTTCGCGTCACCTTTGTCACGCGAAACCTAACGTCATTCCCTTTGCCTTTACTGCGGCGCTTGCTAGAGACGCAGCAAAGCTTAATCACGAGGCCGCGCATGACCCCTGATGAAATCGCCAAACTGCCCTATCGCCCCTGCGTGGGACTGATGTTGATGAATGCCGAGGGTCTGATCTTTGTCGGTCAGCGCAATGATCGCCACAAGGACGCCTGGCAGATGCCTCAGGGCGGCGTGGACAAGGGCGAAGACCCGCGCGATGCGGCCCTGCGCGAGCTTTGGGAAGAAACTGGTGTAACCAGCGATCTGGTCGACATCATCGCCGAGACCGACGGCTGGCTGCCCTATGACCTACCGCATGACATTGTGCCGAAAATCTGGAAGGGCCGGTATCGCGGACAGGAGCAGAAGTGGTACCTGATGCGGTTCTTAGGCCGGGATGATCAGATCGATATCGCAACCGAGCACCCCGAGTTCACCCACTGGAAATGGCAGACCACGACGCGGCTGGTCGATGAGATCGTGCCGTTCAAAAAGGACGTCTACCAGCAGGTGCTTTCTGCGTTTCAGCCGCATCTCGGGTAGTTCGGGTTAGGAACCAAGCGCCGTAATCACCGCTTTGGCCAGCGGCAGCGGGGAATAACCGGTATCGGACGGTGTAAGCCCCAATCGCACGATCACCAAATCACGCGAAGGGAATATCCCGACCGATTGCCCATCATGTCCGGCCATCCAGACTGCATCTTCGAACGGGGGTTCTCCACCCGGCACGTCGCGCCACAAGTGACCTTTGGCATATGCCCCGCCCGAGACAGCAACCGGTTCGAACATCCAGTCAGTGAACCTTTCGGGCAGAATTTGCTGCCCTTCCCATGTGCCGCCCTGCAGCAGGAATTGCCCATATCGTGCCCAATCCCGCGCTGTGGCGTACATATAGCTTGAGCCGACAAAGGTGTCAGAAACATCAGTTTCAAGTATGGCCGAGGTCATGCCCAGTGGCAGCAGGAGTGCGCGCTGCGGATAGGACAAGCTGTCATCTTTGATCTGATCCTGCCAGACCCGCGCCAAGACGGTGGATGTGCCCGACGAATAGTTGAATTCAGTATTTGGCTCAGCCTCGGCCTCAAGCGAAGTGACAAACCCCGCCATGTCGTCGCTCAGATATAACATCCGAGTCACGTCCGAGACGTCACCATAGCCTTCGTTCCATCGCAGGCCGCTGGACATGGTCAACATATCCTCGACGGTAATGTGTTGCCGGTTGTCCTCTGCCCAATCGGGAAATGAGTCGACCAGTGTATCCGTCAACTTCATCTGACCGGATTTTATCAGCGTTCCAATCAATCCAGAGGTTATGGTTTTGGTCATTGACCAGCCCAGAAGAGGGGTATTTTCGTCGAATCCATCCGCATAAGCCTCACCAATGATCCGGCCATCATGCACCACAACTACGGCGCGGAAGCCCTCTCCCAGAATGGTCGGGTCCGACAGAACCATTGCCAATTTGGAGTTCTGCGTTGGGGCCACTGTGGTGCCTTCCGGCCAAAGTGCATCAGACAGCGCGGGCAGAGTGTTTAGCTGGGTGTTGACCGGTTGGGCCTCATGCGTATTCGCACATCCCAGCCCCTCGCGATATTGGCTGGTCGCAGGGGCGAAGATCCCGAGTAGCTTTGCAGATACTGATTGCGCCTCGGGGTCAACCGAGACCGAGACGTGTTTCAGCAACGGATGCCCGGGCGCCTGCACATCAACCGCCAGAACCTCTTGCGCATCCCGCCCGGCGATGAACACGTTAGAACAGACGATCTTGGCCGAATAGTTGGTCCCGACTCGCAACAGGTCGGGCGGAGAGATCAGCAGGTACCCAACGCCGGCCACAAGCCCCAACGCCAATGTTCCTGCGGTGATCCTGAGTGCTCTGCCCAACATGAATTGGCTCCCCCCCTTACATCCAAAAAAAGGGTAGCCATCCCGAAATGTGACGCACCAGCGTTACGTTGCGTTTCGCGGGATCAGAGCAATCCCTCAGCCCGCAGCAATTCCTGCATATTCGCCTCGGGCCGGGGGCCGATATGGCTGATGACTTCGCGTGCGCAGACGTTGCCAATTTTTGCGCAGGTCTCGTAATCGCGGCCCGTCGCCATGCCGAACAGGAATCCGGCGGCGAATTGATCGCCCGCGCCGGTCGCGTCCACCGGTACGACCTTTTCAACCGGTACATCGATGCGCGCGTTGCCGTTCAGAACAGTCACCCCGTCGCCCGACCGGGTGCAAACGACCAGAGGGCAAATCTCGGCCGTTTTCGCCAGCGCCTCCTCAAGATCGTCGGTTTCGAACAGCGATTTGATCTCGGCCTCGTTGCCGATTACAAAATCCAGCTCATTCTCGATCAGCAGCAGGAAATCGACCCGGTGCCGTTCTACACAGAACGGGTCAGAAATGGCGATGCCCGCCTTGCCGCCACCCTTATGGCAGTTGCGCGCGGCTTCAAGGAACGCGGCTTTGCCCTTTTCCTTGTCGAACAGATAGCCCTCGAGGAACATGATCTGGCTGTTGCCCGCGACGTCTTCCGAGACATCCCGAGAAGACAGCTCGGACGAAATACCCAGATAGGTGTTCATCGACCGCTCGCCATCCGGTGAGACAAAGATCATCGAACGCGAGGTTGGCAGCTCGCCCCCCGGCACCGGCGGGTTCACAAAATCCACCCCGTCTTCGTTCATCGCATCGGCATAGAAACGGCCCAGCGCATCATCATGCACCCGCCCGATAAACGCCGAATCCAGACCCAGTGCACCCGCACCCGCAATGGTATTGGCAACCGAGCCACCCGGAGTCTGCACCCGGCCTTCCATCGAGGCGTACAGTACCTCGCCGCGTTCCTGTTCGATCAGCTGCATGATGCCCTTTTCGATGCCCATCAGCTCAAGGAAACTGTCATCGGCTTGGGAAATCACGTCCACAACGGCGTTTCCGATGCCGGTCAGTTGGTAGGTTTTCATAGAGTCTTGTCCTCAAATTCGCAGAGATCGCGGATGATACAGGTAGGGCACTGCGGTTTGCGTGCCTTGCAGTGATAGCGGCCATGCAGGATCAGCCAGTGATGCGCATGCAGCTGAAAGTCGGTCGGTATGTTGTCTTCGATGGCGCGTTCGACGGCGTCCACATTCTTGCCCGGACAAATGCCGGTGCGGTTACCGACGCGGAAGATATGCGTGTCCACCGCCTGCGCCGGATATCGCCACCACATGTTCAGGACAACATTGGCTGTCTTGCGCCCCACACCCGGTAGCGATTGAAGCGCCGCGCGGGAGTTGGGCACCTCACCGCCATAGTCTTCGACCAGAATGCGACTCAGCTTGATTACGTTCTTGGCCTTCTGGCGGAACAGGCCGATGGTCTTGATATGTTCGATCAGACCTTCTTCGCCCAGATCCAGCATCTTCTGCGGCGTGTCGGCGATCTTGAATAGCGCGCGCGTAGCCTTGTTGACGCCGGCATCGGTCGCCTGCGCTGACAGTGCGACGGCAACGACCAGAGTATAGACGTTTACATGCTCCAACTCGCCCTTGGGTTCAGGGTCGGCGTCGTGAAAACGCGTAAAGATCTCGCGGATCTTGTGGTATCCAAGTTGTTTGGCCATCCGAGCCTTAATGCCCTGCCAGACAAGCGGTCGCAATTGAAAAGGTGCGTTTTGGTTTTGCCTAGGCGCGGGTCTTGGTCGATTTATCCCTATGCCTCACGTCTGCAGTCGGAAATCCACCCCCGCCGTTGCAAGTTGATCCCTGATCCCCTGCCACCGGTTCGGATCAGCTGCCAGTACAGCCGCCGGATCGATCTGAACCCGATATCCTCGATTAAGCGCGCCCTGCGCGGTCTTATTCACGCAATGACACCCGTCCAACCCTGTCAGAACCAGCGTTCCGATCCGTTTGTCTTGCAGGAACCGTTCAAAGCCCGGCGAAGAAAAGGCGTCACCTACGGATTTTACAAACTCGGCATCGGGATTCAGCGCAAGACGCGGATCCAACCCAACTCCGTCGGAACCTGCGTTGCCGCGCCCCTGATTGAACCACCCGTTCAGCAAGTTCGCCAGCCGTCCCTTGAATTCATGACGGATGGCAATCACGGACCAGTCAGACTGGCGGGCGCTGTCCGTCGTTGACCGGATCGTCGACAAGACACCTTCAATTTGTGCGTCATCCCAGGTGGGTATCGAGGTAAAATCTGTTTGCATATCGATCACCAGCAGCGCCGTTTCAGGCCGCGATGCCAGGTCTATTTTGGCTCCGGTTGTCGGAGTGCCAATCTTTCGGATTTGCAAGAGGATGTACAACACGGCGATCATGATGCTTGCCGCCATTATCCAAAGGACGGTCATGTCAGGCCTCCTTGGCGAGTTCTGCGAAATAGCGGGTCAGGGCCAGCTGAACCTTGTGATAGGCGGCAAGCTCTGACGCAGAAAAATCCTGTGCAAAGCGTGTCAGCTTGGCCATCTCATCCGCCCTGATAGCCGTGATCGTCTCTTCGCCCGCAGGGCTCAGCCGGTAGCAGTAGGTGCCTGCACGTTTGGGATTGGGCTGGCTTTCGATCAGCTGTGCGCCCATCAGCTCTTTTAAGATGCGCGAGACATATTGTCGTTTCAGCTGCAGCTCGGCGCATAGCACCGGGGCTGTCGCGCCGGGAGATAGCGACAGACCTTCCAAAAGGGCACGTTGCCCGACGGTCACGCCTTTGCGCTGGCTGCCCTGCTCAACCGCTGCCGTGATGTTCCGCAGCAAAGGCCGGGTGGCCTGAACTGCCTGATAAAGCTGATCCAACCTGTGTCCCATACCTGAATGGTAGGAGAAATCGATTTGATTCGTCAACTCAGTTGACAAGATAAAGCGCAGGTTCCGGGTCGCAAGATCGACAGGGGCAAGTTACTGTTCCTGTAACTGATGAGGTGACCGATGAACGTCCAGACAGCAGAAAGCGGATATCATTATAACGTCATGCGGCGCGCGATCGAATTGATCGATCAAGGCGGAGAGAGTCTCAGTCTTGATGAGTTGGCTCGCCAGATGGATATGAGCCCTGCCCATTTTCAGCGTCTGTTCTCACGCTGGACCGGGGTCTCTCCGAAGCGATACCAGCAATACCTGACCCTTGGCCATGCCAAAGCTCTGTTGCACGAGCGTTTCACCACGCTGGAAACCGCTCATAATGTGGGGCTGTCCGGCAGTGGGCGGCTTCATGACCTGTTCCTGAAATGGGAATCCATGAGCCCCGGTGAATATGCCCGCAAAGGCGCAGGTCTCACGATCTACTGGGGCTGGTTCGAGTGCCCCTTTGGCCCTGCGCTGGTTATGGGAACTGACAAGGGAATCTGTGGAATCGCCTTTGGGGCCGAGACAGGCGAGGAGGCGGCGATGGAAGACATGATCTCTCGTTGGCCCAATGCTGATTTTGTCGAGGACCCCATGCGCCTGCGGCCTTGGGTGCTCAGCGCCTTCGGTGCGGCCAGCGACCGGTTGGAGCCGACCCCGCTCTACCTGATCGGCTCACCACTGCAGATCAAGGTATGGGAAGCGCTGATGCACATCCCTTCGGGCCAGGTCACCACCTATTCCGAGATCGCGCAGCGGGTCGGCTCACCCCAAGCGGTGCGCGCCGTGGGCACCGCAGTTGGGCGCAACCCGGTCAGTTGGCTGATCCCCTGCCACCGTGCCTTGCGCAAATCGGGCGGCTTAGGCGGCTACCACTGGGGGCTGCCCGTCAAGCGCGCCATGCTGGCCTATGAGGCGGCGCAGGCCGACGCCTGATTGACATTCTGGCGCGTCGTTGCCATATGCACGGCAGGTTCGGGTCCCCTGCCGTTCGCGGCCTTAGGCTTTGGTGAAACCCGATTGAATCACATCTGTTGCCCTTTCCAGGCGCGCGGATGGCAATGCGAACCCCGTCCAGATTTCGCGCCCGTTTCAGGAAACGAGGCACACCATGACACATACTCAGAACATCGCTCCGGTTGCGGAGCTGAAAGAGCAGGCAAAACGCCTGCGCAAACGCCTGCAGGACGCCGGAGTGAAGCTATCGCATAGCGAGGCGCTGGAACTGTTGGCGCATCAACTCGGTGCGCGGGATTGGAACACGTTGCACGCGATGGCAGGAAATCGAGTGCAGTTGCGCGTCGGTGACCGAGTTGAGGGTCGATATCTGGGTCAGCCCTTCACCGCCGAAATCCGCGGTCTGACCATGATTGGGGATGGCGGACATCGCCGGGTGACCCTTCAGTTCGACGTGCCCGTAGATGTGGTCCGGTTCGACAGTTTTTCGTCCCTTCGCCAGCGGGTGACAGGTGAGATTGGCTGGGATGGTCGATCCACCCGCCACACGTCGGACGGAGAGCCGCAGCTTATCGTCCGACCTGCCTAAGAAACAAAGCGAGGCACCCTTGGGGTGCCTCACATTTTGATAGCACCAAGATTGACTATTCGGCGGCCCAACCGCCAACGGCCTTGACCTCAAGGAAGTCCTCCAGTCCCCAAACCCCGCCTTCGCGGCCATTGCCGGACTGTTTCATCCCACCAAACGGGGACCCAGCGCTGCGCGACTGGCCGTTCATCTCAACCATGCCCGACCGCAAGACGCGAGCCATTCGGTTGGCGCGTGCACCGTCTTGGGTCTGAACATAATTGGTCAGCCCGTAAGGTGTGTCATTGGCAATCTCGATGGCTTCTTCTTCGGTGTCGAAGGGGATCATGGTCAGAACCGGGCCAAAGATCTCCTCGCGCGCGATCGTCATCTGGTTATTGGCATCGGCAAAAACCGTTGGGCGCACATAATAGCCCTTGTTCAGCCCCTCTGGCCGACCCGTGCCGCCTGCAACCAGACGCGCGCCCTCATCAATTCCTTTCTGGATCAGGTCCTGAATTTTGGTCCACTGCACTTCGTTCACCACCGGTCCGATATGTCGGCCTTCCTCGGCGGCACTGCCGACGGTGACCTTGTTTGCCACTTCGGCGGCTGTCTCAACCGCCTGATCATAGATCGGACGCTGCACCAGCATCCGGCTGGGCGCGTTACAGCTTTGACCGGTGTTGTTCATCATGTGCAGGACGCCGCGTTTTACCGCCTTTTCGTCGGCATCGGCGAAGACCACATTGGCCCCTTTGCCGCCCAGTTCCAGATGCACTTTCTTCAGTGTATCCGCCGCATTCTTGGAAATCGCAGTGCCCGCGCGGGTCGAACCGGTGAAGCTGACCATATCAACATCTGCGTGCCCCGAGAGCTGAGAGCCCACGCCCACGCCATCGCCATTCACCAGGTTGAAAACACCAGCCGGGAAGCCAGCCTCATCCATCATCTCAGCAAAGATCATCGCGTTCAGCGGGCTTTGCTCGGACGGTTTCAGCACCATCGTGCAGCCCGCAATCGCCGCCGCGCCGACCTTGAGCGTGACCTGATTCATCGGCCAATTCCATGGGGTGATCAGGGCTGCCACACCCACCGCTTCATATATGATCCGGTCATTCGGCGCATGATCGCCCAACGGACGTTCGAATTGGAACGCCTTGGCGGCACGGATGAAGTTTTTCAGGTGATAGATCCCCGCGCCCGATTGCTGGCTGCGCGCCATTTCGATCGGTGCACCCATCTCCATCGACATCGCCTGGGCCAGATCCTCAGAGCGGGTGGCGTAAATATCGACCAGTTTCTCGACCAAAGCGATGCGCTCGTCCACCGGGGTTGCCATCCAACCAGGCAGAGCAGCTTTGGCCGCGGCGACCGCTGCGTTAGTGTCAGCCTCTGACCCTAGCGAGATCACCGCGCATGGTTCTTCGGTCGACGGGTCGATCACTTCGAAATCATTCGGCTCTGATGGGGCGACCCATTTGCCGTTGATATAGAAATCGCGTTTTTCGATCATGGCTCATCCTCCGGATCAGGAATCAATCGACCGAACGGTCGGTTTTCATTCGCACTCTGTCACCCACCCGGGTGTCGGGCAAGGGTAAAACATAATTTGATCAAATTATCTACCTACTGAATCTTCTGACAGCGCAACATGAATGGTTTAACCTCTGCGCAAAGTGATTAGGTTGGCAGCAATCGACTCGCGATTTTTCACAGGAAAGGAGTTTCCCAATGGGTTTGCGCATCAATGATACGGTCCCGAATTTCACCGCAGAGACAGATCAGGGCACCGTCCAGTTTCATGACTGGATTGGCGATAGCTGGGCCATCCTGTTCTCACACCCCAAGGACTTCACTCCTGTTTGCACGACCGAGTTTTCGGCAGTTGCGCAGCTGAACGATGAATGGGCGGCGCGGAACACCAAAGTGATCGGCGTGTCGGTCGATGGTGTCGAAGATCATAAAAAGTGGAAAAAAGATATCGAGGCCTATGGCAACGCCAACCCCGGCTTCCCGATCATCGCCGATGACGGTCTGGCTGTTTCCAAAGCCTTCGACATGCTGCCGGCCGAGGCCTATCTGCCCGACGGCCGCACGCCTGCCGACAGCGCAACTGTACGCTCTGTCTTTATCATCGGACCCGATAAGCAGTTGAAACTGTCCATGACCTACCCGATGACCGTGGGCCGCAACTTTGCCGAGATTCTGCGTGCGCTGGATGGCCTGCAGATGAGCGCCAAGGGCGTGGCAACCCCCGCAAATTGGGTGCCGGGTGAGGATGTGATCATTCCACCTGCGGTCTCCAACGATGAGGCAAAAGAGAAGTTCGGCGAGTTCGAAACGATTTTCCCCTATCTGCGCAAAACCAAAGCGCCATCGTGATTGGATAATGGGCGGGGGGCACAAGCCCCCGCCCTCGTTTAGTGCGCAAACGCTGCAGTAGCTCCACAAGGGGCACACAGCTCCGGGCGCAGCATCTGCACTTCGTACGGTTTCAGAACCGGCAGCACCGTATCACCATAGCCGCCTGCGTCGGAATGAAGCTCGGGGAACAGCTCGAATAGTTCCTCCTTCACCGCACTGCTCATCGCGTCCAACGTGTATCCGCCGGGATAAAACGATTCCGACCACAATCCTTCGACATTCACCAGCTCATGCTGGTCGAATAGAATGTGAATGTACTCGACGCCCCCGGTTGGCGGTACTTGCGTGATAGACTTGCCGTTGAGCAGAGACTTGGCCGTCGCCAACATCATCGGGTGACTATGATGCAGTTCCAACGAAGGTGAGGACACGACAACCCGATGCTGAGGTGACAGCAGCAGATCTCGCGATGGTGTCTGCGGCCCAAGACTGCCCGCACTGATCCGGATCGGGCAATGCTTAGGGGTCTGTCTCAGATCCGCCTCACTCAGCCGTCGCTGACCCACCCAGCGCACGGCCCGACCGGTGCCATCTGCGGTGATCACATGATCGCCTGCTTTGACTTCTTCGATCAGACGCTGGCCCGACGGTGTCAGAATATGTGACCCCGAAGTAAAGCAGACAAAGCTGGGAAGGTTATCATATTCGACCGCAGGTGCAGTACTCTGGGCCAGTGAGTTGCCTGTCAGTACATCGTTAACAGCAACGTTTCCCGAGGTCACAACGATGTATTGCGTACCCGAGAATTGCAGCAGTGTGAAGGTGACCGGTGCACCTCCGACCGTCGCGCTGTAGCCTTCAAATATCTGAAAGCTGCCGGAGTTGCTCAGCCCGGGGATTGGGAGGGTATCGAACTGTTGGCTGCCGTTGTTGTCCGGATTTTCGAGAAAATTATTATCATCAGTAATGGTGACCTGAAACCCCTGGGTCACCGTCACACTGGGGTTGCCAAACGGATCTCCGTCGATCTCAAAGATGGTGATAGAGGCCAAAGCGCGGCGACTTCCCAGATGATTTGGATTTCCCTAACTTTGAGCTAACTCAACTTAGAAGTGTTAACATATCGTTTACCGTGACGTGCAGGGCTCGAAAGCGGCACTGATCGAAAAAGGCAGATTGGCTATGTTGGATCGACTGTGGGCACGCCTGCCGAGGCGGTGGTTGGGATCCGATACGTCAGTTGAACGCGGTCTCGCTGCCAAAGGATTGTAGCTTCTGATGGAAACTGAAAGCCGCGCTGACTGCGTTGACCAGGCGAAACATGCCATGATGTTCGATACCACAGAGGCTGCGTATCTCGAGGCGATTAAGTGGGATCCGATTTTGGACGTCGAAAGGTTGCGTTGAAGGCAACCGTGACGCGGCTTTCTTTACTTTGGTTTGGGTGGACCCAATGGGTCAGATAGGATGGAAAAAGGATCATTTCGCCTGCTGCCGGGCGCAGCTTCTTTTTGTTCCGAAACGCACTCGCCTGAAGTATGCGCCAGTGAGGCAACTCGTTTCGGGGGTCGAGAAACTCAATCATTCCAGACGAACCTTCTTCGATCTCGGGTTGAGAAACATAGTACACTCCAGACCAATGCGCGCCGGGATGAGTATGCGGCGCATTGTACCCGCCGGAAGGATTGTCGTTTATCCACCCGAACAATTTCAGGCGAAGTTTATCCGGTTCAACCTTGTCTGAGACCTTTCGCGTTATTTGAAACACCGCATCTTCGGCCGCGTCTCGCAAATTCTGAATAGCGGGCGTATCGCGATCAAAGAGGTTTCCGTTTGAGTGCCATCCGCCGCGATTGGATTTTGAGGCACCCTCGTCTTCCTCACGCATCTTTTCGGCCTCAAACAGAATCGCCGCATTAAGCGCTGCACTGTTAGGCACCACAAATCGCATCATTGGAGTAGAGAAGAGCTTTTCGAATTTCTTGGCTTCGGACATATCCTCGGTGTCACCTTCAAAAACTACATGGCTGTAAATTCAGATCGGTCCGAGATCAAATTCAGGAATTTGCTCCTGAAAAATTTTTCGGCGCTCTCCAAATCCACGTTCCCGCACATTGCGCGCATTACCCAGTACCGTTGAGGATATAGTTCTTTGGTTCAAGTCTGGCCTAACCAACCTAAGTTATATTCCCATCGCAAAGCGCCGATGTTTTAGTTCAATTGGCAATTCCTTTGAGGATGGGAACATGAACAAGAAAACTATCGGTCTGACATCAACTTTCGTTCTGATGGCCACCACGGCGCTTTCGCAAACCACCAAGCAAGACATCATCGACGAACTCACAGAACAAGGTTTCCAACGAATCGAAATAACCAACACGCTGTTTGGGAATCTTCGCTTTGAAGCGACTGGACCTGGAATCGAGAGAGAAGTGGTGCTGGGGAAAGACGGAACCATCGTTCGGGATCGTTCAGAGCGAGACGATGAGTTCGACGATGAGGAAGATGACGACGAAGATTTTGATGACGAAGATGACGACGAAGATGACGACGAAGGTGACGATGACGAAGGCGATGGGGAAAACGATAGCGAAGGCGACGATGGTGAACGCGACAGCGAAGGCGACGATGGTGAGCGCGACAGCGAAGGTGACGATGGCGAGCGCGATAGCGAAGGCGACGATGGCGAACGCGATAGCGAAGGCGATGACGGCGAACGCGATAGCGAAGGCGACGATGGCGAGCGCGACGGTGAAGGTGACGATGGCGAAGGGGATGACGAAGGCGACGATGATTAATTCAGCTTCCAACTTGAGCCCAAGCGAGATTGGGGTTTGAACAAATGGTTTAAAAAAGAAGCCATGTTCAAAGCGGGGATCGCTGTATATGCGATCTCTGCTTTGACGTTTGTGATCGAATTGATTGGCGAAATAACAGGGTACTACATTTTTTCCGCGAGTTGGGTGGTCCATGAAATCACGGCTCTCATCACCCTATTTGGGTTTATTCTTGGGGGGCTTTTGATTTGGCAAAGCCACAGGCTGTTTTTGCGACGTCACCAAGAAGTCAAACAGAACCTGCGAAAGGCTCAAGGCGAGTTTTTTCGGATGCTGGAACTACAGTTCGACCGTTGGGGCCTTAGTGCTGCGGAACGAGATGTTGCACTGCTCACCGTAAAGGGCCTGTCCCTCGCAGAAATAGCTAAACTGCGCGAGACCAGCGAGGGAACAATCAAGTCCCAGAACAATTCAATCTACAAAAAAGCTAAGGTCAAATCGAGGACGCAACTGTTAGGCGCGCTCATAGAAGAGCTTTTGATCGAAGAAAAGAAATAAACCAAGAAACGATCGGATATCGTCGTAAATTCATTCTTTTATCGGCAATGAGTAGAAAAGAACGCCCAAGTAGATGCCTCGGGCCTGTAAAGCCAACGTTTTAAGTGGTTGCGAGGCTCTGTTTCAGGGCAATGCACTCAGCGATTAAAACTGTATCCTCATCTAAATTGAAGCCTACCCCAGCACCAGCTGATGATCGGCACATTCCACAGTATCGCTGCGGCACTCGACATTCGCCCAAAGAAAAAGGCCCCGGCGGATTACCGGGGCCTTCGTTCTTGCAAAAGACGCAGATTACTCTGCGCTTTCCTCTTTCTTTTCTTTCTTCTCGGGAACGATCTCTTCACCGGTTTCCTGATCGACAACTTTCATCGACAGGCGCACCTTGCCGCGATCGTCAAAGCCCAGCAGCTTGACCTTTACTTCCTGACCTTCTTTCAGAACATCCGACGGATGGTTCAGGCGTCGGTTTTCGATCTGGGACACGTGCACCAGACCGTCGCGCTTGCCAAAGAAGTTCACGAAGGCACCGAAGTCGACGATCTTGACCACTTTACCGGTGTAGATCTGGCCTTCTTCCGGCTCAGCAACGATCGAGTGGATCATCTCATAGGCCTTCTTGATCGATTCACCGTCGGGCGACGCGATCTTGATGACGCCGTCGTCATTGATGTCAACCTTGGCGCCCGAAACCTCGACGATCTCGCGGATGACCTTACCGCCCGAGCCGATCACTTCGCGGATCTTGTCGGTGGGGATGTTCATGGTCTCGATGCGCGGCGCGTGGACCGAGAATTCGTTGGTTTCGGACAGGGCTTTGCCCATCTCACCCAGAATGTGCATCCGGCCGTCCTTGGCTTGCGCCAGGGCTTTCTCCATGATCTCAGGCGTGATGCCCGCAACCTTGATGTCCATCTGCAGCGAGGTGATGCCGTTTTCGGTACCCGCAACCTTGAAGTCCATGTCGCCCAGGTGATCTTCGTCACCCAGAATGTCCGACAGGATGGCGTATTCGCCGTCATCTTCCAGGATCAGACCCATGGCCACACCGGCAACCGGTGCTTTGAGCGGAACGCCCGCATCCATCATCGACAGCGAACCGCCGCAGACCGACGCCATTGAGCTGGAGCCGTTGGATTCCGTGATCTCCGACACGATGCGGATCGTGTAGGGGAAGTCGGTCGCCGCAGGCAGAACCGCCTGCAGGGCACGCCATGCCAGCTTGCCGTGGCCGATCTCACGACGGCCCGGACCACCCACGCGGCCAACTTCGCCAACCGAGTAGGGAGGGAAGTTGTAGTGCAGCAGGAAGTTCGATTTGAAGTTGCCGTGTAGCGCGTCGATGAACTGTTCGTCGTCACCGGTGCCCAGCGTGGTCACGGCCAATGCCTGAGTCTCACCACGGGTGAACAGGGCAGAACCGTGGGTCCGCGGCAGCATCGAGGTTTCTGCGACGATCGAACGGATATCGGTGGTCGAACGACCGTCGATACGCTTGCCGCCTTTGACGACGTCACCGCGCAGAATGCCAGCTTCCAGCTTCTTCATAGCGGAACCGAGGTTGCCGTCTTCTAGTTGCTCTTCGGTCAGCGCTTCCTTGATCGCTTCACGGGCCGCGGCAACAGCGGCGGTGCGCTCTTGCTTGTCGGTGATCGCGAACGCGGCGCGCATCTTCTCTTCACCGGCAGCCGAAACAGCGGCGGACAGCTCCGAGTAATCGGGGGCGACAAATTCGAACGGCTCTTTCGCGGCTTCTTCGGCCAGCGAGATGATCAGGTCGATCACGGGCTGAATTTGCTCATGCGCGAAGTTTACCGCGCCCAGCATTTCCGCCTCGGACAGTTCGTACGCTTCCGATTCCACCATCATCACGGCGTCTTTGGTACCGGCGACAACCAGGTCCAGACGCTGTTCAGGGTTCAGGCGCAGGTCCTGCATGTCGTCGACGGTCGGGTTCAGAACGTATTCGCCATCCTCGAAACCAACGCGGGCACCGGCGATCGGACCCATGAACGGCGCGCCGGAAATGGTCAGTGCGGCAGAGGCTGCGATCATCGCAACGATGTCGGGGTCGTTGACCAGATCGTGGGACAGCACGGTGCACATCACCAGAACTTCGTTTTTAAAGCCGTCAACAAACAGCGGGCGGATCGGACGGTCAATCAGACGCGCGGTCAGCGTCTCTTTCTCGGTCGGGCGCGCTTCGCGCTTGAAGAAGCCACCCGGAACCTTACCGGCGGCATAGTATTTTTCTTGATAGTGCACGGTCAGCGGAAAAAAATCCTGACCGGGCTTTTGAGCACGGGCAAAGGTCACGTTTGCCATCACGCTGGTTTCGCCCAGCGTGGCAATCACGCTGCCGTCGGCCTGACGGGCAACCTTGCCGGTTTCCAGTGTCAGCGTCTCTTCGCCCCACTGAATCGATTTCTTTGTTACATCAAACATATGCGTATCCTAGAACGGAGCACTCCCGCCCCTGCGGGTCTCCGGTTTGCATGGCGGCCCCATTGCCGCCGACCCCACTTTATCTTCCATTCGAGTGCCGGGGTCAGGGCACAACGTCTCAGATGACAGGCCCATACATCAGTTTGCAAGCTTTGGAAAGTCGGGAGTTTTTGGGGGGCAGGGGATTGCCTAACCCCCGCCCAAGCTGGGCAGGGGCCGATGTATCAAAGGATAGCGTGCGCCAATATCATCACCACGCCGCAG
This sequence comes from Ruegeria sp. CF1, assembly GCF_056537445.1. NCBI lineage: Bacteria > Pseudomonadati > Pseudomonadota > Alphaproteobacteria > Rhodobacterales > Roseobacteraceae > Ruegeria > Ruegeria sp. CF1. The sequence goes on along the minus strand of NZ_JBQFRN010000010.1, from coordinate 44,689 downwards.
CCCAGCGCATATCCGGTGTCGACTGCGATGGCGAAGCCGCTTTTCTGTGCCCATGCCCCGACCGATGCGGCCTGAGCAGCCACTGCGAGGATCGCCAGCACCGCAACGCCAAGGCTGTTGTTGGTCTCGGTCACCGCGATCACAGCGGCTAGCAGGATCAGGAAAACGATCTGGGCCGCCATCTGCGGCAGGGGTGGAGATTCGGGCGGGGTGGGGTCGATCCGTGTTCCCTCGGCCCAGCGTTTCTGAAAGCCGACGGGTCCGTAGACCAGCCAGCCCAGCAGAAAGGCCGCGATCACACCCACGCCAAGGGCGAGCCAGTTGATCACAGCGCACCCTCCAGCGTCTCAAGGATTCGGGTCCAGCCACCTTCGTGATTGTTGCGGCTTTCTTCCGAAGGGAAGCGGATGTGGTGCAGGCGCAATTCCGTACCCTTGTCGGTGGGCGTGAAATCTAGCGTCACGGTGGAATCGTCCTGACTGTAAGGCGAGTTCCAAGTGAATTGCAGCCGATTGGGCCGGTCGATCACCTTGTATTCGCCCTCATGCGGAAGGTCCCCGGCCTCGGGCGCGCGCATGATGATCTTGAACCGGCCCCCTACCTTGGCGTCAGAATAAGCTTCGGGCACTGACATGTTGGGACCGGGCAGCATGAACTTGGCCAACATTTCCGGGTCTAGCCAAGCATCAAAAACCTTTTCCGGCGGGTGCGGAATGGCGCGGGTTATTTCAAGGGACAGTTCCGTCATCTTCTGGGTCCTCCAAAGCAGTTTCCAAGGCGTCCAGCCGAAGCGCCCAGATCGAACGCAGCCCGGCGAACCAGTCATCCACGGCTGATAAGGGGGCCATCTGCACCTCGATCAGATGCTCGCGCCATTCCGTCCGACGCCGCACCAGCCCGGCATTCTCGAGCACCTTGATGTGCTTGGACACCGAGTTGAGGCTCATATCGAATTGCTGCGCAATATCCGTCACCCGCAAGGGGCCCTGCTGCGCGAGCATCGTTAGGATCACGCGGCGGGTTGGGTCGGACGCGGCCTTCAATATAGCGCTTAGGTCATAGCGATTCTCTCGTTCAACCATTTGGATGAATTACATGCCTTTTCTGCTTCAGTCAACCATTTGGTTGAATAACAGGATATTTGCAGCTCTGAAAGCTAATTCGGTCGCTCCCACCGCCTAACTATTCGCGAAATCGAATATATTTGGTGAAAATTTAGTATCCGTATAGGCTGAAACCACCATACCTGCGGTCGAAACGACGGAAACGCGCCAAGGTAATACGAATATCACCTCCGTCCGCCGGTCGAATACCTTGGCGTTTGCAAGTAGCGAACAGAAGGGCAGACGCATGGCACAAACCAAGAAAATGCTGGATCCGGATCCCCGGATTTATGACTTTGAGACCGAATATGAGCTTGGACAGGACAATGTCCGGCCTTTCGGTCTGGATATCCATAACCCGGTCTTTTTGATCTCAAGCATCCTGATCTTCGCGTTCGTCCTGATCGCGCTGGCAAATCAGGAATCCGCAGCCACGTTCTTTGGCTGGCTCCGGCCATGGCTGACCAGCACGTTTGACTGGTTTCTGGTGCTGTCGGTTGACGCAATCACCCTGTTCTGTCTGGTGCTGATCATCTTGCCTGTGGGCAAGGTGCGGATCGGCGGCAAGGACGCCAAACCCGACTATTCCTACGCCGGATGGATCGCGATGATGTTCGCGGCCGGGATCGGCATCGGGCTGTTGTTCTTCGGCGTGATGGAGCCGGTCTATTACAACTTTGCAGAAGACGGCAACGCCCGCCCGCTGGGCATCGATATCGCTGTGCCGGGTAACGAATATATCGGCATTGTCGGCACGATCCATCATTGGGGTCTCGAAGGCTGGGCGGTATATGCGGCCGTTGGTCTGGCGCTTGCAATCTTCAGCTATAATCTCGGGCTACCATTGACCCTGCGTTCGGCTTTTTATCCGATCCTGGGCGAGCGCGTCTGGGGCTGGTGGGGCCACATCATCGATACTCTGGCAGTATTCGCGACCCTCTTCGGCCTGACCACATCATTGGGTTTGGGCGCACAACAGGTGGCCGCCGGGCTGTATGAGGTCTTTGGCATCGAACCCAGCCCCACCGTCACCGTCCTGCTGATCATAGGCATTACGATGATCGCACTGGGCTCGGTCCTGATGGGCATGGATGCAGGAGTCAAACGGTTGAGTGAGATCAACATGATCATGGCCGTAGGACTGTTCATCTTCGTCATTGTAGTTACCGGTGTCGGCACCGCCATTGCACGGTACTTCAACGTGATGGTGGATTACGTGACGCACCTGCCTGCTCTGTCCAATCCGTTCGGTCGGGAAGACACCAGCTACTTCCACGGCTGGACAACCTTCTACTGGGCCTGGTGGATTGCGTGGTCACCTTTCGTGGGCATGTTCATCGCCCGCATTTCCAAAGGTCGTACGGTGCGTGAGTTCGTGATCTGCGCCTTGTTGGCACCCACTGCGGTATGTGCCTTGTGGATGTCGACCTTTGGCGGCGCAGCCATCGACATGCTGAACGCAGGCGGCGCAGAAGGCGTCCGCGCCACGGTGATCGACAGCTACGCCCCAGAAGGCGCGCTGTTTGGGTTCCTGAAGGAACTTCCGCTATACGGCATCATCGCACCCATCGCGCTGATCCTGATCGTGGTGTTCTTTGTGACATCGTCGGATTCGGGCTCGCTGGTGATCGATACGATCACGGCAGGCGGCAAGATGGACGCACCGGTTGTGCAACGCGTGTTCTGGTGCACGCTTGAAGGCCTCGTCGCAATCGCACTGCTGCTGGGCGGAGGTCTCTCTGCCTTGCAAGGGGCAGCGGTGTCGACTGGAATTCCGTTTACCTTGGTGGTTCTGATCATGTGCTACTGCCTGTGGCTGGCGCTTAAATCAGAAAAGGCCAAGATGTAACTGGGATTATCCTGAGAAAACCGAAACGCCCGCCAATTCGGCGGGCGTTTTTGGTCCGGAGCGGCCCCTGTAGTGCGTACCCATGCAGAAGTCGTCAGGAGCGTACCAAACGGCGGTCAGTGCAGCGAATCCTTGCGTTTGCCTTGGGTTGGATATTCCATCTTTTCATCTTCTAGGATCCCGCGAAGAACCGCCGCTGTCTCAACCTTCGAAATTGCCTTCTTATGGTCGTAGGGATTATTCAAAATCGACCGCGCATTTGTGGCGTTGGACGTCTCAGACATCTTGGTTGCAAACACCCGGCTCAGAATTGACTTCAATGGCATCATTCAACTCCCGCAACATATGGTCATCAAATCCTTGCCGCTGCGGGTCAGGTCCAAGCCACTTGAGGGAAGGGCTCAAAGACCAACTTCCGTGAGTGTGAACCCGCAGCGACACCGTCCATGTAAGAAAAATGGGGTGCCGAGAAAGGGGGAAGAAATCTGCTGTTTGCATCATTTTTTTGACCGCTTGGAAAAAAATCACGACACTGCTTACGCTTACGTCAACCTTCTAACCTAGGGCCCGGCTTTCGCGACGCGGCGTCACAATTCGAAACCCAAGGTCAGCCACCCGGATACCGCCCGTCGCCGCGCCAAATTGGACAGAAAACAAAAGAGCCCATACCCTGACTCCGGGCAACTCTTGGCGCAGCGCGTGTTTCTTGTGATGTGGCCGGCCCCCTCGACGTTTTGAAATTGGATTATTCCGGGACCGTAATGAGGAAGCTGTTATGAACCTTTCACGATTGTCTCTGTTGCTGGTCGTATTCATTGACGTGATGGGTTTTGGATTGATCGTGCCGATTTTCAACACGATCCTGCTGGATCCACACCAGGCTTTCCTCGCACATGGAACAGCGACGAATATCCGCCAGCTCGACTATACGATTCTGATTGTCGTCTTCTTTCTGTTCTACTTTTTCGGGGCGGCCTTTATCGCCAAGTTGTCGGACTATATCGGGCGTAAAACAGGCATCATGATCTGCCTTACCGGTGCCCTGATCGGCTATGTTCTGACTGTGGCCGCGATCATGACGTCCAGCTATTGGCTGTTACTTTTGGGGCGCGCCACTTCCGGGTTTACGACGGCCAACCAACCCATTGCGCAGGCCGCATTGATCGACATCAGCCATGACGATCAGGAGAAATCAAAAAACCTCGGGATGATTGTTGCGGCATCCGCGCTGGGCCTGCTCGGGGGGCCACTGATTTCAGGGTTGCTCAGCGACCAAAACCTGATGGGGTCATTTGCGTCACTGGAACTGCCTTTCTACGTCGCCATTGCCCTGATCCTGATCAACATGGCACTGATTCTGTTCTTCTTCTCCGAACCCGGTTTCAAAAGACAAAAAATTGACTTCGGGCTTTTAGATGTTGTTTTGAACCTGTGGAAAGTCTTCTCGCACCCGGTCGTTTTGCGGCTTTCGGTCGTCATGTTGTTCTCGCTGATGTGCCTGAATGCGTTTTTCTTCTTCATCGACACGTATCTGCTGACCCGGTTCAAGTTCAGTACGCTTCAAAACAGCATGGCCCTCGCCGTGTTCGGAGGCTCCATGGCCTTTGGCAGTGCCTACCTCACCGCACCGCTGCACGAGCGCTATAAAAAGTTTCCGATTCTATATGTCTCCATTGCAGCCATGGCGCTTGGGATATTGGCCTTCATGCTGAACCCCATGGCCGATCTGACCTATGTCCTGATTGTTCCGATAACCATCGCGTTCGCGATCATGTACCCGACCATGCTTTCGTTGTTTTCCGCGAGCGTCGGCCCAACCGAGCAAGGTTGGGTCATGGGTGTGACAGTCGCCATCTACGCGTTGGGCTCCGGGACCATTACGGCCCTCAGCGGGTCCCTTATGGCTATCAATTTGCGGATGCCTTTCGTGCTCGCGGTCATCTGCGGTGTACTGGCATTGATTGCGATGGCGAAACTCTTTCGCCATCCCGGCGTTCAAGCGCTTGATACCAAAGGCAAGTAGGTTTCATCAGTGTGTCCCGAACGAAAATGGGCGCGCCCGCTACAGGCACGCCCAGTAAAAAAGGGAGGACTATGAAAAACCTGACGCTCGAAACAAAAGAAGCGCCTACTCACTAACATCCTCAGAATGGCGCAATCTTTGACCGCGTTCAGTGAAGTGGTTCACAGGAAGTTAAAAAAGTTTGCGCTTCTTTGCGTAGCGGTAAGGTTTGGGCCGCAGGTATGTGTGTGCCGTCTCTCATGAACATGGCGGGAAATTCGCGCGCCGCACAGTTCACTAGATTAGACAGTGACCAAAACAAATACGCCCACCAAATGGCGGGCGTACAAGATGTACAATTTGTACGAACAGGGCCTCAGCGCCTGTACAACATGAACAAAACGCGTTTAGCGGCGGATGCCCAGCTTTTTGATCAGGTCCTGATAGCGTGCTTCTTCTTTGCCCTTCAGATAGTCCAGCAGCTTACGGCGCTGAGCAACCATCTTCAGCAGACCACGACGACCGTGGTTGTCTTTCTTGTGGGTTTTGAAGTGCTCGGTCAGGGTGTTAATGCGCGAGGTCAGGATAGCAACCTGGACTTCAGGCGAACCAGTGTCGCCGTCCTTGGTTGCGAATTCTTTCATGACGCGTGCTTTATCAGCGGCAGTAATCGACATCGGGGTCTCCTTTAAAGGTTAGAGTTGATGGCGCAGGCCGGGATGTCGTCCAGCACAGGCCCATGGAGAAAACCGCACCGATTCCGATGCGGATGGGCGCGTATAGGCGCATTCACCGCAAATGGCAAAGGGATTCTGCAGGCTCAACTGGTGAAGGCGTACTGCTCCAACTGGGCTTCGGTCACAAACTGAATATCTTCAACAGTCAGACCCTCTGCGCCAAAAAGCTGAGCGACGTCTTCGCCATTGACCCGAACATGGGTCAAGCTGTTGTTTTCACTGTCCTGTTCGATCGTCAATTCCGGTTCTTCCGGGTTGTCCCAGGTGATAAGAAGCTTGTCGTGACCGATCTGGAAATCCATGATTGTCGTGGCTTCCTGCTCGGGGTCGGACTGCACAACGATCTCGTCCTCACCCTCTCCACCTGTGACCACATCGCCGTCTTCGGCAAGAATGACGTCGTCCCCAGAGCCCCCGTTTAGGAAGTCGCGCGCAGGCTCGTCCGGGCCGTCTTCTCCGGACAAGATGTCATCACCATCTCCGCCAAACAGGGCGTCTTCACCGGCACCCCCAACAAGGTAGTCGTCGCCATCTCCGCCTTGTAGCGCGTCGTCGCCGTCATCGCCGCTTAACGTGTCAGCGCCCTGACCACCAAAAAGCCGGTCATTCCCATCACCGCCGCTCAGATCATCTGTTCCGAAATGACCATACAGGTCGTCATTTCCTGACATTCCGTCCAGCGCGTCGTCACCATATTCACCATGGAGCACATCATTCCCGAGGTTGCCAAACAGGACGTCCCCGCCACCACCGCCATACAACACGTCGTTGCCGGCGCCGCCGTCGATCCAGTCGTCCCCGCCATATCCGTTGATCTGATCGTTGCCTTCCTGCCCGGTCACAACATCCGCATCCTCGTCGCCCGCAATGACCAGATCGCCCTCATACTCAGACACAATCTCGCCTGTGTCAGAGTCGGTTTCCTCGGCAGAGCTGGGCTCGTCGACATTCTCGTCCGCGTCAAGCAAATTGCCTTCCGACAGGTCGTCGTCGGTCGTTTCCTCGATGCGATCGTCTTCCTCCTCGTCATCGCCTTTGTCTTCTGGCACAAGTACGTCGCTGATTGCGTAGGCCGCACCACCCATGGCGGCCATTCCGAATAATCCAATCAGAAACATATCTACCCTCCGCAAGCACAATGGCTCCGAGTGTAAAACATCTCATGCAAACAATGGCTTGGTCAAAGCGAAGCTGAGAGCGTGGTTAATCCTTTATCACCAGGGTTCGGGCTGCTGAGTGTACGCAATGTAGAGAGGATGCTTCGGATGCCCGTCCTTGGTCAGCCCAAGGTGGAACAAGGGCTGGCCCGTGCCGCGCAGCAAGTCCTCAACTGCGGGGCCGCGTTCCAGATGTGCGCCATGGGTGCCCCAGGCGGCGATGACCTGATCCGCCCATTCCACGCCGTCCAGGATGGCTGCGTCATTCTCAGGCCCCACCGGATCTGCAGATGCACGCATCTTGCGCGGATCAGTGTCGCGCCAGGCAAAGATATTGGTGACCTGAAAAGCTCCGAAACCCAGTGTGCGTGCGCGACGCTCGCAACGTTCCACCGTGGGGTCGTTCTGCACCTCGGTCGCCGTCGACGGATTCAGCATCACAAACAACGCCTTGCGGCCCGCCGGGTTCCAGATACGGGTCAGGCTATAGCGGTATTTTTCGCAATCGGAGTAGATAGCAGTCGAGGGCGCGTCGCCCTTGGTATGAGAACGGGTGATCATGCAGTCGGGTTTGGCTGGAATTAGGCCCGTTTACAAGGGGCGATGTCCTGATCCTTAACTTGTGCTATACCTGCCTTCATTTGAACGGCTTATTCTGGGGGAAGACATGACATTCGAGACATTGGATCCGGCGGATTGGGAGCAGACCCGCAAATTAGCACATGAGATGTTGGATATGGCGTTGGATCATACGCGTGATGTGCGTGATAGGTCGATATGGAAAGATATGCCGACTGCCATACGCAACGGGTTCGAAACGCCCGCACCTCAGCAGGGTATGCCGTTGGGTGATTTGATGGATGATGTCCAGTCTCAGGTCATGCAGTATCCAATGGGCAATATTCATCCCCGGTTTTGGGGCTGGTATATGGGCGCGAGCAATTTCACAGGCGCGATGGCGGATTTTCTGGCGGCGGTTCAGGGATCGAACCTAGGGGGTGGGAATCATGCGGCAGCCCTGATCGACCGACAAGTCGTCGACTGGCTACGCGAGATGATCGGTCTGCCGGAAGGGGCCAGTGGGACATTGGTCAGCGGCGGCAGCGTGGCAAACTTGATCGGGCTGACGGTGGCCCGCAACGTCAAATCCGGGATCGACATGCGCGAAGAGGGCATCGCCGCCATGGATAAGCCGATGCGGTATTACGGATCGGATCAGATGCACAGTTGTCACCAAAAGTCGCTCGAAACACTGGGCCTGGGCAACAAGGCGCTGCGGCGTATTCCTACGCAAGACGATTTGACGATGGATCTTGAAGCGCTTGCCGGCATGGTCGCGCAGGATCGCGCAGACGGCCTTAACCCCGCTTGTGTGATTGCCACCGCCGGAACCGTGAACACAGGCGCCATCGACGACTTGTCGGCGATTGCCGATTTCTGCCGCGAGGAAGGCCTGTGGTTTCATGTTGACGGCTGTATCGGTGCGTTAATTGCAATCGCCCATGATAACAGTTGGCGCGTGTCCGGCATCGAACGCGCGGATTCCGTCGCGCTCGACCCACACAAATGGTTACATGCGCCTTTCGAAGTGGGTTGCGCGTTAGTGCGAAGCCATGATGCCCACCACGCGACATTCACTCTGACCCCGGAATACCTGGAACCGCAATCCCGAGGCGTCGCCGGGGCGGCGTTTTTGCACGATTACGGCATTCAGACTTCGCGTGGGTTTCGAGCGCTCAAGGTCTGGATGTCCTTGAAGGAGCACGGCGTTCAGAAATTCGGCAGGCTCATTGATCAGGATATCGAAAAGGCGCGTTATCTGACTTCGCTGATCGAGGCAGAGGATGACCTCACCTTGATGTTCCCCACCAACATAAACATCGTTTGTTTCCGCTATGACCCGGGCGGTCTCAGCCCCGAAACTCTGCGTGCGATTAACAGCGAAATCATGTTGTGCCTGCAAGAGGAAGGCACAGCGGTTTTGTCGGATACAACGGTTCAGGGGGCGCATTGCCTACGGGTGGCGGTCAACAATCACCGCACGCAAAAGCAGGATCTGGATCTACTGGTGTCCGAGATACTTCGACTGGGTCACAAATTGCGTATCGCCGCCTGAACAGTCATCAGTTGGCGGCAAAGACGCGGCTTGGGTGCAATTCGCCCGACTTGTAAATTCCTACGGCCACGGCCTTGCCATCCAGCGAGGCCCAGGCCTCGTCGCCGTATTCCACGTCAGAGGCGAGCACCATGCCCGGATTGCCATTCCTCAGACGGGTGGCTCCTTCAGAGGTGCATTTCAGCTCGGGCAGGTCCGACAAGCCGGTTTCCAGCGGATGCAGATAATCATCCAGAGCGGTGGTTTTGGCCATCTCGTCGATCTGTTCGATGGTCAGGCCATCCTCGGCCTCAAACGGGCCGGACCAGATGCGGCGCAGTTTTTTCACGTGGCCGTGGCAGCCGAGCGCCTCGCCCAGATCACGCGCAATGGAACGGACATAGCCACCTTTGCCACAGGTCATCTCCAGCACGACGTGGTCTTCGTCGGGGCGGTCGATCAGCACCAGTTCCTCTACCCAAAGAGGGCGGGCGGTCAGTTCCACATCCTCGCCATCTCGGGCCAGCTTATAGGCGCGTTGACCGTCGATTTTCACGGCCGAGAACTTGGGCGGCACCTGTTTGATATCGCCCAGAAACGGGCCGAGCGCTTGTTTGATATCCTCATCCGAGGGGCGCGCAATGCTCTCAGCGATGACTTCACCCTCAGCATCATCGGTGTTGGTGGCCTGCCCCAGCCGCACGGTGAAGGTGTAGGCCTTCAGCGCATCGGTGATGTAGGGGACGGTTTTGGTTGCCTCACCCAGCGCAACGGCCAAAACGCCGGTTGCCTCTGGGTCCAGCGTGCCCGCATGGCCCGCTTTCTTGGCGTCCATCGCCCAACGCACCTTGTTGACCACCGCGGTCGAAGTCATGCCAGCGGGCTTGTCCACCACCAGCCAACCGGAAATGTCGCGGCCCTTGCGTTTGCGTCCCATACTACACCTTGAGTCTTGCTGAGGCGCGCGAGTTAGCGGATCGTTTCGATGCTGTCAATTTGCCGGAACGTCCTCGACGACACCCACGATGGGTCCCAGCGAAAACCCGATATCCGACCGGTTGCTGGCGCGATCATACATGCGGGAAATGTTGCCATCCAGAAACAGCGCATTCGGTGTTTTTAAGACGTCGCGGAATAGGCTGCCGAATTCATAGAAAGTGACGTAATCGTCCGATATCGCAAACACCACACGCGTGCCATCGGCGCTGGTGCCCACCCCGTTTCGGGTGTAGCGCGAGGTTGAATCCGGCAGAAAGCGAGGGTGTAACTCTCCGTTGATCACCAGCATGGGGCCCGATTGTGTCGCAAAGCGGCACTGCGGCGCCTGATCGACGAAATCCAAAGTCTCGAACACATCGGCACGGTTTTCACGGATGCAGAACACACCGTTGGGCAGCAGTCCGAAATTGCCGGGTCCGGCATTCGGTATCACGCGCATCTGCTCTTCCCCGTCTTCGACATAGTGACCGACGGGCGAGCGGTCGTCATGGTACATGCCCGCATTCATCGCAAAGACGAGCCTTTTCCCCTGAGGCTCCAACGCCTCATTCACCGAAGAGAAATGACCCAACAGATCGCCATTTTCATCGTTCAGAAACAGGCGCAAATCTTCCGAGGTATCCACCTCGCAAACCGTATATCGCTTATCCTCATGAGTCAGCTTCTCGCAAGTGACTGCAGAGACTTGCGCGGCCCAAAGGACAGCACACAGCGTGACAAGGGTACGGATCACTCGTCCAGATCGCGGCGTACCGCGTCCTGATTAAACATACGGCGGGTGTCGTCCAGTCGATCAAACGTGTCGTCCAAACGGAACCGCAGGTCGGGTGAGAATTTCAGGCCCACCTTCTTGCCCACTGCGCGCCGCAGTTCGCCCTTGTTGCGGGCCAGCAGGTCAATCACGTCTTCCTGCCCTTTGCCGCCCAGGGGCAGCACATAAGCGGTGGCGATCTTCAGATCGGGCGAGGTGCGCACCTCACCCACGGTGATCGACATGCGGTTCAGGTCGGGGTCGTGGACATCTCCGCGCGCCAGAACCTCGGACAGGGTGCGGCGGATCAGTTCGCCGACGCGCAGCTGTCGTTGGGATGGGCCGGGGCCATCGTGGAATTTGTTCTTTGCCATGCCCCCGATCTAAGCCCAAAGCGGGGCTTTGCCAAGCGGGCGCGAACGGGTTAGGAGGCTTTGAGCCGACTTTAGAAAGGACCAGCGCAATGACCCATATTCCGGGGATCGTTATCACAGGGGCTTCGGGCCGTATGGGGCAGATGCTGATCAAGACCGTGTCTGAGAGCGATCAGGCGCGTCTGGTTGGTGTGGTCGAGCGTAAGGGCCATGACTGGATCGGTCAGGATGTAGGTCAGGTGATGGGCGGGCAGGCGCTCGGTGTTACCGTTACTGACGATCCGCTGGAGGCATTTGCACAGGCACAGGCCGTCATCGACTTTACTGCGCCCGAAGCGACACTGGAATTTGCCGCACTGGCCGCGCAGGCGCGGTGCGTTCACGTAATTGGCACTACCGGCATGAATAACGAACAGATCGCCGCGCTGGAACCTGCCGCGCGCCATGCTGTGATTGTGCGGGCCGGGAATATGAGCCTTGGGGTCAATCTGTTGGTGCAGCTCACCAAAAAGGTTGCCGCCGCGCTGGATGAGGATTTCGATATCGAGGTCATCGAGGGGCATCACCATCACAAGGTCGATGCGCCTTCAGGCACAGCTTTGATGCTGGGCGAAGCCGCCGCCGAGGGGCGCGGTGTCAAGTTGTCGGATGTGGCCGATAGGGGCCGCGACGGTATTACCGGTGCGCGCAAACGCGGCGACATCGGCTTCCACGCCATTCGTGGCGGAGACATTGTCGGCGAACACGATGTCCTGTTCGCGGCACCCGGTGAGCGTATCGTGTTGCGCCATCTGGCTACTGACCGTGCGATCTTTGCCCGTGGGGCGCTCAAAGCCGCGTTGTGGGGTCAAGGCAAGGCGCCGGGCCAGTATGACATGGTGGATGTTCTGGGGCTGTAGGCTTTAGGATCAAGAGCCAAGAAAATTCGACGAATTTTCTTGGCTCTATCGATCGGGCAGATGAAAGTTGTCTCAGCTTGCCTGAATGTGCCGGTCGACCATCCGTTGTACCATCGGTGCGAAATGGGCGAAATCCGGGGTCTCCATATCAGCGCGTTTTCCCGCTTCGTCCAGATAACGGACCTGAATGATTTCTTTCAGGTTCGGATTTGCCTCGAACTCGGCTATCTCCTTGGCACTCATCGGACCACCCTGCAGTTCCAGCGTATGGACTGAGGCTGCGGACAGGCGATTGAAATACTCCGGCTTGGTGGCGCAGAGATACCGCTTGGCTGCCACGTGGTACCGGCAGCAATCGGTGATGACCGACGGAAAGAACTGCTCCAACACCTCGGCACCTGCATCTTCATGATGCCGGTCCTCGGTATCGTCCGGATGGTAAGTGCCGAATTCCGAAGTAAAATGGCCAATGTCGTGCAACAACGCACCGACGATGATTTCTTCAGACTGTCCGTTCTGTTCCGCAATCGTGGCACCTTGCAGCATGTGCTGGGCCATGGTGACGGGTTCCCCCAGATATTCCTCTCCCCCCCGACGATCGAAGATGTCACCGATAAAGGCCACGATATTGTCCCGGTTTAAGGTCGAGAAATCGGGTTTCATTCCGCCGCCTCCGGTTGTGTCATCTGCATGGCGGCCAGTGTCGAAAGCAGCCCATCCTTGTCAGCATAGCATCCCTGCAACCAGCGAGACCCGGCCCCGGAATAGCCCAGCCGTGCATGCATTACGCGAGTGTTGTCGACGATGAAACTTTCGCCCGGTTCCAGCTTGAAAGACACGCCCATAGCGGGATCGTCAATGATCTCGCCCAGCTGGCGATAGGCTGCATAGTAGGCTTCCATCTTGTCAAAGGGTACATCCACGAACGGCGCAGACGAGCGGTTGTTGAAGCGAATGCCGATCAACTCGCCATCGGGGGAAAGCTCGATCATCGGGCGACGTGACCGCAAACAGACCCCGTCCGAACCTTTATACTCGAACCGTGCCGGATAGCCTGCAAGCAAGGCGAAGCCCTCGGGGTTCAGATCGCGCAGACGCTCAGCCGCGCGGAAACCATCTACAACGATGGAATCGCCGCCTTCGGCCGAATTCTCAAGGCAGTAGAGGATTTGCAGTGTCGGCACCGGGTCGCGATAAGGGTTGTCGGTATGGGCCTGCAACCCCAACCCAGTATAGGCGAGGTTGGTCGGGTTCACCTCGGTCCGAACTTCGAAATAGGGGCCATAATTTGTCTGGCGCACGTAGCCGAACAGATCGGCCACTTTCAGCAGCGATTCCGGCTCGGTCGGGCCACCTGTCAGCTTGGCAAAGCCGTACTCCGCGACGGCAGCCAGCCAGCTGCGCTTGGCCTCAGGGTCGGTGTGCACCCTTTCCCAGTCACCGCTGGGGGCGCTGATACCACGCTCCCATGTGGTGACGCCGGATGCGGTGCGGCCAACTTCTTGCGCCTGTTCGCGGTCATAAACGTGATCGGCCAGCCAATCGGCAGGGAACATCACGGATTTGTTTTCGGGCTGAAAGGTAACACTCAGATCGCCATTTTGGATCTCGGCAGCGCTGACCGAGATATCGGTGGGGATATCGCCGATGGTAATCAGGCGCTGCCCGTTGCCGGGGGCGCGGGTCTCGGGGTCCAGCGCATTGTCGCGCAGCCAAATGGCGTGAAATCTGGCCTGGGTACCATCGGAAAACGCGATAGTGACCACAGATGGGTCGAAAGTGGCTGAGCGCAGCATGGGGTCTCTCCTGTTCGGCGCGGGCTTTGCTTGAGGAGATACGCGCTCCGTGGCATTACTACAATTAAACCTTATTGCCACTGAGGGCTGGGAATACTTATGGCTAAGAAGAAGATTGGACTACCTCCATTGGACTGGCTGCGTGTGTTCGAAGCCGCCGGGCGGCTGGGTGGTTTTTCTGCTGCTGCGCGCGAATTTGGTTTGACGCAGGCGGCGGTCAGTCAACGGATAGGCAATCTTGAGGCGTGGCTGGGCCGGTCATTGTTTGTGCGCGAAGCCCGCGGTGTTTCGCTGACCATCGAAGGCGAAAGCTATCTGCCATTGGTGCAGGACAGCCTGCAAGCACTGGAACGCAATACCGAGGATCTGTTCGGCAAAACTCCGCGCGAGCTTCGGGTCGCGGGACTTTCGTCGCATATCCACGCGCTGGTTCTACCAGCCTTGCCCACGTTCCTTGAGGCGCAGCCAAATGTGCGTGTAATGACAGATTCGATGGCCCGCCGCGCCTCGCTGGAGGAAGAACGTACTTGGCTGCAGATCCGCTATGGCAGAGGTGTCTGGCCTGGACGAAAGGCAAAGCTTATTGCGCCCGAAGTGCTGGCACCGATGGCCGCATCCGGCATCAACTGGGGTGCGCCGCTGATTGATTTGCGCGGAGAACGCCCCGGTTGGAAGGACTGGGCGCAGGTAGCGGGGGTTGATGAATTACCGGCTGGCCGGATCAGTTTTGATTCGGTAGGTCACGCGATCACGGCGGCGCGTCAGGGCATGGGGATCGCGTTGGGTTCACTACCGTTGGCTTCGGGCAGCTTAAAGACTGGTCAATTACACAGATTGGATATGCCCGAGCTTAGGACAAAGGATGGCTATTGGCTGACATGGCCCGAGGATCGGGCAAGGTCGAAACGGCAAAGGGCTTTGATAGACGACTTTCTGCAAGCGCTGCGGGGCGGGGCCTGATCAGAAGTCGATGGCGATGCCCTTTTTTTCCCAATCACCATAGCGGGCCGGATCGGGACCGTCGCGCCCACCCAGTTCCTTGGGCTGCGCCTTGGCTTCCGCTTCGGCCTTTTTGCGACGTTCCTCAGCCTCGGCCAATGCGCGCTGAGCGGCGGGGGGCAGGTCTTTGCGCTCGTCACTCATGACATCGGGTTCCTTTCTGTTCAGGGCCTTGATATACGCCCTCGTCCGCCCAAGGCAATGCGGCAAAGGTCACGAGAGGCACTCAGCATCATGTCAAACTCTGCAACCGCCGCGCGGCGCAGTGCAATCTATCTGCTGGATCAGATATTGGGCGAGGGGCGGTTGTTACCTGAATGTCTGGCGGCCGGCGCATTGGATCGTCTGGTACCCGAGGATCGCGCGCGCGCGCAGCGTCTGACTATTGAAACCCTACGCGGACTTGAGCGTGCCGACCGGCTGTTGGCGGATCACTTGCGGCAGACACCGGCGCTAACGGTGCATAACGCGCTGCGGCTTGGAACGGTCGAGTTGTGTCAGGGCGAGGCCGCGCATGGCGTGGTCAATTCGATGGTCGAGATCGTGGGACGCTCGCGCAAGCATGGGCGGCTCAAGGGGTTGGTGAATGCAGTCTTGCGCAAGATTGCCGCCGATGGACCGGATGCTTGGCCCAAGATGCGCGTGCCCCGTCTGCCCGACTGGCTGCGCGATCCTCTGATCATGGCGTGGGGCGATGACGCAGTAAAGGGTATGGAACAGGCCCATTTCAATGGTGCACCGCTGGACGTGACGCTGAAACCGGGCGCTGAGGCGCCGGGCGGAGAAGCCCTGCCCACCGGCTCAGTCCGTTTGCAGGATGCGGGGCAGGTGTCGGCTTTGCCGGGCTACAAGCGTGGAAACTGGTGGGTTCAGGATGCGGCAGCGGCGCTGCCTGTGCGCGTGCTGGCCCCGAAAGCCGGGGAAAAGGCGTTGGACCTTTGCGCTGCGCCCGGTGGCAAAACGTTGCAATTGGCTGTGGTAGGGGCAGAGGTCACGGCGCTGGATATCTCTGAAACACGGTTGGAGCGGGTGCGCGAGAACCTGAAACGGACAGGTTTGGAGGCTAAGGTGATCGCTGGTGATGCGCTGGACCATCGGGGCCAGTATGATGCCATCCTGCTCGACGCGCCGTGTTCGGCCACGGGCACGATTCGCCGCCATCCTGATTTACCCTTCGCCAAGGATGGCTCGGAATTCGGGGGATTGATCGAGCTACAGGCCCGTATGCTGGCCCATGCCTGGACCCTGCTCAAACCCGGAGGCCGATTGGTATATTGCACCTGTTCCTTGTTGCCGGACGAAGGAGAGGTGCAGATCGAAGAGGCGCTGGATCAATATCCGGATATGCAGATTGACCGTGCGGCGCTTGAGATTGCGGGCGTTGAACCGGACTGGATTACAGAAGAAGGTGGCTTGCGTCTGCGCCCGGATTTCTGGCCGGACAAGGGTGGCATGGACGGGTTCTATATCGCCTGTCTGAACAAATCCGCTTGAGGCGACGCTTTTCGATGACTTGACGCGCGGACCGGTCTATCGTGTGTTCAAGCGCCCGCAGAGCGCAAGGGGCAGAGTCGCAAGCGTCATGTCAGAATCGGACACAATGGCCAATCGCTGGATGCGGTTTCAGAACCGCCTTTACGCGCGCCTGAGCCAAAGGCGGAAGGCGGTTTCGGGATTCGTCAGCCAGCCTGAGCCGCGCACCGTCGGTTCGTTTGCACGCGGGCGACAACTGGTGGCCGGGAATCTCCTTTTCGCTGGATATCTGGTCGAGGCGGATGACACCGATCTCTGGGATGTTGCTGCGCCCAGTCCGGATTTTGATGATGAACGCCACGGTTTCATCTGGCTGGATGATCTGGCAGCCGTCGGCGATATGCGCGCCCGTGAAAAGGCGCAGCGATGGGTCTGGGGCTGGATCACCGCACATGGGCGCGGGAAGGGGCCCGGCTGGGCGCCGGACCTGACCGGGCGCCGGGTGATGCGCTGGATCAACCACGCGCAATTTCTGCTACGCGGCGCTGACGAAGCGCAAAGCAGAGCTTTCTTCCGCTCCTTGGCACAACAAACATGGTTTCTTTCCAAACGCTGGACAGCAGCAACACCAGGATTGCCGAGATTCGAAGCGCTCGCAGGGCTGGTTCAGGCTGGTTTGGCCCTGGAGGGGTTGGAGCAACTGGCTGATCCCGCATTGCGCGCACTGGCCCGGGAATGCGACCGCCAGATCGATGCCGAGGGCGGCATTCTCACCCGCAACCCTGAGGAATTGCTGGAGGTCTTCACTCTGCTGGCCTGGACCTCTGCTGCACTTGGTGAAGTTGGCCGAGGCACGCCTGCCTCTCAGACCGGGGCGATCAAGCGCATTGCACCTACTCTGCGAAATCTGCGTCATGCAGATGGATCTCTGGCCAGATTTCACGGGGGCGGGCGTGGGCTTGAAGGGCGGCTGGATCAGGCACTGGCACAAAGCGGTGTCAAGCCGCAGCAGCATTCGGACCTGTCAATGGGTTATGCACGGCTTGCCGCCTCGAGAACCACGGTTCTGGTGGATGCCAGCGCGCCTCCCAAAGGTGCTGCGTCGTTCAACGCCCACGCATCCTCGCTTGCGTTTGAGCTGACCTCGGGGCGCCGTCCTCTGATCGTGAACTGTGGATCAGGCGGCAGTTTTGGGCAGGAATGGCGCAGGGCAGGGCGCGCGACCCCGTCGCATTCGACCCTATGCGTCGAAGGGTATTCCAGCGCCCGGCTTGCAGAAGGCGCAAATGGGTCGTCGCAGGAAGCATTGGTGGATGGCCCGCAGGATGTGCCCGTGGATTTCGAGGATGCATTCGAAGGCACCCGCTTTATGGTGGGTCATGACGGCTACGCTAAAGTGTTTGGCCTGACCCATGCCCGCACGCTTGAACTGCGCTTTGACGGGCGTGAGCTGGTGGGCGAGGATATTCTGCTGACCGCAACCGACAAAGCCAAACGGCAGTTCGATCGCGCGATGGACGGGGCAGGTCTGCAGGGGATAGCCTTTGACATCCGGTTTCACCTGCATCCTGACGTTGATGCGGCACTTGATCTGGGTGGCGCTGCGGTGTCGATGGCGCTCAAGAGCGGTGAGATATGGGTTTTCCGCCATGATGGCGTTGGAAAGTTGTCAGTTGAACCAAGCGTTTACCTTGAAAAAGGCCGTTTGAAGCCACGCGCGACAAAACAGATCGTTCTATCTGGGCGCGCAATGGAGTATGCGACGCGCATCCGGTGGACGCTCAGCAAGGCTCAGGATACAGCCTATGCCGTGCGGGATACGCACCGGGACGAGCCCGTTTTCGACTGACGCCAAAAGGACCTTTGGACCCATGACCGACCTTCACCCCGTGCGCCGCGCGTTGCTTTCCGTTTCCGACAAAACCGGGCTGATCGAGCTGGGAACGGCGTTGGCCGAACGCGGGGTTGAACTGCTTTCGACCGGCGGTACCGCGAAGGCGCTACGCGATGCGGGGTTGGAGGTGAAAGATGTCAGCGAGATCACCGGCTTCCCCGAGATGATGGATGGCCGGGTCAAAACGCTGCACCCGATGGTCCATGGCGGGCTGCTGGCTCTGCGCGATAATGACACCCATGTCGCCGCGATGAACGAACATGGTATCGGCGCAATCGATCTGCTTGTGGTAAATCTCTACCCATTTGAAGCGACCGTGGCCAAGGGCGCTGCCTATGATGAGTGTATCGAGAACATCGATATCGGCGGCCCAGCCATGATCCGTGCCGCATCGAAGAACCATGCTTTTGTAAACGTGGTTGTGGACGTCGAAGACTACTCGTCGCTGCTGGATCAGCTGGAAGAGAATTACGGTAAGACTTCTCTGGGCTTCCGTCAGTGGTTGGCGCAAAAGGCCTATGCCCGCACTGCCGCTTATGACACAGCCGTGTCCAACTGGATGGCCGATGCGCTGGAGCTTGAGGCGCCCAAACGCCGCGCCTTTGCCGGTGAGCTGAAACAGACCTTACGATATGGCGAGAATAGCCACCAGTCGGCAGCGTTCTATGTAGATGGCTCGGGTCGTCCGGGCGTGGCGACGGCCGTACAGCATCAGGGCAAGGAACTGAGCTATAACAACATCAACGATACCGATGCCGCCTTTGAGTTGGTCGCTGAGTTCGACCCGGCCGAAGGGGCAGCTTGTGCGATTATCAAGCATGCCAATCCGTGTGGTGTAGCGATAGGTGCGACGTTGCTTGAGGCCTATAAAGCCGCGTTCGACTGCGACAGGACGTCGGCATTCGGCGGTATCGTGGCGTTGAATCAACCGCTGGACGCGGAAACCGCGCAGGAGATCACGGGGATTTTCACCGAGGTTGTGATCGCTCCGGGGGCGTCAGACGAGGCCAAGGCGATCTTCGCCGCCAAGAAGAACCTGCGCCTGCTGACGTCCGAAGCTCTGCCGGATGTGACCGCCGGTGGTAAAACTGTGCGACAGGTGGCCGGTGGCCTGCTGGTGCAGGACAAGGATAACGGCTTTGTTGGTATGGATGACTTGAAGGTGGTCACCAAAAAAGCGCCATCTGAGGAGCAGATGCGCGACCTGCTGTTCGCGTGGAAAGTGGCGAAACATGTCAAATCCAACGCCATAGTCTATGTCAAAGACGGCGCGACCGTGGGTGTCGGCGCGGGGCAGATGAGCCGCGTTGACTCGGCACTGATCGCGGCAAAGAAAGCCGAGCGTATGGCTGATGCGCTGGGCTTGCCCCAGCCGCTGACCATCGGTTCGGCCGTAGCTTCTGATGCATTCTTCCCCTTCCCCGATGGGCTTATGGAGGCCGCCGAGGCAGGCGCAACATGCGTTATTCAGCCCGGCGGTTCGATGCGTGATGATGAAGTGATCGCGGCGGCGGATGAGGCCGGTCTGGCCATGGTCTTCACCGGCATGCGGCATTTCCGTCACTGATGCGCGGTTCGTTCATCCTATGGGCCGGATTGGCGGCGTTTTTGATCGACCAGATTAGTAAGTATCTGGTCGTTCACGTAATGCGCGTGGCGCAGGGCGATATCGACGTGCTGCCACCGCTTCTGGTTTTCAGATACGGCGAGAATCGCGGCATCAATTTTGGCCTGTTTCAGGGCGACGGTGACGCCGCCCGCTGGGTGCTGATCGGGGTTTCCGTGGCGATCTGCCTGGGCGTCCTGATCTGGCTGGGCCGCATCGCTCCTACGAAGCTTCAACAATTCTGCGGCGGTCTCCTGATCGGCGGTGCGCTGGGAAATGTCGTGGACCGGGTGCTTTACGGCTATGTTCTGGATTTTTTGAACATGTCCTGCTGCGGGATCAGCAACCCTTTTGTGTTCAATCTGGCGGATGTGTTCATATTTGCGGGAGCTTTGGGATTGGTCCTGTTCGATGGCAAAAAGCCCTCGTGACCTGCCGGACGATATGCGATAAAAGCGCCTGAAACTGGCTGGAGACACTGATGCGTATGCCACGCGCCATTCTTGTTCTGACACTCGCCGTTGTCGTTGCGGGCTGTTCCGATATTGGTTTGCGCAATCTTGATCCGCCCGGAGCGGGGCCGGATGAATTTTCGGTATTGCCCGTCAAGCCGCTGACCCAGCCCAAGGACTACGCCTTTCTTCCAGCGCCGACTCCCGGCGGTGCAAACCTGACCGATCCTAACCCCAAAGCGGACGCCGTTGTGGCGCTGGGTGGTAGTGAGGCAGCGCTGAACCCGAATACCTCAATACCGGCCAGCGATGCCGCGCTTGTGACGGCCTCAAGCAGATATGGCGTTCCTGCCAATACGCGCCAGATAACGGCCGAAGAGGATGCGGCATTCCGCAAAAATCGCGGTCGCTGGACCCGCCTGCGCCTGTTCCCGGTTGATCGGTACTCGCAGGTCTATGAACGTCAGTCAATCGATGCGAACGCGACCAATGAAGCGGCGCGTCGTCGTGGGATCGAAACGCCGTCGGCCCCGCCGCTGGAATGAATTCTTCTTAACTTTCCGTCATTGGCCTTGAACCCCGGCGGCACCACCGTAGTTTGAATATCAGAAATGAAACGGAGGATGCCCCATGGTTCGGGCCCTGGCATTGTCGGCTGCCCTGATCGCCGCCACCCCCTTGTTCGCGAAAGAGGGGCAAGAGGCTGTCACCACATTTACGCTGGAAAACGGCATGGACGTCGTAGTGGTCGAGGATCATCGCGCTCCTGTTGTGCAGCATATGGTCTGGTACCGGGCCGGATCCGCCGATGAACCGATCGGATCCTCTGGCGTTGCACATTTCCTGGAACATCTGCTGTTCAAAGCCACCGACACAATGGAAGCGGGCGAGTTGTCAGCCACTGTCGCGGCCAATGGCGGCAATGACAACGCTTTCACTTCTTACGACTACACCGCCTATTTTCAGCGTGTCGCCGCTGACCGGCTGGAACTGATGATGCGGATGGAGGCAGATCGTATGCGCAACATCCGCCTGACCGAGAATGATATCATCACCGAACGCGACGTGGTTCTGGAAGAGCGTAATCAGCGGAGCGAAAACAATCCACGCGCTCTGTTCGGAGAACAGATGAATGCAGCGCAATATTTGAACCACCGTTACGGAGCGCCGATTATCGGCTGGCGCCACGAGATGGAGGCGTTGGATATGGACGACGCCCTGTCCTTCTACCAGACCCATTATGCACCCAATAACGCCATATTGGTCGTCACCGGAGATGTTGACCCCGACGAAGTCAGGGCGTTGGCCGATCAGTACTACGGTGTTATCCCAGCCAACCCTGATTTGCCCGAGCGGATACGCTCGCAAGAACCACCCCAGACTGCCGAACGTCGCCTGACCTTCAAGGATGCGCGTGTCGCACAACCCTACGTGCAGCGCAGCTATCTGGCCCCTGAACGGGACGCCGGTGAGCAGGAGAAGGCCGCTGCCCTGTTCCTTTTGGCGGAATTGCTGGGAGGAAGCACAACCTCATATCTGAATGAAAAGCTGCAATTTGAGCAGCAGAAGGTGGTCTATACCGGTGCGTTCTACAAGGGGGTCTCATTGGATGACACGACCTTTGATCTGATCGTTGTGCCGGCTGAGGGCGTTTCGCTTCAGGATGCGGAGGATGCCATGGATCAGGCCGTTGCGGATTTCATCGCGGAAGGTGTCAAGGATGAAGACCTGGAGCGCATTAAGATGCAGCTCCGCGCCGCGCAGACCTATGCGCGCGATAACGTGGACGGTATTGGAAACCGCTATGGTCGTGCGTTGACCAGCGGGTTGACGGTCGAGGATGTGCAGGCTTGGCCCGACATCCTGCAGGCTGTGACGGGTGACGAGATCATCGCGGCTGCCCGTGAAGTGCTGCAACCTGAAACCTCGGTCACTGGCTGGCTGATGCGTGACGATGAGGTGACACAATGAAACGGTTTGCCGCAACGCTAATTGCGCTGATCATTGCCCTTCCCGCCTGGGCCGAGATTAAGATCAAAGAGGTAACCTCGCCCGGTGGTATTACCGCTTGGCTGGTCCAAGATCATTCGATCCCCTTCACTGCGCTGGAACTTCGGTTTCGTGGAGGAACGTCGCTGGATGATCCCGACAAACGCGGCGCGGTCTATCTGATGAGCGGCCTGATTGAGGAAGGCGCCGGCGACATGGATGCCCGCACCTATGCACGCGAACTTGAATCTCTGGCTGCGTCCTTCAGCTACAGGGCAACAGATGATACGGTCTCCATTTCGGCGCGGTTCCTGACTGAGAACCGGGATGAAGTGATTGATTTGCTGCAGACCACAATTCATGAACCGCGTTTCGATGAGGATGCGATCGATCGGGTGCGCGCTCAGGTGATTTCGGGTCTGAAGTCCGACCAGACTGATCCAAGCGATATTGCCGGACGCAGCTTTGCTGAAATGGCATATGGGGATCATCCATATGCGTCGGACGGTAAAGGTACGATTGAAAGCGTTTCAAGCCTGACCCGCGACGACATCGTCGCTGCCTACGACAATGTCTTTGCCAAGGACAGACTGTACGTCGGGGCTGTCGGCGACATCACAGCAGAAGAGCTGGGGGTACTGTTGGACGAATTGCTGTTGGATCTGCCAGCAACCGGGAAACCCATTCCAGACAAGGCGAAGGTCACCATTGACGGCGGTGTCAGCGTAGTGGACTTCAACACTCCGCAATCCGTCGCCCTGTTCGGGCAAAGTGGCATTGATCGCGACGATCCCGATTTCTTTGCGGCCTATATCCTGAATCACATTCTGGGCGGCGGCGGATTCGAAAGTCGCCTTATGCAGGAAGTACGTGAGAAACGTGGTTTGACCTATGGCGTGGCGACCTATCTGGTGCCCAAGGATCTGGCGTCGGTGTATCTGGGCTCGGTCTCATCTGCCAATGACCGTATCGCCGAAGCGGTCGAGGTGATCCGACAGGAATGGGCGCGCGCGGCTGCGGAAGGTGTGACGCAGAAAGAATTGGATGACGCCAAGACCTATTTGACCGGGGCCTATCCGCTGCGTTTTGACGGCAATGGCCAGATTGCCGGAATCATGGTCGGGATGCAGATGGAAGATCTGCCTATCGACTACATTGCGACTCGCAACGACAAGGTGAATGCAGTGACCTTGGAGGATGTGAACCGGGTGGCGTCTGAACTGCTGAACCCCGAGGGTCTGCATTTCACCATCGTCGGCAAACCGGAAGGGGTGGACGGCTGACGTCGTCCATCTACCCGCTGCCGAACAGAATTATTCGTTGTTATTGAATGATTTTTCTTGGAATTGACGGCAGGGGGTGATGCGAACCACTGGCGGAAACAACGAGTTTGTGACCTCTTGCAGGGCGCAGCGCCTGACAGAAGATCGGCAATTCTCCGCCTTAAGTAATCGTTAACTCGCCTTGGCCATACTTTGGCCAGAAATGTCGAGAATTCTATGTTAGTCGGGAACGGAGATGGGATTCAGAAGATCAACATCTCCTGAGACGAGGCTTGGGACGGATAGCGGCACCATGATAGTTGCGATAATGGGATTGGGAATACTTGCAGGGTTTTTAACCTTTGCTGCCGCTTTGGTTGTCGGTCAATCTCTGCTCAGCGCTTTCGCACTTTACGTGGTGGCTGGTACGCTGACATCGCTTTTGGTAGCAGCGGGTATCTATTTCAGAAGCTCTTGAATTTGGTAGGTTGGAAATAAAGCCCAGCGACTGAAAAGTTTGTCACCAATCGGACCCCTGTGTTCTAACCTAAGCCTGGCCCTTTTTCGCTGCGCGCAGCATCTGACCCATCATCTGGCCAAACTTGCCCGAGCCGCGCTGATACAAAGCCCCGTCAACGGCCATGACTGTTCCGCTGATATAGCTCGCCATATCAGAGCTAAGGAATAGGCAGGCATTTGCCACATCCTGGGGCTGACCCCAGCGACCCAGCGGGACGTCCCGACGCAGCTCTTCATGGGCATTTTCGGTAGGGGCCAGCCGTTTTGCGCCTTCGGTTCCTTCGATAAAACCCGGAACGACCGAATTCACGCGAATCCCTTCGACGCCCCATTCCATTGAAAGGGTTCGGGTGATCTGATCAACGCCCGCCTTGGCGGCGCAAACATGGGCTTGCCCTTCGTAAGGCAGATAGGATTGCGGGGCCGAAATGTTGATAATGCTGGCACCGGGACGTTTGAGATAGGGGTAGGCCCCTTTCATGACGTGGATCGTGCCCATCAGATCGATATCTATGACCGCCTTGAATGCATTGACCGACATTTCAGATGCCAGCGCTGGGAAGTTGCCGGCAGCACCAGAAATTAGGACATCGAAATCTCCAAAAGCGTCGTGGAATTGCTTAAGGCCTTCGGCTACGGCCTCTGGATTGCGAACGTCGAACGCCGCGCCGATCGCGTCGGATGCGCCTGCTGCTTTCAACGCGGCCACGGTATCATCGACCTTTGCCTGCGACCGGCTGGCGACAGCCAGATTAGCACCCGAGGCCGCAAAGGCCTCGGCAATGCCGCGATTGATACCGCTGGTGCCACCAATGACGATGACGGTCTTACTTGAAAAATCCATTTAGGCCTCCGGTGGTACGGGGGCCTTACTCTCCGTAGGGCACCCAGATGTTTTTCACTTCGGTCGCAGCCTGCAGGAAGCGGCGCGAATGGTCCACGCTCCAGTCAAATGCCGTCGCGTTATTGACCCAAGTCCGCTTCAGATTTCCGGCCGAGACGACCTCGATATCTTTAGACAGATCGGTGGACGAGAACGACCAGACCGCATCCACGTTCAGATGCGAGGCCAGCGGCTTTGCCAGCTCTGCGTGGCTGCCGGTCAGGATGTTGACCACACCGGCGGGCACGTCCGAGGTTTCTAGGATCTGGTAAAAATCCGTTGCTGCCAGCGGGTAGGGCTCACTTGCCGCCAGAACCACCCGGTTGCCCATCGCAATCGCCGGAGCCATGGCTGAGACCAGGCCCAACAGGGGCGCTTCGTCGGCGCACAGGGCGCCGATCACGCCAACGGACTCTTTCATGGCAATCGCCACACCTCGGATCGGAACGCCATGCACCTGACCGTCATACTTGTCAGCCCACGCAGCGGCGGAGAACAGGCGCTGGATCGAGGCCTCAACCTCTTTCGCGCCGTCCTTTTTGCCGGTCATTGCGTCGATACGAGCGGCGAACTCACCCGCACGCGCCGAGAGGTTTTCGCCGATGTAGTACAGGATCTGAGCCCGCAGATGGCCGGTGGTCTTGGACCAGCCCTTGGCCCCTGCCGCCGCCTCAACCGCATTGCGCACGTCCTTGCGGTTGGCCAGTCCCACATGGCCCAGTAGGCCGGACTTGCCCCAGACAGGTTTCGAATAGCCGCCATCGGGCCGCGCCTGCTTGCCGCCGACATACATCTTGGCGGTGCGGTCAATAGGATCGACGGGAGCGCCTTCGCCCATTGCCGCCTCAATCTTTGTCAGCGGTTTGGCCTTGGCTTTGGGCTTGGTATAGGCCGTCAGCCCTTCCCAACCGCCTTCACGGCCAAAGCCGCTTTCGCGTACACCGCCGAACCCGGCAGCAGCGTCGAACAGGTTGGTTGCGTTCACCCAGACCACGCCCGCAACCAGCTTGGGCGCGATGTCCAGCGCGAGGTTTACGTTTTCGGTCCAGACCGTTGCGGCCAACCCGTAACGGGTGTTGTTGGCCAGCTCGACCGCCTCTTCCGGAGTGCGGAAGGTCGAGGAGACCAGAACCGGGCCAAAGATCTCTTCCTGCATCAGCGGGTCCGAGGTTTCGAGGCCCGAGATCAGGGTCGGCGGGTAGTAGCAGCCATTTGCGGGCAATTCGCAGGCGGCTTGATGCACGTGGCCAGCCGTGTTGCTCTCGACCTTGCCTTTGATGGTCTGCAGCTGAACAGGGTCCACCACAGCGCCCACGTCGATGCATTTGTCCAGCGGATCCCCGATGCGCAGTGTGTCCATCCGGGCGCGCAGTTTGTCATGAAAACGATCAGCGATACCCTCCTGCACCAGAAGGCGCGAACCTGCACAGCAGACCTGACCCTGATTGAACCAGATTGCGTCGACCAGACCTTCGATGGCTGAATCAATATCGGCGTCATCAAAGACAACATAAGCAGATTTGCCGCCCAGTTCTAAGGTTAGTTCTTTGCCTGATCCCGCTGTCGCTTCACGGATACGCCGCCCAACTTCGGTCGAGCCGGTGAAGGCGACCTTGTCCACATCCGCGTTCACGATCATCTCGCCCACCGCACCGTCTCCGGTCACGATATTGACGACGCCTTTCGGCAGACCGGCCTGCGAGCAGATATCAGCAAAGAGCAGTGCGGTCAGCGAGGTGTACTCGGCCGGCTTCAGAACCACGGTGTTGCCCATGGCCAACGCAGGCGCGATCTTCCACGCCAGCATCAGCAGTGGGAAATTCCAGGGGATGATCTGGCCGCACACACCCAAGGCTTGCGCATCGGGTAGCTCGCTTTTCATCAGCTGGGCCATGCCCGCGTGGTAATAGAAATGCCGTTGCGCCAGCGGGATGTCGATGTCGCGCGATTCACGGATCGGCTTACCGTTGTCGAGGCTTTCGAGCACGGCAAACAGGCGCGAATGCTTCTGCAGCAGGCGCGCAATCGCATAGAGGTATTGTGCCCGACCCGCACCGCCCAGCTTCTCCCACTTGGGTTGCGCATTGCGAGCGGCAGAAACGGCGGCGTCCACGTCAGCCTGTTTCGCTTGTGTCAGCTTGGCCAGAACCTCTCCGGTTGCTGGGTTGCGGCTGTCGAATCCTTTGCCGGGTTTGGTAAACGCGCCATCGATGTAGTGGCCGAACTTGTCGCCCTGATCGACCAGCCAGGCCAGTGCCTCGGCTGCGCTTTCGGGGGCAGGGCCGTAGTCCATGGTCTCGAAAATCTCTTTGACTGTCATTGTTTTTGTCCTCAGCCCATGGAGTGACGGTAACCGGCGGAGTATGCGCCGGTGACATAGTGTTCCAACTGCCGCTCAATGTCGCCCAGCAATGATGAGGCACCAAAGCGAAACAGATCCGGCTCCAGCCAGCGGTCGCCCAGCTCGTCCTTGATCAGCGACAGATAGACCAGCGCATCCTTGGCTTTCGAAATCCCACCCGCAGGCTTGTAGCCTACGCGATAGCCGGTACGGTCATAATAGTCGCGAATAGCTCGGATCATCACCAGCGACACAGGCAAGGTGGCGTTGACGCTTTCTTTGCCGGTCGAGGTCTTGATGAAATCAGCGCCCGCCATCATGCATACCAGCGAAGCACGCGCGACGTTGCGCAGGCTGCCCAACTCTCCGGTCGCCAAAATGGCTTTGACATGTGCATCGCTGCAGGCGACGCGGAAGGCCTTCATCTCATCATACAGGGCCTGCCAGTCGCCAGACAGCACATGACGGCGCGAGATGACGATGTCGATCTCCTCGGCTCCGGCCTTCACGCTTTCTTCGATCTCTGCCACACGCAGATGAAACGGAGAGAGCCCAGCCGGGAAGCCAGTGGATACCGCCGCAACCGGAATACCAGTGCCTTCCAATGCGTCCACAGCCGTTTCGATCATGTCATGGTAGACACACACCGCTCCTGTTGTGATCGGCGGCATGTCCAGCGCCTGCAGAACTGAAGACGCGATAGGCTGACGAGCCTTTGCGCACAGGCGACGAACCCGCCCAACCGTGTCATCGCCCGATAGCGTGGTCAGGTCGATCATTGTGATCGCTTTGAGCAGCCATGCGGCCTGGTATTCTTTTTTCACTGACCGCCGACCGGGCAGCGTCGCTGCGCGGCGCTCGATGGCCGAAGTGTTGGCCTGCACGGCCCGCACCCAATCCAGATCCAGATCCATTCCTGGGTTCCGGGGCTCGGTCACTTGCGGCAGATGCGGGGTGCGCACGGTGCTTTCTGAGCTCTGCGTTTCCATTATTCCGTCCTTTTGGAGGTTCGCGTCAAAATCGCATGGGTCGCAGCGAAAGGGAAGGTGTGCCAGCGTCGTAAGGGGCAAATTTTTGACCAAATGGACAAATATAGTCGTTTTCTTGCGAGTAATTCGCATTTGCATTGACTTAGTTGCGAATGGTTCTCATATTTTGACTTAACAGGATAACCGTTCGGAGTCTGAAATGATTCGTCGATCGCTACTTACGGCATTGGCTCTCGTGCTTGTGTGGCCCGTTGCCGCAATCGCTCAAGCGCCGCTGAAAGTCGTCGCCACCACCGGCATGATTGCAGACGCTGCGCGCCAGGTCGGCGGTGAACAGGTCGACGTGAAGGGCTTGATGGGACCCGGTGTCGACCCTCACGCTTATCGCCAGACCCGCACCGATATTGTTGCGATGACCCGAGCTGATCTGGTGCTGTGGCACGGCCTCTATCTAGAGGCTCAGATGGAAGGTTTCTTTGACGATCTGGGCCGCAAGCGGACAGTGGTTGCCGTGGCGGATGGCATCGACACATCGAAACTGCGCGCCCATGACGACTACGCTGACAAATTTGACCCGCATGTCTGGATGAGCCCGGTTCTGTGGCGCGATGTCGTGATCGAAGTGCAGGAAGCTCTGACCGAAGCCCGACCCGAAGCGGCAGATGAGTTCGCAGCCAACGCACAAGCTTTTCTGGCCGAGATCGATCTGCTGGCCGCCTATGGCAAGCAGGTTTTGGCGGCCGTTCCCGAAAACAACCGCGTGCTGGTGACTGCGCATGATGCATTTGGCTATTTCGGTGATGAATATGGCTATGAGGTGCTGGGTATTCAGGGCATCTCGACCCAATCCGAGGCAGGGTTGAACCGGATCGGTGAGTTGGTCGAAACTCTGGTAGAGCGTCAGCTGAACGCCGTGTTTGTGGAGAGTTCCGTTTCAGATCGATCCATGCGTGCCTTGATCGAGGGTGCTTCGGCCGAAGGTCACAAAGTGGGCGTCGGCGGAGAGCTTTATTCCGACGCCATGGGCGAGCCGGGCACTTATGAGGGCACCTATATCGGTATGCTCGATCACAACATTACTGTGATTGCCGGCGCGTTGGGGGCGGATGTGCCCGAACGCGGCATGAACGGAAAACTGTCGGCGGGGTTTTGAGCCATGATTGAACTCGCCACAGTTCAAGGGGTTTCTATCGAAGGGCAGGACATCGATCTTTGCCCTCTCGCCATACGGGGTTTGACCGTCTCGTACGGTCAGAAACCCGCAGTCTTCTCGGTCGATATGACGGTGCAGCCCGGCGCCATGACGGCAATTATCGGGCCAAATGGGGCTGGCAAATCAACCTTGCTAAAGGCTGCTTTGGGGATCGTGTCTCCGCTGTCGGGTCAGGTGACCGTGTTTGGTCAGCCGCTCGAGGACCAGCGGGCCCGCATCGCCTATGTACCACAGCGCGCCAGCGTGGACTGGGATTTCCCGACGCGCGTGATTGATGTGGTGCTGATGGGCTTGTCGCGTCAATTGGGCCTGCTGGGTCGTGTTCGTGCCCGCCATACCGCCCGTGCCATGGACTGTCTGCACCGTGTCGGTATGCGGGAATTTGCCGACCGTCAGATCGGGCAGCTTTCTGGTGGTCAGCAACAGAGGGTCTTTCTTGCGCGCGCATTGGCACAGGATGCCGACATGTATTTGTTGGACGAACCTTTTGCAGGCGTGGACGCCGCGACTGAAAAGGCGATCATCGCCGTGCTGAAATCGTTGAAAGAGGCTGGCAAGACCGTTGTTGTAGTGCATCACGACCTGGCCACGGTCACCGACTATTTCGACCATGTGTTCCTGATCAACACCCGCAAAGTGGCCGAGGGACCGGTGGAGCAGGCCTTTACCGCTGAAACGCTGCAGGCCGCTTATGGCGGACGTCTTGCAACGGCTCAAATCGATCAGATTTCGCGCGCGCTGGGGTAGTCATGCTTTGGGAGGCTTTGACGTTACAGCTTGGCTATAACGCCACGCTGGTTGCTATTGGTGCGACGTTACTGGGCGTTTCGGCAGGTGTGACGGGCACGTTCTTATTCCTGCGTAAACGCGCGCTGGTTAGCGATGCCATCAGCCACGCGACCCTACCGGGCGTTTGCCTTGCCTTCATGGTGCTGGTGGCTTTCGGTGGTGATGGTCGGAATTTGATCGGACTGCTTGCAGGTTCGGCAATATCTGCATGGGTTGGTTTGCTCTGTATGAACTGGCTGACCAGTCGCACACGTTTGGCAGAAGATGCAGCGATCGGCGCAGTGTTATCGGTGTTCTTCGGTTTTGGTGTCGTACTGCTGACCGTTATTCAAACCATGGGGGTTGGACGCCAGGCAGGATTGGAAGGATTCTTGCTGGGTTCTACTGCTGGGATGCTATGGGCTGATGCTCTGGTCATCGCGATCGGTGGCGCGGCAACGTTGGTACTGGTGATGATCATCCGCCGCCCGATGACGATGGTCGCCTTCGATCCCGAATATGCCGCTGCGCGCGGGTTGCCCGTGCATCGGATTGATCTGGCGATGATGGGGCTCGTGATGGCGGTGACCGTGGTCGGGCTAAAGATCGTTGGTCTGATCCTGATTGTTGCTCTGCTGATCATCCCGCCTGTGACAGCGCGGTTCTGGACGGAGCGATCCGACCGCGTGGTCGTTCTGGCCGGTTTGGCCGGAGGTCTTGCAGGGTATCTGGGGGCAGGTATTTCGGCCTCGGCTCCGAACCTGCCGACCGGACCGATCATCGTTCTGGTCAGCTTTGGGTTCTTTGCCCTGTCTCTCCTGTTCGCGCCGGTTCGGGGCGTGTTGGCAGCTATTCTCAGCCACCTTCGGTTCCAGCGTCGAGTGCACATTCGGCAGGGACTGCTGGCACTGGCGCAGGGGCAGCAAATCTATGAACCCCTAACCATTCGCCTGTTACGCCGCACCGGCCTTGTGCGCGCCGATGGAGTTGCAACAGAGGAAGGGAGGGCGCGTGCGGCCAAGGCCCTACGAGACGAAAAGCGGTGGGAGATCGTCCGCGCGGATCAGGCGCATGAGGCCACTGCGGCGCTGTACGATGGGCTGCGCGATATCGAGACCGTGCTGACTCGCGATCAGATCGCCGAGATCGATCGCCGTATCGGCGGCCCGCAGGAGGTCACGCCATGAGCGGAGAAGAGTTCGTACCCCTGTCGCTGACGCCTTTGTTGATTGGGACATTCGCGGCCATCGCATGCGCTCTGCCCGGCAACTTTCTGGTGCTGCGCAAGCAAGCGCTGATTGGCGACGCGATCAGCCATGTGGTGTTGCCCGGTATTGTCGTCGCGTTTCTGTTGACAGGCGCAATTTCAACTTGGCCGATGATGCTTGGCGCAGCAGGGGCTGCTGTGGTCGCCGTGGTTATGATCGAAGCGATCCGGCGATTGGGTCAGATCGAGCCGGGGGCAGCGATGGGTGTCGTATTCACGACCATGTTCGCCGGTGGTGTCCTACTGCTTGAGCAGACTGACACTTCGACCGTCCATTTGGATGTTGAACATGCGCTTTACGGCAATCTGGAAAGCTTGATCTGGCTGGATGCAACGGACTGGTCGTCGCTGCTGGATCTACAGGCATTGGCAGGGTTGCCACCTGAATTGCCGCGCATTGCGCTGACACTGACGGGGGTCTTGCTATTCACGTGGTTGTTCTGGCGACCGCTCAAGATATCAACCTTCGATGAAGGCTTTGCGCGCACAATTGGTATCCGCACTGGTGCGTTAGGGATGGCGCTGGTGATCATAGCTGCGATTGCTGCTGTCGCGGCATTTGATGCAGTGGGGTCGATCATCGTGATTGCAATGTTTATCTGCCCGCCAGCTGCAGCACGGATGATGACCAACCGGTTGGAAGCCCAGATCGTCTGGAGTGTCCTGTTCGCAACCCTTTCCGCCGTGTCCGGTTATGTTTTAGCGGGCTATGGCCCATTGTGGTTGGGGGCTGCGGATGCTGTCAGCGCCGCTGGAATGATCGCCACGATATCAGGCCTGATTCTGGCGCTGACCGCTGCTTTTGGCCCATGCCGAACCCGCAGCGGAGCGCCCAGTCAGGCTTGACTTGGCGTATTCACGCCAACGCCCATCACGCAGTTTCGGCTGAACTTCGCCAAGTGGAAACAATCACGAATTCTTAACAAGATTTATTCCATTTTCGGTGATACCAAACTTTCAATTGGAAACCACAAGACCACCACTCACTCTGGTATATCCGGCCAGTTCTGACCTTAGTCGCTACCCCCTTAACGGCGCGGTCAAACTGGCCGGATACCTCGTTTAAAGCCCGCTCTTCACAATTCAAACCGGTGGTCGAATCGCGTGCGCCTATGCTAGGTCTAGCGGTATGGTGTATGCTAACCCCAATATCAGCGACGATCGGCCGGTCATTCGACAGCTTGACGACGCAGCGATCAACCGGATTGCAGCGGGTGAAGTCGTGGAACGGCCTGCTTCTGCCGTCAAGGAACTGGTCGAAAACGCCATCGATGCCGGGGCCACACGCATCGCCATTGAGGTCGCGGATGGCGGCAAGACCCTGATTCGTGTCACAGATGATGGGTGTGGGATCGCAGCCGGGGATTTGCCACTGGCGCTGTCGCGCCATGCGACGTCGAAGATCGACGGCGCCGACCTGTTGAATATCCACACCTTTGGATTTCGCGGTGAAGCACTGCCCTCGCTGGGGGCTGTCGGGCGTTTGACCATCACCAGCCGTGTCTCGGGTGCTGATGCGGCCTCGATCCAAGTGTGCGGTGGCAAAATGGATGCAGTGAAGCCAGCAGCCTTGCGCGCTGGGACTGTGGTTGAGTTGCGAGACCTGTTCTACGCCACCCCGGCACGGCTGAAATTCATGCGCACTGACCGGGCCGAGGCGCAGGCGATCTCGGACATTGTGAAACGTTTGGCGATGGCCGAGCCTTCGGTCGCGTTCACTCTGCGCGATGTCTCGGGCGGGGGAGAGGGGCGCGTGACCTTTCGTGCCGACCGCGAGAATGGCGATCTGTTTGATGCGCTGCATGCCCGATTGGCGCGCGTTCTTGGCCGTGAGTTCGCTGAGAATGCTTTGCAGATCGATGCCACACGCGAAGGGCTCAGGCTTTATGGCTATGCCGCGCTGCCGACCTATTCGCGCGGGGCTGCAGTGGCGCAGTATCTGTTCGTCAATGGGCGACCCGTGCGGGACAAGATGCTGACCGGTGCGCTGCGAGCGGCCTATTTCGATTTCCTCAGCCGCGACCGGCATCCGGCGGCGGCGCTGTTCATAGATTGCGATCCAACGCTGGTGGATGTGAATGTACATCCGGCAAAATCCGAGGTTCGGTTCCGCGATCCGGGCCTCGCGCGTGGCTTGATCGTGTCCAGCCTGCGTCACGCGTTGGCCGAGGCCGGGCACCGGGCATCTTCGACCGTGGCCAACGCAACCTTGGGTGCGATGCGGCCCGAGCCGGCACCTGCAACCCCGGCGCGGGTGTATCAAATGGATCGCCCGTCACCCGCGGCGCGTCAGGCGGCCTATCGGGCGCAGTCTCCGGGCTTTGCGGAACTGTCGCAGGACTATAGCGGACGCATCATGGAACCGGTGCCCGAAACTGCACCGGTGGATGAGCCGCAAGACCTGCCCTTGGGGGCGGCGCGCGGGCAGGTGCACGAGAATTACATCATCGCCCAAACGGCAGACGGCATGGTGATCGTGGATCAACACGCCGCACATGAACGGTTGGTTTACGAAAAGCTCAAGTCCCAGATGGCCGAAAATGGCGTTGCCGCACAAGCGTTGTTGATCCCCGAAATCGTCGAACTGACAGACGGTGACTGCGCGCGACTGATGGCCGTTGCAGAGGACCTGTCGCGCTTTGGATTGACCATCGAACCCTTTGGTGGCGGGGCAATCGCCGTGCGCGAGACTCCGGCCATATTGGGAGAGGTCGATGCCCGTGCGATGATCCTCGATATCCTTGATGAGCTTGCCGATCAGGGCGAAAGCCAGACGGTGCAAGCGCGGATCGAGGCGATCCTGAGCCGGGTGGCCTGCCATGGTTCGGTTCGGTCTGGCCGTCGGATGCGGGCCGAAGAGATAAATGCCCTGCTGCGTGAGATGGAGGCGACGCCCCATTCCGGGCAGTGCAACCACGGGCGGCCAACTTATGTGGAACTGAAGCTGAGCGATATCGAACGCCTGTTCGGCCGCAGTTGATCCGCTGGCCCGCTCGGGCTATGAAGAATAAAACAAGAACATCTGAGGCAACATGATCGAGATTGCTGGCACTCAATATGCGTTGAATGACCCTGTTATCCTGACAGTGGGCGGGGTGGTGGTGTTGATTCTGCTGCTTCTGTTTCTGTCACTTCGAGCGTCACAGCGTTCAGCTCGGATGGCGGAGCCGCTGGCCCGGCAGATGGCGCACCTTGGGCAGCATGTGCAGCAACTGGGCCAGGGGCAGGAACAACTGCGAGGTGGCCTACAGCATGTCTCGGACACGCAAGCCAACGCGCAGGTGCAGGTGATCCAGACCGTTGAATCCCGCCTGTCATCGGTGCAACAGCAGATGAATGACCGGCTGGCCGATAACGCGATGAAATCGGCGCGCGCTCTGGCTGAGATGCAGGAGCGGATGAAGGAATCGCTGCATGGTTCGTCGAAACAGACGGCGACCTCGCTGACGCAATTGCAGGAACGTCTGGCAGCCATCGACAAGGCGCAGGACAATATCACCAAGCTTTCAGGCGACGTGCTGTCATTGCAGGATATTCTGTCGAACAAGCAGACGCGCGGGGCATTCGGGGAAATCCAGCTGAACGATATCGTTTCAAAGGCGCTGCCATCAGATAGTTTTCAGCTGCAGGCCACGTTATCGAACGGACGGCGCGCTGATTGCCTGATCAACCTGCCGAACCCTCCCGGACCAATCGTGATCGACAGTAAGTTCCCGCTGGAAGCCTATGAGGCGCTGATCGGATCGACCAATGATATGGAGCTGAAAACAGCCGTGCAGATGTTCCGCAGTACAGTGCGCAAGCACATCAACGATATTGCTGAGAAGTACATTCTGGACGGTGAAACTGCCGACGGCGCTTTGATGTTCTTGCCCTCCGAGGCAGTCTATGCCGAGCTGCACGCCAAGTTCCCTGAATTGGTGCAAGAGAGTTTCTCGAAACGCGTTTGGATCGTTTCACCCACCACGTGCATGGCGACGCTGAACACCATGCGGGCGATCCTTAAAGATGCGCGTATGCGCGAACAGGCCGGTGCGATCCGCAAGGAATTGGGGCTGCTGCATAAGGATGTGGAACGTTTAGGCGACCGGGTGTCGAATCTCGACCGTCATTTCGGGCAGGCTGCAAAGGATATCTCGGAAATCAAGATCAGCGCGGAAAAGGCGGGTCGCCGGGCGCAACGGTTGGATAATTTCGATTTCGAAGAGCTTGCGCCGGATGACCAAACAAACGTCGTGCCGCTGGGCAAAACCGAAGGGTAAGCGTTATTGGATCGACAGGTCCAAGTTGTAACCAACCGTCTTGCCTGTGTCGCGATCGTTACCCATCAGATAAACACGTATGGTGTAGTCGCCATCATCGGGAAGCTCGATCCGGGCGGTATTTCCATCGATTGAGCCGTTGTAAATTGCGACGCCGTCGCTATCCGGCGGCAAGATGTTGAAATAGATCACGCCGTTGCCATTGGTGTCACTGACCTTAAGGTCGGCGAACATCTCCTGCCCAGCCTTGGCTCCGAGTTTATAGTCGAAATACTCGTCGCCGGTGACAGTCCCATTCACCATCGTGCCGAAATTGCCCGGTTGGAATTTAATGTCTGCGGACATCTGTGCGGAAACGCTGGCCCCAAAAGTCAGCAAAAGCGCTGTGACCGCCATTCTTAAGAACATTGAAAACCCCCAATTAGTTAGCGTCGATAAACAACCCTACCACAACGGGTCAGATTCGAAGGAATGGCTGGAACAGGCGCGGCATCAGCTTGCTGAACTTCAGTGGAGCATCAGTGACGGCCAGGCAAATGCAGTCTTCAGAGATATCTGCCGTAGGCGTATGATGGATAGACTGGTCAGCGATTTCGACGTCGCCGCGGTCGAAGCGGTCGATCTCGTCAGAGAATGCACCCTGCAGGACCATCGTCAGTTCTATGCCTTTATGGCTGTGATCCGGCACTGCTGCCCCGGCGGGGATAAACAACAACCGGGCGGTGGCTTCGCTGGTCGTGGGCAGGATTGCCTGTTTGACACCCATGCCGACGGGCTTCCATTTGATCGCGTTCACGTCGCCGCCGACATAGTCCTGCAGCGGTGTCGGAAGAACTGCACAAGACGGGTGCGCGGGTTTCACCTTTGGTGCGCCCTGAGCAATCAATGCCATTGTTGCCGCCAGTGAACCGTCACTCATGCTTGCTGACGCATCTTGTTCTTGCAAAACGCATCCGCCAACTGCGTCAAAGCTTTCAGCGCGGGCGCGGCAGTGGTCGCACAGAGAAAGATGCGTTGCGACCATCAGGTCAAACGCTTCGGGCAGATTGCCTGCGGCATAGGCCATCAGCAGGTCGTCTGTCAGGTGATGTTTAATCTCGTTTTTCATGCTCGTCATCTCAGTTCATCGCGTGGCGCAAGCGGTCCAGCGCCAGCCGTATCCGTGATTTGATCGTTCCCAAGGGCAACCCGGTCTGAGATGCGATTTCTCGATGGCTCAGATCTCCGAAGTAAGCCTTCTCGATCAGCTGTCTTTGCGCCTCAGGTAATGCAGCCATGGCATCACGCAGCTGCGCGGTTTCCTGTTGCAGCGCTAAAACGTCTTCCTGTTCCGGCTCCGCCTCCGGCCCCCACCCGAGGTCTTCGGGTTCGGGGCGGCGTTGCTTGCGCAATACGTCAATGCGCTTGTTCCTTGCGATCGTGAACACCCAGGTCGCAACCGTCGCCCTTGTCGGGTCAAACAGATGCGCCTTGTGCCACAAGGTCGCCATGACCTCCTGCGCGCATTCTTCAGCCAGGGCGGCATCCGAACCGGACTTGATCAGGAACGCCTTGATACGAGGCGCGAAATGCTGAAACAGTTCGGCGAAGGCCGCCTGATCGTGAGCGTCTCGGATTCGACGGACGTGTTCCACCCAATCCTTTCTGGCGCCACAAGTATTATTCTGTCCGTTCACCGAGTTGCCCTTAAAACGCTTAGGTCCGCGCCAAACAATTCTTCCAGCAGCTTCTGCCGTCGGTTCGTCCAATGTCGCGGTGTCAGTCTCGGTAAACATAACCACAATACGTGGGGACACCCAAGGTGGATCAGTCGGTTGGATAAATTTCATCCAAAACCGGCTGAATATCGTATTGTGAGATACCAGATATGCGGAAATGCATGTCAATTGAATGATTTGCGGGCAGGACGGAAAATCTGTTTCATGAACAGAATTGATTATATCGCGGGCCATACCTTTCACGGGCGCAAAGGTGCGGTCGAGAATGCGTTTCGCTATTCCGTCGATTACATCTTGCTAGACCCCGAGGCCCACCCCAAGACCCCATCCCTGTTTTCGATCAATGGCGCGAACCTGACAAGCTGGCGAGATTGTGATCATGGGGGTGAACCTGGTCAGGGTCGCGGGGCGATCTGGCTGCGTGAGTGCTTTGAGGCGCAAGATATTCCACAACCGGACAGGATGACCTTGCTGACACAACCCCGTGTGTTAGGGCATGTGTTCAATCCGGTCAGTTTCTGGTTCTGTTTTGATAAAGATAACCAGCTTTATGCTGTGGTGGCCGAGGTGACCAACACTTATGGCACACGCCATAGCTACTTGTGCCACAAACCCGATCTTTCACCGATTGCACCTACCGATCGGATACTTGCGGACAAGCTGATGCATGTCTCTCCGTTTCAGAAGATCGAGGGCACCTATACCTTCCACTTTGACTATCAGGACGAACGTGTTGGTGTCTGGATCGATTATGGGCGTGCCCGAGGCGGTTTGATTGCCACGCTGACCGGTCCGCGCCAGCCGTACAGCAACCGGATCATTCTAAAGTCTCTCTGGCGGCGTCCGTTCGGCGCGCGCCGGGCGGTGTTTCTGATCCACTGGCAGGCTGTGAAGCTGTGGTTCAAACGGGCGCGGTTCAGCCCGTTTCGTACCGCGCCGGTTCCCGATCAGCCTGTATCCCGGTCGCGGCACTAAAGCCCTCCGCTTTGCGCAAGATCAAAGACGGTCATCTGTGGGATCGTGCAGAAATGCCTGGACCGCGAACACGAGGAGTTGAGACAGATGTTGGAAATCTCGGCAAGAAAGATCGCCCAGGTCGCCATGATGGGGCGTGAACTGGACCGGGCCGAGGGCGAATTGCGCGCATTCATCGACCGTATGGGTGAGGATGAGCAAGCAGAACTGGTGGCCGTCATGTGGATCGGTCGAGAAAGCTTTTTTGCCGAGGATTTGGCCGAAGCGATCGCGACGGCTAAGTCCGAAGCCTCGACGCCTTGCGCGGATTATCTGATCGGAACACCGCATTTGTCGGACCATCTGGAAAACGGGTTGGATGCGCTGGGTATTTCAGCCGAGGACGTTGA
This sequence comes from Ruegeria sp. CF1, assembly GCF_056537445.1. Taxonomy (NCBI): domain Bacteria; kingdom Pseudomonadati; phylum Pseudomonadota; class Alphaproteobacteria; order Rhodobacterales; family Roseobacteraceae; genus Ruegeria; species Ruegeria sp. CF1. The sequence continues at coordinate 5,928 of NZ_JBQFRN010000010.1, read as the reverse complement.
AAACGATCTGATGTAGTCGGTGATCTGGCGACGGGTCAGCTTATCCTAGCGTATGAAGCAAAATTAATGCGGCCTTCCGTCGGGGTTAATGTCGAGTTCTTTGATCAGGTTCATCAAACACAGCGATGAATCTAGGAGGAACCGTCATGGCACATGTCAATGCAACCGGAGCAGATCATCGGGATCTGCTTTTTGGCCAACTTGTGAACCAAACAGTGCCAAAGTCAGGATGGCAGCGCCGCAAGGTCTACAAGAACACGATCCGGGCGCTTGAAGAACTCAGCGATCGTCAGCTTTTTGATATCGGCATTCCGCGTGGTGAGATCAGGCGGCGCGTATATCGGAACGTCTATCAGAACATACCCTATCTGAACGGCGTTTAAGCCTTTCCGGCGCTGAACGGAAATCGGTCCATTTTAAATTTTGCTGAGGTAACAAGTATGCTGGATGCCAACCCAATCCCGAAACAACCCCCTTCAAAAAGCGCATTGATGCTGTTTGACCGGGCGATGAGAATACACGCGATCAGGGCGGATATCGTTTGTGCCGCCCAGGAACTGAACCGGCTTTCTGATTCCGATCTGTCAGAACTGGGCATCAATCGCTGTGATGTTGAAGCGGTGATTGCGCAATACATCTGACGATAGCGGGTTAAGCCGCATTAAGAACGCAGCCGCTCCGAAGGTACCGGAGCGGCTGTTTGTGATTTAGGCCGTGTGGTCCACGATCTGCAGGTGCTGTGCCAGCGTGTCGATCTCGCGCATCCAGTCCTGCACCAGCTTCGGGTCGCTGGGTGCAGCGTGAACTCCTGCGGGAATAGCGCGGTTCAGCACGGCCTCGACGGCCAATGAAACCGGGATCGAAACCAGCCGCGCCATCGCCGTCCCGCGCGCGTCGCCCCAGGCATCCATGACATAGGTTTTGTGCCAAACTTCAACGCCGTCCTTTTCCGCCTTCAGGCCCACACATAAAACCACGCGGTCAGGCTCGCCCTCGTCATAGGCGTTCTCGGCCCAGAACTGATCCGACATCTCTTTCAAGCGCGCATCGCCTTCGGGGCCGGACAGCGTTTCGATTTCGGTGAACACATCCGACCACGCGTCAGCCCAGCCGTTCAGGCGCAGGGTGCCACGGACAAATTCCTTGACCGGCCAGTGATCCTCGAACTGGTACTCGGCCTTGAAGGGGATCGAGTCGCGGTTCGGGTAGACTTCGAAGCTTTCCGGAGTGGGCAGCGGTGCGATGTAGCTGGTGATCGCGTCCCAAGGTCGGGCGACATCCAGCGGCGCGTAGTCCCGGATTGACTTGGAAGGAGAGCGCAGCGCTTTGAGCACACCCAGAGGTGACCAGCTGAATTTGTAGCGGAACGGGTTGGGATTCTTGGGAACGCCTCCGCAATAAGAGATAAAGCTCAGGTGGTTTTGGGGATCAAACGCGTCCGAGGCGCGGTAATCGGCAACCAGCGCATGCGCCATCAGATGGTCGATGCCCGGGTCCAACCCAACTTCGTTAACCAGCGCTACTCCGGCCTCGCGGGCCTTGCTGTCCAGCGCGCGCATCTCAGGTGCGATATATGAGGAAGAGACAAAGTTGGCTTCTTTCGAGATTGCCAATTCTGCCAAAGGTACATGCCAGTCACCAGGCAGCATCGATACGATGGCATCACCTTTTTCCAGCACCGCACCCAATGCGTCGATGTCGAAGGCGCGGATGTCGTCGGTGAGGTCACCGACCTCTGTCTTGGCCTTCTCAATGGTCCGGTTCCAGACAGTGACTTTGTGCCCGCCTTCAATAAGACGGCGCAGGCCGGGGATGGCCGACAGGCCGGTGCCGCACCAGTGAATCGTCATCGCTCAGATCCCTTCAATATGAGTTTTGTAAGTTGCTTCTGCCCGGCCCCAGACGCCGCTATCCAGATCGGTGAGGGTCAACAACGACGGAAGTAATTGCGCCGCGTAGTCCTCGGAACTTTCGACAGGCAGCATCGACGGCAGGTTGTCGATCGCCATAACATCCATCACCGGATCGGTGGCCACGCGCAAGGCGGGGGCATCCCATGTGGTCGCGCGGTCATAGACCGGCACTGGGTTGTAATCGCTATCCGGGTCGCAGGCCACATCGCCGATAGCTGTAAGGTTCCGCGAGGTGGTCAGCGCTGACCGTGGGACAAAGACCGGTGTGCCGGGACGAGCGAAGATACAGTTCAAGAACAGGTCGTGATCGAGGATTTCTGGGAATGGTCCGCCGCGGGCGGTTTCGGCCATGTCCCACTTGGTAACGCTGACGCCCATTGCCTCGCAGAGATCAGCCGCGCCTGTGCCAACACGGCCCAACGCACCGATGACGATGGCGCGGGGACGGTCGGCGCCGGTGGAGTCCAGCTCGGCCAGCAATTCGGCATTCAACGTGTCTTTGTTCTTATAAACACCAACCGGCGGGCATTCTTCATTTCGTTGCTGGGCCGCCCATGTCTTGAGCGTCACGGCAGCCCCCGCGTATCCAGCCCAATAGCCGAAAGCGGCAACCCGGCGGCCGTTTTCCTCGACCAGATACTCCAGATCATAAAGTGTGCCGCCGCCAGCCTTGAACCGCTGCAAAAGCGCGCGTCCTGAATGTTGCCCCTTATAGGCATGGCCGAACATGATATGGCGGTGGGGCAGGGGCGTGCCGTCCTCGGGCAGCTCCTTGAGGCCAAAGATGATCGCGTCCAGCGGGGCATTGGGCCAGGAATTCTCAGCCGCGATTTCACAGCCCGCGTCCTTGTAGCCATCAATTGCGATGGCGCGGACGGAACTTTCCTCGACCGTCACGCGGATGCCTGCCGCGATCAACGCGGCAGTGCCTTCGGGGGTCAGCCCGACCCGTTCCTCGTTCGGGCGCTGTTCTGCCCGGACCCAGAGATGTGTCATTCCAATTCCTTTTGTCAGAGCATACCGGCAGCGCGTACCGCCTGTACCGAGGGACGCGCCTCCATCGCTTCTCGGAAGGCGATGATCTTTGGAAAGGCCGAGACGTCAACACCGTCGCCCTCCAGCCAGCTGCAAACCACGTACAGGTACGCGTCGGCCAGCGAGAACGCCTCGCCCAAAACAAACGGCCCACGCAACCCGTTCGACGAGATATATGCGCAGGACTCAGTCATGTTTTGCGCGACTTTGTCCTTCATGTCTTTCCAGCTGGATTTCTTGTCTGCCCAACGGGGCCCGCGCATCTTGTGGGCATGGTTCACATGCATGGTCGAGGCGAGATAAAACATCACCTCTCGCATCCGCGCCGCCATAACCGGATCTGATGGCACCAATCCCGCCTCAGGCGCTTTAGCGGCAGTGTATTCCAGCAACGCTCCGGTTTCGGTCAGAATGACGCCATCCACAACCAGTGCCGGGACCCGACCTTTTGGATTGATCTGCTTATAGGCGGGTTTGGTTTGCTCACCTCCGGCAAAGTCCAGTTGGATGGCCTCATACTCAAGCCCGGCCTCTTCCAGCGCAATTGCCACGGCGACCGAGATTGTGCGGGGGGCATAATAAAGTTGCATTGTAGCCTCCTTACAGATGGGTCTGCGCGAACTGACGGTCTGGCGCTTCCAGATGGGGCACTGCGTTGAACAGAACCGGACTTAGCTGCGCGCCAATCGGGTGCAGACGATGCATCGACGTGTTCATGATGGCAAGCGCCACCCGCGCCATCGATGGGATGTCCAAGCCCATCGCCTGCCGCACCACCATCGAGATCAGCCCGCCCGAGGTCACGACAATTGCCGGACCGCCTTCGGTGCCTATCTCACGCAGAGCATCGCGAACGCGAGTCTCGAACTCTTCAAAGGATTCTGGCGTATCTTCGATCTCGCCCCGGGACCAGGCGGCAAAGGTGCGGGGCAAGTGCTCGACAAAGCCTTCGCGGTCGGTTGGTATTTCAACCCCGTGCTGCTGTTGGAATAACTGGGCAAGGGTGAAATACTCGATCTCATTCAGCCGCGCATCCCGAGTTGGCTGCGGCAGCCCCATGCTGGCCGCAGTTTCCACGTGCCGGTTGAGTGTGCCGCAATAAACCCGAGGGTAATGCAGGCGGGTATCGCGCAAATGCGCGCCCAGCCAACGGGCCTGTTGGTGACCCAGTTCGCTCAGCCGGTCATAGCTCAGCTCATCCCGTGCGGTTGTGTTGGCCTGCCCGTGGCGCACTAATGTGATATGTGACATGATGATCCCTCTTGCGTTGACGTCTTAGGGCAGGTTCGGGGCCGGGACCAGAGGGCTTTCACGCGGGCCCGAAAAAACTCCTATATCAGGCGAAGTTTACCGCTATGGTCACCCCGACAAGGAGGACCCATGGCTGTCGATCACACACGGTTTCTGACCGATCTACACACGCTGCGTTCATTCGGGGCTTCGGGCGTCGGCAAGGGCGTCGTCCGCCCTGCCTATTCCAAAGCTGATATCGCCGCGCGCCAGTGGCTCGCCGGGTGCATGACCGAGGCTGGCCTGACTCCGCATGTCGACCCGGTTGGAAACCTGTTCGGGTTGGCTGATGGACCCTCGCTGCTGATGGGCTCGCATTCCGACAGCCAGCCCGAGGGCGGTTGGCTGGACGGAGCCCTGGGCGTCATTGCGGCACTGGAAATCGCGCGTTCCAGTGATCGACCCATCTCGGTCGTCAGTTTTCAGGACGAAGAGGGGCGGTTCGGCGTCACCACCGGATCGGCGGTCTGGTCAGGTGGATTATCTTTGGAACAGGCGGACGTGCTGATTGATGGCTCAGGCGTCACCTTTGGCAGCGCGCGGGCTGAAATGGCAAAGAAGTCGCAAGGCTTTGTTGATCCTGTCCGGTTCAGCGGCTTCATCGAAATGCACATCGAACAGGGCCCGGCACTGGATGCAGCCGGTGAACAGATCGGCGTTGTTACCGATATCGTCGGCATCCGCGATATGGTCATCACCTTCCAAGGCCAGCAAAACCATGCTGGAACCACGCCAATGCATTTGCGACGTGACGCGTTTCAGGCCCTGTCGCTGTTCAACACGCGCCTCAATGACCGGTTCCGTAATGTGGTCACGCCGCAAACCGTCTGGACCATCGGGCGTGTTGATGTTCACCCCAATGCGTCCTCTATCGTGCCGGGACGGGTGCGGTTTTCGATGCAATGGCGCGACGGCGATCCTGAGCGTCTGGTGCGTATGGAAGACATCATTCGCGCGACCGCACAGCAGATTGCCGAAGAGCAGGGCGTAACACTAACCTACGGCCCGATGCTGGGGTTAGAGCCCGTCAGCATGGACCCGGTTTTGCGCGGTGCGCTGGAAAGCGGCGCGCAGGCCATTGCGCCTGGGCGTTGGCGCAATATGCCATCCGGAGCGCTCCACGATGCCACCAATGTCTCGCGCCTGATGCCGGTTGCGATGCTCTTTGTCCCGTCGATTGACGGAATCAGCCACGATTTTGCCGAAGACACAGCCGAAGAGGATTTGGTTGCAGGTCTCAGGGTGCTTGATCGCGCAGTCCATTCCCTTGAGGAATGAAGGTAAGTTGAAGACCATTTCACGATTTTCCACGCTAAACCAAGTTACTATCGGGGATGTCTACCAGCTATGGGTGGGTGCTCGGCACAGTTTTACTGACTCCGAACAAGGAGTGTTGCCTAACGGAAAAAAGTTTCCTATAGGAACATTGTTGATGCATGCACCCGTATACTGTTCTGCCGTGATCGAGGCGATCTGCTGAAATCCTGGGCTGAATCGTTGCAATCTGTGCAGCTTGGGTCAGACTGACAGGAACGTTTCTGGGTAACTGATACAAAGCAGGTGGCCACCATGACTTCATCCTTAAAACGCACTCCCTTGCACGCTTTGCATGTTGAGTTGGGGGGTAAGTTGGTTGATTTTGCGGGATGGGAGATGCCTGTTCAGTATCCTTTGGGGATTATGGGGGAGC
>NZ_JBQFRN010000009.1:0-169206 GCF_056537445.1 Ruegeria sp. CF1 | reverse complement strand
CCATCAAACGGCCCTGCATGTCAACCAGACAAACCAATACCGTATCAATCTCGCCAGACGAAACCTCAGCCTTCAAATGCTCAAATGTCAGTGTCGCGCTCACGATGCGCCCTCCCTGATCGTGATATCGTTCAGCGCCGGTTCAAGCAGCGCCAGTATGTCCCGGGACATGTTGGCAACCTGTATTTCATTGCCCAAAAGATCATTGCGTACCTCGATCATCACATTGGCCAGCCCCCGGCTCAGCGCATGGAGACGGAGCGAATGCGTTACACCGTCAGCGGGGCCATAGGGCTGATTGCGTTCCGTGCGGCGATGCGGGATCTGATCCATGTGATCCAGCATTGCATCGACCAGACGGCTGTCCTCGTCATGGAGAAGTCCAAGTTCAACCGCGCGCGGCTGCCCAAAATAGACTGGCGTGAAGGAGTGAATAGTCACAACGACTGTATCCGGACCGCGCGCATCCAGAACCTGTGCAACTGCCTGACAGTACGGGGCATACACTGCCTGGATGCGTGCATCGCGTTGCGATTGATCGAGGCCCACATTGCCCGGCACTTCGATCAGTTCTGATTTCTCGGGCATTGCGCTTGCCGCCTCGGGCGGACGGTTGCAATCATAGACCAATCGCGAGACGGTCGAGGCCACGACCGGAGCATCAAGCGCTGTCGACAGCGCCCGTGTCAGCGCCATTGCGCCCGGATCCCAAGCAGCATGGCTGACGCGCGCGGATGCGGACAATCCCAAGTCATCAAACTCTGACGGAATGCGGTTGCTTGCATGTTCACACAGCAGAACGACGCGCCCAACGCCCGCCTGGTTCAGGATTTCGACCGATCCGGTCATCCTTTGACCTCGGTATCCGCATCCTGTTCCATCTGCGGCATTTCTTCGATCAGACGCGTTTCAAGCAACTGCCCATTGCGATACAAGATCGGATAGGCAACCGCCGCGATATGGCTGTTGAATTCGCGAAAGGCGCGCAGGGTTTCGAGGTGGATGTCACTGGTTTCAAAGCTTTCTGCGCTGCCATGTTGCAAGCGTTTAAGGTGGCGTTTGCGACTGTCACGCTCGGCCCGCTTGATTTCGGTTTTTTCCAGGCTCAGCAGACGCGCGCTTTCCAGATCGTCCGAGATCAGCACGTTCGAGGCCAGTTTCAGGTTGGCCACAATCCCCTCGTGCATTTCGACCAGCTCTGACCAACCTTCTTTCGAGAACGCGGCCCCCTTTTTGCGCATGTCATCCGCCAATGCCGTCAGGCGTTTGGCCACCACGTCGCCCGCGGTTTCCAGGCGAATGGCATATTCCATTAGGTCCCGCGCAATCTTGGCATTTTCCTTGCCGAACGCATCAGCGGGGATAGCCGCCACATATTGCCGGATACCAGAAAGGCAATCGTTCACATCAGTATCCATGTCCCGAATGGCCCGGATCTGCTCCTTGTCACCACTGCGATAGAGCTCCAGCGCAGGCCGGAACATCGAGCCAACCATATCGCTCATCCGCAGAAGCTCGCGTTTGAGGTTAGACAGGGCCTGATTGGGTCTGCTGAGGGAGTCGAGATCAAGTGCGCTGATCGGTTGCCCGGGCTGCGCGCTGCTTTCAGGACTTTTCGGATCGGGCATCAGTTTTTCGAATGGCGCGCACAGCATGCCGCAGAACGGCAGTGCCAGAACCAGAAGCGAGGCGTTGAAAATCAGATGTGCATTCACCAGCATCTGCCCGCCTTGCAGATCGCCCAATACTCCGGTTCGCAGCGCCAGGTTGGCAGCAAACAGCGAGACAATTGACCAACTGCCCCGCAGCGCCAGATTAGCGAAGGGAATGCGCCTTGCAGACAGGGCCATGCCGCGTGTCAGCCAAACCGGGATGAAGGCGGACCCGAAATTAGCACCCAACACCAGCGAGAGCCCGGCGGCAAACGGGATCGCCCCGATTTGCACCAGGGTCACACACATCAAGATCGCAGCGACCGAAGAATGCATGACAAAGGCCAGCGCTCCACCGACCAGGAACGCTGTGATGTAATCACGCGCAAGATACTCGGCGATGGCGGGTAGAAAGGCGCTGTCACGGATCGGGTCCATCGCCTCGCGTAGAAAACGCAGTGAGATCAGGATGAATGCGACACCCATCAGAATACGGCCCAACTGGCGCGGTTTCTTGGCCTCTGTCTTGACGAACAGATAGCCGCCGACCGCAAGCAGTAGCGGCACCAACCAATCCAGTTTGAAGGACAGAACCTGAATGATCAGCGCCGAGCCGAGATCGCCACCCAGAACCATCGCGAGCCCGGTCGGAAAGGCCAACATCCCGCCCGCCGCAAATCCGGAGGTCAGCAATGCAACCGCGGCCGAGCTTTGCAAGACGACGGCCATTGTAAGCCCTACCATCGAGGCCTGCACATAGCTGCGCTGCCCCGTCATCACCCGCTGAAACGATGCACCATAGCTACGCTCGATGCCCGTGCGCACCATGCGCACAGCGTAGAGCAGCAGCATCGTTGCACCAGCCAGACTTATGAGGAAACTGACAATCGCCATTCCGTTATCCGTTCACCAGATCAAGCAGCTCGGAATGCAGTTGCGGCGTGGCCGCCGATATGACTCGGCCGTCGGAGTTCAGACCTAGCGGCTTACCCTCCCAATCGCTCATGATCCCGCCCGCAGCTTCAACTACGGCGGAAACCGGCAGATAGTCATAAGGCTGCAGATCATAATCGATGACCGCATCAACATGGCCCATCGCAAGCAGTGCATGCGGGTAGCAGTCATAGGCAAAGCGTCGGGTCTGTCCCGAATTCATCAACCGATCAAACAGGGCCGGATGATCCCGGTAAATCTTGTCGCCTTCGTTGACGAAAAAAACTGCGTCGCTCAATTGGCGTGTAACGCTGACCGAGACAGGCTTGCCATTCAGTGTAGCCCCTTGACCTTTCATGCCGATCAGAAATTCGTTCAGGGCAGGCATGCCGATGACCCCCAATCGGGGAACACCATTCGTGAGATATCCCAACAGGAACCCAAACAACGGATGCCCCGACAGGAATGACCGGGTGCCGTCAATGGGATCTACAATCCAGACATTCTGCCGATCCTGACCTTCGAACCCCTGTTCTTCGCCAAAGATACCGTCATCTGGAAAGTTCTCAGCCAAATATTGTCGCACCACGGCCTCGACACCCTTGTCCGCCTGTGTGACCGGGCTTTCGTCCGCCTTGAACTCAACTCCCAAACGTCCCCGAAAGTACCCGCGCGCAGCCTGCGCAGCGATATTGGCGATTTCGGCGGCGTGAATCGCGATATCTGACGTACCTTCGGGCGTTGCAACGGTATTAGGTGGGGTTAGCATCTGTTTTTGTCCCTCATTGCAATGCCTTAAGCAGTATTCAGAGACGCCGTCATGGTACAGGTAAACTGGATGACTAACGGATCGCCATTGCACATGGGTGTTCCGGTTGTATCGTCACTCTGCGATGCTGCATTACGCAACATCTTTTAAGCATCAACGTCACAAAACCCCACACAGCACAGCAACATTAACCCACAAAAAACAACTTATTCAACCAAATTATTCCGTTTTTGGTTGATTAGCGGTTTCGTTTGTGGATTTTTGAGCGGTGGGTATCGCCATTCCGAGGCAAAGCAGGCAATACCGCCGCGTAGTTTTGGCAGGAATACACGCGCAGGGCCAAAGATTCGGTTCAGTGATCAGGAGCACCGGGATATGACAGACAAACACAACGTCCTGTTTATCATTACCGACCAGATGCGGGCGGATTGTTTGTTTGGGGCATTGGAGGCCCATGTTGACCTGCCTCACATGCGCGCATTGATGGAGGACAGTGTTTCTTTCACGCGGCACTTTTCCGTTACCAACCCCTGCGGGCCATCGCGCGCCTCATTGCTGACCGGGCAATACGCGATGAACCACCGGTCGGTACGAAACGGCACGCCCCTGCGCCACGATGCACCGACCATCGCCAGCGAGATGCGCAAGGCAGGGTATCTGCCGATGCTTTTTGGATATACCGACACATCACAGGACCCGCGCGTGTTTGATGCAAAAGACCCGGCGCTCAGGTCATATGAATTCCACATGGCCGGTTTTCAGGAAATGCTGGAAATGCGGTTAGAGATGTCATTCCCATGGCGTTCTCATCTGAAAAACCGTGGATATGAGTTCGAAAACTATATTGATGTGTTCAAACCGGTCGCACCCGATGGCGGTCAGCCTGCGCTGAATGACCCGGCCTTCTACGCGGCCGAGGATAGCGACACGGCCTTTCTAACCGATCGGTTTCTGGAAACCATGCCGGCGTATGCGGATGATGACAGGGGTTGGTTTGCACATCTGACCTACATTCGCCCGCATCCACCGCTGGTTGCCCCGGCACCATATAACCGAATGTATGACCCTGCCTCGCTACCATTGCCATCGCGACTGCTAACCGCCGAGGCCGAAGAGGCGTTGCATCCGTTTTTCGCTCCGGCACGGGCCAACAGCACGGTTGCCGGATTTGTTGAAGGCTTCCCGGACCTTGAGCCGACGGACGAGGTAGTGCAGACGCTGCGCTCGATCTATCTGGGTCTTGCCACGGAGGTAGATCATCATATCGGCCGCGTGGTTTCGTTTTTGAAAGAGACAGGGCAGTACGACAACACATTGCTGGTGGTCACCGCAGATCATGGTGAGATGCTGGGGGATCGACACAGTTGGGGTAAGATGTCGGTTTATGATGCGGCCTATCATACACCCTTGATCGTGCGCTTGCCCGATGGAGCCCGTGGCAAACGGGTCGAGGCACCCACGGAATCGATTGATATCGTTCCGACGATTCTCGAATGGATCGGGCAGACAATACCGGATTCCATGAATGGGCATTCGCTGTTGCCCTTCCTTCAGAGTGAATCCTCAACCCCGGCTAACTGGCGCCGCTATTCATTCTCGGAGCTGGACTTCGCTGATCCGCTGAACCCAACCCGCTGGCAACGCGATCTGGAAACGGGGTTAGAGGACAGCTGCCTGAGCATCCTGCGCGACGACCGGTTTACATTGGTTGAGTTTGCGGCTGATCTTCCGCCCATGCTGTTTGACGGTGAAGGGCAGGGTGAGATGGAGAACGTGGCAGAACATCCTGAACACGCCGCCACATTGGCGCGCATGACACGCGACATGTTGCGTCACCGGATGCGGAAAATGGACAAGACCCTGTCAAACTGGATGATCACCCCGGATGGTCCGCGCCGTCCGTGACGTTCCTATTTGGCTGAGGATCGTCAACCACCCCAGGTTACGGTCATCAGCATATCCGCGAACTCTGCGGTGTCGAAAAACAGCACGATCTCACCCGTTGGGCCTGCGGGCAACGGAACCGTCGCCAACTGACCAACCGCCAGATCGCCCAGTTCCGGACGGCGGGTCAATGTGTCCTGAACCACACCTCCGTCGCTGGTATCAGAACGATCAGACACCATGATTGTTGCCGGAGCAGCATCCAGCCTGCTTTCAGCAAAAAGATCGCACCGTTTGAGCGTCGTGAGGCGACCAGCCGACCAATAGGGATAGTGCTCGGGTCGGAGTGTCAGCCGCAGCTCGTGACGCCCACCCGCAGCGGGTGTTTCGCGGCGGAAGCGTGCCCATTCTGTCGGGAACTCGTGCCGCAGTGAGAATAGCCGCACATTGCCCACAGTCCCGTCTGCCGCGATATCGGCTTTCAGATGATCAACCGCCGCATTGCGCACGGGTCCACCGCCATCCCGCGCAGTGTAGCGCAGGTGCAAGACGACGTCCGAGATCGTGTCATAGTCGAACTGTTGCGGATCGCCCTGCGTTGGGTCCGCCGGCAGCTCTAGCCGCCATTCGCTGACTGCGCCCACATTCTCGAATGGTAAATAGCGATCATCAGGCACGCCCTCGAACTGACCGGTTTCCATTTGCGCCGCACTGAACACATTGCTTTCGGCGCTGTGAATATCGGCGAAACGGTCGTCTTCGGGGCCCGTGCGAACATAGCCATCCCCGATATCCGGTCGTTGCCGGATGCTGCTCTTGAGATGCACGAGTTTCGCATGGGTTCCTATATAGGGCCCGGAAACACAGGGCAGGCTGAGCGCAACACTCTTGATCCGGCGGAAGTAATGGCCCGGCCCATCCAGATCGAACTGGGCCTCGGGGATTTTAAAGGTACACCGACCTGTTCTTCGCAGATTGACCAGGGCCAGCGGATCGATTTGCAGCAGGCTGACATGTTTGGTCAGCTCGTATTCGTTGCGATTGTGCTCGTGATACGCAAGCTCCATCCGCTTGACGTCCAGCAGCAGCGCCTCGCCTGAAAGAAGCCCCTTGCGACCGCCATCCCAATAGTTGAACTGCACCAGAGTTTTCTTATCCAGCTCGGGCCGCATCAGTTCGGCTTTCATGGTCTGCTCGGCACGCCGCGCAGTATCGAAGGCAAAGCGGTAGTACTCGTAATACAGCTTTGACAACTCGCCTTGCAGCCAGCCATAGAGCTCTTCGTTGGTGTATTTGTCCTGCAAGAAATCGCGGGTCCGCTCTGTTAGACGGATTGCCTTCTTCAAGTTCAGGTATTCGCGATGCTGCGCCTGTTCCGCGATCAACGATGTCAGAATCTGACGCCCGATCTGCATCACATCATGGGCCGCCAGATTGTGCTGCAATATCCATTCGTCGGCGCGGCGTTCATAGGCGGCAGCGCGAGCCGCCATCCCGGCCTGATCACGGTTCCAATCCGCGATCATCCCGGATACATCCCCCGCGATCCGCATGACCGAGGACAGCACGGTTCCTACCTTAAAGTCGATGGTGCCACCGAGGCCCCAATAATGCAGGTCCAGTTTCGGGTCGGGGATCGGGGTAAGCGTTGCCGAGATCGAGTGGAATACCGATTTGGCCAGCGTTGTGTCCCGGGCTATTGGCAGCAGGATGTTAAGTTCTTCATTCTCTTTTTTCGACAGGTGAAGGTCTCCGTCCCCGGTTTGGCCTGACGTCTGCGCGCCATCGCCATCGCCCGGACGCTCAAGATCGGGAAACTCCAGCCGCTGAACCGGCACGTCATATTGCGCAACAAGTGCTTCGTAGGCTTCGTCGAAATTGGCCTTTGTCAGGGTCTGACGGGTCAACTCAAGGGTCTCGGGCGCATTTGGATCAGCTTCCTGACCCAGCAGGCGCTTGTAATAGTTCAATCGCTCAAGCGCCGCGCCACGACTGCCTATCAGCGCTTGCGTCGCTGCTTCGGTGTTTTTCCATTGCAGGTAACGCAGATCGACTTGCAGTTTCTGCAAGCTGACTTCGTGCCCCTGCCGCAACAGGGCTAGCGCCTCGGCGTCGCGTTTCTCCAAGGCGGTCAGCAACGCCGACCCGATATTTCGGACCTCACCAGCCAATTCCGCCGCCTTCTCGATCAACACGCGCGAGCGGACGGGGCTGACCGGTTGATTTAAGCCTGACACGACCGAGCCGATATCCAGCCCAGCCGCCGCCGCCTTGACCAGCATTCCGGGATCGATCGGCGGGTCGAACAGGGCAAGCGGACGAACCTGCCCTTCGATATCCATACAGTTGCGGATTTTGAACAGCCGGTCGGCAACCGTATCCCAATAACCCAGCAGCTTTTCATTATGCGGGATGCAGAAATACAACGTGCGGGCCATACCGAATAACGGCGCAGCGCTGTCGCTGGTGCCCGCACCTGTTGGCGTTGTGAAATTGAAGGGGAACGCGCCTTCAAGCTCGACCAATGCATTGCCCATCGGATCAAGCCCTTGCGCCCGAAGCTGCGCAAAGGTGCGTGGCGTGGTTGTTCCACCCGCAGGTGACCGCTGCGGCTTGTCGCCCAACAAGTTCGAGGCGAGCACATAGATCTGCAGCGCTTCCATGATGGCTTCGCGCGTGAATTGCTGGAACAGGTTGTCACCCCAGGCAATCAGATTGTCGAGGTACTTCATCACCACGTGCATCATGAATGAAATCGTCCGTGTGCGCGCGACTGCAAAGGGCTGAAATGGGGTGTTTCGCACCGCTTCATACCCATTTAGGATCGCTTCTTTCTCGGCCAGCTCCGCGTCGGTGCATTCGTCGTTTGGTTTGCTGAGCAGGGTCAACAACGTATCGATGGATTGGGCTTCGCCCTCGCGAAAGGCAAGGAAACGCCAATAGCGTGTGGGCACCGGTACATCGGGGTCATTCTCGGTCGGATCGAAAATCAGATGGAACCAGCGTTGCGCTTCGGCGAAACGTTGGGTCTTGGACAAGTGCACCGCAATGGTCAGCGGCACATGGAACATCAGTTCCCAATTGTAGTTGGCATAAGGCCCACCCATCCGCGTGTCGATTTCCTTCGGGAACGAATGGATGTCGATCTTGTCGGTTTCCTGCGGGGAATAGAGGGAATTGAAGAATGACTTGCGCAAGCTTTTGTGAAACTCCGGGGACAACATCCCGGGCACACCCTGTATGTTCAGACGCTCGATCAACTCCGATACAAAGGGGTGGAAGAAGTTTTCAAACGTGTAGTCCCAGTGTTTTTCATAGCTGATAAGCTTGATCTTCTGGGGGCCGAAAATGTCCTGATCAAGCAGGTGATGATAGCCGTAAGTGCTGATCTTGCTGGTATCCATGATCAAAGTCCTTTCCGGATCAAGTGCGACGCATGCGGACGGTGCTGCCCATCGGGCCGATGTCGCGGTCGCCAAAGCGGACCGTGCCACCGGTGCCCAGCGCTGTATGGACAAAGGCGTCTTCGGTCACGAATGCACGAAGAGTGCTCAGGTCGGCGCTGCCAAAGCCGGGGATTGCAGTCACCCGTTCAATCCGGTCGGGCTGCTCGGCAAGCGGCTCGAATGCCAGCACCATGGTATCGATTGTCGGGTCAACCTCGGCCACGCGGCCAAAATCAAGCCAAGTCACAACTTCAACGATCCGCTGTTTCGTGGACACGTAGAACACATGTCGCGGGTCGGCATAGAAGAACGGCGACTCCCAGGCTTCTCCATTGGTCGGGTGATGCGGCTGTGTGGCCTGATCGGGCGCCTTATTGGACAGCAACCGATGCGTGATCCCGTCATTGGAATAGATCGCTGTAAGGCGGTTTGACCCGGTCGACGTAATACGTTTCGGCAAGAAATGCGGCGCCTTCTTGGGTGAGCGCGTATCGGGTGTGCTAAACGTGTTGTACATAAAGAACGAAACGCCCAGCCAATCCTTGTACGAGATCGATATCCGCATCCCGTTGGTCCATGGGAATGAAGACAGGCGGATGCCCTTACGGAAATTGCGCATCTCTCGGGCTGGCACGTTTTCGCGCAGCAACAGGGGCTCATCAGGATCCGAACTGCGCGGCGGTTGCCACACGCCATCCACCCGTTCGGTCCAGTTCAGCATGACCTTGACGTCAAAGGTGGGTTCATCAACATCCATCAACGATGACGCCTCAACCTCGGCCAGCGGGCCTGATCCCGCGTTGGGTGTTCCTTGTGCCGTGTTTTCCGGCATCATCTTGATCCAGAACAGGAACAGACGATTGTTCCAGACCAGCGGCATGACCGGATTATCCTCGATATCCAGCGGGATTTTCTCCCACGCGCTCCACGAGCCGTAGGCACGGGTTCGGTGGTAATAACTGCGCTTGGCCCCGGCGGTCCGCCCGATGACGTGCAGCACATCGTCTGCTGCACCCGGATCGCCCTCGATCTGGTAGAGGCCGCATACTTCCAGCTTGGCGACCTCTTCCAGTTTCTGCAGATACCCGATCAGCGAGGTGGCTGCGCGTTCCTCGGTGATGTCACCCTGCAACAATTCACTCATCGCCTCACGGAAGAAGGGTGACTGGTCGTCGCGCAATTCCGGCTCCATCCAGTTTTCAGGGTACAGGAAGATTTTCCTGTTTGCCTCCCACACGCGATAGCGTTTCATCCATTCCCAGTGTTTCGACCTGAGGCTGGATGCAGCCACACGGGGTTCAAGGTTCATCAGGCAGCGCTCGGTAAAGATCTGTACCGAGGACAATGCGTGGCGAACCCGCGAAGTGAGCATGCACGGCTCCATCTGCACGTCCATCAGGAAGTATTCGAACAACTTTTCGGGCGTGTTGATATGCGCCGCATCCGGACGCCCGCGCAGATCGTGCAGGATATGCGCCACCAATGCATCACGCTGGCGCTTGCGCAGGCGGTCATTGATCGGTTGCAGGATTTTGAGCCAGTCATCCGGGCTGTAACGCGCACGAAGGGCGGCGCGGAAATTCCGCACAATGGGTCCGGTTGGGGCGGGTGTTGCGGCAGCGATAAGCGCTGTCGCCGGAATCCCAAGTGCCGTCAGCCATTCGGCGATGTCATGAAGCCGCTCCAGAACGGCCAGATCGCCAATATCGGCTGGGGTGAGTCCGAAATGTACCAACAGGGCGGCGATATCCACGGGATCCCAGCGCGTGACTTGGAACAACTCAGCCTCGGCGTCGGCTATGGCGAATGCTGGATTCTCGGCTATCGAGACCAGCCGGGCATTTTCAGGGGCATAAGCCGCCTTTAATCGCGCCATGCGCAGGTGTGCCGTTAGCACCCCCATCAGCGCGGCAGAGGTCGGATCATCAGGTGTGCCGGTGACGGGCAGGCTGTTTGGCCAGGCCGCACCCGCAATCTGCAAATCGCCATGTGTCGTCAGGTGCAAGACCTCAGCGACGTCAAGTTTCAGCGTTTCGGACAACCTGGCAATGCGGCGCGTGCGCAGGAAGGCCGCGCCCAGATGCGATACCGGATCAGCCGGGTAGAGATGCGAAGCGCCGATGACCTCAGTTCCTCGGCCCGGTGCACTCCAACGCAACGCCAGTCGGTCGGTCACATTGGCCACGCCCAGCGCGATTTCGACCAAAGTGCCTGCGCGAAGCTCGATCGCGTTGGTGTTTGACCATATGCCGCCCGCCTCGGTCAGAGGAACAGGTTCGCCTGCGATGCTGAGTGTCACGGTCGCGCCCGCATCAGCTTCGACAGCAATGTTGAAGAATCCGTTTTCAGGCGCTTCCAGATATCCCCGTAACCGGATCGAAATCGAAGAACCTGGTGTGGTTTGATTGTCTGGCAGCACTGTTCCAGTGGAGGCAAAATCAATCGCGCCAGATATGGTTTCGACCCGCGCAGGCGGTGCAGTGTGGGCCGGACCATCGCTGATTTCAGCACTCAGACCCCCGGATTCGAGCATCAGGGCATCCTCAAGCGCGGAGCTGGCTGGATCAGTCGCCGCATGCAGAACCTCGGTCTTTTCGAACAGGACGGCTGCCAGATCAGCCTCAACTTCGATCGCGGTACCCAGAAGCTGCAGCGCCACCTGGCGTTTCCGTCTTGAGATCAGCTGCGGCAGGATTCCTTCAAGCAGGGCACGATAGGCCTCGGCCTTTGACGTGGTTGAGCTGCGGTATGCGTCGTGAAGCGGGAGCAGCTCGGGGAAGCGGGTTAAGAATGGCTGTGATTGTGCCTCGCTGGCGCTGAACAAAGCGTCAATTGCTGGCGTGAAGGCAGCAGGTGTCCCGGCGACGGCCTGCAGGGCATCTCTGACCGTGGTCGACATGAGCCCGTTGAAAACCAGTACCTTGCGGAAATCGTCATAAGCGATTTGATCGGGCGCCTCGGCCAGGATCGCCGGCTCTAGCGCAGGGGCAGAATGGTCATAGGTAACCTCGGCCGAGGATGTGGCCTCCAGATATCCGAAGAACTGCTCGGTCGCTTCGGCCCCATAGACCAGAGCCATGTGGGACCGGGCAATACCGCCATCGGGATCGTCCACCAGAACAAAGTCATTGGTGATCGCCGCAAACCCTGCACGCAGATCGCGTGCCAGGGTCGTGATGTTTTCTGCGGGCGGTGTCGTCTGGCCACTTGGGTCATGGTTCAACAGCAGCGCCAGCGCTGTTTCCAGCGACAGGCCTAGCTCGGACAGGCGATGCACCAGATCGATAACCGTCAGCAGAGCGGGTGCAGTGGCGTCTTGCGGGCCATAGGGGTCAAGACCGGTGGCTTGCAGCAAACGCTCCAATCCCGGCACGCTTTGCTCAAGCGCGCGCGCCAACCAGCCGCGACGGTAGATTGCGCTGACCGTCTCGATGGTCAGGGGTGTCGTGTCATCGAACCCCAAAACAGCAACGATCCGGTTAAATTCCGGACCCGTCAATGAAAAGGCCGCGCGCAATGTTTCAACCTCGGGCAGCAACAGGGCCGCAGGGTCTGTAAGCACGCCGCCAAAACCATCTTCGGCAAAGGCGGGGTTTTCGCGAGCAGGCCGCTGGAACATTTCACGGAATAGCGCGGCGGTTCCATTGGTGCTGATTGGTCCAAAGAGGGCCAGGATCGGGCGCAGCGCGTCCTCGGGCCTTAGCTCCAGCGCATCAAGGGCCGACATGGCGATGCCCAACTGTGGCAGGAGCTCGGCAAAGCCGGCGTCCATGCGAGCCAGGTCTACCTGCGCGTCGGCGCCGTCCGGCATCTGGTTCGTCGGATAAAGCGCCGAGATGATAGCATCCGTGTCGGCAATGCTAAGTTCCAGAACACGCCACAGACGGATGAACCGGTTAATCCGGATAAAGTCATTCCATTCAAGGCGGTTGGACAACGGATCAGGGTCTGGGTGACGCAGTTCAAGCGCGCTTAGGTCGCACATATCCGACGGGTCTTGCGGATTTGTAAGCACGATCAGACCCATGATCCGGTCGAAAGTAGTGTCATCAAGCAACCATGCCTCGACATCACCGCCAAAGCGTTCAGGCTCGACCCCTGCCGCCATCCGGCTTTGTAGTTCTGCGGAGTTGATCGCGCCGTCCCGGAAGGCCCGGATATCGTCGAAGCCCAGGCCAAGATGCTCAAGCTTCGGGATCAGCGCGGCTCCGGGGTTCACGAACTCAGTCTTTAGGATGTTCACGAGATCAACCGGCGTGATCTCGGTACGGCGGCATAGGTCGCGCACGCTTTCCAAACCATCACGCACTTCGGCTGCGCTGGCACCCGCATCAAAACCATAAAGCGAACGCACTGTCAGATCGGGTCGCGCTGACCCGGCAACCGCCACGCTTTCGGTCAGGACGGCGTTGAGACCGCGCGAGATGTTCAAGCGCTGCAGCCAGATGTCGCGCCATCCGTACGGTGCATCGTCCAGCGCGTCTGACGAACGCAAGTCGGCCATAACCCGATGTAAAGGCGCGTCGAAACGATTGAACAGGGCCTTCAGTGCCTCCAACGAACGGTCAAACGGCAGGGGGGCAGGGAATTGGGCGGTGGCCAGCGTGGCATAGGCGGCATCGCGCACAAATTGTGGACTGGCCAGCAACTCTTCAGGCGGTGTTTGACCATCGGTCGAATGACCCTGATATCCACCCAAAGACATGCCATTGACAACGAAATGCTCAAGCACCTCGCTCACCAAGTCGATGTATGGCACAGGCGTCAGAGTGTTTTCGCAAGTCAGAGGCAGGTGTTGAATATCAGGCCGCCGATCAAGCAACACATCAAGTGGATTGGTGAAGCCGTTCGGAATCTCGGTCGCGGGGCGATCGAGAAACAGCAGAAGATCGACAAGATAGGCTGCGGGGCTGAGGACTGACCGGCAATGCTCGCATCCGCAATAATCCATCGAACCGAAAAGCTCTTCTAATGTGGAGTATGCGAGCACATCACCAAAATTGTCCGACCCGCCCGGGGTAGGGTTCAAAAATCCGTCAGCAGCGCCCACGCTGGGGCCGATCGCTGGCATCATCCGATGAGTCATATAGGCGGTGGCCAGATTCAGAACCGCTCCGTGGACCTGTTCAGCCTTGCGGTAGATCTGCATCGCGACGGCCTCGTTGAGAACGGCCTTGTGGGCGCGCAGGAAATCATCTTGTGGCAGCGCCACGACCGTATAGGCCGAATCCAACCCTGCAGCCAGCATGGCATTCATACTGCTGTCGTCGGGCGAGATCTGATAGACCCGCTGAATGCGTGAGATTTCGCGCACCACTTCTGGCGGTTCGTCCAGCGCATTTTTTGCAATAAAGCGCGCAACGGGCTGCTGACCTATCTGGAAGGTATCGGCATGTTTTGCGAGGAATTCATGAACGTTGTTCGACAACCCGGTATCGACCAATGGCGTCTCCTGCGCCCGGACCATTTCCGCAACAACCGCAGTCGGGAAAGACAGCCGCACCTGAGCGGCCATGAATTCTGCATAGTTGGCGCGTCTTTCGGCGGCATCCCGGCCCTGAACTGCCTCTGGCACAGGGTCGGTATCATCCATGATCGCGGCCCAGGCGTCGGCTTTATGAAAACCCGCCTTCACTAGGCCTCCCAACGTACCGTCCGCATCGCCATCGGTGTCACGGTGCAAGCGTTCGACCAGCTTGGAGTTGTTGAGCGTCAGATAGGCAAGCTTGCCATCGGTCTGCAAACGGGCGGCTTTGTCCTGACCCAACTTACCCTCTACCTCGGTCCAGAATGTATCGAGATCATCACCATGCGCCGCATGGAGCGCGGCAAAAGTTTCACGCTCGTCATCCCGCGTCAGCGAAAGTGCAAGCAAAGGCTGCATTCCGGCCAAAGCCCCGGGAGGGGGCGTATCCAGCCGCACGCGCGCGGAGACTTCGGTAAATCGGGCAAGGGAGGCATTTATCTGATCCGCCAGTTTGGCGTCGATCAATCCTTCATCCAGCGCGGATTTCCAGATTTGCGCCACTTTAGCAGGGGGCGTGCGGAAAACCGCGGTGTCATCGGCGGGAACACCTGCACGTAAAAGCGCATAGAACAGGCCAGAGTCGATGCGTTGACCACGCCGTCCAGCGGTCTTGTCAGACAACTGCTGGGATAGCGACGCCAGTGCCACGGCGCGCGCGTCCCAACCTGTTTTATTGGCCAGATATGTGATGTCCTGACGGGTGTCGCTTTCTTCAAGTTTCGACAAGGCACCGTTGAACTGACCAGAGAGCGCCTTGGTCAGTGTGGCGTGTTCTGACGACAGTTTTGCGGCACTTTCAGCAGGCAGAACCACGGAAAGCTCGGACTCCGGTCCGGCGTCATATTCCACCGCCGAAGCGGCAACCACATCGTCATTCAAACGCACCTGCACCTGAAGGTCTGGCGCATCCTTGCCGCGCTTGGTGATCTGATCTCCGGTAAACACAATCTCGAAGGCACCGCGTTTACCGGTTGTAGCCTTCCCCAGTTCAACTTCGCCGCCGACACCTTTGTCGACAACAACAACAGCAAGGCCATCAACAGCCGCACTTTGCGCACTTATAACGCGACCGCTGACACGGTAGGTGCCAAAATCCGTCGGCGTGTCCAGTCGAGCGACCAGATCGTTAATCACAGCTGCCGTTCTTTTATCGACACTGCCGGTCGGGGACAGATCGGCCTCTTTCTGAACCAGGCGAACGGCTTCAGTGGTGCCCTTTCCGTAGGTCGGTGTGCGGCCATCCTTTTCGCGCGACACGATATCGGCCAGCGCTCGGCGCGCGCTGATATCATTGGCCAGCAGCAAGCCTTCACGCAGCAGTGCCAGCAAAGCGGATTGCAGATCGCCCACCGTAGCGCGGCGCATTCTGGGCTTTAGCGGATGCGTAACTTTGGTCATGAGGAGGTACCCTTTCTGACAACTGCGTTCACCATTTCAAATGGCCTTTGATGCCCTGGCCTTGCAGGATCGACATCGTGCCTGCCGCGCCCAGGCCAAGGTATCCAGCGGACCGTCGGAAGAAGCCGCCAACGCCGCCCTGACGATGGCCTGCGTCGATTTCGTCCACCCAAAAATCGGCCGCTTCGCGCGCGGCGGTTTTTTCGCCTTTGATTGCGGAGCGAGCTTCGGTTCCGGCCAGTGCAATTGAGCCGAAAGCTGCGAGCCCGGCGGCAAGGACCGATCCGGCACCACCACCCGTGACGAGCTTGCCCGACACCGAGACCACGTTGAGCGTGCCCGAGGCCGTGCCCTCGACCACATTTGCAGTGCCAACGCCGGTCTCGCCTTCGGCGATTTGAGTGATCCCTGTGCCAACCTGAATGCCGCTGGCCGCCATACCGATCACCATGAGCCCACGGCCCATGACCCCCAGGATGGCGCGGCCCCCGGACAGGGTGTGCGACACGGCCTTGCTGCCTTTCAGCGCCTTGGCCAATTTCGAGATCGAGGTGATCTTACCCGGTTTGTTCACCCCGCGTATGGTATCGAGCTGTTGTACCATAACCGCATTCTTCGGTGCAGCGCCGGGGCGATAGACCTGCACGGTGCCGTCAATCATACCAGTATTGCTGTTGAATGAGGTAAGCATACCGTTGCCCTGTTTCGGAATCTCGATCAGTGTCCAATTGCCATTGCCATGCGCCACGAGATGAGATCGAACCCCGGCAACTTTTACACCTTGGGCATGGGTGGTATTGACGTCGGCAAAGGAAACCATGGCACCGGGCGGATGCGTATGCGCGATGGCCGTTGTACCTTTGGGGATCGAGACTTCGGGTCTTGAGGCCGTACCTTTCAGTATCTTGAACGTGTTGTTTTCCTTGATCAGTGCAAATTCCTGAACGCTGCCTTCGGTGTTTCTGACATGCGTTGCCAGTTCATCAAGCGTCTCAAGACCCTTTTGCAACGAAGCAACTTCAAGTCCTCCGGCGGGTACTGAGGGCGGCGCCGTGCCCTCGGGATCGTTAAGCGTAACCGGGTTGTTATAAGCATAGGCATACAGGTTCAGCCCACCTTCGATACCGATGGGATCGGCACTGATCCATCGGCCTAGCCAGGGGGCAGCATAGCGCGCACCGTGGTGGGTGAGCCCGGTTTCGGCATCCCGCTCCATCGCTGTGTATCGGAACCGCTTCGGCCCCAGACCTGCAGTGGCAACGCCTTGGTAAGTGGTGCTGCCGAAGGGGCTGTATTCCTCGTAAGACAGAACTTCGCCGTTCTGATCCAGTTCAATCCCTACGCTGCCAACATGGTTGCTGTGCTGGAACCGAATGACACGGCTGACGGTGCTACCCGCGATCGTGGTCTCAACCAATGCGATGCGACCGGCTTCGTCACCCACATGCAGTGTCTCACGCGTACGCGGGTTTGCCCCCGTTTCGCGGACTATGTCGAACCCGCCCAGCGAGATTGTCTCGCGCCGGATAGCCCCTGCGACGGTTTCCGTCACCTTGCGGATGCGGGCTCCATCGGCGGCATAAACAAAGAAAGTGCGGTCCCCTTGGTGGGCCAGACCATCCGCATCATCGGGTCCAATCGCCTGACGGCGGCACATGCGCAGTTGGTTATCATGGTCCCATTCAATCTGATCCAGATGGGAAAGGCGCAGCATGTTGCCCATCGCATCATAGCCATCACCGCCCTGACTGATGATATCATTCACAGCACCGACCGATGTCTGAGTTAAGCGGTTCGAAGGTACCCCCGCAGACAGGGCACTGTCCTCACCATAGGTGTAAGTCCGCGTCCAACCGGGTGCCACGGGATCAGAGCCCCGGTGGCGCATCTCAATCAAGTTGCCCGCAATGTCATAGTGAAAACGCTCAAGATACCGGCCAAGGGCGAAACCATCACTGCGGTGTGGCAGCCGAGTTCGCGCGGCATCGTTATAGCTGTGGGCGCCGGGTGCGCCGCCTTGCTGGCCCAGATGTTCGCGGCCCGTCGCCTCGATCAATCGATGCAAGGCATCAAATGTATAGTCGTTAGAGGCATCAACACGGCGATTACGGAAAAAGATCTGCTGTTGCGCGCTGTCGCGGATGTGGGTCACGTGGCCAGACACATCGTAGATAATATGCTGCGCCTGCAAGTGGCATCCTGGCCAGCCTGCAACTGGCGGTGTCGGACAGTCCGAGCCAAAACCCGTTGCTTCGCGCCGGGTGATGATGCGTTCGGTGAGACGGGTCAACGGATCATGCAGGATTTCTGTTTCAACCGCGTTGCCATAGGTTATGCGTTCGCGGTCGCCCCAAGGGTTATATGCAATGCTTGAGACCACGGCATGATCCGCAGTGGCGGGATCCAACAAAGTGTCAGGTGCCGCGGGTCGTGCGTGCCAGGTGTCCACCCGATCAAGCCGCGAGGACGGGTTATAGCGGTACTGCACAACCTGGATGCGCGCGCCCGGCCCTTGCGGTTGCAGCGGCACCAGTTGAACCGGACGGTCCAGCGCGTCAAAGCGGGTTTGCCCTGCGAAAATCTCGGGCTCAGTCGCCACGGGTGCGGCCCAATCGAGCGTGGTGCGAAACTCCTGCGCCAGTTGCCGCTGGCTGCGGATTGGGTTGCCTTTGAAATCATGGGCCAGAATTTCCATCGTGCCGGATTGGTCGCGGCTGATCGCAATGCGTTTGCGGCGGTTCAGGGCTTCGGGTGTCGGCAGCGATTCTCCGTAGACCGTTTCATCGATCCGCAGCTCAGGAACCGCATTGATGCTTAGATGAGTGGCGATGGGTCGGCGCAATACATCGAATTCGTGGCGCAGCCGGTGGTCGCGCGCATCCCACGTAAACGCCGTTTCGCCATTTACATCCGATAGCCGCCAACGGGTACCGCCCTCCATACTGTCGGTCCGAATGGCGGTGCTGAGCATGTCGAAAGCGGTACGCTGAACCTCGCGCCCAAGCTCATCCCAGGTTCGGCGCGTATTGCCTTCGATATCGATTTCGGTCGCAACGCGGTGGAGTGTCTCGGTCGGTAGGGTGCCCGGGGCCGTGTTGCTGTAGAGAGTGCGGTTCGTGGTGAGGCGCGCGATCAGCGCACCACGGGTATCCGCCAATGCCCGCATCGGTGTGTCATCATAAAGCGCCGATTTCGATGCAGCCTCAGTGGCGCGCTGCCGGTCTTCGGGATCGGGGAAACGGGTCGCCAACGCCTGCGCTTGCGCCGGATCGGTGCGCAGCGCGTGCCAAGTGGGTAAATAGGCAGCCTGCGGCAACCTGCGGAAATGGTCGCCAAGATCGGGGTCTTGGGCGGGATCCGAAATCAGTACAGTATCGCCCGGGTCCCATGTCGTCTGGTCCCAAACAGAAAACCGGTGTTTGCTCCATGCATGATCGGGATTCAAAATCCCGATCTCTCTGCCCAATGCGTCGTAGAAGAAAATTGGGCTTACACCGATGCGGAGGTCGGACTCATAGGTCGGGCGATCTGTGAAGAACGGTTCGAACTGTCGAACAATATTGCCCTTGTTGTTACGCACTTGCCAGCCGGTACCAACCCAGCGTGGCGACGGCGATGCGGACATAACCGGCCGACCATCAGGTCCCAGCAGGATGTTCCCCGAGCTATCACGCGTTGGGACCGGACCGTCTTCGGCCTGAATCTTGCGTTGAATTTCCTGCCCCATCCCATCTGTAAAGGTAAGTTCGGCCAGGAACGGGGTGGTTTGACCCGGCAAAAGATCACTGTCGTGAACCTCTCGATGCAGGGAAAGACCGATGACGGGTGATGGGACAGGATCCCCACGAGAGTGATAATAGGCCCAGGGATCATAAACATAACGCATTGTCGCGCGCCCAAGTGCTGCCAGAGCTTCAGGTCCACGCGGATTAGTCAGCACTTGGGTGCGTGCTGCAGGCACCAGTGTCGGATCAAAGCCATCCAGCCTGTCACCTTCGTCGGGCCCATCGACCTTGCCCATTCGGGCCATGCCGGTCACGCGGCCATAGGCGTCAAAGACCACCTCGCTGCGATTACCGTTCTCATCGGTCAATACCGAGGCTTGCAAAACGCGATAATCCTGTCGGCGTTCGGTGATTGCGCCAGCTGGACCGGTCGAGCGTACCCCTGCCGACATGCGATTGCCCAATGCGTCCTGCGTTTCCTCGATCAGCAGGTCGAAAGCGTCATAGCGGGCTGTTGTTTCCGTAGGTGTCGTAGGCTGATGGAACGGGTCCCGCAGGCGATGTGGTCGAAAGAAATGCTGACGTGCAAATGCCAGCTCTTGCGCGGGCGTATCACCGCTTGAGGGCGACAAAAGCTGACGGTCCGATGGCCGCCACCACTGGCCGTCACCGTCAATCTCGGTGTATCCTGCCTGCGCCATCTCGGCTGCACCAACGCGGCCTCCATAAACCTGCGTGACAAGACCCGGCGTGAAGGCCAGTTGGAAGCTTTGATGGAAAAGCCCCAAACTGCCCATCTGGCCAAGCGGCAGTGGGCCGGTCAGCGTATCATCCCTGAAATACTGACGGCGGTGTTCGATCAGACGACGCTGCACCTGACCCGCGGTTGGGGTCGCTTCATAAGCAAGATCGGCTGCAGCGTTCGCCTCTGTCTCGATCTCATCAAAGGACAAACGCGTACCCGGCGCTGGGCTTAAGCCGGTAAGCTCAAAGCTTTGCTCTTCACATGACACCGAGGCGCGGTAGGTTTGATCTGTCGCGATCAGGTCCGTGACGCGCCGCGTGTGTAATACCGCATGTAACTGCGCCTGACGCGCCTGATCTTCAGGCGTCAGCGTCGGATCAGGTGTTTGCCGGCCATACATGACATCGACGCGGCGCAGTTCAGTCCCAAACGGGTCAACCTCCAGTATGACCTGATGCTGAAGGCGCGGGTCATCGGGGATCCGCTCATAATGCGCGGTTAGACTTTCCCGGGCATGGGTCAGAAACACGGCATGACGGTTGAGTCCACGGGACTGCAGCAAATGCACAGTCTGCGTTTGCTCAACCACCTGATAGGGGTGACCATTGGGATAGCCGGGCTCCGCCCTGCCATCGAGCGCATAGGTTTCACGCCGCAGCACCGTGCCGCGAAGCGCGCGCGCAGCCTCGCGTGTTTCTTCGGTTGTCAATCCGGGTGGCAACACCGTGTCGGGCAAAAGCCGCCGCCGCGCTTCAACATCGTCGTCACGCCAAGCGGGTGCGCGCCAGTATTCCCCACGATCCTGCCCATCAAGCAGACCAGCCAAGACATCGGGCAGACTACCTTGGTCGAGATACACGCCGGTATGAAACCATGTTCTGGTCAGGACGGGCGGAACATGAGATGCCGGGTCTTCGTTTGATGCCAGTGGCCCCAGCGCATCTGACGAGAGCGCTGCGAATTCCTCGGTGTCCCATTGTTCGACCATGCCGAACCCGCGAAACTCGCGCTCGACCCCGTCGAAATGACCATGGTGAAAGGCAAAGCGAGATACGAACCGGGTTTGCGCCACACGATCATATGTGACGATGCGATCAACCACCTGCACCGGGAACGGCAGGCGCGTGGCCCAAGGACGTCCTTCATAAAGGTCTTGCAGGTAAAACCGCGACGACGAGGCATAGCGCAATTCGGTCTCGCCACCGAAATTGTTGACATATCGGGTCATGAGGTGCGGTTTTTGTCCGCCCATCAGATCGATGTAACGCAGAGGCTGACCTGCGTCGCGGGACAAAGTAGAGGACCACACAAGACAGGCGGTGCCCGTTCCAAATAGATCGAGCAGATCAACCGAAGTTTCGGTATCAAGCGGCGGCACATTCCCTAGGCGTCGACGCGGTGCAAGCCGGTTGCCAGACATGTTGAAATAGAGGTCGATACCTTCTGCACCCAGATAGACAATGTCGGTGGTGCCCGAGCCGTCGATATCCGTCAGGCGCAGGCGGCTGCGGTCGAACATTTCGGGGCGATCAAATTGTGGCGCGTCGTCCATCGCCACTTTGGTGCCGAAACGCCCATATCCGCAATTGGGCCAATAGGCGACTTCACCACAGCGGATACGAACCAGATCAGACAATCCGTCGCCGGACATATCCGCCAGAAAAATTGCAGCCTCCGGATCGGAAAACACAAGTCGGGGTCCGTCAGTGTCGTTCCATGGCTGCGCTTGCCTGCGCGCGGGGCCAAACCCGGCCTCGCCTTCAGAGGGGTGCCAGACAAAAGCGGTGTCCTCGGTCAGAAGAATGTCAGCAAGGCCATCGCCAGTCAGGTCAACCATCTTCATGCTGTCATTGGACGCATCTACATGTGGCCAATATTCAAACGCGCGGAAGTCGGACCAACCTGATTGCGCGTCGCGCTCATGGAACCCCGGGGTTGTCCGGTCCATTACCACCAGATCCGGGCGACCATCCCCGGCAAGGTCCATCCATTGACCTGACTCGGCAAGTGCAGGCCGTTCGGCAACCAGCACGGGGGCAGCAAAGCGCGCCGTGCCATTCATTGGTCCAAGGTTGCGAGTGTAATGCCAGGCACCTGGGGTCGAAGTCAAAATTCCACCAACACCGTCACCGTCCAAATCAACCCAGTTTGCCGGATCGGTAAGTCCGGCCGGAGCACCTTCGGTCTGCTCGCGGTCAAGGCCGTGCACAATATCGTTCACTTCAGCTCGGCTATAGGTGAATTCCACCGGTGGAATTGCCTGTCGTCTGTAGGCGAGGAACGTGGCTCCGTTCACATCGAGCGGTGCAACCGTATCGTCCGGAGCGAAGCCCGACTGCGCGACCGCCATGAGGAATGAGCCATAACGCGTACTGCCGGGGTGCTGACGCTCGTCATCAGTGTCAGCACCGGGAGGGGTGAAATCGTCATAGGAAAACTCGGTTGTCTTCACGAGACCGCGATAGCCCGGTTCGCCCGTCGGCAGGTCGGGGATATCATGAAAGGTCAGAATTCGATGGCAGCGGCGATAGCGCCGAACCTCAAAGCCCGCGCGGTAGCTTGATGTGGGGTCCGGGCGCACTTGCCAATTTCGGCCGGGATTAGCGGATGCATGTACAAGCTCATGCTGAGCATCCGCCGCCACGTTGGGATCAGGTGCGATTGGCAACAGGTGGTCTTCGCCATAATCGAATACGACCGTGAACAGCCATCCACCTGCATTCACATCCGGATCAACCAAACGAGAGACTCGATTGCCGTAGCGGATGCGTTTCAGATACCGCTCGGCTGTGCGGGACCGATTGGCTTCGTGCGCCTGCGCCTGATCGATTCCAACTGCGTCTTCGGCGACATGCTCGTATCGGATGGCGTTGCCTTTGTCGTCAAAGGTCTCGGACAACAACCAGCGAAATACACGGGCGGGGTCGTCCGGGTCTGCCACCCTTGATAGGCCTGACGCGCCATAGATCGAAGTGACGTTTTCGCGCGACGTGACACGCCAATGCGCGATACCCGACGCCTCGTCTGTCCACCGCTCAATGCGGGCAAAAGTGCTTTCGATCCGTGGGCGGAACCTGTGGATGGTCACACCTGGAAACCGCGCGCGATCTTCCCATTGTGCCCCCTGAGAATCGAGCAGCGGCACCAGATCTTCAGACCCAGA
Source organism: Ruegeria sp. CF1 (assembly GCF_056537445.1). Classification (NCBI taxonomy): domain Bacteria; kingdom Pseudomonadati; phylum Pseudomonadota; class Alphaproteobacteria; order Rhodobacterales; family Roseobacteraceae; genus Ruegeria; species Ruegeria sp. CF1. Next base: position 145,964 of record NZ_JBQFRN010000009.1, on the reverse strand, counting down.
AATCAGGAAGACATCCGATCTGGCGGCATCGTCGTATTGGGGCAGGCCCTTTTCCGTTTTGCGCGTGATCTCGGGCAGCGAAAGTGACCATCCAAAGCCGAAAATGCCGCTGCTGGTGCCAGCCTCATAGCTCAGTTGCAACTCTGGTGTGAAACCACCACGCCCGGGGCTCACAGGAACCGGAATCGTCAAGGACGCAGACCCGGTCACCGGATTCGAGGTGATCTTTTCACCAATACCAGAAATCGCGCCACCGCCTTTCGGCAGATTAAGCGACAGCACATCTTTGTTGGCGCCATTGTCACCTGAAATGGCGGATGCTTCCGACCTTTGAGGTCGGGAAATGGCAGTGGAGCCTAACATTCGGCCACCATAAATTCGTCATAAAAATATCAGCGCCACAGGGGCGCTTTACGTAAGGTAAGCAATCGGAAACCGCTGGGTCAATGCAATCAGATGGGATCGGCGATTGTCTGCCATACCGTTCTGGTTGTGTTGTTAAGCACAACCTCGCAAGCCTTGGACAAGGCTACGAAGTTTCATTGCGCCTGCAGCTTATCACAGGGGTTGCGGGACCTGCAGAAACAATAAACCAGTAGGGGTAAGGGCAGGGTTCGCGTGCGAATCCGGTTCATGCGGACAAGCTAGAATCAGCGATCCGACTAACGGACGCGCCTGAGGTAAACGTAATAGGCGCCATCACCGCCATGGCTTATATGTGCGGGTGTTACCTGCAGCACCGCTTGTGCAAGTGGCGGAATAGACAGCCAGTGGGGCACCTGATTGCGCAAGACCCCACGCGGTGTTGGAATGGGTCCCGGTTCGTCCCGGTCCTTGCCCTTGCCGGTTATGACCAACACCAGCCGTTTGCGCTGTGCCTGTGCGGTCAGGATGAACCGAACCAATGCGGGATGGGCTGCGCTCATGTGCATCCCGTGCAGGTCCAGCTTGCCTTCGGGCTTGAGCTTGCCGCGTTTCATGCGACCAAAAGACTTGGTGTCCATCTGCACCGGATTTGTCCGTAAACCTTCGGTGATCGATGGCTTCAGGTTATTCCGTGACGGTTTGGTTGGCGCAGTCTGACCCAGTTCAAAGGCTTCGATCCGCGCCTTGGGCGTTTTGGTCGGTTTGGGCTTGGGCAAGGTAGTGGGGTGCACAGTCTGAGGCAGTTCGGGGTGCAAACGCTCAGCCTGTTTGGCGACCTTGCGCCACAAATCGATCTCATCCGCAGTCAGTTTGCGCCGGGTCATCAGAACTCATCCGGTAACAGGGCGTAGGCCCTCTGGATCGGCAACAGCACAACCATACGACCGGGATCCTTCAAGCGACCGGCGGCCTGCCCGGCATCATCCCCTGTGCCAAAGAAAATGTCGGCACGTTGCGCACCCTTGATCGCCGATCCGGTGTCTTGTGCGATCATCAATCGGCGCAGCGGGTTTTTGCCATCCTTTTCTACCCAAACTGGCGCGCCCAAAGGTGTATAAGCCGGATCTGCCGCGATACTGCGCATCGTGGTCACTGAGCGGTTCATGGCGCCTAACGGCCCGAACTCGGGCGCGACACGCGTCACTTCACGGAAGAAAACATACGAAGGGTTGTGTAGTAACAGCTCAGCCCCGGCTTCAGGGTTTTTGCGTACCCAGGTCCGGATCATCTGCGCGCTGACCTGGTGCGCGCCCAGCGCACCCCGTCGGACCAGTTCCGCGCCGATCGAGCGATAGGGATGCCCATTCGCACCGCCATATCCAACCCGCAATGCACCGCCATCGGGCAGACGTATCCGGCCCGAGCCTTGAATTTGCAGAAAGAACAACTCAACAGGGTCATCGACCCACGCTATCTCAAGGCCCCGACCTGTCAGGGCGTCACCGGTCAGCAGGTCACGGCGACTGAGCCACTTGCCCGCCTCTCGCGCCTCGGGCGGCATCCGGTAGAGTGGATAGCGGTATTTATCAGTTGGGGTTTTCGACCCATCCAGTTCAGGTTCAAAATATCCGGTGAACAGGGCGTCATCGCCGTCTTCGACCAGAACAGGACGAAAGAACAGCTCGAAAAAAGCCCGCGCCGCGCCAGGTTCATAACTCTGAGCCACGCCACACAGCGCCTGCCAATCAGGATCGTCCAGATCACCGCAGGTGTTCAAAAAAACCGAAAGGGCCGCCCCGTGATCGTCGGCGGCCCAGCCATCGAGGTCATCGAATGACAGGATGGATCGCGTCGCCTCGGCTCCGGCGGCGCTGGCAGTGGTCATGACGACCCCCAGAAATAGCGACCGGAGCGCTGCAATCATGCGTCCGTGGCAACAAGCAGCCAGTTCGGATCGTCCGCGCCCATGACACGGGCAAAGGTCCAGCTGTCCTTTTGGCGTTTGACGGTGTTCGGGTTGCCTTCGACAATATCCCCGCCGCGATCGCGCACGACTGACGTCAGCTCACCGATAAAGCGCATGGTGATCTCAGCCTGATTGGTATCCTTATCGAAGGTCGCATCGACCAGAGTGGTTTCACGCACCCCGATGAATTCGGCTTCGATGGTCAGACCTTTGTCTTCGCGATCCGCAACAACTGATACAAAACTGTCGAATACTTCTTCTGACAGGAATGGCTGAATTTCGTCCAGATTGCCCTTTTCAAAACCCATAACGATCATCTCATAGGCGCCGCGCGCGCCCTGAACAAATTCGCTGACAGAAAAACTGGGTTCGACCCGCTTCATTGCGGCCAATGTTTGCGCCTGTTCACTGTCTTCGGCCACATGGTCGGTGATGTCGTGATCTGGCCCGCCTTCAATCACTTCGAAATCACGGCGCGCGCCATTGGTATCAGGCTGTTGCTGAAGGGGCGGTTTCTCAAAACCTTCGCGTGTACCCAACACGCTTTTCAAGCGCAGGATCAGGAAAATGGCAATTCCGGCCAGCACCAGAAGCTGGATCAGGGGTGAGTTCATTTCGTCCTCTTTTCAGAACCCGGGCTTTGTATACGCTGCCCTCTGCCACTATGTAGGTGACAGTCGGGGCCAAGTCCACAGCCCGGACCATGCTAAAGGATACCGCAAATGTACTTGTTCCTGGCTTTTTTATTGGTTCCGATCATCGAGATCGCCCTGTTCATACAGGTTGGTGGTCTGATTGGGCTATGGCCGACGCTTGCAATTGTTGTTTTGACCGCCGTTCTGGGCACGGTTCTGGTGCGGACACAAGGTCGCATGGCGCTGGCGAATTTGCAGCGATCCTTTGCCGAATTGGACGACCCAACCGAACCGCTGGCCCATGGGGCGATGATCTTGCTGTCCGGTGTTTTGCTGCTGACACCAGGGTTTTTCACCGATGCCATTGGTTTTGCGCTGCTTGTTCCCGGCATCCGGGTCGCAGTGTTCCGCTATCTCAAGTCCAAGGCGACCATCACGCATTTTCAAATGGGCACCGGCGCACAATTCAGGTCGGGGCCAAACCCGTTTGATCAGGACGATGTGATAGATGGCGAATTCACCGAGGTTCGCCCTCGCCAGAACTCCGGAAAGCCGTCGAAGTGGGTGGAAGGCCCGCACCAGCATTGAGCTATCCGGCCCAAATTGCTAAGCAGTGCCGAATTTCAATTCCGGAGAAGTTTCATGGCTGACGAAAGCCCTGCAGAAAACACCGCCGCACAGGCAGCCCCTCAGATCCAGATGCGCGTTCTGGGACAGTTCATTCGCGACATGTCCTTTGAAAACGTCATGGCGCAAAAAGGCGTCTCAGGCGACGTACAGCCCGAGATTTCAGTTCAGGTCAATCTGGACGCAAAGAAACGCACGACCGAGCACCAGTATGAAGTCTCGATCAAGCTAAAACTGACATCCAAGGCCAAGGGCCTGGAAGACGTCCTGTTCCTGTGCGAAATCGACTATTGCGGCCTGTTCCACGTGGAAGGTGTGCCCGAGGATCAAATGCATCCGTTCCTGATGATCGAATGCCCGCGCATGCTGTTCCCGTTCCTGCGCCGCATCGTCAGCGACATCACCCGCGACGGTGGCTACCCGCCGGTCAACCTGGATAACATTGATTTCGTGGCACTTTATCGCAACGAACTGGCGCGCCGTCAGGCCGCCGCTCAAGAGCAGAAAACTGACGCCTAAGGTTTTGGTCCGCGTCTGGTTCGAGTCAGGCGCGGGCCCACAGGGCGTTCTCGCCCAGCTTCTCGACAAATTTCTGATGCGCTGCGCGCTCATCCTCGGTGATCCGGGATGGCAGGGCATCGGGTCGCGCTGTCGGGCGCCATTCCTCACCAACGCCAGACGCTGCACTTGCCGACGTTGACAATCCAAAGTCGGGCTGACGGCCTCCGATCAGCTCCAGATACACTTCGGCCAGAATTTCCGAGTCAAGCAGCGCGCCGTGCAGCACCCTGTTTGAGTTATCGATGCCAAACCGGCGGCACAACGCATCCAACGAAGCGGGTGATCCCGGAAACCGCTTACGCGCAATGGCCAGCGTGTCGATTGCCTGATCCATCGGGATCAGCGACACCCCCATCCAGCCCAGTTCGGCGTTCAGAAACTTCATGTCGAACGAAGCGTTGTGGATCACCAGCTTGGCGTCACCCACGAATTCGCGAAACCCTTGCCCAACCTTGGCAAAGACAGGTTTGTCCTTCAGCGTGACTTCGCCTTTTTCCGGCGGGCGTGGGTTTTCCAGCAGGTCGGGGCCGATGCCATGCACACCAAATGCCTCTTCCGGCATAGAACGCTCGGGGTTGATGTAGACGTGATAAGTTTCTCCTGTGGCTACGTGGTTCCACAGCTCAACCGCGCCGATCTCGACGATCCGGTCGCCGCTTTCGGGATCAAACCCTGTGGTCTCGGTATCGAGTACAATCTCACGCATCTGCCAACCCTGCCCGTATCTGCCTGACGATATCCTGCACCTGCGCGCGAGCATGGTCCAGAGTATCCGTGACAATCACGAAATCCGATCGCGCGCATTTCTCTTCGTTTGGCATTTGCTTGGAGCGAATCTGCTCAAACTGCGCCTCATTCATCGTGCCGCGCGCCATGACCCGTCTTTTTTGTTCTTCAGCAGAGATTGAAACACAAGCAACAGCATCCATCGCCGCATCACCACCGGTTTCAAACAACAGCGGAATGTCGAATACCAAGATATCGGCGGACGACGAAGAACGAAATGAGGCGCGATCCGCCGCTACCAGAGGGTGTACGATTTTTTCTATTGTTTTTAGCGCGTCAGGATTATCCGCAATGATTTGCTTCAATGCATCCCGGCTGACCGCATCCTCGGCAATGGCGGTAGGAAACGTAATCCGCATGGGCTCAACCGCCGCACCGCCTTTTGTATAGAGCCGATGCACCGCAGCATCCGCATCCCAAAGCGCACAGCCTTCATCTGCAAGCATCTGAGCGGTCGTACTCTTGCCCATACCGATTGATCCGGTGAGCCCCAGCGCAAAACTCATGCCAAGGCCGCCGCGCGGGTTTCAGCGTCCACTTCGGGGCGAACACCGAACCAGCGTTCAAACCCGGGAACAGCTTGATGCAGCAACATTCCCAGCCCGTCGACCGTTGTACATCCAACCTCTTCCGCCTGTTTTAACAGATGCGTTTGAAGCGGCGCGTATACCAGATCGGTGACAACAGCGCCGGGTTGCAATCCATCCAGTGGAACGCGTAACTCTGGCTGCCCTTGCATACCCAAAGACGTGGTGTTCACGACCAGTTCTGCGTCTTCGATCACATTTCCCGCCTGCACCCAGTCAACGACCGTAATCCGTTGGCCGAACTCTTCCTTCAAATGATCCGCACGGGTGCGGGTGCGGTTGGTCAACAGGATTTCAGGCACTCCGGCTTCTGCCAGCGCTTGAAGCACCGCCCGCGCAGCACCGCCCGCACCAAATACAACCGCAGGCCCATCCTGCGGGTTCCAATCGGGCGCACCGCTGCGAAGATTGGCCATGAACCCGTAGCCATCCGTATTATCCGCGTGAATTGAACCATCCTCGCGGAATACAAGCGTATTTGCCGCCCCGATGACTGAGGCACGATCCGAGACATGATCCGCCAACCGCAAAGCAGCCTCTTTATGCGGTACGGTCACGTTGGCCCCAACAAACCCAGCCTTGGGTAGTGTCCTCAGAACGGTTTCCAGGTCGGCCGGGGCGACATCCATTGGGATGTAGTGCCCCACCAATCCATAGGTTTTCAGCCAATGCCCGTGCAGTTTTGGCGAGCGGGAATGTGCGATGGGTTGCCCAATCACGCCGGCCAGAGGAACGCGATGCTCAGTCATTGATCGATCACTCCCTTCAAGGCCAGAAAATTGAGCAGCTCTAACAGGGGCATACCCAAGACGTTAAAGTAGTCGCCGTCAATGGTGGCAAACAGGCGCACGCCTTCTTCTTCCAGTTTATAAGCCCCCACTGCGTGCCGAATACTGTCCCAGTTCCGCGCCACGTAATCACGTAAATAAGCATCCGAGCTGGCCCGCATCCGCAAACGCACCTGACCGACTTGCCGCCAGATGGGCTCACCATCCTGATAGATCACCGCCGCCGACAGCAACATATGTCGCTTGCCGCGCATTGCTTTAAGCTGCGCCAGTGCTTTTTCGGGTGTTTCCGGCTTCGACAGCATCTGACCTTCGAAATCCAGAACCTGATCGCAACCCAGAACCATAGCGCCGCGCACTTTGTCACTGATCTTACGTGCTTTCATTTCGGCAAGCGCATCGGCAACATCACGGGGCGAAGCTCCCTCAGCCATCAGGGCGCGTTTGGCTGTGTCTTCATCCACCCGCGCGATCTGAACCGAAAACGGGACGCCTGCGTTTCTGAGCAACTGCGCGCGGATCACGGACCCTGAGGCAAGGACTATGGGGACAGTCATGTGGAAAACCCCGTGTGCAAATCAATGAGTAGTCTCGAATGGTTTGTATGGCTTTCCGGTTGACACGCAACCCCGGGAATTTGGCGCAAGACTTCCCCGAGTCGCCCGGATCCTGTCCAGACGGGACAAGGATAAGTTGGAATACTCGGATAAGCATCCCGTCCCGGATTGTTCCAATGGTTATCCACAATTCAGCCTGAACTTTTATCTCATAATTTATTGTTATTAATCATTTTTTTACTTGATCAACAGATTCTGCGCCGATGTGCTTCACTTTTTCCACCTGGGGAAAAAGGCAGGACAAAAAAGTAATCCACCGAATTTGACCTCCCTACAAAACCATCATCCTTTTTCTTTCTTATTTTTTTTATTAGGAGGGGTTCAGGTAAGCCCGGAATACCCAATGACCGATATTCTTTTCGCAATATACCCTTGGGTGAAATCGCTGCACATCATGGCCGTGATTTCATGGATGGCTGGTTTATTCTATCTGCCCAGATTGTTCGTGTATCACGTTGAAAAGGCGCAAGCCGTAGAGGGTGCGCAACAGATTTTCTTTGAAATGGAAGAAAAGCTGCTGCGTGTGATCATGCGCCCCGCAATGGTCGTGGCCTGGATTTGCGGGCTGATCATGGTTTTCACGCCTGGTATTGTCGGATGGGATTGGAGCTGGCCGTGGGTCAAAGGCGCAGCAGTGATCGGCATGACATGGTTTCACCATTGGCTTATGGCTCGGCGCAAGGACTTTGCTGAGGGGCGAAATAAGCTGACTGGGCGGCAGTACCGCATGATGAATGAGGTTCCGACCGTTTTAATGGTTGTTATCGTTCTAGCGGTCGTTGTGAAGTTCTGAGGGCCTGTTTGACTCTTCTTAGGTAAGCGCTTATCTAACGCGTAACGCGCCCGTCCGGGCGAGGTATCTTCCGTTCTGAAATTCCACTCTGGTGCCGCGATCCAAGCGGCCGAGGTTCGTATCATCATGACAACTGAATCCCTGAATCTGGCCGATCTGAAGGCCAAAAGCCCCAAAGACCTTCTGGCCATGGCCGAGGAGCTTGAGGTCGAAAACGCCTCAACCATGCGCAAGGGCGAGATGATGTTTCAGATTCTGCGCGAACGTGCGGATGAGGGCTGGACCATCGGCGGCGACGGCGTGCTGGAGGTTCTACAAGACGGGTTCGGGTTTCTGCGCTCGCCCGAGGCGAACTATCTACCCGGACCGGATGACATCTATGTTTCGCCTGATATGATCCGCAAGCATTCGCTGCGCACCGGAGATACGGTTGAAGGTGAGATCAAAGCGCCCGATGAAAACGAGCGTTACTTTGCGCTGACCAACGTCACCAAGATCAACTTTGAAAATCCGGACAAGGCCAAACACAAGATTCTGTTCGACAACCTGACGCCTCTGTATCCGGATGAGCGTCTAAAGATGGAAATCGAAGATCCGACCATCAAGGACAAGTCTGCTCGCGTGATCGATTTGGTTTCGCCGATTGGTAAAGGTCAGCGATCGCTGATCGTGGCACCGCCGCGGACTGGTAAGACGGTGATCCTGCAGAACATCGCGCATTCCATCGAACAGAACCACCCGGAGTGTTATCTGATTGTCCTGCTGATCGACGAACGCCCGGAAGAGGTGACTGACATGCAACGCTCGGTGAAGGGTGAAGTTGTGTCTTCGACCTTTGATGAACCCGCGACTCGCCACGTGGCCGTGTCGGAAATGGTCATCGAAAAGGCTAAGCGCCTGGTCGAACATAAACGAGATGTTGTTATTCTACTCGATTCGATAACAAGACTTGGTAGGGCATTCAACACTGTGGTGCCATCTTCGGGTAAAGTTCTGACCGGTGGTGTGGATGCAAATGCCCTGCAACGGCCCAAGCGCTTCTTTGGTGCTGCGCGGAACATCGAAGAAGGTGGTTCGCTGACCATCATCGCCACCGCCCTGATCGATACCGGCAGCCGCATGGACGAAGTGATCTTCGAAGAATTCAAGGGCACTGGTAACTCGGAAATCGTTCTGGATCGTAAGATTGCAGACAAACGCGTGTTCCCGGCAATCGACATCCTCAAATCCGGCACCCGGAAAGAGGATCTGCTGGTCGACAAGGGCGATTTGGCCAAGACATTCGTTCTGCGCCGCATCCTCAATCCGATGGGCACAACAGATGCAATCGAGTTCCTGTTGTCGAAGTTGAAACAAACTAAGACGAACGGCGAGTTCTTCGATTCAATGAACACCTGACAAGGTGCTGGCACTGACGCGGGGGCTATCAATGGATACGATATTCGCCCTGGCCAGCGCCCAGGGCAAAGCAGGCGTGGCTGTGATCAGGCTTTCTGGTCCGCAGGCATATGCCTCCGCCAATGAGTTGTCTGGCGGGGGCCTGCCAAGGCGTGGAATGACAGTACGAACACTCTGCGCGTCGGATGGATCGCGGTTGGATGAGGGCTTGGTTCTGACGTTTCAGGCCCCGTCCAGCTTTACCGGCGAAGACGTGGCCGAGCTTCAGATTCACGGAAGTATGGCGTCAGTCAACGCTGTGCTGACCTCTCTTTCGGATATGGACGATCTTCGGCTGGCCGAACCTGGTGAGTTCACGCGTCGTGCACTGGAAAACGGCAAGATGGATCTGGCGCAGGTCGAAGGCCTTGCTGATCTGATTGATGCAGAAACCGAAGCACAACGGAAACAAGCACAGACGATTTTGGCTGGTGCTTTGGGCACATTGGCAGAAAGTTGGCGGCGTGATCTGATCCGCGCGGCCTCCTTGTTGGAAGCCGTGATTGATTTTGCTGATGAAGAGGTGCCGACAGATGTATCACCTGAGGTTCGGACGTTGATCTCTGGTGTGATGGCCGAATTGACCCAAGAAGCCAAAGGTGTTCGGATCGCCGAGCGCATTCGCACCGGCTTTGAGGTCGCCATAGTTGGTCTTCCGAACGCAGGAAAATCGACCTTGCTGAATGCGTTGGCGGGGCGGGAAGCCGCAATCACCTCAGAATATGCCGGGACAACCCGCGATGTAATCGAAGTTCGCATGGATTTGGACGGACTGCCTGTCACGCTGTTGGATACGGCTGGTTTGAGACAGACCGAAGATCACGTTGAAAACCTTGGAATTGAACTGGCGCGCAAGCGGGCAGAGGCCGCTGATTTGCGGGTGTTTCTGACGGATGACCCTGATCACTTAGGTGTGCCGAGGCAGACGGAAGACATTCATGTTCTGCCAAAATCTGACCTACGTGGGCCTTCTGCCGGCGGCATATCAGGGAAAACCGGGCAGGGGATTGACCAGCTGATAGACAACATATCGCGTGTATTGATAGCCCAAACTGCTAGTCATGGTATTGCAACGCGGGAACGCCATCGCGTTGCGATGACAAAAGCAGCTGACTCTCTTGCCGCTGCGCAAGCTGTTCTGGAATCAGGCCCAGATATGTATGATATAGCTGCTGAAGAACTAAGGACGGCCATTCGGTCGCTTGAGTCTCTGGTTGGCAGGATTGATGTCGAGACCCTTTTGGATGAAATCTTCGCAAGTTTCTGTCTGGGAAAATAGGGAGTGTTTCACGTGAAACATTCGAAATTTGATGTTGTCGTCATCGGTGCCGGACATGCAGGTGCAGAAGCCGCACATGCTGCAGCACGGATGGGTGCGAACACAGCACTAGTCACTCTTTCCGAACGGGACATCGGTGTCATGTCTTGCAATCCAGCAATAGGTGGGTTGGGCAAAGGGCATCTAGTCCGCGAGATCGATGCACTAGATGGCGTAATGGGGCGCGTGGCGGACCGTGCCGGTATTCAGTTTCGTCTATTGAATCGGCGTAAAGGACCGGCCGTTCAAGGGCCGAGGGCGCAGGCGGATCGAGCCCTTTATCGGGCAGCAATGGCGGGGGAAACGCAAAAACAAGACAATCTGTCGGTGATTACCGGGGAAGTGGTTGATTTCCTAATGGATGGCGACCGCGTCACCGGTGTTAAACTGGCAGATGAATCCGAGGTCCCCGCGCAGACAGTTATCCTGACGTCGGGTACATTTCTGCGCGGCGTGATCCACATAGGGGACGTTTCAAAACCAGGTGGCCGCTTGGGGGATCGCCCATCGATCAGGCTGGCTGAACGCCTTGATGCCTTTGATTTGCCTACGGCACGACTAAAAACAGGTACGCCACCGAGGTTGGACGGACGAACCATAAATTGGGATATACTTGAACGACAGGATGGCGATGCAGAGCCAACACTGTTTTCATTCATGTCCCAAGCGGTGACGGCGCCGCAAATCGCCTGTGGAATAACTCATACCAATGCTCAGACGCACGGAATAATCGAGAAAAATCTATCGCGATCAGCAATGTATGGAGGTCATATTGATGGTGTTGGTCCCAGATATTGCCCTTCAATCGAAGACAAAATCGTCCGATTTGCGGAAAAGGAGTCACACCAGATATTTCTGGAACCAGAAGGCGTGCGGGATCATACGGTGTACCCAAACGGGATTTCAACGTCTTTGCCCGAAGATGTACAAGTCGAATATGTCCAATCCATCGTAGGATTGGAAAGCGCGGTAATCCTACAACCCGGATACGCGATTGAATACGACTACGTTGACCCGCGCGTTCTATCTGCGTCTTTGTCTGTGCCCGATGTTCCTGGTCTATATCTTGCAGGACAGATCAATGGGACCACAGGATATGAGGAAGCGGCCGCGCAAGGCCTCGTTGCAGGTTTGAATGCAGCTCTGGAAACACAGGGACGTGCGCCAATACATTTTACACGCTCAGACAGCTATATTGGCGTGATGATTGACGATTTGACAACTCGGGGCGTTGCCGAGCCTTATCGGATGTTCACATCCCGTGCAGAGTTTCGCCTATCACTTCGTGCTGACAACGCAGATCAAAGACTGACTCCGATTGGTGAGCAGTTGGGCTGTGTGGGTGAACTCCGCCGCAAGGTTTTTGCTGCGAAATCAGAAAAACTTGTAAAGGCAAAGAACAAACTGACAGAGACCACATATACGCCAAAGCAAATTCGCGAAGCTGGTATCAGCATAAATCAGGACGGAAACCGGCGCGATGGAATGGCGGTTCTTGCTTTTCCAGAAGTATCGTTTGAAGACATGGTTTTACTCGAACCCGATCTACAGAATACAGACGATGAAATTCGCCGTCAGGTCGAGCGCGATGCGTTGTATGCAAACTATATTGCGCGCCAACAACGGGATGTCGAAGCAATGAAGCGCGATGAGGCGCATGAAATTCCTCGGGATTTCAATTATTTTGCGCTTGATGGTCTGTCGAATGAAATGAAGCAAAAGCTATCGCAGGCGAAGCCTGCGAATATTGCGCAGGCGAGTCGGGTTGAAGGTGTCACACCTGCGGCTTTAACCCTCGTCCTGGCGAAGCTCAGGCGCGATGTGAAAGCCAGAAAAGCATGAGTTATCAGAACGCCGTTTCTGCGGAGGCTCTGGATGTTTCACGTGAAACATTCGAACGCCTGGTGATCTATGTATCTCTGCTTGAAAAATGGAACCCAAAAATCAATCTGGTTTCAAGAAATAGTCTTGAAGAGATTTGGATTCGCCATATCAAAGATTCCATTCAAGTTTTTCAGAACGCAGATCGCGTAGATCATTGGGTGGATTTAGGCAGCGGAGGCGGCTTTCCTGGCATGGTCTGCGCCATCATGGCAATTGAATTTGCACCTGAAACGCGTTTCACATTAGTCGAAAGCGACCAACGTAAATCCGCATTTCTTCGAAGTGTGACCAGAGAGAGTGGCGCCAATTGTTCCGTGATCTCTCGTCGAATTGAAGCCATTGATCCCTTGCATGCGGACGTGCTTTCAGCTCGGGCTCTGGCTGATCTGACCACTCTAATGTCATTTTGTGACAGGCATTTAAGTAAAAACGGTACAGCGTTGTTGCCAAAAGGCGCAACCTGGAAAAAAGAGCTGGAAGATGCGCGCAAAGAATGGAAATTCGAGGCTGAACCCATTAAGAGTTCAACAGAACCCCAAGCCGTTATCCTGAAAATCAAAGGAGTTGCACGTGGTTGATCTGTCTCGTCCTGCTGGGCCTCGGATTATCGCGGTTGCCAATCAAAAGGGCGGGGTCGGGAAAACCACTACAGCGATCAATCTCGCAGCCGGATTGGCCGAGGCCGGATGCAAGGTTCTTGTGGTCGATCTCGATCCTCAGGGAAATGCCTCTACGGGTCTAGGGGTCGAAGATCGCGACTGGACGACATATGATCTTCTTCTCGACGATGCACCATTGGAAGCTGTGGTGCAGGAGACCGAGATCGGTAATCTTTTTGTGGTTCCGGCGACCGTAGATCTCAGCTCGGCAGATATTGAGCTGATCTCGAATGAAAAGCGCAGTTATTTGCTGCATGACGCGCTTCGACAGACTGCAATTGATGCCTTCAATCTGGACTTTGTGCTGATTGATTGTCCGCCGTCCTTGAACCTGCTCACCGTAAACGCAATGGTAGCAGCGCATTCCGTCCTTGTTCCATTGCAAAGTGAGTTCTTTGCGCTGGAAGGGCTGTCACAATTGATGTTGACCATTCGCGAGGTTCGTCAGACCGCTAATCCTGACCTCAGAATCGAAGGTGTTGTGTTAACGATGTATGACAACCGCAACAACTTGTCCCGTCAGGTCGAAAAGGATGCGCGTGACAATCTGGGTGAGATGGTATTTAAAACCAAGATACCCAGAAATGTGCGGGTCAGCGAGGCACCATCTTACGCGCTTCCTGTGCTGCAATATGATTCGGGTTCGCTTGGGGCGATGGCGTACCGGCATTTGGCCCGAGAGGTTATGCACAAGAACAACAAGATAGCCATTTAAGTGGCCGTGAGGAGGGCAACATGAATGCCAGGAAAGGAAAACCCCGAGGATTAGGTCGCGGGCTATCTGCGTTGATGGCTGATGTCGCACCAGAAGCTGACGGTCGGATTGTATCTGAACCCCGCCGTCCGGATCTCACGGTACCGATCGAAAAACTGCAGGCGAACCCAGATCAGCCGCGCCGCCGTTTCGCGCAAGAGCAATTGGATGAGCTTGCGGCCTCGGTCAAGGAAAAGGGTATTATCCAGCCGCTGATTGTCCGCAGCATCGATGGCGGCCAATACGAAATCGTTGCGGGTGAACGGCGCTGGCGTGCTGCGCAGATGGCGCAACTGCATGATATTCCAGTTATTGTTCGCGAATTTGATGACACCGAAGTGCTTGAGGTCGCGATTATCGAGAACATTCAGCGCGCAGATCTGAACGCGGTGGAAGAGGCGGCAGGCTTTAAGCAATTGATGGATCGATTTGGTCACACGCAAGAAAAGCTGGCCGAAGCGCTTGGTAAAAGCAGAAGCCATATCGCTAATCTGCTGCGTCTTTTGTCACTCCCATTGGACGTGCAATCCCTTGTAATAGAAGGAAAATTATCCGCCGGTCATGCAAGGGCGTTAATCACGGCAGAAAACCCATCGGAGCTGGCGAAACAGGTGGTTCGTGAGGGCCTTTCGGTGCGTGCGACCGAGGCATTAGTGAAAAAGCAGCAAGGTGGGACGGATAAGCCGGCTCCGAAATCCAGAAATCTGAATGCTGGGAAGGACGCAGACACCCGAGCACTTGAAAAGGATTTGTCTGCGATTCTGGCGATGAAGGTGACGATCAACCATAAGGCCGGATCTGAATCCGGGCAGGTTGTGTTGGCTTATGAGAACCTGGATCAGTTGGATGATCTGTGCGCAAAGCTCAGCCGTTAGGTCGGGTCCAGATAAAGAGCATCACAGCGCTGAGCACAATGGCCTGAATGATCAGGACGTGAGAAGGAACCGACAGTAGAACCGATAAGCCAAATACGGCGGCAACCGAAAGGGTGGCCGCCTTTTTTGCGCCGGGTCTGATTGCGCCAGAGCTTTGCCAATCGACGATCATGGGGCCAAAGGTTCGATGGCTCAGCAACCAGTTATGCAGCCGTGACGATGAGCGAGCAAAAAAGAACGCGGCCAACAGAAGAAATGGCACCGTCGGCAGCAGCGGCATAGCGACTCCGATCATGGCAAGCGCAACGCATAATAACCCCAATCCGGCCCAGAGAAATTGCATCTGTTACTCCAACAGCTCTCGGATTACCGCGTTGAGCACGGCGCGCCCGTTTGAAGTGGCGCGCAATTGATTGCGATCAAGGGTTAGCATGCCCAGATCGATCAGCGAATCAAGTTTGTCATGCGAAAGCTCTTCACCTGCAAGCAGAGTGTATCTGTCTATATTTAGGCCCTCGACCAAACGTAGACACATCATAAGGTATTCTGAGGCTTGTTCACGTTGGCTAAGCTCGAACCGATTGCTTTCGCCGTGCCCATTGGAGGCAGCCGTCAGCCATTTGTTTGGTGAAAGATGAGTTTCCGTCGCGAATTTCCGGCGATCCAGGGTGATCCGACCGTGTGCGCCGGGTCCAATACCGATGTAGTCACCATAGCGCCAATAGATGAGGTTATGCCGTGATTCCGCTCCGGGCCGGGCGTGGTTTGAGATCTCATAGGCAGGCAGCCCATGCGCTTCGCAGATTTCCTGCGTCGCCAGATACATATCCGCAGCGTTGTCATCCTCGGGCAAACCGCGCAGCTTGCCCAGGGCATAGCGATCACCAAACGCCGTGCCTTCCTCAATGGTCAGTTGGTATAGCGACAGGTGATCAACTGCCATCGATAGGGCTTCGGTCAGCTCAGCACGCCAGGCGTCCAGAGTTTGATGCTGGCGGGCATAGATCAGATCAAAGCTCACACGGTCAAAGCAAGAGCGCGCGATATCGAAGGCAGCGCGAGCCTCGGCAACCGTGTGAATGCGCCCCAGACGACGCAGGTCATCGTCGTTCAAGGCCTGAACACCCATCGAGATGCGGTTCACGCCCGCATCATGATAGGCCGCGAACCGCCCGGCCTCGACCGAGCCTGGATTGGCCTCAAGCGTGATTTCCATATCGTTGGCCGATCGCCAAAGGGCGCGGGCCTTGTCGATGATGGTGGCGACGGTCTCGGGGGCCATCAGTGATGGAGTTCCGCCGCCAAAGAAGATTGTGTTCAAAACCCGGTCAGGAGTTTCGATGGCCGAGCGGCTCAGTTCACTAAGATAACACTCAAGCCATTGTTTTTGATTAATATTCTTGGAAACGTGGCTGTTGAAATCGCAATAGGGGCACTTGGCCTCGCAAAAGGGCCAATGCACATAAAGGCCAAAGCCCCCGTTTCGCCAATCATCCGCCAAAGCAGCCTTTCACGAACATCTCCACCGCGCGCCCGCGATGGCTGATCTTGTTCTTTTCCCATCGATCCATTTCGGCAAAGGTAATGTCGTGCCCCTCAGGGACAAACATCGGGTCATAGCCGAACCCGTCCTTGCCACGGATCGGCCAAGTCAGGTGACCGGGCGCGACGCCCTCGAACACTTCGTCATGCCCGTCGGGCCAGGCCAGAACCAGAGTGCAGCGAAACTGGGCCATACGCGGGAGGGGGGCGTCTTTCGCCTCTAGCTCATTATGGGCGCGAGTCATCGCCATCAGGAAATCGCGGCCACTGCTGGTTTCGGCCCAATCGGCGGTGTAAACACCGGGTGCGCCATCCAATGCATCGATGGTGATCCCGGAATCGTCCGACAAGGCAGGTAGGCCGGTCGCCTTTGCAGCTGCGTGGGCCTTGATCCGGGCGTTACCGACGAAAGTGTCCTCGGTCTCTTCCGGTTCGGGCAGGTTCATTTCGCCCGCGCCGACAACCGTTACGCCAAAGGGCTCAAGCAGATGCGCCATCTCCTCGAGCTTGCCTTTGTTGTGGGTGGCGACCAGCAGTCGATCACCTTCGAACCTGCGAGTCATGCGGTTGCAGCTTTCTGGGCAGCAGCAAGTTCACCCACGCCTTTCTCGGCCAGGTCCATCAGTTGATCCATTTGCGCGCGGCTGAAAACGGATCCTTCGGCGCTCATCTGCACTTCGATCAGCTTGCCCGAGCCGGTCATGATGAAATTGCCGTCAACGCCAGCTTCGCTATCTTCGGGATAGTCCAGATCTAGCACGGGCTGACCGGCATAAATTCCGCATGAAACGGCGGCAACAGGGTCTAATAAAGGGTCAGAGATCACATCGCCTGTTTTCATCAGCTTGTTCACAGCCAGACGCAGCGCCACCCAACCGCCAGTGATCGAGGCACAGCGGGTGCCGCCGTCGGCTTGAATGACATCGCAGTCAACAGTGATCTGCCGTTCTCCCAAGGCAACCCGGTCTACACCGGCGCGCAAAGCGCGGCCGATAAGGCGCTGGATTTCCACGGTGCGTCCGCCTTGCTTGCCGCTGGCAGCCTCGCGCCGCATCCGCGTATTGGTCGCGCGGGGCAGCATGCCATATTCAGCGGTGACCCAGCCCAGGCCCGAGCCCTTTATAAAAGGCGGCACCCGATCCTCAATTGTGGCGGTGCACAGCACATGCGTGTCGCCCATCTTGATCAGGCAAGAGCCTTCGGCATGTTTGGTGAACCCCGTTTCAATTGAAACGGCGCGCATTTCGTTTAGATCACGTCCTGAGGGTCGCATGAGAAATCCTTTATCTGCTGGGTTGGGGATACCGTCCTGCGGCGTTACGATGCAAGCCCGATTGACCTTTCATTTGCCTGCGATTTAATGACGATCCAGCAGAGGGCCGCCGATGAGCGAAGCAAGCAAAATTCTGGATGAGATGAATGACCGGTCGCGCGAGGTGTTCCGGTTGATTGTCGAAAGCTATCTGGAAAGCGGCGAACCCGTGGGCAGCCGGACTCTGACGCGCACATTGTCCGAGAAAGTCAGTGCTGCGACCGTACGCAATGTGATGCAGGATCTTGAATTTCTGGGTTTGCTCGACAGTCCGCATGTCAGCGCTGGTCGAATTCCAACACAGCAGGGGCTGCGCATGTTCGTTGACGGATTGCTGGAAATGGGCGATCTGGGTGCGGATGATCGGCAGAAGCTGGACGAAACACTAGGCTCTAACGCAGGCGATGTGGGTGGTATGCTCGATCGCGTCGGCGCGGCGCTATCACACGTGACACAAGGGGCTTCGCTGGTTCTGACGCCAAAGCATGAGGCCGAGATCAAGCATATCGAGTTCGTCTCGCTTGGGCATGACCGGGCCTTGGTGGTTCTGGTGTTTTCGGACGGGCAGGTAGAAAATCGGCTGTTTACACCTCCGCCTGGCCAAACACCCAGTTCGATGCGCGAGGCAGCCAATTTCCTGAATGCACTGATCGAAGGACGTACGCTTGGCGAAGTGCGGCGGCAGATGCTGTCGCAGATCGATGCGCGGAAACAGGAAATCGATGTTCTGGCGCGTGAGATGGTCGAGAGCGGCATTGCCGCTTGGGACGGGGACGGCGGCGACTCGGCCCGGCTGATCGTGCGCGGGCGGGCGAATCTGTTAAATGAGCCGGGTCAGGCAGAAGAACTTGATCGAATCCGCACCCTGTTTGACGACCTTGAACGCAAACGCGATATCGCCGAATTCCTTGAATTGACCGAAGAAGGCGAAGGTGTGCGCATTTTTATTGGCTCTGAGAACAAACTTTTCTCACTTTCGGGTTCCTCTTTGGTGGTGTCTCCATATATGAACGCTGATCGTAAGATAATCGGTGCGGTTGGGGTCATTGGACCCACACGTCTGAATTACGGGCGAATCGTACCAATCGTGGATTATACGGCGCAACTGGTCGGCAAGCTGATTTCCGACCGGAGCTAGAGGGTAAGAGATGGCAGAGCCCAAGAACGAAGATTTTCTGGACGACATCATGTCCGCCGAGGCGGAAGAGTTTGCCGAGGATTTTGCTGAGATCAGCGATGAGGCGCTTGAGGTCGATCAACTGCGTGCTGAGCGCGATGATTACAAAGACAAGTTCATGCGTGCGCTGGCCGATGCCGAAAATGCGCGCAAGCGTGGCGACAAGGCGCGTCGGGATGCGGAACAGTATGGCGGGTCAAAACTGGCCCGCGACATGCTTCCGGTTTACGACAATATGAAACGCGCGCTTGAGGCCGCAACCGATGAGCAGAAAGAGGTTGCCGCCGGTTTGCTGGAAGGTGTCGAGTTGACCATGCGCGCGCTGAAGGATGTGTTCCAGAAGCATGGGATTGAGGTGATTACGCCTCAGGTCGGGGACAGGTTCGATCCGAATGTGCATGAGGCGATGTTCGAGGCCCCGGTGCCCGGAACCAAGGCCGGCGACATCATTCAGGTGTCGGCAGAAGGCTTCATGCTGCACGACAGGTTGTTGCGACCGGCGCAGGTTGGGGTGTCGTCAACGCCCGCAAGCTGAACAGTTCCTGGGTCAACCGGGTTCGAGGCGGTCAGGATCTGGCCGCCTCTTTCAGTTTGTAGATCAAGTCCAAGGCTTCGCGGGGGCTGAGTTCATCTGGAAGGATGGTTTCCAGCATATCAGCAACGGGCGAGGTTTTTGGCGCAGGAGGAGGCGGCGGCGCAGCTGAAAACAGGGGCAGATCGTCGATCAGTGCTTTCTGCTTACCGCCTTCACGTTCGGTTTTTTCTAATTGATCCAACACGATACGGGCGCGGTCCACAACCGAGGCGGGCAAGCCAGCCAATTGTGCAACCTGGACGCCGTAGGACCGATCGGCAGCGCCTTTATGTACCTCATGCAGAAAGATGACTTCACCCTCCCATTCTTTGACTGCAACGGTCGCGTTTTCTACACCGTTCAGACTTCCAGCGAGTGCAGTTAATTCGTGGTAGTGGGTGGCGAACAATGCGCGGCATTGGTTTGCCGCGTGTAGGTGTTCCAATGTGGCCCAGGCAATGGAAAGGCCGTCGTAGGTCGCGGTGCCTCGGCCGATCTCATCAAGGATTACGAGCGCGCGGTCGTCGGCCTGATTCAGAATAGCTGCGGTTTCGACCATTTCGACCATAAAGGTCGAGCGGCCCCGCGCCAGATCGTCTGACGCTCCGACGCGGCTGAACAATTGACTGACTAATCCGATTTGCGCCTGTTCCGCCGGAACATAGCTGCCCATCTGCGCCAGTAGGGCGATCAGCGCATTCTGGCGCAGGAAGGTTGATTTACCGGCCATGTTGGGACCGGTGAGCAACCAAATTGCAGCGCCTGCATCGGCGCTCAGATCGCAGTCGTTGGCGATGAAAGCATCGCCGCTTTGCTGCCTCAGGGCATGCTCGACCACCGGGTGACGGCCTCCTTTGATGTCGAATGCGCGTGACCCGTCGACCTTTGGACGGCACCAGCTTTCGCCGCGAGCCAGATCGGCGAGTGCAGTGGTTAAATCCAGCTCAGCCATCCCGCGCGCGGCCTGATTTAGCCGTGCGGCAATATCCAGAATAGCCCCAGAAAGCCTTTGATAGAGCCGTTTTTCGATCTCTAACGCGAGATTTCCGGCATTCAGAATCTTTGTTTCGATCTCGGACAGCTCCACTGTGGTGAAGCGCACCTGATTGGCGGTGGTTTGGCGGTGGATATAAGTCTCGCTAAATGGCGTGTTCAACATTTTCTCGGCATGGGTTGCCGTGGTCTCGATGAAGTAGCCAAGCACATTGTTGTGTTTGATCTTCAGTGACGTGATGCCGGTATGCTCCGCGTATTTCTGTTGGAAACCTGCGATGACCGAACGGCCTTCGTCACGCAAGGTGCGCGCTTCGTCCAATTCGGTATCAAACCCGGGGGCGATAAAGCCGCCATCGCGGGCCAGCAAGGGTGGATCGGCAACCAATGCTTCGTCCAGCAAAGCCAACAGATCGTCAAATCCGACAAGGTTCTGGACGGCAGTGGCCAGCAGAACAGGCAGATCCTGTGAGGCACAGGTTTCGGCGATTGTTGCGGCTTGTTCCAATCCATTGCGGATAGCGGCCAGATCACGCGGGCCGCCTCGATCCAGCGAAAGACGAGACAGAGCGCGATCCAGATCGGGTGTTTTGCGTAAAGCTTCGCGCAGATCTGAGGCGATCAGGTTATCTTCGACCGCTAAAGATACTGCGTCCAGTCGGGCGTGGATCACATCCAGATTACGCGAGGGGCTGGACAGTCGCTGTTCCAGAAGTCTTGCGCCACCTGGCGTTACTGTTCGGTCGACCACGGACAGCAGCGACCCGGTGCGCCCACCAGACAGCGACCGGGTCAGTTCCAGATTGCGTCGCGTTGCGGCGTCGATCTGAACCACGCGATCCTCGGATTCCTTCAGGGGAGTTTGCAGCAGGGGCAGTTTGCCCTTTTGCGTGATCTCCAGATATTCGATCAGCGCGCCCATGGCCGAAACCTCGGCGCGCCCGAAGTTCCCGAATGCATCCAGAGCGCCCACGTGAAACAACCCGCAGATGCGTTTCTCGGCTGCAGCGCTGTCAAAACTGGCGCGCCCGACAGGCGTAAGCGATATGCCAAGGTCCATGACGGTTTCATGCAGCTTTTCCTCGGACCCATCGGCTACGATCAGCTCAGATGGGGCCAGCCGAGCGAGTTCAGGGCTCAACCGGATTGACGTCAGCGGCATCACGTGAAACGCACCGGTTGAGATATCGGCCCAGGCCAGCGCAGCTTCGTCCCGAACCTCGGCATAGGCGGCCAGAAAGTTGTGCCGCCGCGCCTCTAGTAGGGCATCTTCGGTCAGTGTGCCGGGCGTCACCAGACGCACAACACCGCGCTTTACCACCGATTTAGAGCCTCTTTTCTTGGCTTCCGCCGGGCTTTCCATCTGCTCGCAGACCGCGACGCGGAATCCTTTGCGGATCAAGGTCAGCAAGTAGCCCTCGGCAGAATGCACCGGCACGCCGCACATCGGGATATCGTCGCCATTGTGTTTGCCGCGCTTGGTCAGCGCGATATCCAACGCCTCAGCCGCGTTCACCGCATCCTCGAAGAACATCTCGTAGAAGTCACCCATGCGATAAAACAGCAGGGCATCTGCATGAGCCTCTTTGATCTCAAGGTACTGCGCCATCATCGGCGTGACTGTGGACAAATTCGGCCCCCTTCTGGCGTGTTCCGGGCGCGACCTTACAAATCCCGCATCTTCAGTAAAAGGTGAAAACTCATTCTCGTTGAGGCGCGGCCCCGCCTGCGTTATGAGGCAAAAGCCCCAAAGTCATGGAAACGACCTGTAAGATGCCCAAAGCGAAGATCACCAAAGAAGAGGCGCTGGCCTTTCACCTCGACCCGACCCCCGGCAAGTGGGAGGTGCAGGCCACCGTACCCATGACCACGCAGCGCGATCTTTCGCTAGCTTACAGCCCTGGCGTTGCGGTTCCCTGTGAAGCCATCGCTGAAGCACCAGAGACGGCGTATGACTATACAAACAAAGGCAATCTTGTTGCCGTGATCTCGAACGGTACCGCCGTTCTGGGCCTTGGAAATCTGGGTGCGCTGGGCTCAAAACCGGTGATGGAAGGCAAATCGGTCCTGTTCAAGCGGTTCGCTGATGTGAACTCGATCGATATCGAGCTGGATACCGAAGACCCGGACGAGTTCTGTCGCGCTGTGCGCCTGATGGGCCCGACCTTTGGCGGAATTAACCTTGAGGACATCAAAGCGCCCGAGTGTTTCATCATCGAACAACGCCTGAAGGAAGAGATGGATATCCCGGTCTTCCACGATGACCAGCATGGCACAGCAGTGATTTGTGCGGCGGGCCTGCTTAACGCATTGCACATCTCGGGCAAAAAGATCGAAGATGTAAAAATCGTCCTGAACGGGGCAGGCGCTGCAGGAATTGCCTGTATCGAACTGCTCAAGGCCATGGGTGCACGGCACGAGAATTGCATCGTCTGCGACACCAAAGGCGTGATTTATCAGGGCCGGACCGAGGGCATGAACCAGTGGAAGTCGGCCCATGCCATCACGACTGATCTTCGCACTTTGGAAGAGGCCATGAAGGATGCGGATGTATTTCTGGGCGTGTCGGTCAAAGGGGCGGTGACACAAGACATGGTCGCCAGCATGGCTGACAATCCGGTGATTTTCGCCATGGCGAACCCTGACCCGGAAATCACCCCGGAAGAGGCGCACGAGGTGCGCGTTGATGCGATCGTCGCGACGGGCCGTAGCGATTATCCGAATCAGGTGAATAACGTTCTGGGTTTTCCTTACCTGTTCCGCGGTGCGCTGGATATTCATGCCCGTGCGATCAATGACGAGATGAAAATCGCCTGCGCCCATGCTCTGGCGCGATTGGCACGTGAAGATGTTCCGGATGAGGTTGCCATGGCCTATGGCAAGTCGCTGACTTTTGGGCGCGACTACATCATTCCAACGCCTTTTGATCCGCGCCTGATCCACCGTATCCCGCCTGCGGTTGCCAAGGCTGGTATGGATACCGGCGCGGCGCGACGTCCGATCATCGATATGGACGCTTATGAGCTGAGCCTGAAATCCCGCATGGACCCGACGGCCAGCATCCTGCGCGGCTTGAACGCGCGGGCGCGTCAGGCGCAAAGCCGGATGATCTTTGCCGAGGGAGACGATCCGCGCGTATTGCGCGCGGCCGTAATGTACCAACGCTCGGGCTTTGGTAAGGCTCTGGTTGTGGGCCGGCCAGACGACGTAAAGGTAAAGCTCGAATCCGCTGGTCTTGGGGACGCGGTGCGTGAAATTGATGTGGTGAATGCCGCCAATACCGCGCATCTCGAGGCCTATAAGGATTTTCTGTATCAGCGCCTGCAGCGTAAGGGCTTTGATCACAAAGATATTCACCGCCTCGCTGCACGGGATCGGCATGTGTTTTCGTCTCTGATGCTGGCGCATGGTCATGCGGATGGTCTGGTGACCGGGGCCACACGCAAGTCGGCGCACGTGCTGGACCGTATCAACCATGTGTTTGACGCCGATGCCGCCCATGGCGCGGCTGGGGTTACCGCGTTGCTGCACAAAGGACGGATTGTCTTGATTGGTGATACGCTGGTGCATGAATGGCCGGACGAGAACGATCTGGCCAATATCGCTGAACGCGCCGCAGCCGTGGCGCGCCACATGGGGCTAGAGCCCCGGGCGGCCTTTGTCAGTTTCTCGACCTTCGGTTACCCGGTGTCTGAGCGTGCTGAGAAGATGCACCGCGCCCCGGCGGTGCTGGATGAGCGCGGCGTCGATTTCGAGTACGAAGGCGAGATGACGGTTGATGTCGCCCTGAATGTTGATCAGCAGGAAGCCTATCCGTTCCAACGACTGACCGGACCAGCCAATATCCTGATTGTTCCTGCACGACACTCGGCCTCGATTTCGACCAAACTGATGCAGGAAATGGGCGGCGCCACCGTGATCGGCCCGATCCTGTCCGGCGTCGACAAGCCGATCCAGATCTGTTCGACGGTCTCGACCGCAAATGACATTCTGAACATGGCCATCCTGGCCTCCTGCGATATCGGGTAAATCATGACAATCTGGAACCTTGGCTCAATCAACGCGGATATGGTCTATGCCCTGCCGCATTTGCCCGAAGCGGGTGAGACACTGGCGGCCAGTGGGCTACAGAGGTTTCTGGGTGGCAAGGGCGCCAACATGTCTGTGGCGTCTGCACGAGCCGGATCGCGGGTATCCCATATCGGCGCGGTGGGCTCGGATGGCCTTTGGGCACGGGACCGGCTGACCGAATATGGCGTGGACACGCGGCATATTGCCGAGGTGGATGTGCCGACCGGTCACGCCATCATCGCAGTAGATGCGCAGGGTGAAAACCTGATCGTTCTGTATCAAGGCGCCAACCATGCCATCTCGAACGACCAACTTGGGCAGGCATTGTCCTCGGCTGTTTCTGGTGATCTGCTGGTGATGCAGAACGAAACCAATGCACAGATTGAGGCCGCTAAACTAGGTTGCGAAATGGGGCTGACTGTCTGCTACGCCGCCGCCCCATTTCAGGCAGACGCAGTTCAAGCGGTTCTACCGTATCTGGATTTTCTGATCCTCAACGAAGTCGAGGCCGAGCAATTGCAGGATGCAACGGGTCTCGCCCCTTCAGACCTGCCGATCGAACATGTGATCGTCACCTTTGGCTCAAAAGGTGCGCGCTATTATCAGCAAGATCATCAACCCCAAGCGTTTCAGGCCCATAAGGTCAACGCTGTGGATACCACCGGGGCAGGTGACACATTCACCGGCTATGTGTTGGCTGGAATGGACCGGGGTATGCCGATGGCGCAGGCGATTACCCAAGCAAACCGTGCCGCGGCCCTGATGGTCACGCGGCACGGCACTGCAGATGTCATTCCTGATCTGAAAGAGGTGCGCGAAGCGCAGTTTGACTAGGACCCCGCAAAGGGCGCTTCGTTGCCCCACAATTGTTTGACCCGCGCATCGCGACCGCAGGCTTCGCGGTAGGCCTTATAGGCGTTCTTTTGGCGCTTGGGGCCAAAGCGGGTCAATACCAGCTTGCTACCCTTGTAATAATCCTGGTGATACGCCTCGGCTGGAAAAAACGTTCCGGCTTGCAGGATCGGCGTGACCACAGTCTGCCCCAGCGCGTTTTGTGCGCTGGTCTTGGCTTGCTGTGCCTGCGCCTTTTCCCCTTTGTTAGAGACGAAAATTGCTGTGCGATAGCTGTCGCCGCGATCGCAGAACTGGCCGCCCGCATCCGTGGGATCGACTGAGCGGAAGAACATGTTCAGCAAGGTTGCACGGGAAACGCGGGCGGGATCGAAGGTGATCTGGACCGCCTCGTAATGCCCTGTTCCGCCTTTCGAGACCTGATCATAGGTGGGACTATCCGTCTTGCCACCGGTATAGCCCGAGACCGCGCCGATCACGCCGGGCACGGATTCGAAATCGGATTCCACGCACCAGAAACAGCCACCGGCGACTGTTAGCGTCTCAGTGCCAGCGGCCGGAGCAGGTAAGGCGCGCAGCATTGCTGCCAACAAGATCAGCACAAACAGAAGTGAAGGTTTCAGGCGATCAAGGTAAGTGATCCGGGTCATGGCAGGTCTCCTTCCGAAACCAAGCTGCCCGCAGATTTTTGTGCTTGCAATGCGCTGACATGATTTGTCACGCGCTGGTGAGACGAGTTTATCAGCCCAGCAGCTGCCCCAGCTTCATCGCAACACCCATGTTGCCCGAGATTTTCAGCTTGCCCAGCGCAACCCCGGTCATTGGGTTCAGCTTACCGGTCAGCAACTTAGAGAGGTTCTCGCGCGAGATGCGGATAGTGCAGTCTGTGTCCCGATCCTGGGTTGAGGCAGTATTCTCCGCCAGAACGATCACGCCCTCGTCGCCACAATCGAACTTAAGCGATCCGTCAAAGTTTTTGCCGTTCAAACCCTTTTGAATTCCGTCGGCGATGTCTTGCAGCATTATTCGTCCTTCCCTGATTGACGTATGCGTAAAGACAATCGCCTGATCCGGGCAAGCCCGACCCGACGGAAACCCGGCAAAGAAAAACCCCGGTGCCTGATCAGACACCGGGGCCAGATCTAAAATTCTAAACGCTTACTTGCTCAGCCGTTTGTCACGCGCGGCCAGAAGCTTCAGGCGCAGTGCGTTCAACTGGATGAAGCCTGCCGCATCTTTCTGGTCATATGCACCAGCGTCTTCCTCAAAGGTCACGTGCGCCTCGGAGTACAGCGAATGATCCGACCAGCGGCCCACGGTTGAGGCAAGACCTTTGTACAGTTTCACGCGAACGGTGCCGGTGACATGCTCTTGCGACTTGTCGATGGCTGCCTGCAGCATCTCCCGCTCGGGCGAGTACCAGAAGCCGTTATAGATCAGCTCGGCATATTGCGGCATCAATTGGTCTTTCAGGTGCATCGCGCCCCGGTCCATGGTGATGGACTCGATCCCACGATGCGCTTCCAGCAGGATGGTGCCGCCGGGGGTTTCGTAAATACCGCGCGATTTCATGCCCACGAACCGGCCTTCAACCAGGTCCAAACGACCGATGCCGTGCTTGCCGCCAAATTCGTTCAGCTTGGTTAGGATGGTCGCGGGGCTCATCGCCTCGCCATTGATGCTGACCGCGTCGCCTTTTTCAAAACCGATCTCGATAAACTCCGGCTCGTTCGGCGCATCCTCGGGGTGGACGGTGCGCTGATAGACATAGTCGGGTGCCATATCGGCGGGGTCTTCCAGAACTTTGCCCTCGGACGAGGTGTGCAGCAGGTTGGCATCGACCGAGAACGGGGCCTCACCACGCTTGTCCTTGGCGATCGGGATCTGGTTCGCCTCGGCAAATTCCAACAGCTTGGTACGGCTGGTCAGGTCCCACTCACGCCACGGCGCGATCACCTTGATTTCGGGATTCAGTGCGTAAGCAGCCAGTTCAAAACGAACCTGATCGTTGCCCTTGCCAGTCGCGCCGTGGGCCACAGCGTCAGCACCGGTCGCTTCGGCGATCTCGACCAGACGTTTCGAGATCAGAGGGCGCGCAATCGACGTACCCAGCAAATACAGCCCTTCGTACTGTGCATTGGCGCGGAACATCGGGAAGACGAAATCGCGGACGAATTCCTCGCGGATGTCTTCGATATAGATGTTCTCGGGTTTGATCCCCAGCAGCTCGGCTTTCTTGCGGGCGGGTTCCAGCTCCTCGCCCTGACCCAGATCGGCGGTGAAGGTCACGACCTCACAGCCATACTCGGTCTGCAGCCATTTCAGAATGATCGAGGTATCAAGGCCACCGGAATAGGCCAGAACAACTTTCTTGGGCGCGGACATCTGATTTCCCTTTGTACGTAGAACGACTGGCCCCTAGCGGGTTTTGGACGTGGGGGCAAGCGGCGTGCATTGACGCAGGGCGGGAATTGCGGTGAAACGGGCGGATAGAGAACAAGGATTGGTTGAGAGGGCGGTTTCATGCTGGGGCTGGAGATTTTCGTACATTCGGTGAAGATGGTTTTGAGGAACCTGACGCAGGCGCTACAGATTTCAGTCGTACCGGCGCTCATTGGCGGCTTTTTAGCCATCGGCCTGTTCTTCCTGTTTGGCATCCCTTTCGAAGAATTCAACAGTGAAACCAATGGCTTCCCTGAAGG
Organism: Ruegeria sp. CF1; assembly: GCF_056537445.1. Lineage (NCBI taxonomy): Bacteria > Pseudomonadati > Pseudomonadota > Alphaproteobacteria > Rhodobacterales > Roseobacteraceae > Ruegeria > Ruegeria sp. CF1. The sequence goes on along the minus strand of NZ_JBQFRN010000009.1, from coordinate 118,088 downwards.
CGTAACGGCCGCGTCCTTCACCGGATTTCTGCTCTGCCTTATGGCCGTTGTCTTTGGGGTCATGCTGTGGATTGTCGTGTCGTGGCACCGTTTCGTTCTACTTGAGGAATATCCAAGCGGTTTGGTTCCGCCTTTCAGGTTCGACCGTGTGCTCGCCTATTTCGGACGCCTTCTGATGCTCGGCCTAATCGCTCTTATCATCATGATACCGGGAGCGCTGATCATGGGCATGATGGCGCAATCCTCTGTGGCGCTGGGAGTTCTGGTTTGGCTGGGTTTGATCATCTTTCTCACGATCGGATTCTATCGGGCCTCCCCGATTTTACCCGGCGCAGCGATCGGAAAACCAATAAAGCTGTCTGAAGCGTGGCAAGCAACCTCGGGCGCAAGCGGAGCCATCGCACTTCTGGTTGTCTTGTCCATTCTCTTCCAAATATTGCTTCAGCTACTGGCGTCTTTGCTGCTTTTCGTCCCGATCATAGGTGTCTTGATTGTCTTGTTTGCGAGCATGCTGATCGTCCCCTTGATCAATGTCAGTATCCTGACGACGATCTATGGTGTGTTCATCGAAAAGCGCGAGCTGGCCTAAGCCCGTACACATATGTATTCCTTGCCCTTTCGACGATGATGGGGCAGGGAATCCAACATGACTGATTTCACGACCCGCGCCCGCGCTGCCGAAAAGGCAATGCGCTCAGTGTTTCCGGCAACTCCGTTGCAGCGGAACGCCCATCTGTCCGACCGTTACGGCGCGGATATCTGGCTCAAGCGCGAAGACCTCAGCCCGGTGCGGTCGTATAAAATCCGCGGTGCGTTCAATGCGATGCGCAAGCAGCAGGGGCAGGACCTATTCGTTTGCGCCAGCGCTGGCAACCATGCGCAGGGCGTGGCCTATATGTGTAAGCATCTGGGTGTGCGGGGTGTGATCTTCATGCCGGTGACCACGCCGCAGCAGAAGATCCAGAAGACGCGCATTTTCGGCGGCGACAATATCGAGGTTCACCTGATCGGTGACTATTTCGATGACACGCTGGCTGCGGCGCAAAGCTGGTGCGCAGAACAGGGCGGATATTTCCTGTCTCCGTTCGATGATGCGGATGTGATTGAGGGGCAGGCCTCATTGGCGGTTGAGATCGAAGAGCAATTGGGCCGAGTGCCCGATCATGTAATTCTGCCGGTCGGCGGCGGCGGTATGTCTTCGGGGGTGGCGACCTGGTTCGGGGACCGGGCGCATTGCCTGTTCGTGGAACCGGCCGGCGGGGCGTGTTTGCGCGCGGCGCTGGCAGCGGGGCACCCGGTGGCGCTGGATCATGTGGATACATTTGTCGATGGCGCAGCAGTAGGCCGGATTGGTGAGAAACCGTTTGAATTGCTGAAATCGCGGCATCTGTCGGATGTGCTGACTTTGTCCGAAGACCGCATCTGTACCACCATGATCGAGATGCTGAATGTCGAGGGCATCGTTCTGGAACCTGCCGGTGCGTTGGCGGTTGAGGCTGTGGGTGACGTGCAAAGCTTTGTGCGTGGCAAGACGGTGGTCTGTGTCACCTCGGGCGGGAACTTCGATTTCGAGCGTTTACCAGAGGTCAAAGAACGTGCGCAGCGCTATTCCGGGGTGAAGAAATATTTCATCCTGCGCCTACCGCAGCGCCCCGGTGCCCTGAAAGAATTTCTGGGTATTCTGGGGCCCGAAGACGATATCGCACGGTTCGAATACATGAAGAAATCGGCGCGCAACTTTGGCTCGGTCCTGATCGGAATCGAAACGCGAAAGCCTGAGAACTTCATGCGCCTGTTTGCGCATCTGGATGAAGCCGGGTTCACTTATACGGATATCACCGAAGACGAGACGCTGGCACAGTTTGTGATCTAGCGCAGGTTTTCGGCCAGACCGGCCTGAAACAGTTTTTTCGACTCGTCGTAGGCCGCGATAATCGCCAGCAAATCAACGGCGGCGCTTTCACCTGCGGCTGCGCGTCGCTCACCGTCTTGGCACAGTTTCGAGAAACTATCAAAGCCAAGACTCAGCGCGCTGCCCTTCAGGAAATGTAGGTTCTGTTCGATCTCGGAGCGGGCAGTGTCATCGCGTAGCTTAGTGATAACTTCCTGAACCTCGTCCAAAAAGATTTCGACAACCTCGGTGAACTCGTCTGCGCCGACTTCATCACGTAACTGTCTGACTCTGGACCACTGAATCATGCCACCCTCTTGCGGTTGCATATTGTTAGACCGTCGCGGGTAAAGATGGGGTTAAATCGCGGCCATTTGGTTTTTCATAGGATGTTAAGCTGAGAGGCATAGCGTTGCGACAACTGGAGAGTTGAGCAAGTACAGGGACTTCATGGTGCCGGATGCCAGTCAAGTAGAGGCCCGGGTCGAGCTGGATTTTGGCGCGATCCGCAAGGTTCTTGTTGTGGACGACAGCCGTCTGCAGCGGCGCATTCTGGTGGCCTCGCTAAAAAAGTGGGGATTCGAGGTTCTTGAAGCCGACAGTGGTGAAGCCGCGATAGAGCTTTGCACCTCGGACCCACCTGATCTTGTTCTAAGCGACTGGGTCATGCCAGGTATGGGCGGGCTTGAGTTTTGTCGCGCCTTCCGAGAGCTGGACAGTGAGCAATATAGCTATTTCATTCTTCTGACCTCAAAAAGCGAAAAGCAGGAGGTCGCGCGCGGTCTGGATGCTGGGGCAGACGATTTTCTGATCAAGCCGCTTGAGGCTGATGAGCTGCGTGCTCGCATATCGGCCGGGGCGCGTATTCTTGACATGCAACGCGAATTGTCCCGAAAAAACCAGTTGATCGAAACAGCGCTGAACGAACTGAAGCTTGCCCATGATGCGATCGATAAAGACCTGATGCAGGCGCGCAAAATTCAGGATTCGCTGGTGCCTGAATTGAAGGGGACCTTTGGCAACTCACAGGTCAGCCTGCTTCTGAAACCCTGTGGTCATATCGGTGGTGACCTGGTGGGGATGTTCTCGCCCGGTGTCAATCGGCTGGGGTTCTACAGCATCGATGTCTCCGGCCACGGGATCACCTCTGCGATGATGACGGCACGGCTGGGCGGGTATCTGTCCAGCACGCATTTCGATCAGAACATCGCGATGGAGCGTCGTTTCAATAAATTCTACGCCCTTCTGCCACCCGAAGAGGTCGCGTCGTTGCTCAACTCGCGTCTGATCGCCGATGCCGGGATCGAAGAATATTTCACCATGGTCTATGCCATCATCGATCTGCGCAACGGACATCTGAAAATGGTGCAGGCCGGACACCCGCATCCGCTGTTGCTGCGCCGTGATGGTAAAACCGAGTTTCTGGGCGAAGGCGGGTTGCCCATTGGCCTGCTGCCTGAGGCGCAGTTTCAGCAGACGGAAACCTATATGCAACCGGGCGACAAGCTGCTCTTGCATTCGGACGGGTTCACCGAATGCCAGCTCGCCGACGGCAGTCTGCTGGATGATGACGGGTTGAAGGCGATGGCTGTTGAATGCGCCGCCGATCACGGTGGACCGGAATTCCTGGATGACATGTTCTGGCGTCTTACACAGGTGATGTCACCGGACAGCGGAATTGCGGATGATGTCTCTGCAGTGTTTTTTGAATATAACGGACCTTAAAGCCCATGCAGGTGGCGCTGGGCGAAATGGGCGTCGCCCTCATTGCCCAACAGATGAACGGCATCTGCGGTCTCCATCCAAATGGCCTCGTGAAAGTCTTCGGTCGGAGGGTCTAGGCGTCTGACCGGGTGGGCGCGGTAAATCAGGCAGACCTTCTCGGCCCACAGATCGTATTCCGGCATGTAGGTATATCGACGAAACGCACCCACTCTCCGGGGCGCGGCGATCAGCCAGCCGGTTTCTTCGTAAACCTCACGGTGAAGCGCTGTAATGGGTGATTCCCCCGGATCGATGCCGCCGCCCGGCAGCTGCAGATCGGGTCCGGGTTCCAGCTGACAGGTCAGCAGCAATCGGTTGCCTTGTGGCAATAGGGCATAAACGCCGGCCCGCCGGGTGTATTTTCGCTCTGCCTCGGGGCTTTCACCGAACCGTCTGATCATGTAAGGCCCCTTTCAACCCAAACTGTTCAACCTATATGGTGGCGGTATGCCAACCTGTGGCGCTTAAGGAAACCCCATGTCTATTGGAACCAAAATCGCGTGGGACGATACCGTCCTGCCCTTTCAACTCGATATACCCGACATGCGAGGCCGCGTGGCCCGGCTGGACGGCGTGTTGGGCGGCATCTTGAAACAGCACGACTACCCCGAGGTGGTCGAGGCGCTGGTGGCCGAGATGGCCCTGCTGACTGCATTGATAGGGCAAACGGTATCGCTGCGCTGGAAGCTGTCTCTGCAGGTGCAATCCAAGGGCGCGGTGCGGATGATCGCAACCGATTATTATGCGCCACAGGTCGAGGGCGAACCCGCGCAGATCCGCGCCTATGCGAGCTTTGACCGCGACCGGCTGACCGATGCAGCCCCTTTCGATCAGGTGGGTGACGGGTACTTCGCCATCATGATCGACCAAGGTGAAGGTACACAGCCTTATCAGGGCATCACCCCACTGGCTGGGGGATCACTGAGCGCGTGTGCGGAAGCCTATTTCGCGCAGTCCGAACAGCTGCCGACCCGATTTTCGTTGAGCTTCGGCAAATCGACCGAACCCGGTGTCGGTGAACACTGGCGCGCTGGCGGGATCATGCTGCAGCACATGCCCAAAGCCTCGCCCTTTGCGGCTTCCGGGGAGGGCAGCGGAGAGATCCTGTCTGCCTCGGATCTGGTGGATGGTGAAGAGGGCGAGAACTGGGATCGCGTCAACATCCTGCTCGACACCGTGGATGATCTGGAGATGATCGGGCCATCCGTTGCGCCAACCGACCTTCTGGTGCGTCTGTTTCACGAGGAACAGCCTCGCGTCTATGATGCACAGCAGGTAAAATTCGGTTGCACTTGTTCCGAAGATCGCGTGCGCCAAAGCCTGTCGATCTATTCGGCGCAGGATATTGCGACAATGACCACGGACGAAGGCACCGTCACAGCAGACTGCCAATTCTGCGGTGCGCACTATGTGCTGGACCCTGCGACCGTCGGGTTCGAGGCCGAAGGCCCGGATGGCGCGTGATCTGATCACAGACCTGACCGAGGCGCTGAGCCGTGATGGGTCCGGGTCCAGTGACTTTGATCTGAACCCGGAAACGGTGCTGCCGGCGGGGCGCAAACTGCGCCCTGCGGGCGTGTTAGTGCCTGTTTCTGTGACCGGAGACGCACCGCGATTGATCCTGACCAAACGCTCTTCGGCGTTGAAACACCATCCGGGCCAGATCGCCTTTCCGGGTGGAAAACAGGATGAGGGCGACATCGACGTTACTGCGACAGCTTTGCGCGAAGCACAGGAAGAAATTGGTCTTCCGCCAGAATTACCCAGTATTCTGGGTCATCTGCCGACTCATGAAACCGTGACGTCCTTTTCGGTCACGCCGGTTGTTGCGATCCTTGAAGCCAGTTTTGAACCAGTCGCCGAACCGGGCGAGGTGGATGAGATCTTCTTCGTTCCGCTTGCGCATGTCCTGAACCCAGAGAATTATGTCGTCGAGTCGCGCCGTTGGCGTGGCCAAAGACGGTATTACTATGCTGTGCCCTATGGCCCCTATTATATCTGGGGTGCGACGGCACGGATGCTGCGGGGATTGGCTGCGCGGATGAGTGAATGAAGCGGATCACAGAAGATTGGTTAACCGACCAAGCCACGCAGGATGTATGCACCGCCCTGACCAATGGCGGGGCGCAGGCGCTATTCGTCGGAGGTTGTGTGCGCAATGCTCTGCTGCAGGCGCCGGTTTCTGACATTGATATCGCCACAGACGCTGGGCCGGAACACGTCGTGGAACTGGCGCAGAAAGCTGGGCTGAAGCCGATACCAACAGGGATAGACCATGGCACCGTGACGATTGTCAGCAAAGGTATCCCGCACGAGGTCACGACGTTTCGCCGTGACGTCGAAACGGATGGTCGGCGTGCTGTCGTCGCCTTTTCCGACAAGGTCGAAGAAGACGCCGCGCGTCGTGATTTCACCATGAACGCGCTTTATGCCAAACCTGACGGCACAATCCTTGATCCGCTGAACGGTTTGCCGGATCTACAGGCGCGTCGCGTACGGTTCATCGGGGAGGCCAGTGATCGCATCCAAGAAGACTACCTGAGATCGCTCAGATATTTCAGGTTTCATGCTTGGTACGGGGATGCGGACGGTGGCTTTGACCCCGCTGCACTGGATGCAATAGCTGCAAATTTGGACGGGTTAGAGACACTTTCGCGCGAACGGGTCGGGGCCGAGATGCTTAAACTGCTCGCTGCGCCTGACCCCGCGCCGTCGGTGGCCGCCATGCGCATCACTGGCGTTTTGGCGCAGCTTTTGCCCGGGGCTGATGACCGGGCGCTGGCGATCCTGATTCAGCTGGAACAAGACGCCCATGCAGCGCCCGAAGCGATTCGTCGTTTGGCCGCGATTGCATCGCCCGAAGTGGCCAAAACCCTGCGTCTTAGCCGCGCGCAACTGCAGCGTCTGGCTCGGATGCGCGACGAAGCGATGGCGACGACCAGTGTCGCAGAATTGGGTTATCGCTATGGGTCGGAAGGCGGATTGCACGAGACACTTTTGCGTCATGCATTTCTTGAACAGCCTTGGTCCGAAGACCTGAACCGAGCTTTGCAAAAAGGGTCTGCGGCCAGTTTCCCGATCAAGGCGGCGGATTTGATCCCCGCCTTCTCGGGCTCCGCGCTGGGCGCAAAACTGGCCGAGCTTGAGGCGCGTTGGATCGCGTCGGATTTCGCGCTTAGCCGCGAAGAATTGCTGGCCGACTGATTTGAAGTCTCAAAAAGGGATGACAAACCCGATTTGATTTGGCAGGGTGCGCCTGACTCATATGGAGGGAGGAATGCGAATGTATTACGGGATCTGGTTCGGCTAAAGCCCGGAACACTTTGACCCGTGGGGGTGGTGTTCTGGCGCCATCTTTCTTCGCATGACCTATTTTCTGCTCAATCGGAGCACTCTCCATGTTTCGCTACTTCGAAAATCTCATTGACCCTTTTGTTGCCTATGAACAGGTTGACAAGCCACCGACGCGGCTGTGGCCTTTCATGCTGGGATACTCGCAGCCTTTCAAACGCGTTTTTGTATTGGCCGCGCTGATGTCCGTGGTCGTTGCTGCTGTCGAGGTCGGGCTGATCTTTTATATGGGTCGCGTTGTGGACCTGTTGGGCAGTTCTCCTGCTGAATTCTGGCAGGCGCACGGGACTGAATTGGTCGTGGTTGCCGCCTTGATCCTGTTTATTCGTCCCATCCTTCAGCTTGTTGACGTCTTGCTGCTCAACAACACAATCCTGCCGAACTTTGGCACTCTGATCCGTTGGCGGGCGCATAAACATGTTCTGCGTCAATCGGTTGGCTGGTTCGAGAATGACTTTGCCGGGCGCATCGCAAACCGGGTTGTTCAGACCCCGCCCGCCGCGGGCGAGGTGGTGTTTCAGGTCTTTGACGCGATTTCATTCTCGATCGCCTACATGATCGGCGCGGCCATTTTGCTGATGGCAGCTGATCCGCGCCTGTTGCTGCCGTTGCTGATTTGGCTGGTGTTCTATGGGGCCTTGGTGCGGTGGACCGTCAAGCGGGTCGGCCCCGCGTCGCAGGCGGCGTCGGATGCAAGATCTACCGTGACGGGCCGGGTGGTGGATAGCTATACCAACATCCACTCCATCAAGATGTTTGCCCATGACACTCAGGAACAGGACTATGCGCGCGAGGCGATTGCGGAAACCCGCCGCACTTTCCAGATCGAGATGCGGATTTTCACCATTATGGATGCGGCGCTGGTTGCATTGAACGGTGTGCTGATCGTGGGAGTCGTTGGTTGGGCGATCTTGCTTTGGACGCAAGGTAGCGCAACGGTCGGTGTGGTGGCCGCCGCCACAGCCTTGACGCTGCGGCTGAATGCCATGACCGGGTGGATCATGTGGGCGCTGACCAGCTTCTTTCGCGAATTGGGTATCGTTGCCGAGGGTATGCAGACCATCGCGCAGCCCATCGATCTGTTGGACGAACCTGATGCGAAACCTTTGCGGCTGGGTAATGGCCAGATCGAAATACGCGATCTGTCTCATCACTATGGACGGGAAACCGGTGGTTTGGATCACGTCAACTTGACCATCCGGCCAGGCGAAAAGATCGGCCTGATCGGTCGCTCAGGTGCCGGAAAATCGACCCTAGTAAAGCTGCTTTTGCGGTTTTACGACGTCGAGAAGGGTGCGATCCTGATCGATGGCCAGGATATCTCGAAGGTCACGCAGGACAGTTTGCGCAGCCATATTGGCATGGTTCAGCAGGACAGTGCTCTGTTGCACCGCTCGGTTCGGGCCAATATCCTCTATGGTCGGCCTGATGCGACCGAAGAACAGATGATTGCCGCTGCGAAACAGGCCGAAGCGCATGAGTTCATCCTCGATCTGCAAGACCCGGAGGGCCGCACTGGCTATGATGCGCATGTGGGCGAGCGGGGCGTGAAACTGTCGGGCGGTCAGCGGCAGCGTGTAACGCTGGCGCGGGTGATCCTGAAAGACGCGCCGATTTTGCTATTGGACGAGGCGACATCTGCCCTAGATTCCGAAGTCGAAGCCTCGATACAGGAAACACTCTACGGCATGATGCAAGGCAAGACCGTGATCGCCATCGCGCACCGGCTCAGCACGATTGCTCAGATGGATCGCATCCTTGTGATGGATGGCGGCCGGATCGTTGAACAAGGTGGTCATTCCGATCTGTTGGCGCAAGGAGGGCTTTACGCTCAGTTCTGGGCGCGGCAATCTGGAGGCTTCCTAAACCCGGAGGCCGCTGAATGAGGATTGCCGACCTCATCCAACCGTTCAAAGACACAGAAACGCCCCCGCCGCAAACGCTGGGGGCGTTCATCCGTTGGAGCTTGTCCGGCGCCTGGCCGATGCTGTTCGTCGCAGCCGCCTTCTCGGCGATCGCGGGTGCGATGGAGGCTGGCACCGCCTGGGTCTTGGGCCGCGTGATTGATCTGACCACCAACAGCAGCCCCGAGGCGTTTCTGACCGGCGGCAATCTCGCGATCATTTTGGGTGCTGTCGCATTCTTCATGCTTCTACGCCCCGCACTGTTCGGACTGTCATCGGTGGCAAACAACTACATCGTCATGCCCAACATCACGCCGTTGGTTTTGGCAAAACTGAACCGCTGGACGCTGGGCCAGTCTGTGACCTATTTCGATGACGATTTCGCCGGACGTATCGCCCAAAAACAGATGCAGACATCGAACGCCATGACGCAAGTGGTGTCCGAAACAATCAGCGCTATTGTCTTCGCTATTGCCTCACTTGCAGGCTCATTGCTTTTATTAGGGTCTATTCACCCGCTTGTGATGCTGCCATTTGTTGCCTGGCTTGTTGTCTATTTCCTGCTGGTGCGCTGGTATCTTCCACGCATCCGCGTACGCTCTGCTGCGCGGGCGGGGGCGCGGGCGATGGTGTCGGGGCAGGTGGTCGATACGATCACCAACATCAAGACCGTCAAGCTGTTTGCCCATTCCGAGTTCGAAGATCATACCGCCCGAAATTCCATGGTCGACCTGCGTGAACGGTCGCTGGAATTCGGCAAACTATCGGCCAGTTTCCGGTTCATCCTGATGACTCTGGCGGGGGTTCTGCCGGTCCTGTTGATCGGCGCAACGCTATGGCTGTGGCGGGCGGGTGGCGCGACCGCCGGGGATATCGTAGCGGCGGGGGCCGTGGCGATCCGTATCTCACAAATGACAGGCTGGGTTAGTTTCACACTGATGGGTCTTTACGCAAATGTCGGTGAGATTGAAAACGGGATGCATACTCTGACCAAGCGCGACCGGGTCGAGGACGCGATGAACGCCTCTGAACTGATCGTCTCAGAAGGGGAGATTGCGTTTGATCATGTCAGTTTTGCTTATGGCCGCGATATTGGCGGTGTCTCCGATCTGCATTTCACCGCCGCACCGGGCGAAAAGCTGGGCATTGTCGGGGCGTCTGGTGCAGGGAAATCAACGTTGGTTTCACTGCTGCTCAGGCTCTATGACGGCGAAAAAGGCGTCATTCGCATCGACGGGCAGGATGTCAGCCAAGTCACTCAGGACAGCTTGCGCCGCCAGATCGGCATGGTCACGCAGGAAACCGCAATGTTCAATCGTTCGGCGCGCGAGAACATCCTCTATGGTCGTCCTGACGCGACTGAAGATGAGCTGATAGAGGCCGCGACCAAAGCCGAGGCGCATGAATTCATACTCGGTCTCGAGGATGCGCAAGGACGCAAGGGCTATGACGCGCATCTGGGCGAACGCGGCGTGAAGCTGAGCGGCGGGCAACGACAGCGGATCGCCTTGGCTCGCGCTATCCTGAAAGACGCACCGATATTGGTTCTGGACGAGGCGACGTCGGCATTGGACTCCGAGGTCGAGGCAGCGATTCAGACGGCACTGCACCGGGTGATGCAGGGCAAGACCGTGCTGGCTATTGCCCACCGCCTGTCCACGCTTAGCGAGATGGATCGGATTATTGTTCTGGACCACGGTCACATCGTTGAAAGCGGGACGCACGAGGCTCTGCTGGAGCGTGGCGGGTTGTACGCCCGGTTCTGGCATCGCCAATCGGGCGGCTTCATTCAGGCCGAGGCTGCAGAATAAAGGGTTTTGTTGCGCTCAAACCCCAGTTATCAGGCCTCCATGACGCAGCAATACACAATAAACCGCCTTGGACATCAGGGCGACGGAATCGCCGATGGTCCGATCTATGCGCCACGCACTCTGCCGGGTGAAGTGGTCAGCGGTACGTTGCTGGGTCAGTTTTTGAACGATATTCGCGTCGAAACACCCTCGGATCAGCGGGTGAAGGCACCCTGCCGTCATTACAAGGCCTGCGGCGGCTGCCAGTTGCAACATGCGACCGATAATTTTGTCGCCGAGTGGAAAGTTGAGGTGGTGCGCAACGCGTTGGCCGCGCAGGGGCTCGATGCCCCGATGCGGCCCATTCACACTTCGCCTGATCGATCCCGCCGTCGGGCCACCATCGCCGTGCGGCGCACCAAGAAGGGTACGCTGGCCGGGTTTCATGGTCGCGCTTCTGACACGATTACCGAAATCCCGGATTGCCATTTGCTGCACCCAACCTTGATTGCTGCCATCCCGGTGGCCGAAGCCTTGGCGTTGTTGGGTGGCAGTCGGAAAGGTGTGTTGGCCGTAACGCTGACCCTGTCCGAAGGCGGATTGGATGTTGCGGTCAAGGGCGGCAAACCGCTGGATGGACCGTTGGAGCTGGCGCTCGCGCAGGCGACCGAGCATCACGGCCTTGCCCGGCTTAGTTGGGATGATGAGGTTATCGCCATGCGTGTACCTCCGATCCAACGCTTTGGAACCGCTGGCGTCACCCCACCGCCCGGAGCGTTTTTGCAAGCCACAAAAGACGGAGAACAGGCTCTATTACAGGCCGTTTCCGATGCGACGCAGGGGGCCAAGCGGATTGTCGATCTATTCGCGGGCTGCGGAACCTTCTCGCTGCCGCTGGCGCAGACGGCCGAGGTGCATGCGGTTGAAGGTGAGGCCGAGATGACGAAGGCCTTGGATCAGGGCTGGCGCAAGGCGCAAGGCTTGAAACACGTCACAGCCGAGGCCCGAGACCTGTTCCGCCGCCCGCTCATGCCCGATGAACTCAAGAAATTCGACGCCGTTGTGCTTGACCCGCCGCGTGCTGGGGCCGAGGCGCAGGTGGCCGAGCTGGCGCAGGCCATGCGCCCGGTGGTTGCTTATGTCTCGTGCAACCCGATCACCTTTGCCCGTGACGCAAAAATGCTGGTTAACGCCGGATATGCCCTTGAATGGGTACAGGTGGTTGACCAATTTCGATGGTCGTCACACACCGAACTTGCCGCTCGGTTCATTTTGAACAAATAACCCTGAGATAAGGACCGCCCGTATGGTGATCGCCCAACGACTGCTGCCCATCATCGAAGCACCGGCTTTCGGGAAATTCATCACCGGTGTGATCCTGTTCAACGCGGTACTGCTGGGGATGGAGACATCGCCTACGCTGATGGACGCAGCGGGTCCACTGATCGTGACGTTGGACAAGCTGTGCCTTACCATATTCGTCATCGAAATCGTCATGAAACTGATCGCCACAGGGCGCCGGTTCTTCACCAGCGGCTGGAATGTGTTTGATTTCGTGATCGTGGGCGTGGCCCTAGTTCCCAGTGCAGGGGCGCTTTCAGTTCTGCGGGCACTGCGTATCCTCCGGGTCCTGCGCGTCATCTCGGTCGCGCCGCGCCTGCGCCGAGTGGTCGAAGGCTTCATCTCAGCCCTGCCGGGCATGGCCAGCGTGTTCCTGTTGATGGCGATCCTGTTTTACATCGGCGCTGTGATCTCAACCAAACTTTTCTCGGGCACGTTCCCCGATTGGTTCGGTGATCTGGGTCTGTCGGCCTATACGCTGTTCCAGATCATGACGCTGGAAAGCTGGTCCATGGGCATCGTCCGCCCTGTGATGGAGGTGTATCCCTACGCCTGGCTTTTCTTTGTTCCCTTCATCATGGTGACCACCTTTGCGGTGGTGAACTTGCTGGTCGGTCTCATCGTGAACTCGATGCAGGACGCGCACCATGCCGAGGATGAGGTCAAGACCGATGCCTATCGTGATGAGGTTCTTGAAAGGCTGGAATCGATCGAACGCCGCCTGACGGAACAGTCGAACAGCAAAAAGTGATTTAAGTTTCGCGAAAATCTGGCATAATAATTGACAAAAAAGAGCATCAGGCAGTGAAAATAATGGATCGTCGAGCATTCGGAATGGGCGCAATGGCAACGCTGAGCCTTTCAGCGTGTGCCTCAGCCAAACCCAGATTTCTTTCTTATCGCGGGCCCGAGGTGACCTCGATGGTCATCAACAAAGGTGCACGCAAGCTGTATTTGCTCCATAACGAGCAGATTTTGCGGGAGTATGATATCGATCTAGGATTTGCGCCCACCGGCACGAAAAACAAAAAAGGCGATGGCCGTACGCCCGAGGGTACCTATCTGATCGACCGTCGCAATCCGCGCAGCAGGTATCATCTATCGTTGGGTATATCGTATCCCAATTCGGAAGACTTGGCTAAAGCCAAGGCCGCAGGTGTTGATCCGGGCGGCGACATCTTCATTCACGGACAACCCAATCTGCGATCCGAGTTCAAGCGGGCGAAGAAGACCCCGGATTGGACGGCAGGTTGTATTGCGGTCAAGAATGATGAGATCGAAGAGATCTACGCCATGGTGAATGAAGGAACCGTGATTACCCTGCGCCCCTAAGCAAGGTTCAAAGCGGTTTCCAGTCACCAAATCCAAATATTGTATAGTCGCGCTGGTATGCTTCCTTCGCCAGCGCTTCAAGCTGTGCGTCGTAAATCTGATCAAGTGCAAACGGCGCGTCCGGCTTGGCCCTGTTTGGGGTTGGCGGGGCTGTATGCCCAACTTTGTAGGCAAGGTCGGGCAAGGCGGTTTCCATCTCATCCTCGCGCAGGATCAGGTCGGGCAAGGTGAAACCGGCCATGCCTTCCAGCGTCTGCGCCTGTCCGCACCATTCCCCATCCACACGGATCGGGGTTTGACCCGCTAGAATACTGCGCAGCATGCCCAAAAAGGCCGCGAACGCCTCGGAATGCTGATCGCGGGTATAATTGCTGAGATCACCCTTGGCAGGCAGCGGGACCTTGTACCGTCGGCTCAGCATATTGCGAATGCTGACATATGCGCCGGGGCCTGTGTGCAGAATACGGTCGCAGAACACAGCGTGCGCGCGCGCCAGCGGATGGCGCAGCACCGTGAATTTGCGGTGACCGGGATGATCCTGCATCCATTGACGGGTCTGTTTTTGATTGCGGCCGGTGATCAGGTCGGCTTGTGACACCCCGTCCAGATCGGCAATCCACTGCACCACTTCAGCCTCGGGGCCGCCGCGCACCGGAAGGTACATCAGCGAAGTTTGCGCAGCACCCACATAGCGCGAAACAGCCGGCCCGCGGTGCGGCTCGTAACTTGGGATATGGTGTAGCTTGAAGCGGTCACGTTGCGACAGGGCCAGCTCCATATCATCCGGATTGGTCACTTTCGACAGGGCAGGCGCCGGGTTTTGGCGTTTGAGATGCTGGTTCAGCTCCTTAAGACGTGCGCTGACGCCAAGCCACGCGGCAAGGCCGTTCAGAACGTCCAAATCTATTAGATCGTTATAGTCGATGTAAAACGGTGTTTGCCCGGTGGTCTGCAGATGTTTGAGCACTGTTTGTTGAAATGCTTGCCGCTGGTCGAGCTGTTCGGCGAATTCTTCGGCATCGAAGGTGATCTGAGCCTCCCGCCGTTGCTTGATGTTCACTAACCGCCACTGCTTTGTTTCCAAGGCGATTTTCCACGATATGTAGCTATCCAGAGGGTTGCGCATCAGAATGATTTTGGCGCAGCGCGGATCATCCAGCGCCGGTGGCAGCGCCCGCGCATCGTGGTCGCTGAAAAAGCGAAAGCCGTTCATCTCGCCCGGCGCGTTTCGGATGGCGTCGATCAGCGCCATCGGGTCGCGTTCACGATCTTCCAGGGTAAAGCCCAGAACGCTGTCCAGTTTTGGCAGGCCGACGAAATAGGGGTTAAACGCTTCTCCGTGACACGTGACGCCATCCAGCGTGTTCAGCTGTAATTCAAGCAGGTTCGAACCTGTGCGCATATCGGCCAGAACGATGAAATAATCGAAGCGGCGGGTCATTTTGTGTTACTGCACCAAATAAGGCTTCTTGAACGATTTGGACTGTGCGCCAAACACGTCATTCACAGGGAAATCCCCCATCAGATAGGGATGCATCCCCTGGTTCTTGAGGTTTTGCAGGAACCTTCCGAACCCGGTCAGATCCACCATCGTCGGTGCCTCGGTCAGATGGGTGGGTTTGGGCGCGCCCATGTCTTCCAGAACGGTCTGCAGTTGCTCCATCGGGGATTCCACAAACTCCGCCATTGTCCATATTCGAATGCGCGTCTTTGCGCGGGCGGCATCCAGCAGCTTGAGCTGTTTGCTTTCGATCTGTTGTAGGCGGGCAGCTTCGCACCGGATATCGGCAAAATTCAGGTTCGAACGGAACAATGGAACCGCCCAGGCCCCCGAGATGACCGCAATATGTGCATTCTGGTCTTGCGTCAGGAATTCATTGATTTTCTGAATATCCGTTGGCCCGAATTGAAAGCACTGACGCTCGCCTCGTGTATTCCAGATGAGGTTCGCCAGAAAGGCCGAGGGGTTATAGTCGCGTAGCGTGGCGCAATCGCTGAGCGCACCGTTGATGATCGTCTCATCTTCGGCAAATTGCGCCCGTTCGGGACCGAACAGGTGCCCATGCACCCGCCCGCCGATGGCGTTTGTCAGCCAAGGTTCGAAATCCTCGAACAACTCGGTAAAGCCTTGAAACACCGAATAGGGAAAGGCTGTCAGGCTGCGTTCCGTAGCCGCGCGGGGGAAGCGGCTTTGCATATAAAGACCATCCCGTCCGCGAACGCGCCGCTCGACCGCTTTGGAAAACACCCGGTCGATCTTGCCGGGGTTGGGCTCGGCGGGGGTCAGTGCGCCTTCGTGGTCGGTCAGGAAGGTCTGATACAACCGGTTCGCGCTGTGCCAGACTTTGCGCGCCACGAAACAGTCGGACCGGCGCAGCAATTGCAGGTGATCGTCGTAGAACATGTGCGGCCGACCTTGATAGTCGAACTTCGAAAGGGTCAGCGATCGGCTTTCGATATGGGTGGAATAGAGCCGTGCCAGTGTCTGAAAATAGCTTTCATCGGGAATCCAGACCTGGCGAAAATAGCGATCATATTCGGCGCGTTTGGGATCCTGAAGAATGGCCGACAAGGTTTGGCGGGTCAGACACCACCACTGGCTGCCCATATGGGGCACCAGACCGTCTGGAATTCTGCGGCGCAGACCGAGGGCGCGTTGCAACCGCACGTAATTGTCAAACAGTTTTCGTTGCCTGCGCCATGAGAAGGGGAAACTCAGGGTGAAACGTTCCAGATCCAGGCCGCCGATCGTCCAGCTGACGTCGCGCGTGGTTGCGCTTTCGATGAAATCGACACGGGGCCGGTCGGCCAGATAGTCGATCAGATCAGCGACCGGACGCAGCGGCAGACACGCGCCCGAGGACAGATATACATGCCGGACGTTCGGAAACCTCTCCAACATCAGCGATGCAGCGGATTGCGATGCGGCGACAATACCCCAGCCGCCCCATTCACAGACATGGCGTTCGGAAAACAGAATAAGCGGTTCATCCGAACAAGCGGCGACAAAATCGGAATAAGCCGGATCGCCGACTTTCTGATCTACATGAATGACCACAGGACAGCCCGAGGCGGCCCAATGGCGTGCCACCTGCTCAACCCGATCCAGCGCAGTGTGCACCAGCATTATGATGCCCAAGCTGCTCATGCCCAGTTCCCCTTGGACATCAGGCCGAGGATCTCAATCTGTCGCCAGTTGATGTATTTCTCGGACCATTTGTTCCAGAAAACCGGATTATCCTCTAACTGCTTGGCATAAGCCTTGTACTCGCCCGACGCAGCATAGTGCTGTCCGCGCAGCAACTCTTCTTTAGCTTTTTCCCCAAGCGTATTGATCAGCTTTGCATGCAACAGTGCTCCGCTGGTTTTTTCACCGCCCTGCTCTTCATAGACCTGATTGAGCCCGCGTGGCAGCAAGGCGTGGGTTGAGCTGACATATGCGTAGCGCCGGTGCCATTTCACAAGAGGTATCTTGTTCAGGGCCGGAGCCTTCAGGGGATTGTCCTGAAAGAAAACCCGTGCGCGTGCACCGCCTTGAATCCACAGATTCCCATAGGTCGGGTTGCGGGTAATCATGAAGTTGCCTGAATCGAACCAAGGCGCGACTTCAAAGGGGTTCTGGCCCTCATGATAGGGCGCATCCATGATTCCGGTTTCGGGATACATGTCGATCAGCATGGTGCCGAAACTGCGCACACCAGTATCGTCCAGCCAGTCGGTCAGGGCGCGGATCGGGCGGGTATCGCAAAAAGGATAGATAAAGAATTCATCCGGATCGACCGTCAGAACCCAGTGCTTATGCGCATAGCGGCGCAGCAGGTAGTTGGACCAATCCAGACCAAAGGTCGCATTCTTGTAACCTACATCCGTCCACCACACCGAAACGTCCGGCTGGCCGCTCAGGTATTCATGGGTGCCGTCATCGCTGTTGTTGTCCACGCACAGGAAGTGATTGATACCAAGCTTTCGATAGTACTCAAAAAAATAGGGAAGGCGGATCTTTTCGTTCCGCATCACACTCATCAACAAGATGTCGTTTTCTTTGATCTTGTTGGTGTTATCTTGCACCACTTTCAGATCCCGGCGCCGACGCAGGCAACGCAGCAGGCGGCGCTTGCGCCGCAATCTCATGCGATAGGAATCCAAAAGGCTCACGCGGCTGCCCAACCTTTTTTGATACGCGCGTCTGCCCGGGGCCGCCTGAGGCCTGAGTGGTGCCGGACATTAACGTTTTATGACATCTCTGCACCTTGTGAGGCAACGGGTTTAAATCCGGTTTACTTCCCCCCTGTGGCAGGAAATCCGCCCGCGTTCATGAGCCCAAGGTCTTGTAACTGTTGCCAATCACCTAGTTTGACCGAGTCAGAAGTCCAAAGATCAGGCCCGCTGATGATCCCGTCATAATAGGCGTCGAACCGATCGGGGTCATGAAAATGTTGCCGCCTCTGTTTTTCGATCCGCGATTTGTCGACAACCTCGGGCAGGAATTTCGTGTGTAACAACACGCCCGAGGCGGTCTGCCCACTCGGACCGTCATATTCAAAATTCAGGAACCGGGGCAGCGCGGAATGGCACGAATTCACATAGGCCATATGCCGTGACCACCGGGTTAGAGGGATTTTGTTCAGGGTCGGTGATTTTTGGGGCTGATCTGCAAAAAACACCCGCTCGCGTACGCCTCCCTGAACCCAAAGGTTGCCCATCGGCCTTTGGCGCTGGGCACGATAGGGGCCGGGGTCAAACCAGTTCAGGCAATCGGTTGGATCGGAATGCGGATCATAACTTTGCTTGCCCAGCCGACCTTTGGGATAGAGATCCAGCATCATCGCCCCAAACGTGGTTTGACCGCGCGCGTCCAGCCATGCAGTTAAATCGCGCATCGTATGGGTGTTGTGATGGGCGTAGATCAGCAACTCATCGGCGTCGACCATCAACGTCCAGTGGTCGTGCCCAAATTTCCACTGCAGCCAAGTCAGCCAATCCAACCCGAACCGAGACGCTCGATAGCTCGCCGTAGTCCGCCACAGCGACACATCCGGCTGTTTAAGCAAATACGGGACCGAGCCGTCATCGCTGCCATTATCCACCATCAGAAAATGATCAACGCCCAGCGTGCGATAATGGTGAAAGAACCACGGCAGACGGCTGATCTCATTCCGCAGCGTGGTAAAGGCCAGAATGGCGCCGGGTGTGATCTTTTGCGTGTTGTCAGTCAACGACTTCAGTTGATGGCGGCTGCGAAAGGATCGCCACAACAGCCGCTTGCGTTTCAGGCGCAGCTTGTAGCGCTGCACCCAGGTAAGCGGCTGATCCTCAAGGTTCACTTGGTATAGCTGCCATTCTGATGCCAACGCCAGGCATCCGTGATCATCGTCTCTAACGTTGATCTTTTTGGTGTCCAGCCCAGCTCTTCCTTGGCTCGGACCGAGCCTGAAACTAGACGCGTGCAATCCCCGGCTCGGCGCGGGCCGATGCTATACGGCACCGCACGGTTGGTGACGGCTTTGGAATGCTCGATGACTTCCATCACCGAAAACCCCGACCCGGTGCCCAGATTGAACACGCGGCTTTCTTTGCCCTGTTCTAGCCACTTTAGCCCCAGTACATGTGCATCGACCAGATCACAGACGTGTACATAATCGCGGATGCAGGTGCCGTCGGGTGTGTCGTAATCGGTGCCGAATACAGTCAAGCCACCCCGCTTGCCATCGATGGCGTCCAGCATCAGCGGCACCAGATGGGTTTCTGGTTGGTGAAACTCTCCAACTTCGGCATCCGGGTCGGCCCCGGCCACGTTGAAATAGCGGAAGATCACGTGCTTTAGGCCATATGCGGCTTGGAAATCACGTAAGATGTCCTCGATCGCTCGTTTCGAAGCACCATAGGCATTCAATGGCTGCTGCTGAGTGCTCTCGTCCAGCACAACGTTGTCATGTTCGCCATAGATGGCGCAGGTCGACGAGAACACAAAGTTCAAACATCCCGCATCCACAGCCGCTTGTATCAGTGTCAGCGAACCGGTGACATTGTTCGACCAATACGTTCCGGGCTCAGCCATCGCTTCGCCGACCTGACTGAGGGCGGCGAAATGTATCACGGCGGCGGGTTGGTATTTGGCGAACACTTCGTCCAGCCGGGCGCGGTCCAGCAGGTCGCCCTGCTCGAAAGGGCCGAATTTCACCGCGTCCTGCCATCCGGTGACAAGATTGTCATAGGTTACGGGCGTATACCCCGCCCTTGCCAGTGCCTTGCAGGCATGAGAGCCGATATAACCTGCACCACCTGTAACCAGAATATTTGTCATTCAAGCCCCATAGCGGCCATCATTTCTTCGATCTTGGCCACGTCCTGCGGGTTGTTCAGCTCCCAGAACTGACGACCTTTGGCTTCAACTTCGACACACAGAACCTTGCGGCCGTTTTCCATGAAGCGCAGCTGTTCCAACCCTTCCAGTGTCTCCAGCGGACCGCTAGTCCAGCCCGGATAAGCAGTCAGAGCGTCAGGCCGATAGGCATAAACTCCGACGTGGTGGAATACCGGTGTCGGGTCACTGCTGGCATAGGTCTCGGCTGTGAAAGGGATCACTTCTTTCGAGAAGTAAAGCGCGCTGTGGTCATTGCCGAACACCGCTGTAGTGCCCCCGACCCGGCCTTGCTTGCGATCGTTCAGTAATCCGTTCAGTGCGTCCCCGTCACAGCGCAGCACGGGGGTGGCCACACCCGCATCTGGCGCGTTGCGCAGACCCGAGATCAGGTCTTCAACAAACCAATGCGGGGTCAAAGGCGCATCCCCTTGCAGGTTGACGACGATGTCATAACCGCCACCCAGAGCCGAGTGCGCCTCGGCGCAGCGTTCGGTACCGTTGCGGCAGGTGTCTGAAGTCATCACCACCTCGGCACCAAATCCCTCTGAGACTTCGCGGATACGGTCATCGTCGGTTGCCACAACCACGCGATCTACGCCTGACACGGAAATCGCAGCGCGCCAGGATCGTTCGATCAGAGTCATGCTGGTTCCGTTTGCCCCGGTCAGCGGAACCAGAGGTTTGCCTGGATAGCGGGTCGAAGCGTAGCGCGCGGGAATGGCAATCAATACTGACATCAGGCTTCCTTCAGCTCAACGCCTGGAGCATAGGCGATGAAAAATGGATTGGCATAGCCGTCTTTGCCATAGGTCAGCGGCGAATGGTCGTCAAAGCGCACCACATGTCCGCCCGCACCGGCCAGAACCGCGTGGCCCGCAGCGGTGTCCCACTCCATGGTGCGGCCAACACGGGGGTAGAGGTCGGCCTCTCCCGTCGCCACCAGACAGAACTTCAGCGACGACCCGGCACTTTTGCTGTCGCGCACCTGATATTTGTTGATGTAATCCTCGGTCGCCTGATCCCGATGCGACTTGGATGCAACGATCATCAGCGCCGAATTGTCTGGTTTAGAGACTGATATTGGCGTCAACACACCCGGCTGATCTTTGTCCAGTGCGCCGGTTTCCTCGACAGCTTGCCCATCGGCTTGCGTATAGAACATCCGCCCCCGCGCCGGTGCGTAAACCACACCGCGCGTCGGCACGCCGTTCTCGACCAGAGCAATATTTACCGTGAAATCGCCCCGCCGGTTGACGAACTCTTTGGTGCCGTCCAAAGGATCAACGATCAGAAAGGTTTCACCCTTTTCGGAATGCGAAGCTGCCTGTTCCTCGGTCACCAGCAGGATATCTGGAAAAGCCTCGCGCAATCCGGCCGAGATCAAAGCATCCGCCGCCTCGTCCGCCTCGGTTACCGGGCTTGAGTCTGACTTGACCTTGACGCCGAAATCATCCGCTTCATAGATCTGCATGATCTTGTCGCCTGCCTGCAAGGCCAGCCGCCGGATGACGGGAATAAGCGCGTCATAGGTCACAAAAAAGCTCCGTTCCTGTGGTTTGTTGATCAGGGCATCTCACGGACTTATGATGCGATGGATACGGAACAGCAAGAATTTCGTGCCAATTTGCGGCTGACACAGCAGGAAAGAGTATTCGAGTGTTTCACTACAAGCGAAATCAGTCGTTGCTGGGCGGGGTTTTCACCACCGCCGAGCTTATATTCCATGCGGTGGTCCGCAATATCCGCTCGCAGCATTCAAATGCGGTGATCGCAATCCTGATAAACATTGTTCAGGTCGTTCTTCTGGTGACGGCGTTTTATATACTTATGACGCTAATTGGTCGAATGACCGGCATGGCCAAAATCCGGGGCGAGATGGTGTTGTTCCTGCTCTCCGGAGTTTTTCTGTTCCTGACGCATATCAAGTCTGTCGCTGCTATCGCCGGGGTTGGATCCGGCAACAATCCGATGACACTGCATTCGCCGATGACCATGATGGTGATGTTGTCAGCATCTGCCTTCGGTATTCTGTACACGCAGCTTGTCTCGATCCTGGTCATCCTGTTCGTCTACAGCGTCGCCGTCTCGCCCCTTGTAATTCAGGAGCCCGGCGGTGCTTTTGGGATGCTTTTGCTGGCATGGTTTGTAGGATGCTCAGTCGGTCTTGTGTTTCTGGCGCTAAAGCCCTGGTTTCCAAATACGGTAAGCATCCTGACAAGTATGTACCGTCGTCTGAACATGATATTTTCTGGCAAGATGTTCGTCGGCAACGCATTGGGTGGGTTCATGCTGACTATGTTTGCGTGGAACCCGCTGTTTCACATCATAGATCAATGCCGTGGTTTTGTGTTCCGAAACTACTTTCCCCGCAACTCCAGTTGGGAATACGCGCTTTGGGTCGGGATAATCCTGACGATGATCGGCCTGCTGGGCGAGTTCTATACCCGTAAGCAGGTCTCGAAAAGCTGGGATGCGCGACGCTGATCTTGGCGGTGCACACTTTATCCTGAAAAGCTGATCCCGAATTTGGATTGTGTTTCACGTTGCGACTCTCAAAGTCAGGTTGATGCGTCCGCCCTTTGGCAAAAGTTTGGATGATCCAAACCGGATGCGATCAACCCCGTGATAGGTCAAGCGTGCCGGGCCGCCCATGATCACCACATCGCCCGAGCTCAGCCAGATCGACTCGGTCTTGCCGCCCCGTGTTGTATTGCCGATGCGGAATAGCGCGTCATCGCCCAATGAAATCGACAGCACGGGCCACGAGAAATCGGCCTCATCCTTGTCCTGATGCAGGCCCATCTTGGTGCCTTCACCGTAATAGTTGATCAGACAGCAATCGGGCCGGCGATCCGCGCCCGTCAGGTCCTGCCAGATGGTCAAAATCTCATCTGGAATCGCGGGCCATGTCATGCCCTTTGGGTGCGTGTCCTGATACCGATAGCCCGCCCGGTCAGTGACCCATCCCAGCACCCCGGCCGAGGTCATGCGCACTGACATTTCCTTGCCCGAAGGTGTCACGGGCCGATAAAGCGGTGCCACTTTCAGAATCGGCCTAAGCAGGTCAACTAGATGCGACTGCGCCGCCGCATCCAAATAGCCTTTCCGAATATCAAATCCGCGCAATAACAGCCGCGCCATTCCAGAATCCCCAAACCTTGCCAAAACCTTGCCAAAAAGGCCACAGATTCCCGAAAACCTGCGTTTCTGAACGCTTGCAGGCCCCTGTTCTCGCCCTTATATACGCCTCGACGCGCGATGGTGTAGTGCTGTCGCGCACATCAATCGGGGGCAGGATGCCGCAACGGGTCCAACCCTCGGGACATCGCCTTGAATGGAAAGGGATTGAAAATATGGGAAAAGTAATCGGGATTGACCTCGGTACCACCAACTCGTGTGTGGCCATCATGGACGGCTCGCAGCCGAAGGTCATCGAAAACGCCGAAGGGGCGCGGACCACGCCCTCGATCGTCGCTTTTACAGAAGATGAGCGTCTGGTCGGTCAGCCTGCAAAACGTCAGGCGGTCACCAACCCCGACAACACGATCTTTGGCGTCAAGCGTCTGATCGGTCGTCGTGTGGATGATGCAGAAGTCGAAAAAGACAAGAAAATGGTGCCCTACGCCATCGTTGATGGCGGCAATGGCGACGCGTGGGTTGAAGCCCGCGGTGAAAAGTACTCCCCAAGCCAGATCTCGGCCTTCACTCTGGGCAAGATGAAGGAAACCGCAGAAAGCTATCTGGGTGAGGAAGTCACGCAAGCAGTCATCACCGTTCCGGCATACTTCAACGATGCTCAGCGTCAGGCCACCAAAGACGCCGGTAAAATTGCCGGTCTGGAAGTGCTGCGGATCATCAACGAGCCGACAGCGGCTGCTCTGGCCTATGGTCTGGACAAGGAAGAAACCCAAACCATCGCGGTTTATGACCTTGGTGGTGGTACTTTCGACGTAACCATTCTGGAAATCGACGACGGCCTGTTCGAGGTGAAGTCGACCAACGGCGATACCTTCCTAGGTGGTGAAGACTTTGACATGCGCATCGTCAACTATCTGGCGGATGAGTTCAAAAAGGAACACGGTGTCGACCTGTCTGCCGACAAGATGGCCCTGCAGCGTCTGAAAGAAGCCGCTGAAAAAGCCAAGATCGAGCTATCCTCGACCTCGCAGACCGAAATCAACCAGCCGTTCATCTCGATGGGTTCGAACGGTCAGCCGCTGCACATGGTCATGAAACTGACCCGTGCCAAGCTGGAATCGCTGGTTGGCGACCTGATCAAGAAGTCGATGAAGCCTTGCCAGGCTGCCCTGAAAGACGCGGGCCTGTCGGCTGGCGACGTGGATGAGGTTGTTCTGGTCGGTGGTATGACCCGGATGCCGAAAGTGATCGAAGAGGTCACCAAGTTCTTCGGTAAGGAGCCGCACAAAGGTGTGAACCCGGACGAAGTTGTTGCCATGGGCGCCGCCATTCAGGCCGGCGTTCTGCAGGGCGACGTCAAAGACGTGGTTCTGCTGGACGTGACCCCGCTCAGCTTGGGCATCGAGACACTGGGTGGCGTGTTCACCCGACTGATCGACCGCAACACGACCATTCCGACGAAAAAGTCCCAGGTCTTCTCGACCGCCGAGGACAACCAGAACGCCGTGACCATCCGCTGTTTCCAGGGTGAGCGCGAAATGGCTGCGGACAACAAGATCCTCGGTCAGTTCAATCTGGAAGAGATCCCGCCCGCACCGCGCGGCATGCCTCAGATCGAGGTGACTTTTGACATCGACGCCAACGGCATTGTCTCGGTTTCGGCCAAGGACAAAGGCACCGGCAAAGAGCAGAAGATCACCATTCAGGCCTCGGGCGGTCTGTCGGACGAAGATATCGACAAGATGGTCAAGGATGCCGAGGAAAACGCCGAGGCAGACAAGGCGCGCAAAGAGCTTGTCGAAGCCAAGAACCAGGCCGAAAGCCTTGTTCACGCGACCGAGAAATCGATCGAGGAACATGGCGACAAGGTCGACCCGTCGACCGTCGAAGCGATCGAGCTGGCCGTTGCCGCGCTCAAGGATGAGCTGGAAACGGACAATGCCGACAAGATCAAGTCGGGCATCCAGAACGTGACCGAAGCGGCCATGAAACTGGGTGAGGCGATCTATAAGGCACAGGCGGAAGAGGGCGAAGATGAGCCCGCAGCCGCAGATGCCGCGCCGGGTGACGATGACATTGTCGACGCCGAGTTCGAAGATCTGGACGACGACAAGCGTAACTAACGGGTAACCGGGCCAATTTGGGCCGGTCCGGTTGCCGGGCCGGCCCGATTACGTTGAGGCAGAAGGAAATACTGATGTCCAAACGCGACTATTACGAAGTGCTCGGCGTGTCCAAGGGCGCTTCTGCGGATGAGATCAAGAAAGGCTTTCGCTCGAAAGCCAAACAGCTGCATCCCGATCGCAACAAGGACAACCCCGATGCCGAAGCGCAGTTCAAAGAGGCCAACGAGGCCTACGATGTTCTGCGTGATGCTGACAAGAAAGCCGCTTATGACCGCTTTGGTCACGCTGCGTTTGAAAACGGCATGGGTGGCGGCGGCGGCCGTCCCGGTGGCGGCTTCGGTCAGGGCGATTTCTCCAGCGCGTTCTCTGACGTGTTCGACGATCTGTTCGGCGACTTCATGGGTGGCCAGCGTGGGGCAGGCGGGGGCCGTCGCGCCGCACGCGGTTCAGACCTGCGCTATAACCTGCGGGTCACGCTGGAAGAGGCTTATGCAGGCCTGCAGAAAACCATAAACGTTCCTACGGCTGTGGCCTGTTCCTCTTGCGAGGGAACTGGTGCCGAAGGTGGTGTTGAACCTACTGCATGTCCAACTTGTTCCGGCATGGGCAAGGTTCGCGCGCAACAGGGCTTTTTCACGGTTGAGCGCACTTGCCCGACCTGCTCTGGTTTGGGTCAGATCATTAAGAACCCTTGTAAGTCGTGCCAAGGTGCGGGGCGCGTTGAAAAAGATCGCGCATTGTCCGTGAACATCCCTGCCGGTGTCGAGACCGGCACCCGGATTCGTCTGGCCGGTGAGGGTGAGGCCGGAATGCGTGGTGGTCCTCCGGGTGACCTCTATATTTTTGTCGAAGTTTCCGAGCACAAGCTGTTCGAACGTGACAGCGTGAACCTCTATTGCCGTGTGCCAGTCAGCATGGCCAAGGCAGCACTTGGCGGTTCGATCGAGGTGCCGACCATCGACGGTGGTCGCGGTCGTGTACAGATTCCTGCCGGCAGCCAGTCGGGTCGCCAAATGCGCCTGCGTAGCAAAGGCATGCCCGCCCTGCGCGGCGGAGGCATCGGGGATATGTTCATCGAACTTGCCGTGGAAACTCCGGTCAATCTGACCAGTCGTCAGAAAGAACTTCTGCGTGAGTTTGACGATTTGGGTGAAGATAACCACCCGGAATCTAAAAGCTTTTTCTCTTCTGTAAAGTCCTTCTGGGATGGCATGAAGGGTTAAACGGTTGAGCAGGGGGCTCTGCCCCCATAGCCCTTTGGGCGCCCCCCCCGAGTTATTTATGGCCAGATGAAACAGGGGATCCGTGTGTTGCCGATCCGGCAGGCAGGGATAGGGCGCGTTAACTTTTCGGAAACCGATTCTGCGTCAGAGTGGTGTTATGACCCAAGACGCCTTTGCCGAAGCCCCCATGCTGTTCGATACGGATGAAGCACCGGCGCAGCCGCTGCCCGTTGGTCGGTTACCCTCCTACATCAAAGACCATCGCAAGCGGCTGCGCGAAAGGTTCATGTCTGGCGGATCAGCAGCGATGCCGGATTATGAACTGCTGGAACTTGCTCTGTTCCGATCCATCCCGCGTCAGGATGTGAAACCGCTGGCTCGGGCACTGATGGAAGAGTTTGGTGATTTCAATCGTGTGTTGACGGCACCCGAGGAACGGCTGCGTCAGATCAAAGGCGTTGGGGACACGGTGATTACCGATCTGAAAATCCTTGAGGCCTGTGCCCATCGCATGGCGCGTGCCCGGGTGATGCAACGGCATGTGATCTCGGGATGGGATGCGCTTCTGGACTATTGTCACACCACGATGGCGCACCGCGAGATCGAGCAGTTTCGTGTGTTTTATCTAGATCGCAAGAATGTGCTGATTGCGGATGAAGAGCAGGCCAAAGGCACGGTGGATCATGTGCCGGTCTATCCGCGAGAGGTCGCGAAGCGGGCGTTGGAACTCAATGCCTCGGCTCTGATCCTGGTCCACAATCATCCATCCGGTGATCCGACGCCGTCGCAGTCGGATATCGATATGACCAACCGGATTCAGGATGCGTGTTCCGCCCTTGGGCTGACTTTGCATGATCACCTGATCATCGGGAAATCGGCTGAACTGAGTTTCCGCTCGCAAGGCTATTTGTAAGGGTTATCGGATCCAAACTTCGACCCGACGATTCACCTTGCGGCCCCATTCGGTGTCGTCGCAGGCCATCGGCATGGCCTCGCCAAAGCCCTCGACACTGATTTCGATGCTGTCGGGGAGGCTGGTTTCGACCGATGCCAGCACTGCGTTTCGGACGGTTTTGGCTCGCTGCAGGGCAATACGTGAATTGGCGACCGCCGCGCCCTCGCCGTCACTAAACCCAACAAAGATCAATTGACGCGCCTCCAACGTTCCGCTCTCCAAAGCTTGCGCAAGGTTCAAGATGTTTGACCGGGACTGCGCATCGGGTCGCGACGACCCCGGTTCGAACCGAAAGGACAAAGATAGCCGCGAAAGTGGACGGAGAGTTTCGATCATGCGCTGCAACTCTTGCAACCCGACCTCAACTCCACCGGTGCTGATCGCATTGGCCAGCCGATCGCCTTGCAGCCCAACCTGGATTGTTTCAAGGGATTGATCGACAAATCCGGCTTGCCGGATGACCATCTGTGCGGCGCTGCTTTGGGTATAGGCCAAAAACTGTCGCGCGACTTTGGGCAATCGTCTTTGTGGCAAATAGAAAAACATGGGTGAGGTCAGCGGATAATCTTCGGTCTTGACCGATTGCCGTGTTGCCGACAGGGCATGTCCGCACCCACCGGTCAGAGGCAGGGCGCGCACAGTCCCGGCCTCGGCAAGACTGGCGACGCCGAGCGCGAACGGGTCGTTCGAGACCGTGCGCACCAGATTGCTGTTTCGATCGTGGCGCGTGATCTGAGCGGTCATATGTGCGTTGGCAGGTGCTAACAGCAAATCCTCGACCGCCTGATCCAGCCCGGAACCGACCTGTGGCAGATGCAGAGAGATCGGCGCATCAGGCCCACCGAGATCGCCCCAATTTGCGACCTCGGCGGTGAAAACCTTCACCAGATCAGCAAGCGATATCTGGCGCACGGGATTGTCGGCCGACACGATTGGCACGATTGCATCCAGAGCCAAGACACGCGACCGGCGGGTTTGCGTCAGATCTCCGAGCCCAGCGGCTCTGGTCAACTCCAGTTCGTCTGATCGAATTTCCCGCTGCGCCAACACGACATCTGCGGTGTTCTCAACCAGATCGATAAAGCCGTCAGCCGTATCCGTTGCACGAAATATGAACCTCGCCAAAGGCGCCTGCCGATCAGGCTGATTCAGGGCGTAGACCCGCAGGTCTCCGGTGCCCTCGGGCTGTGACAGGGTTAACCCTTCCTCGATGGCAAAGCCCTGTGCAAGCGCGGGCAGCAGTGTCTCGGCGATCACTGATGAGCCAGAGAAACGAACTTCGGCCACAAAATCCGTCAGGTTGGGGCAAGCTGGGCCGTCGCAGGTGACCCCCGATCCATCGACCGTCAGCTCTCCGAATTGCGTATCGACACGGTAGAATTCACCGTCGTAACCAAGAAGGGTGCCGACCACCTCTACCTTGCCGTCATGCGAGGTCAAAGTGATGTCCTGCGCGAATACGCTTTGTGCCAAGGATAAGGCAAAAAGCGCGGCGAACGCCGCACGAAGAATGTTCATTGGAAACCGTAGATCTGCCTGCTGCTTATTTGGCAGCGATTGTCAGGTCTGAGAACAGATTATTCAACACCAGAAAATCGCCAGCTGCCTCACAACCGGGCATATCCAGCGACAGGTCGCGTGAGCGGAGCCGTTCCGCGCGCCATTCCAATGATTGCACGTTTAGGGGCTTGCCGCAATTTGCTTCAGTGACCTCAGTTTCAACCGACAGTGTGATACTTCCGGCCTCGGTTGCGGTCTCGATGGGGTATGAATAAACCTCGATATTGCGCGCGACGTCCGAACCGCCCTGACCCAGATGGATCACCGAGCCCGAGCCGCCGGTCTGGGACCCGGACCACACGTGGCCTTCTTCCCCGTAACCTGCGCCGAATTCCAGCGCATGAAGCTGCAGATCGGTTTCGCCCTGCCACTGCAAGGCAACCCGGTTGAAGCTGTTGATCTCGGGCACATGCGTCGTCGCAACGGTGCCTTTCTCATCCGGCAGCGAGATCAGGAAAATAGCGTATTCCGACAGCGCCGGGATGGTCAGGTTCAAGCCGCCAAGCGCATCGGTCTCGGTGCTGAAAACCAGCCCGTTGTGATGAACCTCAATGATCTCATTGGCGTGGCAGGGAGCCTTGACCCGCAGCCGTACGTTGGCGCCGGGCACAGCCATGGCGCGCGCGCTCATATCGCAATTCGAAGGCAAACGGCTGGTTTCTTGCGCCGGGCGCGTGGATTGAGATAGATCCTTGGGACGCGCTTCTGTCGGGGAAGAAGAGGTCAGGACAACGCTTTCCAGACCGGTCAGGTCCGAGTCCTGCTCCGAGATCGAAGCGACGCGTTCACCGCTCGGCTCAGCATTGGGTTGCTGCGCCGATCCGTTTTGCATCAAATATCCAATGGCCAGAGCGCAGGCAACGGTTCCGCCCGTGGTCACGTAGTTCTTAATGACAAACAAGACACCCTCCCCAGTTGAAGGAGCGATTCGCAATTTGCTTCCCAATCAAGGCCAATATGTGGCCGTGAGGCGGACTCATTGTGGTGGAAAGCAGGTGACGTTAAGTCAACCTGCCGTGGCAATGTTTGAATTTTTTCCCCGAGCCACAGGGGCAAGGATCATTGCGTGACGGGTTCCCCCAAGTCGAAGGATCATCCTCAACAAAACCCGGACGACTGTCACCAGACGCTTCGGCTTCGGCGATCGCCTCGGCATTCCCGGCAGCTTGATCCACAGCTTTCTGCGCCTGTGCCTGTTGCGCTGCCATCTGCGCGAGCATTTCCTTCTGTTCTTCTTCGCTCAGCGGGCGCACGCGCGACAATTGCTGAGTGACGGTTTCGCGCAAGGAATCAAGCATCCCTTCGAACAGCTGGAAGCTTTCGTTCTTGTACTCGTTCAGCGGATCGCGCTGTGCATAGCCACGGAAACCCACGACCGAGCGCAGATGTTCCAGCGTCAAAAGATGTTCGCGCCATTTGCCATCGATAGTCTGCAGCAGAACCTGCTTTTCGATGTTGCGCATGTTTTCCGGGCCAAACGCCACGGCCTTCTGCGCCATCATTTCATCGGCGGCCTTGATCAGACGTTCGCGGATTTGCTCGTCATCTACGCCTTCCTCGGCGGCCCAGTCCTGAACCGGCGCATCGATGGTCAGCTTCTCTTTGACCGCTTCGTGCAGACCTTCTGTATCCCATTGATCTGCATATGATTTTGGCGGCATGAATTCGTCGATCATATCGTCGATCACCTGCTCACGCATATCGGACACGACATCCGACAGATCATCTGCTGACATGATTTCACGCCGCTGGCTGAACACGACTTTCCGCTGATCGTTCATCACGTCGTCGAATTTCAGAACGTTTTTGCGCATGTCAAAGTTGCGACCTTCGACCTTGGATTGCGCCCGTTCCAGCGATTTGTTCACCCAGGGGTGAATGATTGCCTCGCCCTCTTTCATGCCCAGCGTGGTCAGGACCTTGTCCAGACGTTCCGAACCGAAGATGCGCATCAGGTCATCTTCCAGGCTCAGGTAGAACACGGTGCGGCCCGGGTCACCCTGGCGTCCCGAACGCCCGCGCAGCTGGTTGTCGATCCGGCGGCTTTCATGACGTTCGGACGCCATTACGTAAAGACCACCGGCCTGCAGCACCTTTTCCTTTTCTTCCGCGTGCTTGGCTTCTTCTGCCGCACGCAAGTCGGCCGGGTCAGCCTCGGGGTTTTCGGCCAGCGCCTGCAGCACCTTCATCTCGACATTGCCGCCCAGCTGAATATCGGTGCCGCGGCCCGCCATGTTGGTGGCGATGGTCACCGCGCCAAGACGGCCTGCATCGGCCACTATCTGCGCTTCCTGTTCATGCTGGCGGGCGTTCAGAACGTTGTGCTCGATTCCCTCTTTGTCCAGCATCTGGCTGATCACTTCGGACTTTTCGATCGACGTGGTACCGACAAGAACCGGCTGACCTTTTTCACCGGCCTTTTTGACCTGTTCAATAATGGCACCGTATTTTTCGGCTGTCGTGCGATAGACCTGGTCGTCTTTGTCCTCACGCGCGATTGGTTTGTTGGTCGGAACCTCGACCACACCCAGACCATAGATTTCCTGAAATTCTTCCGCCTCGGTCAGCGCAGTGCCGGTCATGCCGGACAGCTTGTCATAGAGGCGGAAATAGTTCTGGAATGTCACGCTGGCCAGCGTCACATTCTCGGGCTGAATCTGTACGCCTTCCTTGGCTTCGATAGCTTGGTGCAGACCCTCCGACAAGCGGCGGCCCGGCATCATCCGACCGGTGAATTCGTCGATCAGCACCACATTGCCATCCCGAACGATATAGTCCTTGTCCCGTTGGAACAGTTTGTGCGCGCGCAGGCCCTGATTGACGTGATGCACTACAGTGGTGCTTTCGGGGTCGTACAGCGAATGCCCTTCGGGCAGCAGACCCGCTGAAAGCAGTTGCTGCTCCAAAAACTCGTTGCCTTCATCGGTGAACGTCACGCTGCGGCTTTTTTCATCGAGCGAGTAATGATCGTCCTGCAGCGTCGGGATCACGGTATCGATGGCAGTATAAAGGTCCGATCGGTCTTGTGCCGGCCCCGAGATGATCAGCGGCGTCCGCGCCTCATCAATCAGGATCGAGTCGACTTCGTCGACGATCGCGAAATTGTGGTGCTTCTGATAGACCTGTTCCAGATCGGCCTTCATGTTGTCGCGCAGATAGTCGAAGCCCAACTCATTATTTGTGGCATAGGTGATGTCACACTTGTACGCCGCCATCTTCTCGGCATCCGGTTGGCCCGACCAGATCACACCGGTCGTCATGCCAACGGACGCAAACACCTTGCCCATCCATTCCGAGTCGCGCTTGGCCAGGTATTCGTTCACCGTGACCACATGCACGCCCTTGCCGGTCAGTGCATTCAGATAGGCGGGGAAGGTGGCGACCAGGGTTTTGCCCTCACCCGTTTTCATTTCCGAGATGTTGCCCTGGTGCAGGAACAAACCACCCATCAACTGCACATCAAAGGCCCGAAGACCCAGGGCGCGCTTGGCCCCTTCGCGGACATTGGCAAATGCTTCCGGCAGCAAGTCATCCAGCTTTTCACCGTCCAGCGCTCGTTTGCGCAGCTCAGCGGTTTTCTCGATCAGGCCATCGTCGGTCAGGATCTCGAACTCCGGCTCCAGCGCATTGATCTTTTCGACCAGCGGGCGGGCCGCCTTGATCTTGCGGTCGTTCGGTGTTCCGAACACCTTTTTGGCGAGCGTTCCGAGTCCCAGCATGTTCACTCCAGCGGATCTGTTTTTTCTTGGTTGCGACAGGCTTGCCCACCTTGCGCGCAGCCCCTAGATACGGGGGGTGAAAGGCGGCCCTGTCCAAGGCTTCAAAGCGATGTAAGGGGCAGGTTCCACAGTGTCAACGCTGCGCCCTGTCGCGGCAAAGAAATAGGATAGTTCCATGCCCAAAGGCCTCACTTTTCTGCCATCGCTTGCGCTTGCTGCCGTGATGGCGTTGCCGCTGGCCGCCCAGGACGCACCGGATGCCAACACCGTGGTTGCCCGCGTGAACGGCGACGAGATCACATTGGGTCACGTCATCGCCACCGCCTCGGCGCTGCCGGCGCAGTATCAGCAGCTTGAAGATGAGGTGCTATATGATTTCATCCTCGAGCAACTGGTCCAGCAGCACCTGCTGAGCCTTGAACAGGAAGAGCTGAATACACTAAACGCCCTTCGACTGGAAAACGAAACCCGGTCCCTGCGCGCCGTACAAACCGTCGAAGCGCTGACAGCCGCCAGTGTCACTGATGAGGCCATACAGGCCGCCTATGACACGCAATTCGCCGAGTTTCAAGGCGAAGACGAGTTCAATGCCAGCCACATTCTGGTCGAATCCGAGGACGAAGCCAAAGCTGTCAAAGCCCAACTTGAAGAAGGCGCAGATTTCGCTGAGCTAGCGAAAGAAAAATCCACAGGACCCTCTGGCCCCAATGGCGGTGCGCTGGGCTGGTTCGGCAAAGGCCAGATGGTGCCCGAGTTTGAAGGTGCCGTGCTTGGCCTTGAAAAGGGTCAGGTCTCGGATCCGGTGCAAACCCAGTTTGGTTGGCACGTGGTCACGCTGAACGACAAGCGCAAGACCGAGGCCCCCGAATTGGCGGTCGTGCGCGATGAATTGGCTCAGACCATTCGGCAAGAAGCAATTCAGGCCAAGATTGACGAGTTGACGCAGCAAGCGCAGATCGAGCGTCCCGCGCTCGAGGGCGCCGGCCCCGAGGTCATGCGCCAGCTGGAGCTGCTGCAGGAGTAACCCCGTGGCCACGATAACCAAGGTTTCACCGCTGGCCCCGGCGGCCTTCCCCGAATTGCCCGCGATCGACGGTGTGCGCTTCGCCACTGTCGAGGCTGGTGTCCGATATCAAGGCCGCACCGATGTGATGCTGGCCGTTCTTGATCCGGGCACCTCGGTGGCCGGAGTGTTCACCCGCTCGGCCACCCGTGCGGCCCCCGTTCTGGATTGTCAGGACAAGATCGGCGGGCCCGGCGACGGGCCTGCAGCGATCCTTGTGAATTCGGGCAACGCCAATGCGTTTACCGGCCATTACGGGCAGACCTCAGTGGCCGAGGTGACGCAAGCCGTCTCCAAAGCTACCGGTGTTGAGGTAGATCGGGTTTTTACCTCGTCGACCGGTGTCATCGGCGAGCCGCTGCCCCATGACCGCATCGTTGCACAGCTTGAGGCGTTGAAGGCGGGCCTCAGCCGTCACGCGATCGAGGACGCGGCGCGCGCGATCATGACCACCGACACCTTCCCGAAGGGGTCGTCGGCGCAGGTCGATATTGGCGGCCAAACAGTCTCTATTGCGGGGATAGCGAAGGGTTCCGGCATGATCGCGCCCGATATGGCGACGATGCTGGTTTATATCTTCACCGACGCTCAGATCGAGCAGACAGCGCTGCAGGCGATGCTGGGCGCGCAGACCGACCGGACCTTCAACTGCATCACTGTGGATAGCGATACCTCGACATCCGACAGCCTCTTGCTTTGCGCCACCGGGGCATCGGGCGTCGATGCCACCGGCAATGCCGCTTTCGCGCAAGCGCTGGAAACAGTGATGTTGGACCTTGCGCAGCAAGTGGTCCGCGACGGCGAAGGGGCCACGAAATTCGTCGAAATTCGTGTGACCGGCGCCGCCACGGATGCTGATGCCAAAACCCACGGGCTGGCTATCGCCAACTCCCCGCTGGTCAAAACCGCCATCGCGGGCGAGGACCCGAATTGGGGCCGCATCGTCATGGCCATCGGCAAATCCGGTGCTGCTGCAGACCGCGACCTTTTGAGCATATCGTTCGGAGACATCCTTGTGGCTGAAAAAGGCTGGGTCAGCCCCGACTACCGCGAGGAAGACGCTGCGGCCTATATGAAAGGTCAGGATTTGGTGATCGCAGTCGATCTGGGACTGGGTCAGGGCGCTTCCACCGTCTGGACCTGCGATCTGACCCACGGATATATCGAGATCAACGCGGATTATCGCTCGTGAAGACAGTATTGGTGTCTGCTGTCGCTCTGATCGACATCGAGGGCCGCGTCCTACTGGCCCAACGCCCCGAAGGCAAATCCATGGCCGGTCTCTGGGAATTCCCCGGCGGCAAGATCGAACCCGGAGAAACCCCCGAGGCCGCCCTGATCCGCGAATTGCACGAGGAACTGGGCATCGACACCTGGGCCTCGTGCCTCGCGCCGCTGACCTTTGCCAGCCACAGCTATGACGATTTCCACCTGCTGATGCCGCTGTATGCCTGCCGCAAATGGGAGGGGATACCGCAATCGAAAGAAGGACAGGCGCTGAAATGGGTGCGGGCGAATGATCTGAGGAACTACCCGATGCCTGCGGCAGATGTGCCGTTGATCCCGATTTTGCGGGATTGGCTATAAGCCCTTAAAAAAGACTCTAATCTGACTCAACTGGCAAAACGACAAAGCTTGGCAAATCACTGTGGTGCATGTCATTGCTGAACATATCGTTACGAAGGCAACCGACGTATTCTGCTTGAGGTTCCCTTTGTTCGATCCGGACTGGCCCGCCCTCACGCGTAGCAATTCCCGCATGCACCGCGGCCATACAAATGTTGCTCCACCAAGCGTACACTTCGCATCCCTGTACATTGAACGGCCGTATCCGTTGCGCCTCTTTTGTGCACATGCACTCAATGGGTAAGTCAAGTTCACCAATATGGCCGGGGCAATCCTGTAACTCATCGGCTGAAATCGGTCGACTCCCGCTACCAGCGATCACAAAAATCGCGATGGCCACAAATATGATCTGCTGAGCTCTATGCATTATCAATTCTATCACGAACTCACGCATTGCCCAAAGAAACGCGGAGGTTGTATTCGCTTTTGGCAGCGCTGGTTTATCCAGTTCAACGATTTTTACATCTTGTACAACTCGGAACTTCACTCCTCCGCCCCTGTTACAATTCGTAAGAATTGAGAAAACATCAGGCAAAACTTGACGCTGATCGTTACGACGTCCCTTATCGGGGCATTGGCGTTCGGGCACCATCCCGAACCCGCCATTTTCGGCCCGGGGAGGGGTCGGATGGGGAGGAGAAAAAGATTGGCTCAGACGCAGTCGGGCGCTGAAGGGATGGACTCTCTTCCGGCGCTATTACACCGCAATGTGACCCAGTTCGGGGATGCCCCGGCCTATCGGGAAAAGGAATTCGGGATCTGGCAATGCTGGACCTGGGCGGAAGCCGCCAAAGAAATCCGTGCCATCGCGCTTGGGTTTCTAGAACTTGGCGTTGAAAAGGGTGACCATATTGCTGTGATTGGTCGGAACCGTCCCGCCCATTACTGGTCGATGGTTGCCGCTCAGATGGTAGGCGCGGTGCCGGTGCCTCTGTATCAGGACTCGGTCGCCGAAGAGATGGCCTATGTGCTGGAACATTGCGGCGCGAAATATGTGGTCTGCGGTGATCAGGAGCAGGTCGACAAAGTCATCGAGATTCAGGAAAATCTCCATCAGGTCAAACACATACTTTATACCGACAAGCGCGGGATGCGGAAGTATGACCACTCGCAGATGAACGCGCTTGAGGACATCATGGCGGAGGGCAGCGCCGGTCATGCACGGTTTGACGCCGAACTGGACAAGCGCATCGCTGCGATCACCTATGACGACACCTGCGTAATGCTCTATACCTCGGGCACCACGGGCAAGCCCAAGGGCGTGGTGCTGTCGAACCGGAATGTCATCGAGAGCGCCAAGAACTCGGCCGAGTTCGATCGTCTGACCCGGAATGAAGATATTCTCTCATACCTGCCGATGGCGTGGGTTGGGGATTTCATCTTCTCCATCGGTCAGGCCTATTGGTGCGGTTTCTGTGTGAACTGCCCCGAAAGCGCCGACACGATGATGACCGACCTGCGCGAGATCGGGCCAACCTACTTCTTTGCTCCGCCGCGTGTGTTCGAGACGCAGCTGACCAATGTGATGATCCGGATGGAGGATGCGGGCAAGCTGAAACAACGGATGTTCCACCACTTCATGGCGCATGCCAAAAAAGTCGGTGGTCTGTTGCTGGACGGCAAGCCGGTGGGCTTTGGCGACAAGCTGAAATACGCACTGGGTAACCTGCTGGTTTACGGTCCGCTCAAGGACACTTTGGGCTACGGTAGGTTCCGTGTTGGCTATACAGCGGGCGAGGCGATTGGGCCGGAAATCTTTGATTTCTATCGCTCTTTGGGCATCAACCTGAAACAGCTATATGGTCAGACCGAAGCCACCGTGTTCATTACAGTGCAACCGGATGGGGAGGTACGGGCCGATACGGTCGGCGTCCCCGCACCGGATGTTGAGCTGAAAATCGACGATAAGGGTGAGATCCACTATCGCTCGCCCGGGGTGTTTGTTGAATATTACAATAACCCGGACTCCACAGCTTCGACCAAAGATGCCGAAGGCTGGGTCGCCACTGGGGATGCCGGGTTCATCGAGGAGAACTCGGGCCATCTGCGGATCATCGATCGCGCCAAAGACGTGGGCAAGATGGCCGATGGCTCGATGTTTGCGCCGAAATACGTCGAGAACAAGCTGAAGTTCTATCCTGACATTCTTGAGGTCGTGCTGTTCGGTAACAGCAAGGATCGCTGCGTAGCCTTCATCAATATTGACCTGACAGCTGTCGGAAACTGGGCCGAACGTAACAATGTGGCCTACGCGTCCTATCAGGAGCTAGCGGGTCATCCCCGTGTGTTAGAGACGATTCGGAGCCATGTGGAAGAGGTGAACAAGTCGGTTGCGGCGGATGAAATGCTGTCGGGCTGTCAGGTGCATCGTTTCGTGGTTCTGCATAAGGAACTGGATGCGGATGATGGTGAAATGACCCGGACCCGCAAGGTGCGGCGTGGGTTTGTCGAGGACAAATTCAGCGACATTATTGCGGCGTTGTACGACGGGTCGTCGAGCGTTTCGACCACGACTGAAGTGACCTATGAAGATGGTCGTAAGGGATCGATTTCTGCGACGTTGGAAATTGTCGATGCGCCAGTGGTTCCGGTCGCGCAGCACAAGGTGGCGGCGGAATGAGTGGGCTGACGCGCGCCGCTCGACCTGCGGTCATCGCCCCGCCCGCCGTCCCGTTTTTGTGTCAGGGAGGTTCTGATGCTGGATAACTCCGAAGGATATGTCACCGAAGACGGCCGCAAGATCGGCGGTGTGGTGATGGAGATGAAGAACATCACCCTGCGCTTTGGCGGCGTGGTGGCGATCAAGGATATCTCGTTCGACATCCGTGAGGGTGAGATCCGTGCGATCATCGGGCCAAACGGGGCGGGTAAGTCCTCGATGCTGAATGTGATCTCGGGCTTTTATGTTCCGCAAGAGGGTGAGGTTTGGTTTCACGGTGCCAAACGCCCGCCGATGCGGCCCTTTGAAGTAGCCCAGCAAGGGATCGCGCGGACGTTCCAGAACATTGCCTTGTTTGAAGGGATGAGCGTTCTGGACAACGTCATGACCGGGCGTTTGGGTTTTATGAAGACCAATATTCTTCAGCAAGCGCTGTGGAAGGGCAAGGCCGAGGCAGAAGAGACCGAGAATCGCGAGGCGGTCGAGAAGATCATTGATTTCCTTGAGATTCAGCACATCCGCAAAACGCCGGTGTCCCGGCTGCCTTACGGGTTGAAGAAACGCGTCGAACTGGCGCGCGCGCTGGCAGCGGAACCGAAACTGCTGCTGCTGGATGAGCCGATGGCCGGGATGAACGTCGAAGAGAAAGAGGACATGAGCCGCTTTATCCTCGACGTGAATGACGAGTTTGGCACCACGATTGCGCTGATCGAGCACGATATGGGCGTGGTAATGGATCTGAGCGACCGTGTGGTTGTGATGGATTACGGCAAAAAGATTGGTGACGGCACCCCGGATGAGGTGCGCAACAACCAAGAAGTCATTGATGCCTATTTGGGGGTCAGCCATGACTGAGGTCCGGGCAGAATTGGGGAGGGGCTGGCATGCCTGAACAATTAATCTTCGCGATGGAGGTCATCCTCAACGGTCTGATGGCTGGGGTGCTGTATGCGCTGGTCGCGCTGGGCTTTGTGTTGATCTACAAGGCGTCGGGGATTTTCAATTATGCCCAAGGGGTTATGGCCCTGTTTGCGGCGATGACGCTGGTCGGAATCATGAACGGGCAGGTGCCTTTTGCGCACCTGATCAACGCGACTTTCGGCACGCACGTCTATAATTTTGGTTGGAATGTGCCCGCGTTGCTTGCGATTATTCTGACCATGGCCGTGATGGTGTTGCTGGCCTGGTGCGTGCAGCGGTTCGTGATGCGCCATCTGGTCGGACAGGAACCGATCATCCTGTTCATGGCGACCATCGGTCTGGCCTATTTCCTTGAGGGCGTCGCCGACCTGATGTGGGGGTCCGAGATCAAGACGCTGGATGTGGGTCTGCCGCAGGGTATCAACCTGTGGATTGACGAGACGACTTTTAACATCTTCGACTACGGTTTCTTCATCGACAATCTGGACATCGTGGCCACGATCATCGCAGCACTTCTGGTGGCGGCTCTGGTCGCGTTCAGCCAGTACACCAAGCAGGGTCGGGCGATGCGTGCGGTGGCGGATGACCATCAGGCGGCGCTATCGGTCGGGATTTCGCTGAACTTCATCTGGATCATGGTCTGGTCGGTCGCCGGGTTTGTGGCGCTGGTCGCGGGCATCATGTGGGGCACCAAATCGGGCGTTCAGTTCTCGCTGTCGCTGATCGCGCTGAAGGCGCTGCCGGTGCTGATGCTAGGCGGATTCACCTCGATCCCCGGAGCCATTGTCGGTGGCCTGATCATCGGTGTGGGTGAGAAACTGTTCGAGTTCGCCATCGGCCCAATGGTTGGCGGTGCGACTGAGAACTGGTTTGCCTATGTATTGGCGCTGATATTCCTCGTGTTCCGACCTCAGGGCCTGTTCGGCGAGAAGATCATCGAGAGGGTGTAGGGCGTGACCAAGCTGATTGCTATCATCAACGTGATCGCATGGGCGGGGTTTTGGGCTTTCGGCTACATCGCCCTGACATCGAGCGATCTGACCGAGGGCCAACTTGTGATCGCTGTAATTCTGGCCTTTGCCGGGCTGGTCATGGGCATCCTGGCTTACATGAAACTGGTGCGCGCTTCCGAGGCCACCGGATATGCCAAAGGGTCCAATCAACTGGACGCCGCTGCCCGCAATCGGGCGCAGGAAGAATGGGGAAAGTAAGACATGTTCTATCGTGAGGCCGGGGATTTCAAAACCTCATATATCGCCGACAGCCAGACTTTCCCGATCAAGTTTGACCGGTATCGGTACTATGTCGTTCTGGCGGTGGCGTTTGGAATAATTCCGTTCATCATCAACGATTATTGGGCCAATGCGCTGCTTCTGCCATTCCTGATCTATGCCATCGCTGCGATCGGGCTGAACATTTTGGTGGGCTATTGCGGGCAGGTCTCGCTGGGCACCGGCGGGTTCATGGCAGTGGGGGCCTATGCCTGCTACAAGCTGATGACGGCCTTTCCCGATGTTAGCATGTTCATCCATGTGATCCTAGCCGGCGGCATCACCGCCATTGTGGGTGTCCTATTCGGCTTACCATCACTGCGGATCAAAGGCTTTTATCTGGCGGTTGCCACGCTGGCGGCGCAGTTCTTTCTTGTGTGGCTGTTTAACCGGGTGCCGTGGTTCTACAACTACTCGGCCTCGGGCCAGATCAATGCGCCGGAACGCGACGTATTTGGGATCATCATCACCGGCCCGAATGCTCCGGCATGGGCGACTTATCTGTTCTGCCTGATCTTCCTGACCGTCTGCGCGATCATCGCGCGTAACCTGACCCGCGGCACCACTGGTCGTACCTGGATGGCAATCCGCGACATGGACATCGCGGCCGAGATCATCGGGGTGAACCCGCTCAAGGCCAAGCTGACCGCCTTTGCTGTCAGTTCGTTCTTCGTGGGCGTGGCCGGCGCGCTGTTCTTTGCGGTCTATCTGGGCGCGGTCGAGGTTGGAGAAGTGTTCGGCATTCAAAAATCGTTCCTGGTGCTGTTCATGGTGATTATCGGCGGATTAGGGTCTATTTTTGGGTCCTTTGCCGGTGCCGCCTTCCTCGTGCTGCTGCCAGTCGTTTTGAAACTGCTTGGCGTCGATCTGCTGGGCTGGCCCACAGATATCGTGGCGCACCTGAACCTCGTAATCGTCGGTGCTCTGATCATCATGTTCCTGATCCTCGAACCGCACGGTCTGGCGCAGCTCTGGCGTGTGGCGAAAGAGAAACTCAGACTCTGGCCGTTCCCGCACTAAGGACCGGCCCAACGAAAAGACGGGTGTGAAACCCGAAACCCAACATCGGATCAACCAAGGGAGGAGACACCCGATGAAAAAGAAACTGGCAACCCTGGCGC
The DNA here is from genome assembly GCF_056537445.1 of Ruegeria sp. CF1. NCBI lineage: Bacteria > Pseudomonadati > Pseudomonadota > Alphaproteobacteria > Rhodobacterales > Roseobacteraceae > Ruegeria > Ruegeria sp. CF1. The sequence goes on along the minus strand of NZ_JBQFRN010000009.1, from coordinate 76,969 downwards.
TGGGCGCCGTGATGGCCGCAGGTCCGGTCATGGCCGACCTCGTATTCCCGTCGCTCAGTTACCGGACCGGGCCTTATGCGGCCGGCGGTATCCCATTTGCGGACGGATATGCCGACTACTTCACACTGCTGAACGAACGCGATGGCGGTATCGGCGGTGTTGCGGCCAACGTGATCGAATGCGAGACCGGATATAACACGGAAAAAGGCGTGGAATGTTATGAATCGACCAAGGGCGAAGGTGCTTTGGTCTATCAGCCCCTGTCCACCGGCATCACCTATCAGTTGATCCCTAAAGTGACCGCAGACGGCATTCCGCTGCACACGATGGGTTATGGCCGCACCTCGGCGGCGAACGGTAAGGTGTTCAGCAACGTGTTCAACTATCCTGCCAACTACTGGAACGGGGCGTCGGGCGCGATCAACTATCTGCTGGACGAAAACGGTGGCGACTTGAGCGGCAAGAAGATCGCGCTGGTCTATCACAACTCGGCCTATGGCAAGGAACCGATCCGTACGCTGGAAACACTGGCTGAAAAACATGGCTATGACCTGACCCTGCTGCCGGTCGACCACCCCGGTCAGGAGCAGAAGTCGCAGTGGCTGCAAATCCGCCGGGAAAAGCCCGACTATGTGATCATGTGGGGCTGGGGCGTTATGAACCAGGTCGCCGTGCAAGAAGCCGCCAATATCCGCTTCCCGATGGAGAACTTCATCGGCGTCTGGTGGTCCGGGGCCGAGTTTGATGTTGAGCCTGCGGGTGATAAGGCCACCGGCTACAAAGCGCTGACCTTCACCGGTCTGGGCGACGACTATCCTGTCTATGACGACCTGAAGAAATATGTCGTCGATGCGGGCAAAGCTGCAGGCGCCGGTGATCAACTGGGTACGGTGCAGTACAACCGCGGCCTCTATGCTGCGATGCTGGCCGCAGAAGCAGTGAAAACCGCGCAAGAGATGCACGGCACTGCCGAAATCGACGCATCGATGATGCGCGATGGCATGGAGGCGCTGGAGATCACCAACGCCAAGATGGAAGCGTTGGGTATGGCCGGTTTCGGACCTGAATTCGCGGTCTCGTGCGAAAACCACGGCGGCCCAGGCCTTGTCGGCGTTGTTCAGTGGGATGCAGCGGCGGGTACCTGGAACTCGATTCAGGGCTTCGAACCGACTGACGCTGAGGTCATCAACGCACTGATCGACGAAGACTCGGGCGCATATGCTGCTGAGAACAATATTTCTCAGCGCTGCGAATAAGGTGCTCTGAACCAAACGGGGCGGCGGATCGCTGCCGCCCCGAACCCCACACTCGCACAAGGACACGCGCTGATGTTGGATGCGGCACAAACCACTGACGTGCAGGCGGAAACCCTGCTTGAGGTCAACAATATCGAGGTGATCTACAACCATGTGATCCTTGTTCTGAAAGGCGTTAGCCTGACTGTGCCCAAGGGCGGCATCACAGCCCTACTGGGTGGCAATGGTGCGGGAAAGACAACCACATTGAAGGCCGTGTCGAACTTGCTGCATTCGGAACGGGGCGAGGTCACCAAAGGCTCGATTAAATATCGCGGCGAGGGCGTGCATGAAAGCGACCCGGCTGCCTTGGTTGAGAAGGGCGTCATTCAAGTCATGGAAGGCCGCCACTGTTTCGAACACCTCACAGTCGAGGAAAATCTGCTGACCGGTGCCTATACCCGGAAGGACGGGTCTGCCGCGATCCAGCAGGACCTTGAATTGGTTTACAATTACTTCCCACGCTTGAAGGAACGCCGTCGTAGTCAGGCCGGTTATACTTCGGGCGGTGAGCAGCAGATGGTGGCGATGGGCAGGGCTCTGATGTCGCGCCCCGAGACCATCCTTCTTGATGAACCCTCAATGGGTCTGGCTCCGCAACTTGTCGAAGAGATTTTTGGCATCGTAAGGGACCTGAACGAGAAGGAAGGCGTGTCCTTCCTGCTGGCCGAGCAGAACACAAATGTGGCTCTAAGGTTTGCTCATTACGGTTATATTCTGGAATCTGGCCGCGTGGTGATGGACGGCCCCGCCGCTGAATTGCGCGAAAACCCGGACGTAAAGGAATTTTATCTCGGCATGTCTGACGAAGGCCGCAAGAGCTTTCGAGACGTGCGCTCATACCGCCGCCGCAAGAGATGGCTGTAAGCGGGTGGAGGATATTTCAATGACCTATTTTGATAAGCTTGAAACCCGATCCGCTGACGAGCGCACCGCTGATCACGCGCGCGCCTTGCCAGAACAGATTGCCCGCGCGCAAAAAGCGCCCGGATATGCCGGCATTCTGTCCAACGTGGACGCCGGCACAGTGACAGACATGCAGGCGCTGGCACAACTGCCGGTTCTGCGAAAATCCGATCTGACAAAGGCGCAGGGCACCCGACCTCCGTTTGGAGGGTTCACCGTCAAACCGGCGCGGAATTTCCAACACGTCTTTCAATCTCCGGGTCCGATTTACGAGCCCGGCAGCACTGATCACGACTGGTGGCGCATGGGCCGGTTCCTGAATGCAGCCGGGGTTGGTCCGGGCGATATCGTTCAGAACTGTTTTGGCTATCACCTCACCCCCGCGGGCATGATCTTTGAAAGCGGCGCGCAGGCCGTTGGCGCGTCGGTCCTGCCTGCAGGTACAGGTCAGACCGAGTTGCAGGTGACCGCTGCGCGCGATGTGGGTTGCACCGCATATGCAGGTACGCCCGACTATCTGAAAGTCATTCTGGATAAAGCCGAAGCCATGGGCGTCGCGCTGAAATTTTCCAAGGCCGTTGTGGGTGGCGGGGCGCTGTTTCCAAGCCTACGACAGGATTACGCCGATCGGGGCATCGTCTGCCTGCAATGCTACGCGACCGCTGATCTGGGCAACATAGCTTATGAAAGCCCTGCGATGGAGGGTATGATCATCGACGAACACGTGATCGTTGAGATCGTCACCCCCGGCACAGGAACCCCGGTTGCACCTGGTGAAGTAGGTGAGGTGGTTGTGACCACGCTGAACCCCGATTACCCGTTGATCCGTTTTGCCACCGGTGATCTGTCGGCGATCATGCCCGGAGAGTCTCCGTGCGGGCGCACAAATATGCGTATCAAAGGCTGGATGGGTCGCGCCGATCAGACCACCAAGATCAAGGGCATGTTCGTCCGCCCCGAACAGGTGGCCGCGCTGGTCGACAAGCATGATGAAATCGTCAAGGCGCGTGTCATTGCGGCGCGACAGGGCGAGATGGATACCATGACCGTTCAGATCGAAAGCCCCTGCGAGAACGATGGTGCCTATGCAAAATCGGTGGTCGAAGTCCTGAAACTGAAAGGCGCGATTGAAGTTGTGGCGCCGGGCTCTTTGCCCAAAGATGGCTTGGTGATCGAGGATCAGCGCGTTTATGAATAGGGATCTGTGGCAAACATTGCCGCAGTTTTTGTTAGTGGGCCCACTGGTGTTTCTTAGAGTTTTAGTCGATTAAAGGCAGACCCTATGGGATTCTCAGTCAGACGCGATGGCCGAAGTCGAATATTCAGAACACGGAACGCATAACCGCGGCGCCCTAGGCACACGCTTTGTGGGCGGCATTGCCTATGTCGTGGCAGCCGCCTGTCTGTTGCCAATGGTGGCGGTTGTTCTGGCGGCGGTGACCGGTGGCACCGACACAATTTCCCATTTGTTAGAGACTGTTTTGCCTGGCTATGCGCTGACCACGGTGATCCTGGTGGTGCTGGTCGCAGCAGGGACGTTTTCGATTGGCGTCGGCGCTGCGTGGCTGGTCACGATGACCCGCTTTCCCGGAGTGCGGTGGCTGGAAATCGCTCTGGTCCTGCCGCTGGCCTTTCCGGCTTATGTGCTGGCCTATGCCTATACCTTCATTCTGGATCACCCCGGAATCGTTCAGACCACGCTGCGGGATGTGACCGGCTGGGGCCCGCGCGACTATTGGTTCCCCGAGATTCGCTCGACCGAGGGCGCGGCGGTGATGTTGATCCTGGTGTTGTATCCCTATGTCTATTTGCTGGCGCGCGCGGCATTTCTGCAGCAAAGCGCCACGGCCTTTCTGGCGGCCCGGGCGCTGGGCAATGGCCCCTGGCATGCCTTTTGGCGCGTATCCCTGCCGATGGCACGCCCGGCGATTGCGGGGGGCGTCTTGCTGGCGGTTATGGAAACCATCGCCGATTTTGGCACAGTCGCCTATTTCGGAGTGCAGACTTTTGCCACTGGCATCTACACAAGCTGGTTTTCCATGGCTGATCGCGCTGCTGCGGCGCAACTCGCCCTTTGTCTGTTGGGTTTTGCGCTTGTCATGGCCGTGGCCGAGCGGACACAGCGCGGCAAGGCCAAATACTATCAGGCAGGCAAGCGCCACGCAGGTCTGCCAGCGGCGCAACTCAAGGGATGGCAATCACTCGCGGCATTTCTGCTATGCGCAATTCCCGTCCTGTTCGGATTCCTTCTGCCTGTGGTTATCCTTGTGCAGATGGGGTTGGAATCCGAGCAGAACCTGCTGTCGCGCCGATATATCGGGTTCATACAGAACTCGCTGACACTGGCGGGGGCCGCGGCGGTTATCACCGTCAGCGCGGCGATTTCGATAGGATTCTTCCAACGCCTGCGCCCCGGGCGCGGGTCCGCCATGGCGGCTTATGTGGCGCGGTTGGGCTATGCAGTGCCGGGTGGCGTGATCGCCGTGGGGCTGATCGTCCCCTTTGCGGGATTCGACAACGCACTGGATGCGTGGATGCGCCAAACCTTTGGTATTTCGACCGGACTGCTGGTCACTGGATCCATCTGGTTGTTGATCGCGGCCTATATGGTGCGCTTTTTGGCCGCCGCGCTCAGCGCCTATGAAGGTGGGCAGAGTACCGTTCACGCCAATATGGATGCCGCCGCGCGGTCACTGGGTCAAACCCCGTTAGGAACGCTGCGCCGGGTACATCTGCCGATCCTTACGCCTTCATTGCTGACGGCACTGTTGATTGTCTTTGTGGATGTGATGAAAGAGCTGCCCGCGACCCTGATCATGCGGCCTTTTAACTTCGACACGCTAGCAGTGCAGGCCTATCGTCTGGCCTCGGATGAGAGGCTTGAAGGTGCAGCGGTCCCGTCGCTGGTTATTCTGGCTGTCGGGTTGCTGCCGGTGATCTTGATTTGCCGTCAGGTTGGGCGCAGATAGCGGGCGGGCGATCCAAAAATACAACACCTTGATGCCAGTGGGCTTGATTCGACGGCGATTTCCGGCAAGGCTTGTCATATGAACATGCAGCCTCCCAGCCGGTTCGGGTCCGGCTCTGCCCAGATGCCGGTCGCGTTTGACCGGCGCGAGATGTCTCAAATCCTGTCTGTTTATGGCCGAATGGTTGCTGCCGGTGAATGGCGCGACTACGGAATCTCGAACCTGCGGGATATGGCGGTATTTTCGATTTTTCGGCGCACGGCGGAACATCCCATCTACAGGGTCGAGAAGCACCCGCGCCTGCGGCTACGTCAGGGCATGTATTCCGTGGTCGGCATGGATGGGCGTATTTTGAAGCGCGGGCACGATCTGCGCTCGGTTCTGAGGGTTCTGGAACGCAAGCTTATCCGTGCGGTTGACCTGGATTAGAGCCTTTTATGCGCTGTAACCGGCCCGTCGCCCTGGGCGGCGATCCGGGCAATCGCCTGATCCATCGGTTCGAGCGCAACGGCCATGTGATAGGCGTTGGCGTGAAGTAGAAGGTTTTCGGCGGCAACCCAGGCAACATGGCCTTTCCAGAACAGCAAGTCTCCGCGCCGTGCGGGATCGCCCTCGGGCACCGATCCACCAACTTCGCGTTCCTGATCGCCGCTGTCTCCGGGACAAGGAACGCCGCAGGCGAGCAGTGCGAGCTGCACGAGGCCCGAGCAATCCAGCCCGAATCGACTGTTACCACCCCAAAGATAAGGGGTGCCGAGAAAAAGTTCGGCCGCGGTAACGGGATCGGTCAGCAGGGAATAGGCGGGCACGGCATGCACCCCCGGAATGAACCCGATTGGCGTTTCCAGAAACCCGCCCTCCTCAGACAGAGCCCTGATTTTACTGCCAAAGCTAAGAGAGGTCAGATCGCGGCTTTTTATATCGGGCTTCTGATAGGCATGGGTCGAAGCGGCGACGATCCAGTGAGTCTGTGGCTCAATTGGTCCCAGATCGTCCGTCGCCACCCATCCGGTATAGCCGTCCTTGCTGGCTGAGATCTTGCTCCAGCCGTTTTGGTCGTCCAAAACAGTGACCGTGTCGCCGAACAACAATTGCCGGTCGCGCGGACCGTCAGGGTGGCGCAGCAGGTCTATGACCGGTTGAATGATGCGCGCCTGAGTCATAGGCCAAGGATCTCTGGCAAAGCCCCCAGGAGGGCACGCGGGCCTTGGCCCAAACCACCCTTGCTGCGACCGGGTTCCTTACTGCGTTGCCACGAATAGATGTCAAAATGCATATAGCGACTTTCGGCAGCGAACCGGCGCAGGAACAGTGCCGCGGTGATAGAGCCTGCAAATCCACCAGAAGGCGCATTGTCGAGGTTAGCGATGCCGGGTTCGATCATCGCTTCATAGGGGTCATGAAAAGGCATACGCCAGACCGGATCAGCGGCAGCCCGGCCAGCACGCGCCAGCACGTCGGCGGCTTTGTCGTCATCGGTATAAAACGGGGCCAGATCAGCGCCCAATGCAACCCGGGCCGCGCCAGTCAAAGTGGCCATCGAGATGAGCAGGTTTGGCGCCCCTTCATGCGCCAGAGCAAGGGCATCGGCCAGCACCAACCGACCCTCGGCATCAGTGTTGTTGATCTCAACCGTTAGCCCATTACGCGCCGTCAGGATGTCGCCGGGGCGGAAAGCATTGCCCGCTACTGCGTTTTCGACCGCCGGGATCAGGACCCGTAATTGCACTTTCAGATCCAGCGCCATGATCATACGGGCCAGACCCAGCACATTGGCCGCTCCGCCCATATCTTTTTTCATCAACCCCATCGACGCACCGGGTTTCAGATTCAGGCCGCCTGTATCGAAACAGACCCCTTTCCCAACTAATGTTAGTTTTGGCCCTTGATCGCCCCAGTTCATCTCGATCAGACGCGGGGCCTGTTCGGCAGCACGCCCCACCGCGTGGATCATCGGAAAATTCTGTTCCAGCAACGCATCGCCTGTGATGACCGAGATGTCTGCACCGTGTTCCCGTGCCTGTGCCTCAACCGCGTGTTGTAATTGCACCGGGCCCATGTCCGAAGTGGGTGTGTTGACCAGATCCCGTGTCAATGCCTCGGCATTGGCCATGATTTCGATCCGCCGGGCATCTATGCCCTCGGGCTCAATAAGCGTGGCGTTGGCCGGGCTTTGCGCGGCATAGCGATCAAAGGCATATCCCGTCATCAGCCAGCCCAGGCATTCAGCCTCAAGCACATCTGCGGGAACGCCCGAGGCGATATGATAGGTGCCCTTGGGCAGCGATTCTGCGGCAGCGGCTAGCGGAAATCGCTTGCGTACCCGTTTTGCCGCGCTGCCATATCCCGCCAAGGCAAACTGCGGATTACCATCTGTGCCGGGCACCAGAAGTGTTTGACCCAGAGCTCCGGAAAACCCATCGGCCGCAACCCAAGCTCGGATATGATCCGGCTGATCGGTCAGCCAGCTTTCAAAATTTGATTGCTCTAACACATGTAGTGGCAGCGATGGGTCGGAGGCAGGGGCGAAGGACAGGGTCATGCGTGTCTCGGCTGGTTGGATTTTCGCCCAGACTATCTGTCTGCGGCGCACTCGCAACCCCCTCTCAGACAGATAGATCTTGTTGGTCCCAGACGGCAGTCAGCGATCGCTCGCCCACCCGGATCAGGCGGCTCAGAGTCGCCCCTGTCGCGACCGCATCGCCAGCGTCGACAGTACAGGCTACATCGCCTGCCACACGTGCCAGTGCTGTCATGCCGATTTGCTCGGATATGGCTACGAGAGATTTTGCGCATTTGCGCAGCCCGGCCCAATCGCGTTGCCGCCAAAACCGTTCACAATTCGACAGCCGCAACGCCAGTTCTTCAACCGTGCGGCACAGCACGTCCATCGCGTTGGTGTCGCCAAGCTGATTGTACAGGCTGCTCAGGCGGTCCGGGTCCAGACGCACGGGTTCTTTCTGTTCCAGTGTGATAATCTTGTCCACCACATTCACCCCAATTGAAATGCCCCCACGGCACTGTCAGAGATTGGCGGCAAATACTTTGCAAAACCTTGCACCGGTTCAAAAGAATGGGTCGAATTTTCTGAGAATTCAGGCTTCCACGCGGTTCTGTGGGCAAAACCGGGCGAGAGTCCGGTCACGCCTCTTGCGTTGACGCTCACTTGCTGCCAGTACCATAGAAACCGGACAGAGAAGGACAGGATCATGCCGATTACCACTGACGAGCTGGCCGCTGCCCGTACCGCCTGGGGCGATGGGTTGATTGCGATCTCCAAAGCTTTTGAAGACGGTGGGATCGATGCGGCCCGTTCCGTTGCCGAGGGTGTTCTGGATGCGGCATACGGCTATAATCTGGGTCCGGTCCTGTTCAAACCAACTATGGCGTCCGGAGATCAAACCTTTCGCCCGACTCGCCACGGTGCACTGGCCTATTTTGTCGGTCACGATGCCGAATTTCCGCTTGATGGCGGTTTCGGAATCAAGGGTTGGCGCGAAATGGCAAGTGAGACATCGGCCAGCTTCGTCGAAGGCGATGTCGCCATGTGGATGGGCAAGGTCATTCTGACGGATAGCCAAGGTAACATCACGCAAGTCGACAAAAGCTTCGGCTACAAAAAAGACGCTGACGGAGTGCTTCGCATCGTGCTGCACCATTCGTCGCTGCCTTACCAGCCACCGGCCTGATCCTGCGGGTCATACGATCGGGCCTCTGAAATTACGTCGATTTTTTGATATGTTTCCGATGATGTTTTCAGAATCGGATCGAACTCATGAAATTGATCAAACGTATTCTCGTCACCCTACTGGTGATCATTCTGGCGCTTGTCGGAGTGTCTTATCTGCTCCCCGGAAAAGCCGAAGTGTCCCGCAGCATCACAATCGACGCACCAGCCTCGGCGATCTTTCCCTATGTGAATTCGATGCAGGAGACCGAGAAATGGTCCCCCTGGCTGTCCCGAGACCCCGAAACCAAGCTGAGCTATAGTGGCCCGGAAGCGGGCGTCGGAAACACGCTGAACTGGGCCTCGGACAACCCGCAGGTGGGAATCGGCTCGCAGGAAATCACCGAGAGCACCACGGATCAGTCTGTGCAAACTGCACTGGATTTTGGCCCGATGGGGACAGCCACCGCCTCGTTCCATTTGCGGCCAGAAGGATCAGGCACACAGGTTACCTGGGGATTCGTATCCGACCTTGGTATGAACCCCATGTCCCGCTGGATGGGCCTAATGATGGACAATTGGGTCGGCGGAGATTACGAGCGCGGGTTGGAGAATTTGAAGACGCTGGTTGAGGGACAGGGGTGAAGGATCAGGCAGGAGGCATCTCTCTGATGACTGCTTTGAGGCCATACCAGAAACGATTGATGAACTGTACGTGCGCTCATAGCAGTCCATTTGCCGCGCAGGAGTTTGAGTTCAAGCCATCGTGCAGCGCAAATAGCCGCCGCTGATGCGGTGTTCAACTCGGTTCAGGCCCATACGGAACGGGGCGTGGATCGTTTGGTCCTTCGCTTCAATGCCATTTGTAGTGCCTACCATTTTGACGACAGCTTAATCGGGGCGACCACCGACAACCCGTCTGTTATTGAATATCAAATCGTGAAGACCGTAGGTTCGAATGTGCAAGTTGGTTTCTCGAAAGCCACAGATTCGATTTTGATGCTCTGAACATTTGGAAAGGTGTGTTTATGAGGCGAACGGTATTGATGTTAGCTGTTTTGGCATTAGCGGGATGCGCTTCAACCACCACTCCTCCATCAGCACCTATTCCAAACCCCGGTCGCGCGAGCGCGCCCGTCAGTTCACAACAGGCACAAATAAGGTTCCGTCAGGTCGCCTCACGAATAGAACCTGTGGCAGAACGAGAATGCCTCCGCCGCACTAAGAATGTGAATTGTGATTTTTTGATCCGCATTGATCCAGACAAAAAAGCACCCTCAAACGCGTATCAGAGTTTAAGCAAGTCGGGGCGCCCCGTTATCACAATGACTCAAGCGCTGATACGGAATGTAAACAACACTGACGAACTTGCATTTGTTATGGCGCATGAGGCCGCTCACCACATTCAAGGGCATTTGGCGCGACAGGCCCAAAATGCGGCGGCTGGTGCGGTGCTTTTGGCCGGTCTAGCAACAATTGCGGGGTCGGGGCCGAATGACATTGCCGCAGCACAAGACATTGGAGCCTTTGTTGGCGGCCGCAGCTATTCAAAGAACTTTGAATTGGAAGCTGATCGACTAGGCACTGTAATAGCCTACAAAGCGGGTTATGATCCTCTCAAGGGTGCGCTGTACTTCGCACGAGTTCCTGATCCTGGTGATCGCTTTCTGGGGACGCATCCCCCAAACTCTCAAAGATACTATGCGGTAAAAGCGACAATGTCCCAGATCGGTGGCTAACCAACTGGTGCTGGATAGGCAATGGCAACGCATGCACAGGGCGGCTTTGCCCCGCAATATTGCCATCTCTGCCCGTCCACAAAATAATAAACCCCACTGGCGGTACAGCGGGGTTTAATAGAGTCATAACCAACTGGCGAAGGTTACCCCTTCTTCAGAACTTCACGGCCCAGCAATTCTGCAATTTGAACAGCGTTCAATGCCGCGCCTTTGCGCAGGTTGTCCGAAACGCACCACAGGTTGATGCCATTCTCAACCGTCGAATCCTGACGGATGCGGCTGATGAACGTGGCGAAATCGCCCGCGCATTCGATTGGTGAGACGTATCCACCCGGTTCACGCTTGTCGATTACCATGATGCCCGGTGCTTCGCGCAGGATGTCGCGGGCTTCGTCTTCGTCGAGGAACTCTTCGAACTCGATATTCACGGCCTCGGAGTGGCCAACGAATACCGGAACGCGAACGCAGGTTGCGGTGACCTTGATCGACGGATCGACGATCTTTTTGGTCTCGACAACCATCTTCCACTCTTCCTTGGTCGAGCCGTCTTCCATGAAGACGTCGATTTGAGGGATGACGTTGAAGGCGATCTGTTTCTGGAACTTCTTCGGCTCAACCTCGGTCGTCGGGTTGTAGATGGCCTTGGTCTGATCCCAAAGCTCGTCCATGCCTTCCTTGCCGGCTCCCGACACCGATTGATAGGTCGAGACGACCACGCGCTTAATGCGTGCACGGTCATGCAGCGGCTTCAGCGCGACCACCATCTGCGCGGTCGAGCAGTTGGGGTTGGCAATGATGTTTTTGTTTTTATAGTCGTGGATCGCCTCGGGGTTACATTCCGGCACGATCAGCGGAATGTCCGGGTCATAGCGATAGAGCGAGCTGTTATCGATCACCACGCAGCCAGCCGCTGCCGCCTTGGGGGCGTAAACCTTTGTGGCCTCGGAACCCACAGCAAACAGCGCCATGTCCCAACCAGTGAAATCGAATGTGTCCAGATCTTTGGTAGTGAGCGTCTTGTCGCCAAATGTCACCTCAGTACCCAGCGAACGACGGCTTGCCAGAGCAGCAAGTTCATCGACAGGGAACTGGCGTTCCGCCAGGATGTTCAGCATTTCGCGGCCCACGTTGCCCGTGGCGCCGACGACTACGACGCGATAGCCCATTTCATGTCTCCAAAGTTAAGGACGCGCGTTCATAGCCGCGTTGCGGCAAAGAAAAAAGAGGGGTTTCGGCTTATTTCACCCCGTCACACCGATTTGACACAGTTCAGTACCGTTCAGGGTTGTTTCAGCAAGGATCGATAAACCTCGACAATCGCCTGCGCTTCGCCTTCGATTCGAAAATTCTGCTCGACATGGGCGCGCGCGGCTAGTCCCGCAGCGGCCAGCGCAGCGCGGTCCTGCACCATATCCTCCAGCGCGTCGGCCAGTGCAGGGGCATTGTCTTTCTCGACCAGTCTTCCGGTCTCACCATCCTTGATTTGCGCACTAAACGCTCCGACCCCGTGACTGGCTATGGCGGGCACGCCCGAGGCCATCGCTTCAAGCGGTGTAAGGCCGAACCCTTCGTGCCGTGCGGGCGCAACGAACAGATCGAGCGCGCGATAGGTCTCGACAATCTCATCCCAAGGACGCTCACCCAGAAAATGCACGCGGTCGCCCAGCCCGGCGTCCTGCAGCTTTTGCTCCTGCTCAGCCTGAAAAGCCTCAAATTCGTTGGTGGTACGCCCGGTAAAGATCACATGCGCATCGGGGTGATTAGGTAGCATCTTCAGGGCGGCATCGACCAACAAGTCGACCCCTTTCTGAGGGCGGATACGGCCAAAACACCCGATCAGCAGCCCGTCTGGCAGACCAAGTTTTTGGCGCAGGGCGCTTTTGTCCTCGGCCGGGTGAAACAGCTCGGTGTTGACGCCATGCATGATAACAGTAGCGGGATGCTCCAGAAAGGAAGCGGCTTGAGGCGTCGTCGCGATCAGCGCGTCCATTTTCGAAATCAGCCGCTTGGTGAACCCGGAATGATCACGTTGCGCGGCTGAGGTGAATAGCAGTTTGTAGTTGCGTCGAAGCACCGAACGCAAGACCAGACCCATCAACATCTCGGTATTCCGGCGTGCATGCCAGACCCGTTTGCGATTGGGTAGAAACAGTAGTTTCCAGAGTCTGATATGGGGCAAATCTGCCGGCAGGCCGGGACCGGTGGCACGGATGCCGATCATTTTCTGCTGGATTGGCAGCAGACGGATCACCGTCGTTGTCACGCCCGACAGGGAATGCTTCAGATTGGGTGCAATCACCTCAATGTCCTGCACGGGCGGTCTCCGGTTTCAGTCCACGCTGTCCCGACTGAATAGATAGATCACGCAGCCAATGGCAAGGGTGACCGCGAAAAAGCCGAAGATCGCCGTATAAGGTGCGGAGGGGCTGATCCCGGCGCTGGCTGCATGGATGCGCCCGGTGGCAAATTGCGCCAGACCGACGCCGCCGACGCCAAAAAGGTTTAGCAGGGTGACGCCCCGCCCGACCAGATGCGGCGGCACGAAGGCCCGGCCATGGGCCATGATCACCGGAAAACTGGCGCCCAGAAAGCCGATCACTGCCAACAGCAGCACCGAGACCCAAACGCCGCTGTCGACCCACAGGCACAACAGGCCGAGCGTCGTGGCCCCCAACACGTTACCGCCCAGGATCACCCATTTCCGGGTGCCCAGGATACGGTCCAGCGGCCCATAGGCGAAGGTTCCCGCGATCATCGCGGCCCCCATGATCAACGTTGCCGTCCCGATCTGAGCGGTGCTGAGCCCGAACACGTCATTCAAATACGGCCCGGCCCAAAGCCCTCGGATCGCACCCGATGGCGCATAAGACACAAGCATGAGCGGCAGAATGGTCCACAGCGCAGGTTCTTTCAGCAGGTCCAGAAGTGATCCTTTTTGCTCGGTTTTTACCTTTTCAGGGTCATGCACCGTCAGCCAGATCCCTGCAGCCACCGCAGCAGAGATAATCGCCAGACCGGCCAGCGTAGCGCGCCAGCCCATCAGCTCGACCGCCAGCGCCGTGGGGTATGAGGCGACCAGATTGCCGACAGAACCCACACCCAGCATCACCGCGGCGAGCGTGGCAAATTTGGCGGGTGGAAACTCTCGGGCAAAGATATAGTAGGACGCCATCAGAACGGGCGAACATCCAACCCCGATCAGCGCCATGGCGAGTGCCACATGGAATGGGGTCGTTGCGACCGCAAACAGGCCAGCCCCGCCAGCCCCGCCGATCAGTAGCAGCACCGCAGAACTGCGCCGAGGACCGACGCGGTCCAGTGCCCAGCCCACCGGGATCTGCATCGCCGCAAAGATTAGAAACCAAAGACCTGAGGCAAAGGCGAGGTCTTCGGGTGTTGCGCCGATATCGCGTCCCAGATCGGTGCTTAAAACTGCCAGAAAAGCGCGGAAAAACTGGCTGAGTACATAGGCCAGACACAAGATCACCAAACCTGCCTGCATTTCTTGACCTATTGTCTAGCTGCCCCGCCCCGATGCTTTGCACGCCGCGTTGATCGGCACAAGTGCCATGATTGAATCGATTGGGGCGGACATTCTTCACAATTGAGCTATCATCACGGCAGATTTTGGATTTCCCGAGTGTGTTATGACCCTCTCAGACTCTGTATTTTATGACTCCGTCCCCATTTCGGACAATTTCCTCAGCCTCAGTGACCCCGCGCAGTTCACACCTTTGCCAGAGACATGGGTTCTGGGCGTCGCCGATATCGTAGATTCGACCGGTGAAATCGCGCGGGGCCGGTACAAGACCGTCAACATGGTGGGGGCGGCCGTGATTTCAGGCATGATCAATGCGCTGGGCGGGCGCATATTCCCGTATGTCTTCGGTGGTGATGGTGCTGGATTCGCCGTATCGGACGAGGATGCCGAGATCGCGCGGGACACGCTGGCAACATTGCAAAGCTGGGCCGAAACGGAATTCGCCATCACTCTGCGCGCGGCGCTGGTTTCGGTGGCCGACATCCGCGCCGCTGGACGTGATCTGCGTGTTGCTCGCTTTGCGCCGTCCACCGGCGTTGACTATGCGATGTTTACCGGCGGGGGACTGGCCTGGGCCGAGGCTCAGATGAAATCCGGGCAACTTGTTGTGCAACCAGCCGGACCTGACGCGCAGCCCGATCTGACCGGCCTATCTTGTCGTTGGTCCAACAGTCCAGCGAGGGTTGGTCAGATCGTTTCACTGGTTATTCAGCCCACATCAGAGTCTAATGAGGCTGAATTCGCCGCCCTGACTCAATCCATCCTGTCCGTCGCCGAAGGGCTAGAACGCGCCGGTCACCCGGTTCCGGCCAAAGGACCTCCGATGAGTTTCCCTCCGCCCGGCGTCGATATCGATGCCCATGTCTCACGCGCGGGTCGGAATCTTCTGATGCAGAAAACACGCTTGATGATCGGGAATATGTTGATCGGCTTGTTGTTCAAAACCGGGATGCGCCTGGGTCAATTCGAACCCAAGCATTACAAGGAGATGGTCAGTCGCAACGCTGATTTCCGAAAGTTTGATGACGGTCTGAAAATGACGCTGGATTGTGACTCGAGCACGTTGGAAAAGCTCACTCAGATGCTGGAAGACGCGCAAACAAAAGGCAAAATCAGATATGGCATGCACGCCCAGCAAGAGGCGATGATGACCTGCTTTGTTCCCTCGGCCATGCGTGACGACCATGTGCATTTTGTTGACGGGGCCTCGGGGGGATACGCGCAGGCTGCAGCGTCAATGAGGGCCTAAAGCCCTCGAGCGATTTCAGTGATCACGTCATAGGCCATCATCACGTCCTGTTCTGTGGATTCAAACTGACCGGCCTGAAAGCGGATGACCAGATCGCCATCCACGCGGGTCTGTGTCAGGTAGATCCGCCCATCATCATTGATTGCATTCACCAGCCGCAGGTTCAGATCATCCAGATCGTCGGCCCCATCCGGCTCGTATCGGAAGGTCCAAAGAGACCACATTGGAGGCGTCACGATCCGAAAATCCGGTTCTGCTGCTAGACGATCATGCAGTGCGCGCGACCAATTGACGTGATTCCGCAGCCGTTCGCGCAACCCCTCCAGCCCATAGGTGCGGATGACGAACCACAGTTTCAGCGCGCGGAACCGACGTCCCAATGGCACCGACCATTCCGAGTAATTGATGATCCCGTCCTTGCCGTGGGTTTTCAGATATTCCGGGCTGATCGCAAGCGTGCGGACCAGATCATCGGGGTTTTTCAGGAAATGCGCACAGCAATCGAATTGCACGCCCAGCCACTTATGGGGATTGAATACAATGCTGTCGGCCTGATCGATCCCCGGCCAGTAGTGACGATATTCGGGGCAGATCATCGCCGACCCCGCCCAGGCTGCATCGACATGGGTATAAAGGCCGTATTTCTGTGCGATCGCCAGGCAGTGATCCACTGGATCAGTTGCCCCGGTTCCGGTCCCTCCAACACAAAGGATCACGCCCGCCGGGTGGAAACCAGACTCTAAATCTAATTGAATCGCTGCTTCAAGCGCATCGGGGTTCATTCCACGCCAATCACCTTGCACGGGGATGCGCACCAGATTGTCCTGTCCAATCCCCGCAACCCAGATGGCGCGGTCGATTGAGGTATGAACCTCGGAAGAGCAATAAATGCGCAGTGGCTTTTGACCGAACAGCCCCAGCGTGTTGCCCTGCCAGTTCATCGCCTTCTCGCGCATGGTCAGCACAGCCGCCAATGTCGCAGATGACGCCGAATCCTGAATAACCCCGGCAAACCCTTTGGGCAGGTCCAGCGCTTCGCGCAGCCAGTCCATCATTCGTGTTTCCATCTCGGTTGCGGCGGGCGAGGTCTGCCACAGCATACATTGCGGCGCGATGGCGCTGGCCAGGAACTCGGCCAGAACAGACGGGGCCGAGGCGTTCGAATTGAAGTAGGCGAAGAACCGAGGGTGTTGCCAATGGGTAATGCCGGGCATCACGATTTGTTCGAAATCATGAAAGATGTCCTCGATCGGCTCGCCCTGCTCAGGGGGATGCGCGGGCAGAGCGTTCAGGATATCGCCCGGCTCGGTCCAGGCGCGCACGGGCTTGTCGCCCACCGTCAGGTGATAGTCTTGCGTCCACTCGGCAACCTTCTTGCCCCAATCGGAGAATTCATTCCATTTCATCTTATCCGCCTCGGTAGCCTTTTTGTCAGTATCATATGCTAAACAAGTTAAGTAAAGCCCAGTAAACGAAACTCAACCACAACCAACGTTCTATTGCGAAATATTTGGAATTGCGCGAAAATTCCATATGTCAAGAAACTTACCACTGACGTCCCGATCATTGCCGATAGCGCTGTTGCGCGCTCGGGAAAGGGTGATGGGGCCTATTCGTGGTGTGCTAACGGATGCTGGCGTCACCGAGCAACAATGGCGCGTTCTGCGCGTTTTGCAGGAAGAAGGACCTCAGGAGCCTACTCAGATCGCCGAGCGCGCCTGCCTCTTGTTGCCCAGCCTGACGCGCATTCTGAAAAAGCTCGAAGACAGCAAGCTGATCATGAGGCGGCCGGATACCAAAGACCGCCGCCGACAGATTGTCGAAATCAGCGAGAATGGGTTGCAAATTATCGACGCAAATCTGGCGGAAATGTTGGAGCTGGCGGAACACACCCGCTCTTTGCTCGGGGCAGAGCAGCACGAGAAGTTGCTGGACCTTCTGGTAAAGCTTCACCAGCTGGAAGGCTGAGCGCAATGCTCAGAACAGGCTCTAACCAAGTTGTTTGCCGTCGTTCAGACCTCGTTTTAGGCCCCAAACTATAAGCATTGTGGGCGGAGAAGGTAATATTCGTTGCCCGTAGATGGTTCGCGTCGTAGCCTCATCCTTACCTTTAACAAACGGTTCAATGCAGATGGATGGGCCCAAACCGCCAGAACCGGCACCGCCTGCACATATTGCAAAGCAGGATTTGAGCGAACGAGTGGGCGCGCGTGTACGCCGGGCGCGTCAAATGCGAGGCATCCCGCGCCGGATCCTGTCTGAGAACTCGGGCGTTTCCCCACGCTATTTGGCGCAGCTTGAGGCGGGTGAGGGCAACATCTCGATCGGCGTGTTGCACCGTGTCGCACAGGCACTGGATTACAAAGCCGAATGGTTGATTGGTGAAGATGATCCGTGGGATTCGGATGCTTTGCAGATAGTTGAGCTTTTCCGACAAGCCAGCGACGACGTCAAAGAAAGCGTCAGGCGTGCATTGCAACCTCACCCAGATGAGGATGCACGTGCGCATCGGGTTTGTCTGATTGGATTACGCGGAGCGGGTAAGTCAACTCTTGGCGCTATGCTGGCCGCTGCACAAAGACTGCCGTTTGTTGAGCTCACAGCCATGATTGAAGAGATGGCCGGCATGCCCATGTCTGAAGTGATGGCGTTCTACGGGCAAGACGGATATCGCAATCTGGAAGCGCAGGCGCTGGATCGGGTGATTGCAGAGCATGATCGGGTCGTGCTGGCAGTCGCGGGCGGGATCGTATCAGAGCCTTCGACCTATGCTACCCTGCTTGGCCGGTTTCACACCATCTGGCTGCGCGCGTCACCGACCGAGCATATGGACCGCGTGCGCGCCCAAGGCGACGAACGCCCGATGGCCGGAAATCCCAAGGCGATGGAACAGCTCAAGAACATATTGGCCAGTCGCGAGGCTTTGTATGGGCGGGCAAATGCGCAGCTAGATACATCGGGCAAGGCGCCCCATGTTTCGCTGAACGAGCTGCGCCTACTGATTGAGGAACAAGGTTTCCTGATCGAAAAATTGGGTTCTATTTAGGATCTTTCAGCCAATCCTTTTCAAATTCCACCCCGTCCAGTTCCGCAAATCGCCGTACCCGGTCCAATTCGGCCTGCAGGCGGCGGGTTCTTGCGTCAGACCAACGCACCGACCGTTCTGGCCATACGGATCGGACTTGCAACAGTCCACGGTCTCGCTGGGCCTTCATGTCGATGCGTCCGATCAACCGGTGCCCTTCAAGCAACGGAAAGACATAATAGCCGTAGGTACGCTTGGGTTCGGGTACGAACACCTCGATCCGATAGTGGAATCCGAACAACCGCTCGGCCCGGTTCCGGTCACGCAACATAGGGTCAAAAGGGCTGAGAACTCTGATCCGGCCCGGCGCATCGGGCAGCTCTGTAGCGTGTTCACATAGACCGGGGCGGGCGAACACTTTTCGTTCCCGCCCGTCTGCGCATTCGACGCAGATCTCTTCGATTTCACCCTGTGTTAGAGCCTGTTGGCACCAGGATTTTGCCTCGGCAGCGCTTACCGTATCCCAGAACGCGGCAAGCTCTCCCGATGTGGCGAACCCCAGCCGGTCGAGTGCGGCGTTACACAACCAATCCACAGTTTCATTTGCGTCGCAGTGCAAATTGCCGGGGCAAAGTTGAGTTTCTATAACCCGCTCTGTCAGGTCATAGCGTTTCTGAAACCCATCGCGTCCAACCACGGTCAGCGCGCCGGATCGCCAGAGATATTCCAGCGCGGTCTTGGATGGATGCCAGTCCCACCAACCGCCAGATCCCTTTTTCTCGTCTTTTCCGACATCGGACGAGCCAACCGGACCATGGTCGCGGATATGCTGCAGGACGGTTTCGAACTTTTGCTCAAACCCGTCACGCCGCCAGTTCTTCCAGCGGGCTTTCAGCATCTCTGCATCCCGCAGGAACCGCAGATGCCAATGGCGATAGAATTCCATCGGGATCACCGCGGCGTCATGTGTCCAATGCTCAAACAGCGCGCGGTCGCGTTCATAGAGGTGTTTGAGGTGGCGCGCACGATAGCTTGGCTTGCGCGCATAAAGGATCATGTCATGCGCGCGGGCGACGGTGTTGATACTGTCGAGCTGGACAAATCCCAAACGATGGATCAGCTGCAACAGGTCTTCGCCTTTGGAGCCACCAGCGGGCTGCTCCAGAAGCGCATGCCGATCCATGAACAGCGCCCGCGCCGCGCGGTTGTCCAGACGTTGCAGCGCCATCTGGCGTTATCGCCGTTTCAGCGTGTCGCCATAGCTGATCTTGGGGGTCAGGGTAACGCGGGTTTCAACCTCGGATTCCGGATCGGCCAACTTCGCCGCAATGATCTCGGCCGCGGTGCGCCCAATCTCGGTCCGGCAGGCATCCATCGTGGCCAGCTTGCGCGGCAGCCCCTGCAGCAGCTCTACATTGTTGAATCCGGCTAAACCGATCTGACCGGGCACGTCGATCCCTTGATCCAGCAAATACAACAGCCCACCCGCACCGATCATATCGTTGGAATAATACAGAAAATCCAAATCAGGCGATCGTTCCAGCATCGCTTGTGTCATCTCGCGCCCCTTGGCCAGCGCCGAGCCACCCGAATAAAATTCACGGTCCTCGATCTCGATCCCGTGCTTGCCCAGCACTTCGGTGAAGCCTTCGAACCGTTTGCGTGCACGGTGATCCAGAGGCATCTTGGTGCCCATAAACCCGATATGCTCATAGCCCGCTTTCAGGATTGCCTGCGCCATTTCGCGCCCGGCGCGGCGGTGAGAGATTCCCACCATCGCATCCACCGGTTTGCCATCGGTATCCATGATCTCGACCACCGGTATGCCAGCTGAATCCAGCATAGCGCGCGCGGCTTCGGTATGCTCCAGCCCGGCAATGATCACGCCTGAGGGCCGCCACGAGAGCATCTCGTACAGCACTTTTTCTTCTTTTTCTGGCAGATAGTCCGTGACGCCAACCACCGGCTGCAGTTCAGTATCTTCCAGCACCTGATTGATACCGGTTAGAACTTCGGGGAAGACCATATTTGACAATGACGGGATGATCACAGCGACCAGATTCACCCGGCTTGACGCCAATGCTCCCGCGATCTTGTTGGGCACATATCCCAGCTCTTTTGCGGCGGCCAAAACACGGGTACGGGTGGCATCCGACACATCCCCGCGATTACGTAGCACCCGGCTAACGGTCATTTCGGATACTCCGGACGCTTCCGAGACATCACGAAGGGTAAGCGGGCGTTTTGTTTCTGTTGTCACCGAGATACCTGCATTGTTTGTTTGGCCGATGGTAGCGTGAACAGGGCGAATTGTTCAACTGTTGTGCAAAGCCCATGACAATCTGAAAAAACCCCGCTAGAGAAAACGACGCGCGGCCCCGTGGCTCAACTGGATAGAGCAGCCCCCTCCTAAGGGGCAGGTTGCAGGTTCGAATCCTGCCGGGGTCGCCAAGCTTTTCTGAACGTACCCGATTAAATGCGTTACAGACCAAGCGTTCTAATTCACTGCCCTTTGGGAGACGAAGGATTTATACCCTCGTCACTTCTTGCCGGGTGTGCCGTCGAATTTCTTTTCGATGTCGCTCCAACAGTCGATGTAATCGTCCTGCAGTGGTGCCTCATTGGCGGCGAACGCTGTGAGATGTTGCGGAAAGCGGGTTTCGAACATGAAGGACATGGTGTTTTCCAGCTTGTCTGGTCCCAGGTTTGAATTCGATGCTTTTTCAAAGGCTTCGCGATCCGGGCCGTGGGGCAGCATCATGTTGTGCAGGCTCATACCGCCGGGAATAAAGCCCTGCGGTTTCGCATCATATTGGCCGTAGATGTTGCCCATCAGCTCGGACATGATGTTCTTGTGGTACCAGGGCGGGCGGAAGGTATCTTCCATGACCATCCAGCGCTCGCGGAACAGAACAAAGTCGATATTTGCGGTGCCGGGCTGGCCTGAAGGTGCGGTTAGAACGGTGAAAATCGACGGATCCGGATGATCGAACAGGATGGCTCCGACCGGGCAATATGTACGCAGGTCGTATTTGACGGGTGCATAGTTGCCATGCCACGCCACCACGTCCAGCGGGCTGTGACCGATTTTAGTCTGGTGAAACTGGCCGCACCATTTGACGGTCACGGTTGAAGGCACTTCGCGGTCCTCAAACGCCGCGACCGGTGCTTTGAAATCACGCGGGTTGGCCATGCAGTTGGCGCCGATCGGGCCGCGGCCAGGCAGTTCGAATTTCTGGCCGTAGTTTTCGCACACGAACCCGCGCGCAGGGCCTTCCACAACTTCGACCCGGTAGACAAGGCCGCGTGGAATGATAGCGATTTCCTTGGGTTCAAGGTCGATGATCCCTAATTCGGTGTAGAATCTCAGAACGCCCTCTTGCGGCACCACCAGCAGCTCGGAGTCAGCCGAGAAGAAGTAATCATCCTGCATCGAAGTATTCACCATATAGATATGGCTGGCCATCCCGACCTGAGTGTTCACATCCCCGGCAGTGGTCATGGTGTGCATGCCCGTGACCCAGGTTGTCTGTTCACCGGTATGGGGCACCGGATCCCAGCGGTACTGTCCCAAGCTGACAACGTCAGGATCGACATTTGGCGCTGATTTCCAATAGGGAACTTCGATTTTTTCATAGCGATGTGAATGCTTTACTGACGGGCGGATTCGATAGCACCAGGTGCGCTCGTTCTGGTGCGAGGGTGCCGTGAACGCAGTGCCTGAAAGCTGCTCACCATAGAGGCCGTAATTGCATTTCTGCGGGCTGTTCATACCCTGGGGCAGAGCATCAGGAAGCGCTTCGGTTTCGTAATCGTTGCCAAAGCCCGGCATGTACCCTTCGTGCGGCCCTTTCAAGGATGGGGCAACTGTCATGCGTTCATTCTTGGTCAGCTCATTCATTTTGCACGTTCCTTCCGGACAGATACGATCGAATTTAATCGGTGTGGTAATAGTTGACTTTGTAACTAACAAGCGTGACGGGAAGGTATGTTCAAAAAAGATGAGTTTGATTTGCAGGAAATTGCCATAGCCTTGCACCATGTCCTTCTTAGACTGGCAAAAGGTAGTGCAACAGAGATTGTTAATTCCGGTAGCTACGGGTCGATTCTCGGGGTCAAACAAAGAAATTGACTCAGACAGGCCAAACCAGTCTGATTGTACATCGGTCAAGTGACCGGAAGTGCCAGGGGTTCAAATTTCATGGAAATTTTGGTGCCCAGGAGAGGGATTTTCTGATTCGTTAACCTTCGCTTTACCCATGGCCAAACCATTGATGGTATTCACAAAATCGTCGGTCACCAAAAGCTCCAAGTGGAGGGCTGGTCTGCTGATGTGATACATTTTGTGAAACAAAGCCTAAGGAAAAAACATGAGCTATCTTTGGTTGAGGGGGAAAATCTACTGGTTTCGAATGAGGACGCCTACGAAGTACCAATCAGTACATGAGCCTCGCTTCCTTACACAGTCGCTTGGCACTGATAGCTTAAAAACGGCTCAGGCATTGGCGTATCAAGTGCGTGAAAAACTTCTATCCGAACTTGACGTCAAGCTGGTTATGGGACGTAGCAGGGGAGATGACACCCGTTATAGGGCCACAATCAAACTCGCGAAGGAAAACGGCATCTCGCCGATTTCCGCGTCTGATTTGGCAAAAGGAGAATTGGAAGAACTGTTGTCGCGACTAAGTTCGATGTTCGACAGAGATCCCGCAGCTATCTCTCCGCAGTTTGCGGCAAATTTAGGCGGCTTCGAACTGCCCGACACCAATCTGAACGAGATAGCAGTTCAAATGGGTGAGTTATGTCCGGACAAAGTTGCCCAAAAAAATGCTCGCCAAAAAAGGATGTGGCTCAACCGCTACAAGCGCGCAGCCAAGACATTTTCTGAAGTTGTTGGCAACAAACCGATTACTAAAATTTCAACAGCAGATGCATCTAATTACCGTAGAGATTGGGAAAAGCGAGTAGCTAGACAGGAAGTCACAACCCAGTATGCCAACAAACATTTTGGCTATCTGCGGATGATGGTGGATGCGTTTTATGAGAGCTTGAAGGTTGACGAGTTCGAGAACCCATTCGAGAACATTCGGATCAAAGGCGAGGCGAATTGGGAGAAGGCAAAAGACCCTACCCAAAAAGCTGAGTTTTCGCCGCATTGGATTGAGCAAAATATCATTAATGGAAGCAAACTCGAAGGGTTGAACGAAGAAGCGCGCGATATCCTCATCGTTTGTGCTGAGACTGGCTGTAGGCAAACTGAGATTTTCGATCTGCCACCTTCGGCAATCAAACTAGCTGCGAATGTTCCTCATATCTTGATTAGAGTGGAAGATGGCGAGCACCAGCGTGAAATCAAAAACAAGGCTTCTCGCCGGTCTGTCCCTCTTGTCGGTGCGGCACTGGCAGCGATGAAGCGACACCCAAATGGTTTCCCGAGATATCGTGGTAAAGAGAGCTTTAGTGCTGCTGTGTCGAAGTACTTCGCTGAAAACAATCTTTTTCCGTCGCCAAAGCACCAGGTAAGCAGCCTGAGACATAGCTTTGAATCAAGAATGAGACGAGCTGGGTTAAGCAACGAAGAGCGAGGAAGCATGATGGGCCACTCGATGAAGGCCATCAGAGGAAGAGAGGTATACGGAGATGAAACAAGCCTGAGGATACGGGCGCTATTCGCAGAGCTGGTTTCTTTTGAAACACCATATTGGAAACCTCGAAAACCGGATGACGTCTATGATGAAATCGACAAAATCTTGCTTGCTGACGGGTTCAAGTTGGTGCACCGCAAGTAGGACTTTTGGGCAGTGTTCGATATGATGGTCGTTCGAAATCGTGAAGCCGATGCTTAGATCAACAAATTTGTTTTGTCACGAGTGCGGGGATGCGAGAGCCGTAGTCGTATTGTGCTGCTCAATCCAGGTAAATCGTTGAAATATATCAGTCATTATCTCATTCCCAACTTTTTGGGTCGCGCGAATAGCCTTGGTTGTATAGATTGGATATGGCCTCTCAGTTCAATCGTAAAAATCTGTTTGGGTATGAACTATCAAATTTTCCTAGCAAGAAGGGTCTTCGTCGATTGACGAACATTGACTTTCACTTTTTAACGTCAGCAAACATACCGATTATGATCACTGATCCATCGTCGGGGCTCAATTCGTCAGGGACTAAAAAACCTGTACCTAGGTCAAAGGCGGCACAATGACTTCTCAGACAAAAACCAACCTGAACTACCAACTCGGTTGGCTATTTTCCATTGACGAAGAGATTTTTAGTGAAGATCAAAAGAAAGTGCGCGTCACCGCGCAGCCAAGTTGGAATGCATTTGAGGTTCGCCGAGGCTGCATCCATTTTGACCCAATCAAGAAACAAGAAGTGTTTGAAGGTTTCGAGGTGGACTTCGAGTTGCGCGAAGCAGTAACCTGCCTCGGCGTCCCGCCTAGCCTATTAGAGGACGGAGCGATTTGGTTCCAACGTTGGCTGGATCTAATGGCAGTTGAAAACGGCTCTAAGTCATAGCTGCGGTTATATTGCGCAAAACACCTGCCAAAAATCATCTCATGAATCCAGCACGGTGAGTGATGGGAATGAGCAGACAAAGATCACCAAGCTGTAAGACCGAGAACTGGCCAAACTAAAAAGCAGCATGCAAACAGCGTAGGCCCCCAAGCTCGATGAAATACAAGTCTGGTTGGAAACCTATGCCGGTCCCGACCCCTGGCGCTGGAATGCAGACAATGTGCGTTCCAGGCGCTCCAGATGCAGCGTCAATTAATCTACTGGACGAACAATTGATTCCTACGTTCATTGAGGCAATAGGTCCGAAACGGGCTTATGGCGAGCAAGACCTATGCGGACGCGGATCTTTCAAGCTCGTGGCATCCATTAGTAAAGAGATCTGACGCTTCGCCATGGGGTCACTTGAGTTGGCTTGAATACTCCCAAAAAATCGACCACAAACCTTTACAAAGGGCCGTCGCGTGAGAGCAGTCGAGATGGGTGTCTGCACGATGTTCGAATCAGGCTGTGGTTGAAATGCGGTCACTTAAACAGCGAAAGTGGGTTGATGACAGGCACTGTGAGAAACAAGAACAACGAGGCAAAAACCGTAGAACTCGCCTACAAGACCTCAAAAGGTCGCCTGCTGCATGGCCGTATTGAAGACGCGCTTGAGAGCAAAGAACTCCTGAAGTTTCGAGGGAAAGTGAATCTGATCGTCACCTCTCCACCTTTTCCGCTGGTTAGAAAGAAGGAATATGGAAACGAAACAGGGCAAGCATATCTTGATTGGCTATCATCACTGGCTTCCCAATTGACTGATCTACTTACTGATGACGGCTCAATAGTTATCGAGATAGGAAACGCTTGGGAAACAGGTGTTCCAACTATGTCGACATTGCCGTTGGAAGCACTTTTGGAGTTTAAAAAATCAGCAAATTTGCATCTTTGTCAGCATGTTATCTGTCATAATCCCGCTCGCCTTCCTAGCCCGGCAGCATGGGTCACAGTCGAAAGAGTCAGACTAAAGGATTCGTTCACGCATGTCTGGTGGATGTCAAAGACTCAAAACCCAAAGGCCGACAATCGAAAAGTCCTGAACCCTTACAGCGATCACATGAAGAGGCTTCTAAAGAGCCAAAAGTACAATGCAGGCTCGCGACCTTCTGGCCATGTAATTTCAGAAAAAGGGTTTCTGAAAGACAACGGTGGCGCCATTGGTCCCAACGTTCTTGATATAGGCGGAGAAAAATTTCCAGAGTCATTGTTAAAGTTCTCGGGAACAAAATGGGATGCTAAGTACAGAGAATATTGTAAAAAAAAGGAATTGCCAGCCCACCCTGCTCGCATGCAATCAGCTTTGTCATCTTTCTTTATTCAACTTTTGACGGACGAGAATGATTTGGTGTTTGATCCCTTTTCCGGATCAAACACGACTGGATCTGTGGCTGAAGAAATGGGGCGCCGGTGGCTCGGTGTCGAAGCCAAAGCAGAGTACGTTGAAGGATCAAAAGGTAGGTTTGAAAGCACTTTCACCTAAGGCAAATTTTGCGTTCATAAGAGGATCAAATATTGAAGGGTAAAAGCGAAGGAAGTGGCAACTTAGGTGTAGAACCAAACTACACCGGGGATTTGTCGGCCTTACTGCTAGAAACGGAGTACCGTTCAATAAAGGAAAGTCCTGCTGAAGAGTTTTACGCTAAATGCCTAAGGAACTCTTGCCTCTATGAAAGAGCCGTGGGCTATTTCTCCAGCTCTGTTTATACCGTTGTCGGTCCTCAAATTCTGGAGTTTGTGCGGAAGGGTGGGCGGATCAATCTTATTTGCTCGCCGGCGCTTAGCCTGGGAGACATCGAGATAATCTCAAAAAGCTATGCTGCCAGGGAGCGTTTAGTCGAGGCCTCGCTAAAGCGGCAATTTGATGACTTGCTTAACAACGAGGTAACGAGTTATTCGGCTCAAATTTTGTCCACTCTAATTGAACTCAATGCTCTGGAAATACGAATAGCTACCAGACGAGATGGTCGTGGAATATACCATGAAAAACTTGGGATCTTCTCAGATACTTTAGGCAATGTAGTTAGTTTCCGGGGTTCAACGAATGAAACTTGGAGTGGTTGGCACGACAGTGGAAATTTCGAAACAATCGAGGTCTTTTGTAGTTGGCGGGACGGCAACGATGCAGTCAGAGTACACAAGCATAAAAGTCACTTTAATTGCATGTGGGATGATGAGGACAAAGATATTGAAGTCTCCCAATTTCCTCGCTCTGTAAAAGAGTATGTGACCAAGTTTTCCTTGGGTGACCTTCCCAACCAAATGCCGCAATCAAAGGGCAATAATACTAAACGCGATACTAGAGAGCCGCTTGACCATCAGAAAACGGCTATTGAAGGATGGGAAAAGCAAAACAAAAGGGGAATCTTTGAGCACGCAACCGGAACAGGTAAAACCTTCACCGCGTTGATCGCGCTTAAGTCTCATGTCTCGAACGGTATGCCTGCACTAGTGGTTGTTCCGAGCCGACTACTTCACAAGCAGTGGCAGAAAGAAATCTCTGACTACATACCGGAAGCAACACTTCTTTTAGCGGGCGCCGGGCATTCAAAGTGGAAGGAACAGGGCAGACTTGGCGCTATGCTCGATAGTTCAAAAGAACTAGGCGCCAGAATCGTGCTAGCAACGATGAAAACCGCATCATCAGCAAAGTTCCTGTCAAGCATCGGCGATGCTTCTACAGTTCTACTAGTAGCAGATGAAGTTCATCAAATTGGAAGCCCTCAAAACGCGAAGTGCTTAACAATCGATGCTGCATATAGATTAGGCCTTAGCGCTACTCCTGCCCGCTACGGGGACCCTGAAGGAACTGAGAAGATCTCATCTTATTTCGGGGGAGTGGTTCCTCCGGCAATTTCTCTTGCCGACGCAGTAAAAATGAACAGGCTGGTCCCCTATGAGTACTTTCCCCACCCCATCAACTTGAGTGCGAGCGAAGCTGAACAATGGAGTGAGTATTCGCTTAGAATTCGCAATGAAATGGCTAGGTTAAAGAAGGATGAAAAAGGCAAATTAGTTCTGAATGATAAAGTTAAGTTACTACTTATCCAAAGATCTAGAATTGCAAAAAAGGCTGTTGCAAAGACTGCATTGGCCACAGAAGTTCTTAAGGCTGAATATGAGGATGGGCAAAGTTGGCTGGTGTATTGCCAGGATAGTGAACAGCTGTCAGAAGTCATTTCGGACTTGGAGGACACTGGTCTAAGACCCATCGAGTATCATTCGGCGATGGATGGGGATCGTGAAGCCACTTTGGATTGGTTTCGAAAATTTGGTGGCATTCTAGTATCGATAAACTGCTTGGATGAGGGTGTAGATATTCCAGCAGTTTCACACGCGCTAATCCTGGCATCTTCACAGAATCCAAGGCAATTCATACAGAGGCGTGGGCGCGTATTGAGAAAATCTCCAGGAAAGTACTTGGCGGTAATACACGACGCTATAGTAGTCCCGTTAAAATCAGACGGCGAACAGAACCAAGTCAGCTTGCTGAAGTCAGAATTAGCAAGGTCTTTAGAATTTGCGGAAAATGCGGTGAACCGTTCAGCGAGCGCTGAACTTCGAGAAATCGCAATAGAAACCCACATAGATTTTGGCGATCTAGTGTCAATCGAGGAGATCGAAGAAGATGATTAACACTGAAGACGACTTGGCTCTTCAAACACTGCTGAATGTCAAAGCGGAAATCGCACCAGGTTTGGATGATGATCTAATCTTGAGGTGTTATGCCATTCAGAAACGTTACCAATTTGGCGATGAGTTCAATCGTTCATTTTCAGCAATGGAACGGCTGATAGATGAAGCTCTCAATAAGCAACAAGACCAAAAATAGGGGTAAAACACGTGAAGCTTCTAAATCTCACGGCGAAGAACTTTATGCCCTACAAGGACCTACTTTCGATAGATTTTCCCACCGATGACAGCCGCAACATAATGCTAGTTCTGGGTGACAATATGAGGGGCAAAACGTCTCTTTTGAATGCAATTAGGTGGGGCCTTTACGGAAAGGCGGTAGGTCGCCACTCGAGAAAGATTCCTCTTCATTTGATGGTAAATAAAGATGCCGCGTTAGAAGACGATTGGAGTATGGAGGTTTTCCTGCGCTTCAGCAATGAAAACGATGTTTTTGAACTCCGCAGAACGGTTTCACGTAAACCTCTTGTCGCAACCCCCTCAAAAGACGATGACTTCCAAATCTCAACGCACTTAAAAAAGAATGGAAACTTGGTAAGCGGTGACCAAGTTGATTCCGAGATCAACTTGGTTGCGCCAGAGCAGATATCGCGTTTCTTCCTTTTTGATGGCGAATTGTTGCAAGAGTACGAAGAGCTTTTGGTTGAGGGCAGTGAGCAAGGTCGTCGGATCAAGGAAACAATTGAGCAGGTCTTAGGTGTACCTTCATTGACTAAAGGCCGCGACGAGTTGGGGGCTTTGCTTAAAAGTGCCAGAAAGAAGCAATCTCAAGCAATTGCTCAGATTAGTAGTCTAAAGGGTGCCGCACAGGAATCCGACAACTTGGCGACGCAACTGGAATCAAAAGAAGACGACATATCGAAACTTGAGGAGCAGCTTGCTGACGCCAGAACAGCACGTGAAAACTTGGACGAAGAACTAGAAGCTGCCGCAGCCGTAATTGCATTAGGCGAAAGACTAAAATCTGCGAAAACCACGGCGGAAAACTGTAGAAACACAATTAGTGACAAGACGGAAGAAAAAAACAAGGTCATCGCAAATTCATGGCGCGACTTGCTTTCAGCTAAGTCTCAATCAAAGAAAAACAAGCTCCTTCAAAGGCAACAGGTACTGATAGAACAGACGTCTAATGGAGCAGTTCTGCGTAATAGGCTCAGTGAGACCAGACGGTTATTGGAAACCTCTGCCTGCCCAACCTGTCAGCAGGAAATCTCGCATGAGAAGCGTTCATACTTTTCTTCTATCGTGGACGATTTGGAGGCCCAGATCTCAAAGGAAGTCGATGCGAGCGCAGAATTGAGATCTGTACTAGCCGCGTCTTCTAGGCTCGATGGAATTCGGGGGACAAATGCATGCGAACGCTTGGAGCAGATCAGCAAAGAGCTTCGATCCGCCATTGTTGGATTGCAACGTGCAGAGAATGATATTGTCGACTTGGAAGACCAAATTGAGGGGAGTGATCCGGCAGCGCTAACTAGAAAGCGTCTGGAAAGAGACGAACGCCTTCGGGAAGAAGGTCGGTTGGTCGAAGATATACGTTTAGGAAAAAGTGAAGCGGCCAAGATTAATGAAAAGATCTCTGTGTTGCAGTCCACTATTCAAGGGATGACGGAGGGGCGGTCTGAGAAAGCAACCGCGCGAGTAAAACTACTCAACGAGATACAGGAAGTATTCTCTGCGAGTATTGAAAAACTTCGAGACCAATTACGTTCCACGGTTCAAGCGAAGGCAAGTGAAGCCTTTAATCAAATGACCACGCAAAAATCTTATCAAGGTCTTGAGATAAACGAGAATTATGGCTTGAGTATTATCGACAGCTTCGGTCGAACAGTTCCGCTAAGAAGCGCTGGCGCTGAGCAGGTCGTAGCCTTATCTCTCATTGATGGTTTGAACCGAACAGGGCGATCAACAGGCCCTGTAGTTATGGACACCCCCTTTGGGCGTTTGGACGCCCAACATCGCGATAATATCCTAAGCTATCTTCCAAAAGTTACTAGCCAGTTGGTTTTACTCGTTCACAGCGGAGAAATCCGTCCGGAGACAGATCTGGCTTCGGTGAAAGACAAGGTCGGATCCGTCTACAAAATCTGTGAAGTCTCCGAGAACCAATCCAAGGTAGAAAGGGCAGTAATATGAGTGCTCAGGAAGTAGTGACGATTGGTTTGTCGCAACAGGCTGATGATATGCTTGAAGAACTTGTTGAACTCGGGAATTTCGCCCAAAAAGTAGATGGGTATCGTTTTGCATTTGCATTGGCGGTTGCTCAGGGCGTAGAGCCTCCAGAGCTAGAGAAACGCAAAACAATTTATAACGTGGGTTCACTGGATCCAGACAAAACTCTGCAAACCGCCGTGGAGGAATTGGTGCCCGCGTTTTCATCTGAAACGACAGCCTATCGCTATATCGAGCGGCTCGCTGAATGGGGCGTTCGCGAGTTGCACCAACAAGCAAACGGTGGTGAAATTGATTTTGTAGATCTACTTAAGCAGGTCGAGCAAGTCACACAGTAAGGAAATCATTGTGTCTAGCCCACTTCGTGCATTCTTAATGTTTTTTCCAGCAGAAGGTACGCCGACCAACGGCGTCTTCTCTGACCTAGGAAACATTGTTGAGGCCTGGGCCAAAAACAATGATCAGTACGCGGGATCTGTTTTGCACATCGGCTTTGAGAGAATTGCACCTAGGCATTTTCTCAATGTTGCGAGAAAATTCCCTGGCAAGTTGCTAGTAACTTCCGGCGCCAAATTTGCGTTGCCTCGTGGGTACACAGCTACGGAATCTCCTGTTGGTTTTGTTTTTGAAGAGCCTGTTTTTCTAGCGTTGTCCGGTTGGGGTTATTCGGTAGATGGCTCTGAAGTTGAAAGTGCAGAGATTCCGGGTGTAGCGAGCATTAGTCGAGTTCCATCACAGACAGACTATAGTACAACGGCAAAAAAGCGGGTCATTTGGCTTGACGGATATCTAAGTATCTATCCAGACGAAGAAGAGAAGATAGATAAAGTCGGGATCTTTGATGAGGATTCATATCTGGAATACGAAAGTCAACTTCCAATTGGCATTAGAAAATCCCTTGGGCAGTTTCGCTTCAATCATTTGATATTAGGGAACTCAAACGATCCGTGTGCCTTTGCTCGGTTTGCTCCGCCTTGGCTGAAAGAACGTTCATTCGATACACTTAAATTGACCGTTAGACTGGCCAATGTCTTTGAGCAAGAAGGCTTAAAGGTGGTCGCTGATTTGGCGGATTGGAAATTGGCAGAACTCGAGCGACTAAGAAACTTTGGAAGAAAAAGTGTTCGCGACTTACTCGAGGTCTTAAATCAAGGTTTGGCTGATGGCCCATTTTCACAAGAAGCACTAATTGAATTGGAGGCTGAAACTAATTTTCTCGTTAGTCTAATAAAGTCTATTGGAAAATTGGAGGAACGTGAAAGGGACATCCTCGAGAAAAGAATGGGGCTTTCTGCCGCCCCCAAAACTCTTAACCAAATAGGTGAGGAGTATGGGGTTTCGCGAGAACGAATTCGACAGGTAGAATCTAAGGCTGTGAAAAAAATCATTGCCCAGGAACTCTGGGATGATCTTTTCGTGAGGAAACTTTCGAAGCAATTGGAAGAGCGAGATTTTCCAATGTCGATAGCCGGGTTGGAAAATGTTGATGATTGGTTCTCGGGTGTCTCTGAAAAACGCTCGGTTTTTGAATATTGGCTTAAAGCTATGCCCGGTTTGGAGGCCTACGTTGTTGAAATAGAGGAAATTCAATATTTAGCTCCATTTGATCAAGAGGACTGGGAAACAATGGTTCGTGATGCTCGAAACCTGCTCAAAAGTGGAGTGGGCTTGGCCTGGACCTTTGAACAGTCTCAACAGTTTGTTCAGTCGTTGTTGGGCGTAAAGGGTCGCGAGTTTGGGGACCTCCTTTGGAAGGCGTCTAGTTCTCTTTGCCATTTTCAGGAAACCTCTAACGGAACGGTGTTGCAAAGCTTTGGCCGCGGAGCAGAGCAACTTATTCTCGCGGTTTTAGAGCAAAGTTCGGTCCCGCTGCACTTTTCAGAGATTCCTGAGTTGGTTCAAAAAGCCAGTGGAAGCGAGATGGATGTTAGAAGAGCACAATCCGCTGTCGGGAACGTTGGTATTCTTCTCGGAAGAGGCACTTACGGGCTCAGAAAGCACATAAATCTCTCTGACGATGACTTTGTTTATCTGGGTGACATCGCGGAGGAGGTAATTCAAAGTGGCCTGCCTGAAAGACAATGGCATTCTTCTGAATTACTAGCAATTATATCTGAAAACCTTGGGCCGAGATTTTCAGACGTTGACCAATACATCGTAAGCGCATCTCTCAAAGACAGGGATAATGTTGATGATTTGGGACGGCTAGTTTGGCGCCAAAAAACTAGCGCTTCTAGTTCTGATCGTAGCCGGATTGACATACGGCAGGCGCTAATTTCTATCTTGCAAGACGCTGGCCATCCTCTGCACTCTACCGAGCTTAGGAAAAGGCTCAATAGAGTCCGTGGAACAAATAGTTTCTTTCAGATTGTGCCAAGCGATCCGCTCATTCGAGTAGGCACTTCGATCTGGGGAATCAATGATCGCGATGTTTTGGTAAAGCGAGACTCGCAAGATCAAATGATCGAGTATGCAATCGAGGAGCTGAGTAGTCTCGGCCATGGGATTCATGTAAGCGAAACATCAAAGTTTTTGCCGAAAATACCTAAGATGGATCCGGAAGCAATTTTTAGTTTGTTGCTTTTGTCACCGAAAATCCAAAACAGCGTTGGCCGATACCTGTACCTGTCCGAATGGGGCGAAGCAAGGCGTCTGTCGGTCCCAGAGGCACTGGATAAAGTCTTACAGGAGTCTGAGGGGGGATGCAGTTTAGATTATCTTCATTTCTGGGTTTCTGAAAAAATGCAAAGAGATTGTGATCGTACGGCTGTTTCGGGAGCCCTACAAAACAGCGGTGCGAGCGTTGATGAAAACGGGTATTGGAGCCTGTAGTCATGCAAGTGAATTACGCAAATACAGGCTACTTTCTAGCGATTTAGGAGTCCGCTTTGACCAGCTGTATTGTGTGCTCGATAACTGACCCGGCATTTCCACCCTGTTTCATCCTTATAGTTTCGGCAAACCGGCCCTGGAACCAAGGTTGTCGAAACGCTAAAAAATGCAAACCGACGATAACCTGAGTTTAACCCGTCTCAGCCGCCTGTCTTTGCTTTAGAGCCACCATGCCTGGTCGAACTTGAAATCCCAACTCCTTCCCAATCGAATACACGGTACTCCTGGAGATCTGCATTTCTCTGGCAATTTGAGCAACAGGCAGTCTCAGTTCCAAGCGGCGCCGTACATCTTCTCGGTTCACAGAAGGCTTCCGACCTTTGTACTTCCCTGCGACCTTAGCCTTTGCGATGCCTTCTTTCTGACGCTTTCGGATGATGGATCTTTCAAATTGGGCAAATGCTCCAAGCATGTGCATCTGCAAGGTTGCCACAGCATCGTCTTTGTCAGGGTTGCCTGAGAACTTCAGGTTTTCACTGATGAAGTGAACGCTCGCCCCAGCCTGACTGATTGTTTGCACGATATCCAAAAGATCAACCATGGATCGAGCCAGCCTGTCGATGGACCAAACGTGCACTTCGTCGCCAGTCCAAAGGAAGTCAAGCATCTTGGCAAGCTCGGGACGATTCATTGAACCTCCAGAACGCTTTTCTTCAAAAACGCGATCACAAAAGCTGAGATCTTGACGATCAAGGTTCTGCTCGTCGGAACTCACACGGCGATAACCGATTTTTCTACCCACTGAATATCCCCTGTTCGATTTACCTCTAGAGTATAATCGAAAAGTGTTAAGCTGAATTATACATAACTCTGTTTGGACACAATATGGCGTATTTTCAATTCGGCCGATGTGTCGTCTTAGCGTCCACTCAATTTTGACAACCAGGACCATCAGCGGTTGCAGTCAGGCCACATACTAACCGAGGCTGCTCTCAGGTCTGAGACGACAATCGCACCGTTAGAGTAAATCAGCCTAGGTGGAATTTGAGCTACCGTGTGTGCCCATATACTTTTGGCTCTGCGTCGATTTCCCGTTCGCGGCATCTTTGGCGGAAAAAAACATAAAAAGGGCACTTCTTCGCAATCATCATGGCGAGGTAGTCATACATACAACCCTGATTGAATCTTTGGAGAAGCAATTGAGGCAGGCTTTTAGTTGAGATCAAAGAGGCTACTAAAACTAATTCTTTCCGCTTTGCTTGTGGGCTCCCTTACTCTTACGGCGCTGAACATTTGGCAAATCGTGAATAATCCGGCATCTACCCTATTAGTAGAGAGCGGGTTGGATGAGTTGCGACAAAAATACGAACAAGCGTTGTCCAAAGCGGCTTCACCGGAACTAATCGAGCAAAGGCTAAGCGCCAGATTGAGCGAAACACCAAGAGACTGGATCGCAATTGAAGCTCTGCAAGGAGTGGCAGAAGATAAAAACATCGAACTGAAGGAAGCCACAAAAGAGCAAATCCAAGCAGCTAAATCCGAAGACTTTGGGTTTTTTAAGACATCCGGGAAATGCTTAAAATGCGCTTTGGATGCTGCGCAGTGCGAACTGTCCGCAGTTTTGCTTTGCCAAGCGTCTGTAGCTTTTACTCCAATCGGGGATGTTGGCGGTGTTGGGAAGGGAGTATACGACTACTACACGGGTCAAGACGTGGATGAGGTTGACGTCATTCTGTCGGTGGTTGGGCTTACAGCGGTCGCAGCTGCTTACCCTTCCGCGGGCACGTCGCTGTCAATTAAGGCGGGCACCGGGATGGCAAAACTTATGAACTCTGTCGGTGCTTTGCCTACGAGTATCAGAAAGCAGCTCGTCCGCTCCTTTAAAGACGGGGTCGAGTGGAGCCAGGTGAAAAGTGCCCGAAGTACTGAAGATCTTCGTGCACTAATAAAACCGGCGGTGTTGAATGAAACGGTTGAGATGGTTTCGCACATCGGCAAGATAAGTGGCAGTATGAGTACCATCGACGCGATTTACGTCGTTAAACGGGTGGATGGAATAGAGGATCTCGCACCAATATCCCGTGCTTCAGAGGCTTTAAAAGGAAAGACGGTTGGCGCGATGGAAGTAATGGGAAAAAACAAGTTCATTCGCACCACAATGAAATGGTCCGATGAAGCCACGTCGGTGATTTTGGGTCTCGTTGGACTTTTGTCGGCCCTTGTTGGCTTGTTCTGGTCGGTACTAACGTCTGCGATGCTGCGTGTAGCTCGCAGGACAGCAAGCAAAAGTTGATCGCTGTCTCTGACAGGTTTCCACTCTGATTGAATATTACTCAGAAGCAGGTCCTTCCATTATTCGGCTTTTGGGTTGGGGTGACTTCCCAAGCTAGCTCTGCCATCAGTGCTCTCACCCACTTCGTAAAACACTGAGCACTTAAATGTTTGTACCTGCTCCTGACGCATTTGCAGAAATACTGAAGATGGATACCACTAAGTGGTTTTCACCGGGCAAGCGGATTGAAGGGAAAGGGGGTAACGCGGCCGACAAGCGGTACATTTCCCGAACCCAGAAAGCTCTCAGGGACAAGTTTCAGGCTGGCCAACTCACAGCGGCTTTGTCCGAGAAGCACATAGGAAAGTTCGTAAAGCGATTCGGCGATAGATCCGCACCATTGGTGGAATTTCGAGATCGCATTAAATCATCGTCCGATTGGCGGGATACCGCGATCATTTCAGGACAGCTTGCCGCTGGTGAAATCGCGGGAGGGCTCCCAAAGACAAGGTCAAATCTCAAGGCGTTGATTGAATTCAGGAAACTAGAATACATCTCATGGGTTCTGCGAAAAAGACTCTACTATGAACAAGAAACCAAATGGGATCTGGAAATTGCGGCACCTTCTAGAATACTGAACTCGCGCACATATCAGGCTTTCAGATCTCCTGCTGCCTTTGAAGTATGGAAATCTATCCCGTTCCCGGTACTTCACCCTTGCGAGTTCCTTACGCTTGGCTACGTCCTGCAACAGGTAACCCAACAAAGGCGAATGCTCAGTGACGTGTCCATTCAGGAATATCCGTCACAGGTCAAAACCATATTTGTAGAAAACTATCTCCTCAAAAATAGTCAATGGCCTGACAAGCCGACGATGTGGGAAGCCACCCCCATAGATCGAATAAAAACGTTTACTGAAAGGAACGGAAGCCCGTTCATTGATACCTTTGTTCAATACATAGAACTGGTCGATCACAGCAAAAACCCAAAGCTCGCTTCAGTTAGCCCCGAGCATAGGAACGCGATTAACAGTTATATTCGATCATCTTTGTTTTTGATTTCAGTCTTCTGCTGCTTTGCAATCAGAATGAGGCAAGATTGGAAATATTGGGAACAGACTGCTCTAGGAACTGGTTTCGAATACGCAGATTTGATCCGCGACTTTCAAGATTTTGAAAGAGGGGTGCAACCCAACAGCTGCACCCCTTCCAAAAAAACTCAACTCGTTACGCTGTAATCAGTTTTGAATTACTTACTCTTGCCGCCCCCTGGAGGGTTGTTTGAACGTCCTCCGCCAGACGGATTTCTGGTGGTCGCCGGCCAGCCACCTGCGTTACCTTGACCTTTTCCTTTTGCCATTTTGCATTCCTTTGTTGTGTTCAATGAAGAGAAGTCTTCCAGCTCCTCTCAAGAACGTTTTAGCTTTGCAGGTGTAAGCTAGGCAAAAGGCATGCAGGGACAAAAATGCCAGTTCGCCGACTAGTGTTTCAACGGCAATGTCTCCAGCCGCTGGACTTCCTCCAGAAGCTTAACAACCAAGCGAACGCTGACAGCGTTGTTGTTGATGGGCATCTGGATCGCTTGCCAAATCTGATCCATGCATTCCTCCGGCAACAACCGCCTTTCGACTTCATTTTCAATGAAGTTAGCCAATTGGGCTCTGTTCGGCGGATCGATGTGGATTGTACGCACGCGAGATCGAAGCAATGCCGGAAGAACGCTAGAATCATTAGCAGTCATCAACCAGTTGATCCGACTCATATCAAAACCAATTTGAAAATATGGACAGTGCCAATCAACGGCCGAAACTGGCTCCAACAGGCCCAGCAAAGCAGTATGCATGGATGTGCTGTGACCACTAGTACCGAAGGCAGTTCCCGCTTTATCGACCTCATCAATAACGACCACTGGGTTCGCCACCTGTGTAGACAGCATGGTTTTCAGAGGCCGCCCACATTCGGCACCACCCCAGCCTCGGCTCAATCCAGCAACAGGAAACCCTTCTGAACTTGCGCCTCCATCAATGTGAACAACCGGCAAATTAGAAAGTTCTGCAACCCGACGAACAAGGTGAGTTTTCCCCAATCCAGCTCCGCCAATCAATAGCGTGGGCCTCAATCTCAAACCTGGCCCATGCTCAATGACATTGTGGCGCATGTCCAACCAGATTTCATGGATAACCCGCTGCATCCAAGGCAACTCATCATACAACATTGCTGCGATTTCATCGACTTGATGTTCCGTTGACGGGCCACCCACCGCAACGCCGTTCATGACAGGCCGCAACATCTTTCTGTCAGCTCGGGACAGATGCCGACCTTGAGAATACTTGCCACGGGCTTCGATAATTTTCTTTGCGCGACGGCGGATCGTGTCAGTGTCCTGCCATGTCACTCGCTTAGGCTCTTCGGTTTTGCCTTCTTTGCAGCTTGAGTACCGGAGCGCTTCCAAGTGGTTCCTCAAACGTCTTTCAATGTCATCATCTTCGGTTTCGAACAGCTTTAGATCGGTAAGCAACGGAACAATTCTTGGCATGTGAACACCTTCACGCGAGTGTCGCAGGTGATGAAATCCAAGGAGGTTTGTTTGGAAACTCTAAGCCTGCATTCAATAGATATCGACCAGCAAAACTGCTGGTCATATCAGATGAATGAGGGTCCGGTTTCTGTTCATTCGTGTAACATATTGTAATATTGATAGAAGTACAATGGGTAGCCTGAGTTTAGTTGGTAAAAGTACCTGAAGATGGCCTTGTGGTTTTGCCGGAAATTCTATTCTTCAAATTTTTGAACCAATTTAATACTCTGCTCATTCTGGAAGCCCAACGTCTCAGAGTCCTCGCAAATCCCTTCTGGCCAAATCTTCCTCGTTGAACCCTCTTTTGGCATCGGGATCTTTGCTCACGCTCCTTTTGAATTTGCCGGAGTGTCTTCAGAACGTTTGGCGAGGCGATTACCGTGTAACTCTGAACATCAGCATCACGGAACAATCGAATGATGTCATCGGCCATCGGAGCAAGGAATTCTTTCAGATCGAAGGGTTTTCCAGTGTTCACCTCCCAGGCAAGTCGAGCGATCCGATTGGCCTCAAACAGACTACCCTGAACACCCTCCCCCGAACTAGGCTCAAAGGATTTTTCACAGAAGCCTTGGACGTACCCAAAAGCCATCAGGCGGCCATCTGGCGACGCGACAGGACGACCGCAGCCACAGTAGATATTATTCGCATTGTCCCCGGTCTTTGGCTTCTGCGTGTCTTGCCTCCTGCCCCCCTTGCAATCCAACTGTTCAATGGCCCCTGGTTCGCGCCTAACAACTTTTTCCACCAGACAGACAGAAAGACGGCCAGTGTTTTCACATTGGGAGAATTTCGCGCGTCGCCCCTGCGCCTTTAGTTCCTGCACTGTCTCTTTAAGCGAACCTTCCGTTCTTGTAAGACGCCGCCCCTTGGAGACAGCCAGATAAGCTTCGAACACCTTTTTGTTTTCAGACGTGGCAATCTCATATGCGGTCGTGCTTGGCTTGGTTCCATATCGGATGGATCGGGCGACATCCCGATGTGCAATGCGTATTAGATGAACGCCGGCCTTACTTTGCAACCAAGGAGAATTCTCCTTGATGAATGCCAATGCTCTTCGACGATGTACATCACCAAGATCGAAGGTGAGGAAAATATGAAAATGCAGGTAGAAAGATTCCGTTTCAGGCTGAAATGGCGCTTCCAACTGAACATACACAAAGTCGCCCATGCCGGATTTTCTGAGCGCAGTTTTGAGCTTGTTCATGCGTTTAAATGCCAGAGCGACACCATCGTCATAGCTGTCAATCGAAACACGGCTCTCCAGGGCCGGAAATGTCAGCGCTGCCAACTGCGCCCTGCCCTGCACTTTGGTTTCATAGTGGTATTGGAGATTGGCCGCTGTCTGTGTTGCATCCACCATGGCAACTGAAGGCAATCGCTTGTCGTGTTTGAATGCTGGGTAGCAAATTGCCAGGTATTCGTTGTCTGGCAAACCTAGCAGAAACTGTGCCGCTTTCTTCTTGCCGGGCCTGTATAAGTCGTGACCTACTTCAGCCGCGATCTCGGCAACAACAGCCGACATTTTCCGATACCTTTCGGAACCTGAACCGAGGCGGAAACCGCCGTGATATTCAACTTTTCTTCCTACCTGGCGCAGCGTTTTTGGTGGGAGCACCTCATGGCCATGGATGTGCTTTGCTTGTCCACTGTTCTGCTTGAGTGGTTGGTGATCACGCCTTCGTTGCGCACATCTTCTTTGTTCGCGGGATTGGCCCGCGTTGTTCTTTTTCACAACCTGTTTCTTTCGCCCACGGACCAAAGGACGGCTGTTGTTTCGAGCTATTTTGACTCCGTGCCTCTGATCACAATTTCTCGCGAACGGGGCTTTGTCACTCCGACTTCAGGGATGTGGCCACGACCTCTGCTCGCCAGAAAGCAAATGGCACAAAGTCGGTTTAAAACTTCTAAAAGGATTGATGGCGTTTACATCATATTGAAGATATTGCGGAACCAAAGGCGGCTGAATCTCAACACCCGATTTAGCTTTCTACCATGAGCCAAATACTTGTTGTTTAACGCCAATCGAACAGAGTGGCGGTTCGATTGGCTACAAGTCTGCAAACGCTATCTTGCGACCACATCCCTGACTTTTGTAGGTCAAGATGATTGGCACGGGCTGTGGCCAAGGCATATCAAAAATCTCAAATCTGATGATTTGGCCTTTCAAGAAACTGGGCTCCCTGCATGCTCTTCGGGCGCAATCTGCTCAAACAATTCTCGCCACCGCACTGGTGATCGCTTCTTTGAAATGTCCACTGTCGCAATCGTTAGGGGCAACTCAGAACCCGTCACAGACCATCTGCGCAGGACGCCCTCTGATCTTCTCAGGGCAGCGTGGTGCGGATACAGGAGCACGAGCCGCGGTCTTGCTCCGTTAGCCGCATAACTATGGCCATAGGCAAGCATCTGATAGATGTCGGACTGAGCAACGCCAAGCTTCTGAGTGTCACCAGTATCGAGCTGCTTCCACTTCGTATCGATGATGACCGGCTCGTTTTTGTATTCGATGACAATGTCAGGAATCATGCGGAAGAGTTGGTTGCTCAGCGCATGATGTTTGAAATGCTGCTTATGAACGATACCTCGTCCAAGTGTCTGTTGAGCACGCCGAGCAATATAGCGTTCAAACAGGTCGTTCATCGGGAACAATAGTGCTGTCCCGGTCGTGTTTCCCGAAGTTGTGTTTTGCCAGTCACCGCTTAGCAAAAGTCGCGCCAAAGGTATGATGTCTGCAAACGCTGCTGCGCTTCGATCACTCTGAATTGGTTCCGCAAGTGGTCTGTGGGATCGGCCAACGTGCCGGAACGTATCGAGGATTGTTTGCAGGAGCCTTTGCGTCTCAGAACTCCTACTGATACCACGCAAGCGCAGCGCCGCTGCTTTCAGTAGACGGTTCAGCGGCGTGTTTTCCGACAGTTCATCGAATTCACAGAAGAGCTTTGTCGGCGCGACAGGTCGCTTTGTTAGCTGTTGCCCGATGTTGATGTTGCCACGCACAAATGGAAGGTCATCCTCGTGCCGCATGTAGTGGCGCTGTAGCCCGCCCTTCATCGCTTTTGTCAGCCTGCGGGCGAAAAGCGCAATAAGTAGTTCCAAGAGGTCTCGTCGCTGCCTCTGAAGCTGTGCCAACTCGCCATCTGAAACCCGAAGATCGTTCACCACGGAAAGCATTCGGATAAGAGCAAGTCGGCTCTCCGACCCAGTGCCATCGATTTTTGGGAGGATTTCCAAAGATCGGCTCTGGAAACTCAAGACACCGCAGACTTGACCCGCCTTGAGCCCTCCAACCACACGATTGAGTACAGCGCCTTCTGGCAGCCTTAGGTCTCTAGCAGCTCGTTCAGCTGTTTTAAGAAATGTCTCGGCCTCATGCTGCCGAAGGCCATCGTCACCAATTGGGAAGACGCCCCACTCGCGCTTGATCAATGTCGACTGATGCTTGGCGGATTGGGCCATAAGTGGTTAGCCCGTCTGTTGCTGCACAGAACTGATCAGTTCCTCATAGGCCTCACGCCCGTATTGACCGAGTTCAAGATAGTTATCGACATATCTAAACCGTTCATCCTCGTAGGCATCATCGACACCGGGTGGGGATGAGATGCGCTCTCTGCGAAGGAAGGCGTTTCCACCTCCGAGAATAGCCCGCACGCGACCGAGGTCCTCGTGAAAGTACTCTCGCAAAAGCGGGATGATCTTGTTAGCGATCACCTCGTCTAGCTGCTCCAAGCTTTCGACGCTCGTGAAGTATCCGTGGCCAATCAGATGATCTGCGCCGAGATACCATTCGAGGCGTTTGTTGATTGCCTCAAGCACGCTGTCCAAACCGATATCTTCAACCACGATGTCGCTAAGAATTTCCGGCTTGGGGGGAAGTTCTTCGAAGCGGAAACGGCGACGGAGGGCAGTGTCGAGCAGTGCAATCGACCGGTCAGCAGTGTTCATTGTCCCAACAATGTGCAGGTTCGGTGGGAGCGTGAAGTGATCCCCCGAATAAGGCAACGTAACAGTCAATTCGTTGAGAGCACTCGCTCGCTTGTCCTCTTCAAGTAGCGTTATCAGTTCGCCTAAGACCTTGGAGATATTGGCCCGGTTGATCTCGTCGATAATCAACACATGGGGAGGGTGCGGGGTATCGGTCGTTGCGGGCTCAAGGTATGCGAGCAGGTTGGGCCAGTTAATCTTGTTGGGAAACAGCTGATAGATCGATTGCTGCGAGAAATTGCTCGCGTATATGTCTTCGACCTCGATGCCACTGTCGTCGTCCGCCTGCCAACGCCATTCAACTTCCCTGCGGTGATGGTAACGAGCATCGGGATCGAATTTGTATGGGCCAGACACGACGCCGACCGCACGAACCCTTTTGTTACCCTGGCTGGCAATGACGATATCACCCGGCCGCATGTTGTTGCGTAGCTGGTTGAGCATCTCGATGTTTGGGTTCTTGCCCGTTGCTTCTTCCTCACCCGGTTCTTCACGCCAACGATCATAGACGGCGTTGTAGCTTCCGAATTTGGGGTCGGACCAGTCGATCTTGCCGCCGTAGCCCAGAGAGACTAACCCCTTTTCATGAGCCTCGGTTCGAATGTCTTCGTCCTCAGGGTCCCATGCTCGACCCAGCGACACCTTGAATATTCGCCGGTCAGAATAATCCGCTTGAGTGTTCGCCTTTGCAGGGCGCTGTCGTGCCCGCTCCGCGATGCGCTTCAGTACCCCTGGACGAGCAACCAGCCTAAACCCTGCCGACTGCACGCCATCCGTATCATCATCGTTGCCAGTTTCGGGCCGGAGTCCTTCGATGAACTCCTCGTAGCTGTAACTCTGATGGAATGTGACAAATTCAATTCGTCGCTCCTGATAGAGTTCGTCATATCGCTTCATGACATCTTCACGTTTCGTAGGAGCATGACCATCGCATATCAAAACTGCTCTCTTCGCGGTTTCATAGGTCTTTCCGGTCCCCGGAGGCCCATAAAGGATTGTATTGAGTGAACGTGAGGCAGGTCGCTTAACGCTACCGTCATCTCCATTTCTGGCATCTGCCTTCTTCGGGGGTGTGACAACAGCGTCCGGAGATGGCTTCCACCGTTCGACGACACCTTCCATATAGAAATCGATGGGTTTGCCCAGTTCGCTTTCGAGGCTTTGCCGAAGCTCTTTCAGCGATTGGTCGATTTCGACGAGATCGCGCTTCCGTACGTCTTTAAGAGGAACGTCCTCAAAGGCCGCAAGGATTGCGTGCTTGTCGCGAACAGTGCTTATGCGCTCGAAGTCATCTGGGAACAGTAGGTTGGCAAGGATGTGCCTAAACTGCCGGTTTTCGCCATCAGAGACCGAGGTTAGCCAACGAGCGAAGTCCCAAGATGATGACGCAAGCTGTGTTTGTTCCTCCGAGGGTTTCGTCTTGAATTCACGCAATGCGTTGATTGCGAAAACGAACTCACGCCAACGGTGGGTGTTGTATGCTGTGCCTGTGTGCCCGAGGCCGCCCAACGTAGCATCGGAAAGCATCGGCTGGTCTCCTGGGAGAGTTTCTCCAGACCATGACCAAATTAGCTGAACATCTTTCCGTTTCTTGGGTTCTGAGATGCGTGAAGCGAACAGCAGTATGAGCCAGTGAAGCTCTGACATAAGCTGTTTACACTGCGGCGAACCACCGGAAAGCTGCGCCTCTAGCTTCTCAAAGAAGTCACCTTCTCCCGTGTCCAGGTTCTGGACAAAACGTTCATCGAGCTCGTCGAGGAGCTCTTTGGTCCATAGATTGTTATTAGAAGAGAAGATTGAGCCGTCACCGAGGAGGCAGGTGTCAAGCCAGGTTTCAGCTGCTGCGTAAACGGCTTCTGCGCTTTCTTCATGTGGGTTAAATCGTGCCATTTTTGCTCGCGTTTATTAAGTCAGGAAGCCAAATGAAAACATAAGCATAACGTAAATCGCACGAACATGCACCTTTGCATAGCGTCGTAATAAAGCTGAGTGGTGAGGTGCTCCAAACTTCCTAGACACCTGCCTTTTCCAGTTTGATCTGTCTTTCTTCGAAAGCAACGGGCGGAAGCAAGCAGGGTTTGTACGCGCACTCTGACGGAAAGTCCGCGTCCTCATCGAGACAAGGGCGCGGGCGCGCTCGCAGAGAATGCCTGGAAACCGCCCTTCGCGTTAATAGCGCCAGAGAAAGACAGGTAACTTTGCCTTGATGATTGTGTAGATTTTCTTGAGCCTAGAGTATCAGCGACATCTTATAGAAAACATCTGTATTCCTGCGGTTTCAAAAGCGAACAAAAACTAAATCTTAGGTCGTCCCCCAATTACTTCGTCCAAAAGAAACCAAATTGTTGAGTTAAGAACACATTTTTCAACGGCCCGTTTTGCCGCCTATTTTTCTCTCGGATCAAAACGACCAGCAGCCTCTTCCGCCTTTAAA
This sequence comes from Ruegeria sp. CF1, assembly GCF_056537445.1. NCBI lineage: Bacteria > Pseudomonadati > Pseudomonadota > Alphaproteobacteria > Rhodobacterales > Roseobacteraceae > Ruegeria > Ruegeria sp. CF1. The sequence goes on along the minus strand of NZ_JBQFRN010000009.1, from coordinate 32,062 downwards.
CCTGCTGCCACAAGCGCCCGGATCGCAGCAGAGCGTCCATAGATCGAATTCTGGTGAGTATACTTTCGAATGAGTGCCAGCTCATCTTCGGTCATTAGTATTTGCAACCTCTTAGGAGGTGTATCTGACAGTTTTTCCATAACGCATAGCTATCACTATACACACTGTGAGTCAAATGTTGACACACCACTTGAATCATCATACACACAATACACATCATGTAATGCTTAAAGTTCAGGAGGCAGCAATGCTCTCAAATCTCCAGACTCAGTTTCATCGAATGCATGAAGTTTGCGTAGTTTTGTACGTATGCAATTTTGTGTTGGAGTATGCGCAGAAAGCGTACGGAATCTAGCAATTCGATCTTCGGCCGAAACGCCGCTAGCACGAACCGGTATGCCAAAAGTATGCCAAAAACCAATACCGCCCCAAAAATGCCAGTAAAATATGGGACTTCAGACTATGTAGGTCCAATCCATCACTGGCGGCATCGCAACCAAACTTTTGGAGATCAGCGTGGTGTTCCGGAGCGTTTGCCTTTTTGAAGGTGCCGGAATGGTAGCCTGCTGCCGATATGACGCCGCAAGCCACCGACCAAGCCAAAGGCACAAATACCTTAACATTTGATAAACCTGACAAAGTTTAAAACTGGGCACGACAACAATAGAGGCACAGCCCATGCAGGTTTCGATAAAAGACTTAGAAAATTACAAGATTTATGTAGCAAAGGCTATTCAAAGTCGGGCAGACGGCGAATTTTACATACCAATCTTTGAAAGGCTTGAGCGAGAAATCAACGACCGGCGTAAAAACCTAGATACGATGTCCAGAATACGAGCTATCGCGAACATGAGTTAGCTTGCAGCCCAAGCTTACCATTAACTCACCAACATCCTGGATGCCGCTGACGTCTCGTCGGCGGCATTTTTCTTACTTGGAGCTCTCAGCATTAAAAAGTGAGTGGGTTCCTTTCATCAAAAAGTGCAGGGGTGGGATTGGAGCATTCCGACCACCTTTGCATCGATTCTGGGTATTGTTTAGGTGGGAATTTCTGCTTGCTATGTGGCGACAAGGAAACACGCAAAAATACCTTAGTGTGCTACAAAATGTGATACAGCTGCCGCACGAAAAACTACCTGTTTCCCTAGTAAATCTACCAGAAACAATGGATTAGCTAGATATTGTACATGAGTTATGGTGCCCAGGAGAGGACTCGAACCTCCACGTCCATACGGACACTAGCACCTGAAGCTAGCGCGTCTACCAATTCCGCCACCTGGGCAGGTGTCGTGGAGGGGCGTTTAAGCTGACTGGCAGGGGGCGTCAACCAGATTCGGGGGTGTTTTTGAAAGTTTTTTGATGCGTGCCCCAACTTCTGGTTCACGCGACGGATTTTCAGAGAAGCGCGGCGTTATTGCGCCTTGTTCGACGGGCTCGTGGGCGCTAGATCAATTCAGACCAAGACAGCAGGAGCGCCATCATGTCGAAACTCGTCACGATTTACGGTGGATCGGGCTTTGTCGGCCGATATATCGCGCGGCGTATGGCTGCCGAAGGCTGGCGTGTCCGCGTCGCTGTACGGCGGCCCAATGAAGCGATGTTCGTCAGACCCTATGGCGCGGTTGGTCAGGTCGAGCCTATCTTGTGCAATATCCGTGATGACGCCTCGGTCGCTGCAGCGATGCATGGTGTGGACGCAGTGGTGAATTGCGTAGGCGTATTGAATGAGCTGGGCAAGAATGCGTTCGACGCAGTGCAGGCCGAAGGTGCCGAACGGATCGCCCGGCTGGCGGCCGCTCAGGGTATCGACCGCATGGTTCATATCTCGGCCATCGGTGTGGATCCCGAATCCGACAGCGAATATGCGCGCACCAAAGCGCAGGGCGAGGCGGGCGTTTTGCAACACATGCCGGGTGCCGTCATTCTGCGCCCATCAGTCATTTTCGGCACCGAAGACCAGTTTTTCAACCGCTTCGCAGGAATGACACGGATGAGCCCGTTCCTGCCGCTCGTTGGGGCGGAAACGAAATTTCAACCTGTCTATGTCGATGATGTTGCGCAAGCGGCAGTTCAAGGCGTTCTGGGCAAAGCGTCTGCCGGTGTTTATGAACTGGGCGGGCCAGAGGTAAAGAGTTTCCGCGCGTTGATGCAGCAGATGCTCGACGTAATTCATCGCCGCCGGATCATCATCGGGATGCCTTTCTGGGCGGCGAAAATCATGGCGGGTGTGTTGGATATCGCGAAGTTCGTCAGTTTTCAGTTGTTTCCGAACAATATCCTGACTCGTGACCAGCTTAAAAATTTGCGGCGCGATAATGTGGCGGCGGATGACGCTAAAGGTTTTTCAGACCTCGGGATCGAGCCCGCGACGTTGGAATCGGTTCTGCCAGAATATCTGTGGAAATTCCGCCCCGCGGGCCAGTATGACGATATTCAGAACTCGGCCAAGAACCTGCGCATCTGATCAGCTATAGGCGATCATTAGCAGTATTGCTCCGAGGATGACCCGGTAGATCACATAGGGTGTGAAACTGACGCTGCGCAGAAGCCGCATCATCAGGTTAAGCGCGAGCAGAGCCGAAACAAAGGCGAAGGCTGCGGCAATCGCTCCGTCCTTGGCCAGCTGTGTATCTGCCTCACGGACGACATCGATCGAAAGCAGGACGCCCGAAGCGATGATCGTTGGTATCGACATCAGCATGGCAATCCGCGCACCATCTTCGCGTGTATAGCCAAGCTGGCGAGCGCCTGTGATCGTAATCCCCGAGCGTGAAGTCCCCGGGATTAAGGCCAACATCTGCCACAGCCCCATGATCATTGCGTCCTTTAAGCCCCAGTCCGAACTACGTTTGGTTTGTACCCCCTTTTGATCCATCCAATACAGCACTAACCCGAAGCCAAGCATCGCCCATCCGATGACGGCGACTGAACGCAGAGCCTGCTCAAGCCCCGTCAGGTACACGATCCCGCCCGCAATGACTGTCGGAATCGTGGCGATGACCAAGCCCAGTGCCAACCGCGCCTGAGGCGTCTCAATTCGTCCTCGGATAATTTGTGGTATCCCGGCTAGGGCTTGTTTCACATCTGACCAGAAATAAAGAATAACCGCGCCAAGTGTTCCTACATGGACGGCGACATCGATTGCCAGGCCTTGATCAACCGCGCCAGTCAGGCGGGGCAACAGGATCAGGTGCCCGGATGAAGATACAGGCAAGAATTCGGTGACGCCCTGAATGATCGCCACAAGAATCAAGTGAAAAAGGTTCATCTACTCTGCCGGTACCGTGCTCGTTTTGTTGAGAACAATGGGTATAAGCGGGCAACGGGAAAGTGAAGTGCTCAGATAGGTCCGAATCGGAACTAAAAACACGACAAATTTTTCTGAAAAAACATCGAGCGATGCAGTTTTCTCAATATAGGTCAGTACAGTTGACTTTTCATCCAGAATGACTTCACTTAAAGAACCCTGACCAAGCCAATTCATGGAGTCTGACCCGTGGCCAAGCAACCGATGCTGAAATTTGTGCAGATCGATCGTGTCATGCCTGAAAAGCGTGCCGCCAGTGACCGCAAAGAGGACTTCGATGAAATCTATGCCGAGTACGCCGCGGAGAAGGCGGCCGAACAGGCCAGCCGATGCAGCCAGTGCGGAGTGCCCTATTGCCAGTCCCATTGTCCGCTGCACAACAATATCCCTGATTGGCTGAACCTGACGGCAACCGGGCGGTTGGAAGAGGCGTATCAAACAAGCCAGGCTACCAACACTTTCCCTGAAATCTGCGGCCGCATCTGCCCACAGGACCGTCTGTGCGAAGGCAATTGCGTGATCGAGCAATCGGGCCACGGTACGGTCACCATCGGCTCGATCGAGAAATACATTACCGATACAGCCTGGGATAAAGGCTGGGTTAAACCCGTTCAGCCCCGTGCCGAGCGCGACGAAAGCGTGGGTATCATTGGCGGTGGACCCGGTGGATTGGCAGCGGCGGATATGCTGCGCCGGGCGGGTGTTCAGGTCACGGTCTATGATCGTTATGACCGTGCGGGGGGGCTGCTGATGTACGGCATTCCCGGTTTCAAGCTGGAAAAGGATATCGTCCAACGCCGAAATGACCTGCTGGCAGACGGTGGTGTTGCATTTGAGCTGAACTGCGATGTGGACGCCGCGAAATTCGCGGAAATCCACGCGAAACATGATGCGGTGATTATTGCAACGGGCGTCTACAAATCCCGTGATCTGTCCATGCCCGGCAGCGGTCTGGGTGGGATTGAAAAGGCGATCGATTTTCTGACAGCCTCGAATCGCAAAAGTTTTGGCGATGCGGTTGATGACTTCGACAATGGCCGCCTGAACGCGGAAGGTAAGAAAGTGGTCGTCATCGGCGGGGGCGATACCGCAATGGATTGCGTGCGCACGTCGATTCGTCAGGGTGCGACGTCGGTCAAATGCCTCTATCGTCGGGACCGCGCCAATATGCCGGGCTCGCAGCGTGAGACCCAGAATGCCGAGGAAGAAGGCGTGATCTTCGAATGGCTTAGCGCACCCAAAGGCTTTACCGGCGATGAGCAGGTAAACGGTGTCATGGTGCAGAAGATGCGTCTGGGCCAGCCCGATGCCTCGGGCCGTCAGGCTCCCGAAGTGATTGAGGGCGCAGACTATGTCGAAGAGGCCGATCTGGTGATCAAGGCGCTTGGATTCGAACCCGAAGACCTGCCCACCCTGTTTGGTCAACCCGATCTACCCGTGACCCGCTGGGGTACCGTCAAAGCCGCGTTCCAGACCGGTGCGACCGAGATGGAGGGCGTTTATGCCATCGGCGACATCGTGCGCGGTGCTTCGCTGGTGGTCTGGGCGATCCGTGACGGGCGCGATTGCGCAGATGCCATAATTGAGCGTTTTAACGCCAAATCCGCCATCGCAGCCGAGTGAAACAAAACGCAAAAGCAATTCGAAAAATCCCAGCGGGTATGCGTTCGAAAGCGAACGCCGACAGATGAACAAAAGCCTGTGTGCCCCCTTGGGAAGAAGGAGACAGCCAATGACCAAATATGATGCCGATTGGGTGCGGGCCGAAGAAGCCAAGCGCAAATGGATGGCAGAAAACGGTCTCTATTCAGAGGAAGAAGAGCATTCCTCATGCGGTGTGGGCCTTGTTGTGTCCGTCGATGGTAAGCCGTCACGCAAGGTGGTGGATGCCGGGATCGATGCGCTAAAGGCAATCTGGCATCGCGGCGCGGTGGATGCGGACGGTAAAACCGGGGATGGCGCAGGTATCCATGTGCAGATCCCGGTCCCATTCTTCTATGATCAGATTCGTCGCACGGGTCATGAACCAAACTTGGATGAACTGGTTGCTGTCGGTCAGGTTTTCCTGCCCCGCACGGATTTTGGCGCGCAGGAACAATGCCGGACTATAGTGGAAACCGAAGTTCTGCGCATGGGTTACTATATTTATGGCTGGCGACATGTGCCGGTTGATGTGACCTGTCTGGGCGAAAAGGCCAACGCGACCCGGCCCGAGATTGAGCAAATCCTGATCTCGAACTCCAAAGGCGTGGATGAAGAGACATTCGAGCGTGAGCTCTATGTCATTCGTCGCCGTATTGAAAAAGCGGCGCTGGCCGCAGGAATCTCGGGGCTGTATCTGGCGTCGCTGTCTTGCCGGTCGATCATCTATAAAGGCATGATGCTGGCCGAGCAGGTCGCTGTTTTCTACCCCGACCTGATGGATGAGCGGTTCGAGTCCGCTTTTGCGATTTACCACCAGCGCTATTCGACCAACACGTTCCCGCAATGGTGGCTGGCCCAGCCCTTCCGTATGTTGGCCCACAACGGTGAGATCAACACGCTGAAAGGCAACATCAACTGGATGAAAAGCCACGAGATCCGCATGACCTCGGATAGCTTTGGCGTCTATGCCGAGGATATCAAACCGATTATAGCGGGCGGATCGTCGGATTCCGCCGCATTAGACTCGGTATTCGAGGTCTTGGTGCGTGCGGGGCGCTCGGCGCCGATGGCGAAAACCATGCTGGTTCCGGAAAGCTGGTCCAAGCAAGCTATCGAGCTGCCGCAAAGCTGGCGCGACATGTATTCCTACTGCAATTCAGTGATGGAACCTTGGGATGGCCCTGCTGCGCTGGCAATGACGGATGGCCGCTGGGTATGTGCCGGTTTGGATCGGAACGGTCTGCGCCCGATGCGCTATGTGGTAACCGGCGATGGTCTGGTCATCGCGGGGTCCGAGGCGGGTATGGTGCCGATTGATGAGGCCACCGTGACCGAAAAAGGCGCGCTGGGACCGGGCCAGATGCTGGCTGTCGATATGAAAAAGGGCAAGCTGTTCCGCGACAAGCAGATCAAGGACAAACTGGCCCGAGCACTGCCGTTTGGCGACTGGGTCGGCAAGATCAACGATCTGGACGAGTCACTTGCGGGCGTGACGGAACACCCGAAATTCATCGGAGAAGAACTGCGCAAGCGTCAGATCGCGGCCGGGTATTCTGTAGAAGACCTAGAACAGATTCTTGCCCCGATGGCAGAGGACGGCAAAGAGGCGCTGGCTTCGATGGGGGATGATACGCCCTCGGCTGTTCTGTCCAAGCAATACCGCCCGCTTAGCCACTTTTTCCGGCAGAACTTCAGCCAGGTGACGAACCCTCCGATCGACAGTTTGCGTGAATACCGTGTGATGTCGCTGAAGACGCGGTTCGGCAACCTTAAGAACGTGCTGGACGAAGACAGCAGCCAGACCGAGATCATCGTTCTGGAAAGCCCCTTTGTCGGCAATGCACAATGGGACACCCTGGTCAATCAACTGGGTTCACCCCTTGCGGAGATCGATTGTAGCTTTGAACCCGGCCGAGGCGCTCTGAGCGCCGCCTTGGCACGTGTTAGAGCCGAAGCAGAGGAAGCCGTGCGCTCGGGCGCGGGTCACTTGGTTCTGTCTGACATGAATTCAGGGCAAGGTCGTGTGGCGATGCCGATGATCCTGGCCACCAGTGCTGTGCATTCGCATTTGACCCGTCAGGGTTTGCGGACCTTTTGTTCGCTGAACGTGCGGTCTGCTGAATGTGTTGATCCTCATTACTTTGCGGTTCTGATCGGCTGTGGCGCGACTGTTGTGAACGCCTATCTGGCCGAAGATTCACTGGCTGATCGCATTGACCGTGGTCTGCTGGACGGCACCCTGACCGAAAACGTTGCGCGCTATCGCGAAGCCATCGACCAGGGTCTGCTGAAGATCATGGCCAAGATGGGTATTTCGGTGATCTCGTCCTATCGCGGTGGTCTGAATTTCGAAGCCGTGGGTCTCAGCCGCGCGATGGTGGCCGAGTATTTCCCGGGTATGACCAGTCGTATCTCCGGCATCGGTGTCACCGGCATTCAGACCAAAGTCGAAGAAATCCATGCCAAAGCGTGGGACAGCGGTCTGGATGTTCTGCCCATCGGTGGTTTCTACAAAGCGCGTAAATCGGGTGAGACCCACGCGTGGGAAGCAACCTCGATGCACATGATGCAAATGGCCTGTAACCGTGCCTCGTACGAGCTGTGGAAGCAGTATTCGGCCAAGATGCAGTCCAATCCTCCGATTCACTTGCGCGATCTGATGGATTTCAAGCCGCTGGGCAAGCCGGTGCCGATCGAAGAGGTCGAATCGATCACTTCAATCCGCAAACGCTTTGTCACTCCAGGCATGTCGCTGGGCGCCCTCAGCCCCGAGGCGCACAAGACACTGAACGTGGCGATGAACCGGATTGGCGCGAAGTCGGATTCCGGCGAAGGTGGTGAAGACCCGGCGCATTTTGTGCCTGAACCCAACGGTGACAACCCGTCGGCCAAGATCAAACAGGTGGCCTCGGGCCGGTTCGGCGTGACCGCCGAATACCTGAACCAGTGCGAAGAGCTTGAGATCAAGGTCGCCCAAGGCGCGAAACCGGGTGAGGGCGGTCAGCTGCCGGGTATGAAAGTCACAGACCTGATCGCGCGTCTGCGGCATTCTACCAAGGGCGTGACCCTGATCTCACCGCCGCCGCACCACGACATCTACTCGATCGAGGATTTGGCGCAGCTGATCTATGACCTGAAACAGATCAACCCGCGCTGCAAAGTGACGGTTAAGCTGGTGGCGTCCTCGGGCGTTGGCACGATTGCTGCCGGTGTGGCCAAGGCGAAAGCGGATATTATCCTTATTTCGGGTCACAATGGCGGCACTGGGGCCTCACCTGCGACCAGCATCAAATATGCCGGCCTGCCATGGGAAATGGGCCTGACCGAAGCCCATCAGGTTCTGGCGATGAACAACCTGCGCGACCGTGTGACTCTGCGGACGGATGGTGGCCTGCGCACCGGTCGTGACATCGTCATGGCCGCGATGATGGGCGCTGAGGAATACGGCATCGGTACCGCCGCCCTGATCGCAATGGGCTGTATTATGGTGCGTCAGTGCCAGTCGAACACCTGTCCGGTGGGCGTGTGTACGCAGGACGAATCGTTACGTGCCAGGTTTACTGGCAACGCGGACAAGGTGGTGAACCTGATCACCTTCTACGCACAGGAAGTGCGAGAACTGCTGGCTAGCCTCGGCGCACGTTCGATTGACGAAATCATCGGTCGTGCTGATCTGCTAGCACAGGTCAGCCGCGGATCGGCGCATCTGGATGATCTGGACCTCAACCCGCTGTTGATCACCGTCGATGGCGCACATGATATCGTCTACAACCGCGACAAGGATCGTAATGCAGTGCCGGATACGCTGGATGCCGAGATTGTGCGCGATGCGGCGCGATTCCTGAAAGACGGTGAGAAGATGCAACTATCTTACGCGGTGCAGAACACGCATCGGACCGTGGGTACACGTGTCTCAAGCCACATCGTCCAGAATTTCGGCATGCGGAACACGTTCCAGGACAATCACTTGCATGTGAAACTGCAGGGTTCGGCCGGCCAGTCGCTGGGGGCTTTTGCCGCTCCAGGTCTCAAGCTGGAGGTCTCGGGTGATGCCAACGACTATGTCGGCAAGGGGCTTTCGGGCGGCATGATCGTTGTGCGGCCCCCGCAGGTGAGCCCCCTCAAGGCGGAATATAACACCATCATTGGCAACACCGTCCTATACGGTGCCACCGATGGCCACCTATTTGCAGCAGGCCGCGCAGGTGAGCGGTTCGCGGTGCGAAATTCAGGTGCCAGAGTGGTGATCGAAGGCTGCGGCTCGAACGGATGTGAATACATGACCGGCGGCGTTGCGGTTATTCTCGGCGATATCGGTGCCAACTTTGGTGCGGGGATGACGGGTGGTATGGCTTATCTGTACGACCCCGAAGGCAAGGCCGAAGCGCTGATGAACATGGAGACGCTTGTCACCTGTCCGGTGACAGTGGACCATTGGGAAGATCAGCTGAAAGCAATGATCGAGCGCCATGTTGCGGAAACCAATAGCCGCAAAGCCATTGATATCTTACAGCATTGGGATGTGGAAAAGACCAACTTCCTGCAGGTTTGCCCAAAAGAGATGTTGAACAAGCTCAGTCATCCTCTGACCACCGAAGTGGCGGCGGTTCCTGCAGAATAGGTCTTGAGAGATCTAAATCTTTGGCCCGGCGTGTCGTTCCCAACACGCCGGGTATTCTTTTGTCTGGCCATATTGTTTCCAATTCTTGTGTAATGCCGTGCATAACGCCTAGCTTTAGTCATAGTTTATTCGGGAAATGCAGGCATGCTGCTATCCCAATGATGTGAGTGAAGTGGAATATCGGTGTGCCCACGACGTATACAGACCAGTTTTTTGTGCTCGACCCGGCCAATCCGGGTGCGAACGGAACCGTTGTTGGATCCACGCTGAACGTCGAGTTCTTTGATATCATCGATCAGAATGACGATGATCTGGTCAACCGGCTGAATGGAGACTCGGTTGATGGATCTGATATCACTGCGTCTTACTTCGATGATATGGTGACGATCGAGTTGCCGGGTGGTGCGCAGGTTACATATACCGGCGTTACCTTCTACCTTGCTGACGGGCGCGAGGTTTTTACCCCAACAGACGGATCGGTTCTGCAGCAAGGCACGTTTGTTTCTTCTTCAGTCACCGATTTTAGCGATGATGGGGCTTCGTTTGGTTCGATCGATATCGCCAACGGTGATCTCGGTCCGCCCTGCTTTACGCCCGGCACATTGATTAATACCCCCGATGGGCCCCGACCGGTCGAGGACCTGAAACTTGGAGATCTGGTTACGACCGCGGATAGCGGCGCCAAACCTGTGCTCTGGATTGGTCGGACCAAGGTAGCAGCCGAGGGTAAACTGGCCCCAATTCGGTTCGAGACAGGGATGTTCGGGCTCACGCGCCCTCTGCTTGTTTCGCCGCAGCACAGGATGCTGATCGATGATTGGCGTGCACCCTACCTGTTTGGCCATGAAGAAGTTCTGATCGCTGCCCATTGTCTTGTGAACGGAACAACAGTCACGCGTGTCGAAGGGGGCGAGGTGGATTATATCCACATTCTGTTCCGGCGACATGAGATCGTGTTCGCCAATGGCGCCAAAAGTGAAAGCTACTACCCGGGACATGCACTGACCCAGGCCGAGCGTCGGACGCAAGCAGAAGTATTGGCCTTGTTCCCGGAGTTGGCGGCGCGCGGAGCAGCCTCAGTCAGAACTGCACGCCCGGTTGTGCGACCGCGCGACGGACAGATGTTGTCGAAATAATCCGTTTCAAATACGCCCTTCGCGGCGTATAGCAAGGCATGGCAAAAAAAGCAGTCCGCAAACCGCGCGGTAAGAAAAAGAAGGCGTCCAGATCAAACAAAACAACAGGCCTCATCGCTCGGATACGGCGCTGGACCCTTCGTGTTGTTCTGGCGATGGTCGTGGCTTTTGTGTCTTTGGTTCTGATCTATTCAGTCGTGAACCCGCCGGTCACGCATACGATCTGGTCCGAGTGGCGGCGGCTTGGGAAGGTTGATCGCGAGTGGGTGCCGATCGAAGAGATTGCCCCGATCATGGCGCGGTCGGTCGTAGCAGCCGAGGATGCCAACTTCTGCCTGCATTGGGGCTTTGATGTCGAAGCGATCCGCGATGCGCTGGAAGATGGCGGCAGCCGGGGTGCATCGACCATCACGCAGCAGGTGGTCAAGAATGTATTTCTCTGGCAGGGGCGCAGCTGGGTCCGCAAGGCACTTGAAACCTCGATGACTCCGATTGTTGAAATCGTCTGGAGCAAGCAGCGCATTCTCGAAGTGTATCTGAACGTCGCGGAAACCGGACAAGGGATCTTTGGCGTCGAGGCCGCGGCGCAGAAGTATTATGGCGTGAGTGCGGCAAAAATGTCTCCGACACAAGCGGCGCGTGTGGCGGCGATTCTGCCATCCCCGCGCAACCGGTCGGTTACGGATCCATCGGTGCGGACCCGCAGGCGTGCCGCGTCAATTCTGGATGGAGCGGCCACCATCCGCGCAGATGGACGCGCCGCGTGTTTCGAGGATTGAAACCCAGACCCCTCAGCGGCTAAAGCTTGAAGGGTACTCTACTGGTTCGAATGGAAGTTCATGGCGCGTCTGTTTCACGTTCCCCTCTCGCCCTATTGCCGCAAGGTTCGCCTGTCTCTGGCCGAAAAGAAGATCGAGGTTGAGCTGGTCGAAGAACGATACTGGGAACAGGACCCGGATTTTTTGCGCCGCAACCCGGCGGGTAAGGTTCCTGTGCTGCGACTGGATGGTCAGATCATGGCCGAGAGCGCCGCGATCTGCGAATATATCGAAGAGACCCGACCCGAGCCACCCTTGATGCCTAAAAAAGCCGAAGCACGTTATGAGGTGCGGCGTTTGGTAGGCTGGTTTGATGACAAGTTTCACCACGAGGTGACCTCAAAGCTACTGTATGAGCGGGTGAACAAGAAAGTAACGGGGCAAGGCTATCCGGACAGCAAGAACGTCAAGGAGGGCGCGCGCGCGATCAAGTATCATCTGGATTATATGGCCTGGTTGCTGGATCACCGTCGCTGGCTGGCCGGAGATCAGATGACATTGGCCGATTTCGCCGCGGCGGCGCATCTGTCGGCGCTGGATTACATTTCGGACGTAGATTGGAACCGAAGCTCTGCGGTGAAGGACTGGTACGCCAAGATCAAATCCCGCCCGGCGTTCCGCTCGATTCTGGCGGATCAGGTTCCGGGATTCCGGCCACCGCCACATTACGCGGATCTGGATTTCTGATAGATTGAGGGGTAGGGGGCTGTCCGCCCCCTCTTGGCCATTGGGCCAATTCACCCCCGAAGGTATTTTTGGCCAGATGAAGAGCGGATCGGAGTTGAAACAGCGGTTGGTGGAGCAAGCCTTGTCTGAGGGGTTTGTCGCCTGTCGGGTTTGTCGTCCTTGGGATGTGCCCCTTGTTCCCGAACGGTTGGATGCCTTTCTACAAGCCGGATATCATGGCCAGATGGGCTGGATGGCTGAGCGGGCTCATTGGCGCGGTGATCCGTCTGTGCTGTGGCCTGACGCGCGGTCGGTGATCATGCTTGCGGAGAGCTATACGCCCGAGCATGACCCGACTGCGGTGCTGGCGCATTCCAACTTGGGCGCCATTTCGGTTTATGCGCAGAACAAGGATTATCACGATCTGGTTAAGAAGCGCCTCAAACGATTGGCGCGCTGGCTGATTGCCGAGGGTGGGGGTGAAGTGAAGGTGTTTGTCGATACTGCTCCGGTGCCAGAGAAGGCGCTGGGGCAGGCCGCTGGGCTGGGGTGGCAGGGCAAGCATACCAATCTTGTCAGTCAGGATTGGGGAAATTGGGCCTTTTTAGGGTCTGTTTTCACAACTTTGGATTTGCCTGTGGATGGCGCTGAGGTCGACCATTGTGGCTCATGCCGCGCGTGTTTGACGGCCTGTCCGACCGACGCGTTTCCGGCACCGTATCAGTTGGATGCGCGGCGCTGTATTTCGTATCTGACCATCGAGCATAAGGGGCCGGTGGAGGAAGAGTTGCGCGCGCTGTTGGGCAACCGAATCTATGGCTGCGATGATTGTCTCGCGGCCTGCCCGTGGAACAAGTTTGCGGTCGCGGCCAGTGACCTTCGCTATGCGGCGCGGGAGGAGCTAAAGGCGCCTCCGTTGGCGGAACTGGCGCAGCTGGATGATACAGCATTCCGCGCGATGTTCTCGGGCTCGCCGATAAAGCGGATCGGCCGGAATCGGTTCGTGCGGAACGTGCTTTATGCGATTGGGAACTCAGCGGTGCCGGCGTTACTGCCGGTTGCACAGGCGCTGACCGATGATCCGGATCCGACCGTGGCTGATGCAGCGCGCTGGGCGGCATCCCGGTTGTCGTAAACAGGCTGGACGCGCCGCAGGAAAACGCTACACCCGGTTCTGGCGAACAGATGGAGGACCCGATGGCGTTGGCTTTGGGGGTGGATACGGGCGGAACCTATACGGATGCGGTGCTGATCCGGGATGAGCGCGAGGTGATCGCGTCGGCCAAATCGCTGACCACACGAGCGGATCTGGCGATTGGTGTGGGCCGCGCGGTTTCTGCCGTGCTGGAGACGGCTGATGTGTCTCCGGATCAGATTGGGATGGCATCGTTGTCGACAACGCTGGCCACCAATGCGTTGGTCGAAGGCCAGGGCGGGCGCGTGGCGTTGATCTATGTCGGGTTTCGGGAAAGCGACCTTGAGAAACACGGTCTAAGAGAGGCATTGAAGGGCGATCCGGCTTTGGTTCTGGCCGGGGGGCACAACCATGCCGGGGGTCAGGTCGCCGAATTGGATGTTGCAGGGCTTGAGGCCTTTTTAGACTCACATTCAGGCATTTCCGGCTATGCGGTTGCAGCACAGTTCGCGACCAGAAATCCGGCACATGAACTGGAAGTGGCGCGCGTGATTTCCGAGCGTACGGGAGTGCCGGTCACGTGCTCTCATCATCTGTCGGCCAAGCTGAATGGGCCAAAGCGTGCAGTGACCGCCGTGCTGAATGCACGATTGATCGGGATGATCGACCGCTTGATCGGGCGCGCGCAGGATCAGTTGCGCGCGCAGGGCATCACCGCCCCAATGATGGTTGTGCGCGGGGATGGCGCTTTGATGAGCGCCGAGCAGGCGCGGGAGCGTCCGATTGAAACGATCCTAAGTGGCCCTGCGGCCTCTATCGTTGGCGCGCGCTGGCTGACCGATGTTGAGAACGCGCTGGTGTCCGATATCGGCGGGACTACGACCGACGTCGCGCTGATCAGAGATGGCAAACCTGCCATCGACCCCGCAGGCGCGCAGGTTGGGGGGTTCCGGACCATGGTGGAAGCGGTTGCGATGCGGACTCATGGTTTGGGCGGTGACAGTCAGGTGCATGTGGTGACCGAAGGCCTAGGCGGTGGTGTCTTCCTTGGGCCGCGTCGGGTGCTGCCGGTGTCGCTGATCGCAGCTGAGGCCCCGGATGTGGTACATGCGGCATTGGATGAGCAATTGCGGGCGACGACCGTAGGTGAACGTGACACGAGGTTTGCCCGTCGTGTGTCGGGTATCCCCGCCGATGGGGTCGGGCCGCGTGAAACAGTATTACTGGACCGGTTGGAGGATCGTGTTGTGCCGCTCAGCAGTCTGTTGCAAACCCGGATGGAGCATGGGGCACTGGGCCGTTTGGTGGATCGCGGGATCGTACAGGTCTCGGGTGTCACCCCTTCGGATGCCAGCCATGCTCTGGGGCGGCTTGCGGATTGGGACTGCTCGGCAGCGCTTAAGGCGCTGGAACTGATGGCGCGTAAGCGGGTTGGATCAGGGGACAGGCTGGCAGCATCGCCTGAAGCGCTGGCTCAGCTCATTGTCGATCAGTTGACGGAACAAACCTCATTGACCTTATTAGAGACTGCTTTTGCCGAGGAAAGCCATGGGTTTGACCAGCCTGCAAGAGATCTGGCCCGGCATGTTCTGACGCAGCGCGGGCTGGCGAAACACCGTGGGTTGTTGGCATTGGATGCCGCGCTGAATGTGGATGTCGTGGGCCTTGGGGCTTCGGCCCCCAGCTATTACCCGGCAGTCGGAGAGCGGTTGCATTGCAAGATGGTCCTGCCAGAGCATGCCGGTGTTGCAAATGCCATCGGTGCGGTTGTCGGGCGGCTGACCCTTCGGCGGGCCGGTTCAGTTACGTCCCCGGCCGAAGGCCGCTATCGGGTACATCTGGAAGAGGGGCCGCAGGATTTCTCGGACTCGAATTCCGCTCTACAGTTGCTTGAAGATGTGCTGCGCAACGAGGCTGAGGGCGCGGTGCGCCAAGCAGGTGCCGAGGATATACGCGTGACAGTCGACCGCGATATCCGCACCGCCAAGATTGAAGCGCAAGAGGTATTCGTCGAAGCGTTGATCACGGTCGAGGCCAGTGGACGACCTCGTGTGGCGGTCGGATAGCCCCGCAAGGGGCTATACCGCGCAAGTCATTCTGCCGCACTGGAGCGTTTTGGCAGCACCCAGTCCGGGCGCGGGAAATGGCAGGTGTATCCGTTGGGGATGCGCTCTAGGTAATCTTGATGCTCGGGCTCGGCTTCCCAGAAATCGCCGACGGGTTCGACTTCGGTCACCACATTGCCGGGCCAAATGCCGCTGGTGTTGACATCGGCAATTGTATCTTCGGCCACCTGTTTCTGGGCATCGTCCACATAGTAGATCGCCGAGCGATAACTCATTCCGCGGTCATTGCCCTGACGATTCAGGGTGGTCGGGTCGTGGATCTGGAAAAAGAACTCTAGCAGATCGCGATAGGTGATCTGGGTCGGGTCGAACCAGATTTCGATCCCTTCAGCATGGGTGCCGTGGTTGCGATAAGTTGCGTTTGGCACATCGCCACCGGTGTACCCGACGCGGGTGCGCGAGACGCCGGGCAATTTGCGGATCAGGTCCTGCATGCCCCAAAAGCAGCCTCCGGCCAGAACGGCGCGTTCATCGGTCATCAGATATCCTCCACATGGATCAGAAATTCGCCATACCCTTCGGCCTCCATCTCGTCGCGATGAATGAACCGCAGCGAGGCGGAATTGATGCAATAGCGTAGCCCGCCATGTTCGCGGGGGCCATCGGGAAACACATGGCCCAGGTGGCTGTCGCCGTGTTTCGAGCGGACCTCGGTCCGGATCATGCCATGAGTGGTGTCGCGAAACTCTTCGACATGTTCATGTATGATTGGCTTGGTGAAACTGGGCCAGCCGCAGCCGGATTCGTATTTGTGGGTCGAGGCGAACAACGGCTCGCCCGAGACGATATCCACGTAGATGCCCGGTTCCTTGTTGTTCAACAGCTTGCCAGTGCCCGGGCGTTCGGTGCCGCTGCGCTGGGTGACGTGAAATTCTTCAGGTGAGAGGGCCGCAATGACCTCGGGGTCTTTGGTATAACGGGACATGGATCCTCCGGTGTTTGAATGATGATGTCCTATTTGGGCATAGATGCGCAGGAATCAAAACCATATTACAGCGCGCTCGCGGGTCTGTGCAGTTGATCCAAACGAATGCACGGCGCGTATGATTTATAACAGGAGGTGAAGTGATGTTCCGTATGGCTCTGTTGACTGCTCTGATCTTGTTGGGCAAAGCCCTTCAGGCGGCACCACTGACGGGCGAATTTTCATCAATCGATGGTGGGACAATATCACTGGAAGACTGGCGCGGACAGCCCGTGCTTGTGGTCAACACGGCGTCGCTTTGCGGCTTTACCGGACAATACGCAGCGTTGCAGGAGCTGCACGAAACATATGAAGAACGCGGGCTGGTAGTACTGGCGGTCCCGTCGAATTCGTTCAAACAAGAGCTGGCGTCGTCGAAAGAGGTCAAGAATTTTTGCGAACTAAATTATGACCTTACGCTTCCGATGACGGATATCACTCCAGTGAAAGGTTCGGATGCCCATCCGTTTTACCAAGCTGTTGCTGCGCAGACTGGCTTTGTCCCGAAATGGAACTTTAACAAAGTGCTTATTGGCCCCGAGGGTGAGGTCGTTGCCACCTATGGGTCAAGCACCAAGCCAAATGCGCCTAAGTTGATAGATCAGGTCGAGGCGTTGCTGCGCTGACCGGGTTCGCGCGACAGCTGTACGGCAAGAATTCCCAGCGTTGTGATCAGAACCCCCACCGCATCCAATGGGCCAAGCTTCTCACCCAGTAAAATGGCTGCGATGGTCACGCCGAATACCGGGTTGAGGAAATGGAATGTTGCCGCACGGATCGGGCCGATGCGATCCAGTAGCAGGAACCAGATGAAAGTTGCCAGAAGGCCCGGGAATAGCGTGGTGTAGGTAAAAGCCAGCATAAAAGGCAGTGTGGCGTGGATATGAATAGACTCGAACACCGGGGCGGCGAGAAACAGCACCGCCGATCCGATAAGCATCTGCAGCCCAACCACCATCATGAAGTTACCGCCCGAAGTCGCCCCCCGAACAGCCAAGGTGGCAAAGGTCAGCGCCAGCGCCCCGATTCCGCAGAGCAGAACCCCGAACAGATCGACACCAGCGTTAATCCGGCTACCCATGATCAGCGCGACACCGACAAAACCTGCCAGCAAGCCGACGATGCCCAGCGGGCGTATCCGCTCACCCAATAGCAGCCAGCCGGCTAGGGCTACCAGCAGGGGCATAGTCGAGGCGATGATCGCCGCGACCGAAGCCTCGACTGTCTGCATCGCATAGAAGTTTAGACCCAAATAAAGGGCATTTTGGCAGATTCCGAACAGAATAGTGGCGCGCCATTGGTTGCGAGTCAGGCGCCAGCTTTGCCCCATGGCGCGTGCGATCGCCACGCCCAGTAGTCCCGAAATCAGAAATCGCAGCGCCAACGAGAACAGAGGCGAGGCATCGGCAACGATGATCCGCGCCGAGCTGAAGGCCGAAGACCAGATGAGGGCGAAAACAAGCCCCATGGCGATGGCGCGCAGGTCCATTACGGCCTCCTGATGAAATTCGGGCGACTGTTCCTGATTTTAACATGAGCTGCAAGGACCCATTGCGTCGAATAGCGGGGTCGCCCGATAGTTGGCATCAATGAGCTTGCGCGCAATGAGAATGAGCAGAGCTTTTGTAGAAAAGCACTGCTCATCATTATGATTCAGCTTGTCGCTTGATTCAGGCGAAAAAGCTAAGATCGTCCATCGAGAACCAACCCGCGTTCTCAACGTGCTCGTTGATGATTTCACCTCCCGATGCGACGAACTCGACGTGATCAATATCGCGCCAGTCAAACTCGTGTGTGACGTGATCGAATGTCAGATCGACCTCTGCGGAGTGCACCAGCTCATCGCCATTATAGGCATTGATAGTGACTTGGTTTGCCCAGTTCGATTCAGGAATATACGTGGTGTCCGATCTGGAAGCATTGGCCAAGGAAACGCTGTTGAAGTTGAATTCTTCGCCATCGCTTTTCGAGAAGCCGACAGTTGCCCCCCAGGAATTGAACGCCTCCAGGTCGGGGTCGGGGTTTGAGCCACCGTATTCGTATGGGGTTAGAATACCATCAGTGTTGCTCTGCCCTTTGCTAACACTTGCAATAAATGCACCATTCAGCACCTGATCACTGTCATTGATGCGGGTTCCGTCATTGAAATCCAGCACGAACTCTTCAAGCGGGTCAGGCGCGGTCAGTTCCGGGAAGTATTGGAACAAGGATTCAGGGATGTCCTCGACCTTTTCATACAAAGAAATCTCTTTCCCGCCTGCGTCTGGATAGCTGGTGACCTTCAATGCCCAAGAAGCACTGTCGTCCCCGTCCAGTTGCAGCACGTCAGAACGGTTTCCATCCGCATAAAGTGTAACGGTTACGTCCCCGTTATCTTTCTCCAGCCGACGTTCTGAGATTTGTCCGTCCTGATAGGTGGTCGTGATCGAATCCCAGGATTTCGCATCCAGCTCATCAGTCTGGCTGATGCTGACGCGCTGGCTATCTGACCAGACCTCGTGCTTCACGACGCCGTTGTCATATGTCTTTGTCTTTTCAGATTTCTTTCCACTGCCATCAAATGAGGTGCTGATGGTTTCCCACGACTTTATGTCGCTTCCGTCTGTCTGCGTTACGTTGCTACGCTGTCCGTCTGTCCACGTTTCCTGTTTGACAATTCCATTGTCATAGGTGGTCGTCCGTCCGGTTGTTTCTCCGTTGACATCGAAGAACGTGTCGATCCGATCCCAGGATTTGGTTTGTAGAAAGTCCTGAACAGTACTGAAATGACCGGGCGCGAAGGCTTCAACCGTCCGGGCACCATTATCGTTTGTTATCGTGCGGCCTATGATATTGCCCGACGCATCATAGCGTAGAACGATCTGGTCCCAGGGTTTTGCACCGTCTCCGAAAAACCCATCTTGGATGAGAATCTCATTCGGAACTCCATTTTGAAAGGTCTCGGTCACGCGGATACTGTCTGGATAAACCGTTCCGCGTTCGGTCATTATGCCATTGGCGTCATAGTCAATGAACCGATTATCAAAGCCCAATGCCTCTTCTGTTTCGACATAAAATTCCTGACGCAAAACGCCGTCTTCGTAAGTCCCGAAGACCTCGTATCCGGCATCAAAAGTCGTCCGCGTTGCAACGACAGCATCGTCTTCAATCGTGTATTGGATGCTTGCCCAGTCGAATTGATTTTCTGTATCGAATTCAGTGGTTTGATATCGTGCCAAAAATCGAGATTCCTCAATAATACTTCCCATTAAGCGAGTGGATGAGGAATATGACACAACTATGGCGATAGTTGCAAAAACTCGATATTAATCAGATGTTTACATAGCTTATTCAGGCAAAAAAAGGGCCGCCCGGTGGCGACCCCTTCGATCTTGCTATCTGTCTTCGGCGAATTAGCCGTTGACGCTGTCTTTCAGAGCTTTCGCGATGGTCATTTTGACCACTTTGTCGGCTTCTTTCTTGAACTGCTCGCCGGTGGCGGGGTTGCGCACCATGCGCTCGGGGCGCTCGCGGCAGTAGATTTTGCCAACGCCGGGCAGGGTGACGGCACCACCGGCCGAAACTTCGCGGGTGATCAGGCCTGTCATGGCCTCCAGCGCAGCGTTTGCGGATTTCTTGTCAGTTCCCATTTCCTCAGCGAGAGCAGCCACCAGCTGAGTCTTTGTCATAGGCTTTGCCATTTCTTGGTCTCCTTAACGTGCCCGATCTATAGGGCCTCACCGCGTAACTGTAACGGGATATTGTGGCTGAACACAACGAATAGTAGCACTAAAAACCCCAAAAATAGGGGAAATTCGTTGCTTTTTTGCTTCAGAGAAAGGCCGTTTCGTCGAACGAACGCAATTTCCGGCTGTGTAATCGTTCCAGCGGCATGCAGCGCAAGTGTTCCATCGCCCGGATTCCGATCGCCAAATGACGACTGACCTGAGTGGTATAGAACGCCGAAGCCATGCCGGGAAGTTTTAATTCACCATGCAAGGGCTTATCCGAGACGCACAGCAACGTGCCATAAGGAACCCGAAACCGATAACCGTTGGCTGCGATTGTTGCACTTTCCATATCCAGCGCAATCGCACGGGACTGGCTGAGCCGTTGCACCGGGCCGGACTGATCGCGAAGCTCCCAATTGCGGTTATCGACCGAGGCGACAGTACCTGTTCGCATGATACGTTTCAGCTCGTAGCCTTCCAACTCGGTTACCTCGGCCACAGCCTGTTCCAGCGCGACCTGAACCTCGGCCAGCGGTGGGATCGGCACCCAGACGGGCAGGTCGTCGTCCAGCACTTTGTCCTCGCGCAGGTAGGCATGTGCCAGTACGAAATCCCCAAGCGCCTGCGTGTTGCGCAGACCGGCGCAGTGGCCGACCATCAACCAGGCGTGCGGGCGCAGAACCGCAATGTGGTCGGTGGCCGTTTTGGCATTCGATGGCCCGACGCCGATATTGACCAGCGTGATCCCAGACCCATCCGCGCGTTTCAGGTGGTAGGTTGGCATTTGCGGCAGTTTAAGGGGCTGTTCCAGTACGGCTTCGGCGTCCGTGATCTCAACATTCCCGGTCGAGACAAAGCTGGTATAGCCGCTGTCGGGATCGGCCAGTTGAGCCCGTGCGTAGCTCTCAAATTCCGAGACATAGAACTGATAGTTGGTGAACAGCACATGGTTTTGGAAATGGCCGGGGTCAGTCGCCGTATAATGCGACAGTCGTGCAAGCGAATAGTCCACCCGCTGGGCTGTGAAGAGCGCAAGGGGTTCCGCTTCGTTTTCCAGCTCGTGCACGCCATTCACGATATCGTCGTTTGTTGTATTCAGGTCCGGTACATCGAACGCATCGCGCAGAGTGAACCCAGCTGCACCCTGATGCGGGACAACCAGATCCGGGTTATTGGCGACAGCGAAATGGACCGGGATCGGCGTTTCCGAAGCTCCGATTGTGACCGGCTGATCGTGGTTCTTGATCAATAGCGCGATTTGCTGGGTAAGGTAGGACCGGAACAGATCGGGGCGCGTCACTGTCGTGGCGTGCGTGCCCGGCTCGGACACGTGACCGAAGCTCAGCCGGCTGTCGACCTGCGCGTAAGACGAGGTCCTGATCCGGATTTCGGGGTAGAACGCCCGAAACCTCTCGGTAGGAGCGCCGTTCTTAAGTGCATTTGCAAACCTATCGCACAGGAATTTTGTCGCCTGTTCATAGAGCTCTTCTAAACGTGCGACAGCTGCAAGCGGATCGCTAAATTTCTCGGGGTTGGGAACGTCAGGTGTTCGGATAGTAGTCATGCAAGGGGTTCCAGAAGGTCGATCTTTTCGAATGTACGTACGTCCACCAGCCCAAGGTCCGAGATCCGCAGTTCTGGGATCACAACCAGGGCCAGCAGAGAATGCTGCATATATGCGTTGTTAAGCTGACAGCCGCAGGTCTTCATCGCCTCGACCATTTGTTCTGCTTTGGCGGCAACCTCAGTCGCTGGGTTGTCGGACATCAGGCCTGCGATCGGCAGTTCCACCAAGGCCAGTTCCTCGCCATCGCGAAAGATTGTGATGCCTCCGCCCACTTCGGCCAGCCTGTTCGCGGCCAGCGCCATCTGTTCACGGTCGGTACCGACAACAATCATATGGTGGCTGTCATGCGCAACGGTCGAGGCCATGGCCATTTTGCCTTGATACCCAAAGCCCGAGACAAAGGCGTTAGTCACACCCCCCGTGGCGCGATGCCGCTCGACCAATGCGATCTGGCACACGTCGCCTTCGCCTTCAACAAGCCCTTCGATAATCGGCAGCTCGGATTTCAACGCTTGCGTTGGGGCCTGATTTTCAACCACCCCGATCACGTTGGCCGTGACACGGTTCGCTCCGGCAGGGGCTGCGATTTCAAAGTCTGTCGAGGTCAACGCATGCCCTAGGTGTACGGTATTTCGCGCCTTAGCGGGCCAGTTCAGATGCGGGCATTCGACCGTTACCGTCCCGTTTTCAGCCACAATCTGACCGCGCGCAACCACGGTTTCGATCGGAAGCTCTACCAGATCAGAACTCACGATAATGTCAGCGCGCCGCCCGGGTGTGATCGAGCCGATCTCGCGTTCCAACCCAAAATGGGTCGCCGTGTTGATCGTCGCCATTTGCAGCGCAACCAGAGGATCGCAACCACAGGCAATCGCATGTCGCACTACGCGGTTCATGTGTCCGTCATTTACCAGCGTTCCCGAATGGCAGTCGTCGGTGCACAAGATGAAGTTGCGCGGGTCCAGCCCTTTTTCAGTCACCGCAGTAATCTGGCTTTCGACATCATACCAAGCCGACCCCAACCGCATCATTGACCGCATTCCCTGACGGACACGTGCGATGGCGTCTGCCTCGCAGGTGCCCTCATGGTCATCAGCAGGGCCGCCGGCGACATATGCCGCGAAATCAAACCCTAAATCAGGCGAAGCATAGTGCCCGCCAACAATTTTCCCGGCGCGCTGTGTGGCTGCGATCTCTGCCAACATTTTCGGATCGCCATGAATGACACCGGGAAAGTTCATCATCTCGCCCAGTCCGATGATACCGGGCCACGACATCGCCTCGGCCACATCCTCAGCAGTGATTTCGTACCCGGTCGTCTCCAACCCGGGAGCTGATGGCGCGCAAGACGGCATCTGGGTGAAGATGTTCACCGGCTGCATCAGCGCTTCGTCATGCATCAGACGCACGCCTTCCAACCCCATCACGTTTGCGATCTCATGCGGGTCGGTGAACATCGAAGTTGTGCCATGCGGAATGACTGCGCGGGCAAATTCTGCCGGGGTCAACATGCCCGATTCGATATGCATATGCGCATCGCATAACCCCGGCACCAAATAGCGACCGTGCGCCTCGATGATCTGAGTCTCAGGACCGATACAATGCGCGGCGTCCGGCCCCACAAAAGCGACGCGCCCCGCAGCGATCGCCACGTCATGGTCAGGCAGGGTTTCGCGGCTATGCACATTGATCCAGACGCCGCCACGGATCACCAAATCGGCAGCCTCGCGGCCAGCAGCAACAGCGATGAGACGAGGGGCGGTATCGGGCCAACTTGGGAAGGGAGTGTATTCCATGGCCCAACTTTCCCGAATGCGGCGCAAGGTGCAACCCCCACTATTAAGGTATCATGGAATCATCACAAAACCTGCCATCCGCAGCGCGCCAGCGCTGCCACGCCCAACCAGAGGAGAGGCCCGAAGGGCATTGACGATGGGTGGGAGCGACCCGCGATTAGTTGTGGCGATCGGCTTCAATCTCCGCGCGCAGCCAGTCGACAAACGCCAACGCGCCCGGCGTTTCCTCGGCTTGGGGCGATAGCAATAGATAATAGGCCTCGGGCATAGCAGCGCGATGGTTGAACGGCGCGATCAGGCGGCCTTCTTCAATCAACCGTTTTGCGATCATGTCGTGGGCTAAACACAAGCCTCCTCCGGCCATCGCAACCGACAGGCTGACCAGATAGGTCGTCGAATAGGTTACCTTGGGTTTTTGCCAAGTTAGACTCTGATCTGTGATCCAACTCTCCCAATTCGACAACAAATTTGAACAGTCGAATAGGGGCTGTTCCTGCAGAGTTTCCAGCGTCACCGGGAAGTCGGGGGCACAGACAGGATAGTAGTGATCTGTTCGCAGCAATTCCGTTCGCACCGTATCGGCTGGGCGCAGCGAATAGCGGATTTCCACCGCCGCGCCTTCGGCCATTTCACGCGGCTCCCAGAGCTCAGTGAAGATATTCAGATGTACATCCGGATGCAGTTCCCGAAACCGGGGTAGGCGCGGAGCCAGCCAGTTGACGGCAAATGTGATGTTGCTCTGGACCTGAACCGCGTTTTGTTGTGCGCCCGTGACGGCTTGTGTCCCCCTTACCAGAGTTCGAAAGGCTTCACGCACGACCGGCAGATAGGTGATACCAGCTTCGGTCAGCTCCAATGCACGCGGACGACGAAGGAATAAGGGCTGACCCAAATAGCCCTCTAGTGATTTGATTTGCTGGCTGACTGCGCTTTGCGTCATGTTCAAATCCCGCGCCGCCCCCGTGAATGACAAATGACGGGCCGCCGCTTCAAATGTGCGTAGCCAGCCGAGCGGTGGAAGTGATTTCTGCATGCTCATAACTCTGCCAGTAGTTTTACTAATGAACTAGGCATGTTTTTTTCGTTGGTCAAACGTTTGCGGTGAAGGCACGATTTCCCAGAAGTCAATTGACCAGCGAAGGAGCCCGGCATGAGCGTTACAAACCTGCGTCCCAACATCGATCATTGGTCCGAACGCGTGGACATGGCCGCCGCATTCCGCTGGACCGAACGGTTGAACATGCATGAAGGGGTGGCGAACCATTTCAGCCTTGCGGTGAACGAAGACGGCACGCAGTTCCTGATGAATGCCAATCAGATGCATTTCGCGCGTATCAAGGCGTCAAATCTGCTGCTGCTTGATGCCAATGACAAAGATGTCATGGACCAGCCCGGCGCACCGGATCCGACGGCTTGGGGGCTCCACGGATCGATCCACCGCCATTGCCCGCATGCGCGCTGCGTGATGCACGTGCATTCGATTTTTGCGACGGTTCTTGCCTCGCTGGCAGACAGCAGCTTGCCGCCGATCGATCAGAACACCGCAACTTTCTTCAATCGCTACGTAATCGATGAAGAATTCGGAGGTCTGGCTTTTGAAAACGAAGGTGAGCGCTGTGCCGCGATGCTGTCGGACCCGAAAAAGAAAGTCATGATCATGGGCAACCACGGGGTTTTGGTGATCGGCGACAGTCCGGCAGATGCCTTTAACAGACTCTATTATTTTGAACGCGCCGCGGAAACGTACATTCGTGCTCTTCAAACCAGGCAACCTTTGCGCGTTCTGTCCGATGAGATTGCTGAGAAAACCGCGCAAGAGCTTGATGAATATCCCGGTCAGGCCGAAGCACATCTACGCGAAATCAAATCTGTTCTGGATGCCGAAGGCTCGGATTACGCAACCTGAAGCGCACTGTTAGGAGTTTCAGCCATGACCGATATGCATGATGCAGAAGCCGCCCGATGGAATTACCGCCCCGAAGGGCCCGTCGGTTTGAACCCTTTGTTCAACTGGCCGCCGCGTCCTGCGGCTATCCTGAACTGGTACAAAGGGGCTTGGCTTCCCCTTACGTCGCTGACGCTTTGCATGGTGATGGCTTTTGCCGCCTATTTCGTGTTTTTACCTCCATTAGAGACCATGCAGAGTTTCGCGCCCGGCTGGATGTTCCGTATCTGGCTGCTGAACATGGTGCCTCAGATCATGATAGCAGGAGGTCTGCATTGGTGGCTTTACATGCGCAAAGGGCAGGGCATGTACAAGAAATTCGACCGGCGTGATCTGACACGTGACAATGGGTCGTTTACCTTTCGAAATCAGGTTTTGGATAACATCTGGTGGACGCTGGGAAGTGCGATGACTGTGGCGACGGTCTATCAGTGGCTGATCTACTGGGCGATGGCGAATGGCTATGCGCCAGTGATAACCTGGGCCACGGCCCCCGTTTGGTTCGTGATCTGGATGCTTTTCATCCCGATGTGGTCAGGGCTTCATTTCTACTGGGTGCACCGATTGGAACATCACCCGAAACTCTACAAGCACGTTCATGCTGTGCACCATCGCAACGTCAATATCGGACCATGGTCAGGAATATCGAACCATTGGTATGAAAACCTTCTCTATTTCACCACCTACTTCATCCATCTGATTGTACCATCGCATCCGCTGCATCTGCTGTTTCACGCCTACTTCCAGCAGATCAGCCCTGTACTGTCTCACTCGGGTTTCGAAAAGCTGAAGGCTGGTGAAACGGATGCCGCGCGGGCAGGGGACTTCTTCCACCAGCTTCATCACCGGTATTTCGAGTGTAACTACGGCACATCCGAGATTCCGTTCGACAAGTGGTTCGGCACTTATCACGATGGTTCAGCCGAGGCGACAACGCGGACACGGGCTTTCAAGAAGCAGATGTATACTTAAACACGAAGGCGTTCTGCCCCGCCGAGTTCTGCATAGGTCCGTATATGACCTACGCAGAGCTTTGGTCAGGTTTTCTCAAACAATGCGATCAAAGCGACGTCATCTTTGTTGGGGCCGGCAGCAAGATCGCCATAAATCCGGACCTGCGTTAAAGATAAGTCTCTGATCTGATCCGCCTCGAGGCGGCGGAAGGTATCGGCGAACCCGAGCGCCTCAAAGTGTTTTGCGTTGATCGACAGGGCGAACTGCGCACCGTGGCGTGCGACACGCAAGAGCGCTGGCAAAACTTCTGGCCCAAGATGGCCATGGGTGAACGTTCCGGACGAGACGACACCGGCATAGCTGCCGCGCGGAACCGGCAGGCCCTGATTGAGATCGGCTTCGATCGCGTCGCGATAGATATCCTTGCGCATCGCCTCGTCCAGCATTTCGGCGCTGATATCGGTGGCGTCGATCGGACCCACGCCTAACCCGGCCAGAATAGCTCCGCATAACCCAGTGCCTGCGCCTACATCCAATACCGGGCCTTGTCCGCCTGCACCCACAAAAGCGCGCGCCGTGTGGATGTGGAGTTGATAATCCTCAAGCGCTGCGAAACTGTCGTCATATTCCCCTGCCCATTCCGCATAAAGGCGCTTGTTCTCCTCGGGCGATTTCAGGGAGTAGGCTGCGTGCAAGTCAGGTGTCTTTTTGGTCATTTCTCAATGAATGCGCATCAGAGGATTCGAATCAAGTGCGTCCATCCGGCGCTTGCATCCACGTGCCGGGCAGATCATCAAAGGGACCATGACACAGACACTATTCTCCTTCGGCCACGGCTATTCTGCCCGAGCGATATCGAGGCAACTGGATCCAACCACATGGCGGGTCATCGGAACCACGCGTGATTCCCAACAACTTGAGACAATTCGCGATTCGGGTGCCGAGCCTCGTGTCTGGCCAGGGGATCGGCCTGATCTGGACGGGGTGACGCATCTGCTTGTCTCTACAGCACCCACAGCCGATGGTGATCCGGTGCTGGCGGAATTGAAGGATGAGATCGCCGCGCGGATCGGACAGTTCAAATGGGTCGGCTACCTG
Organism: Ruegeria sp. CF1; assembly: GCF_056537445.1. Taxonomy (NCBI): domain Bacteria; kingdom Pseudomonadati; phylum Pseudomonadota; class Alphaproteobacteria; order Rhodobacterales; family Roseobacteraceae; genus Ruegeria; species Ruegeria sp. CF1. The sequence continues at coordinate 4,575 of NZ_JBQFRN010000009.1, read as the reverse complement.
TCGACCACAGCCGTTTACGGGGATCACCAGGGAGGCTGGGTGGATGAGACGACGCCCGCCACACCGACGGCTGAACGTGGCCGTTGGCGCGTGCGTGCCGAGGAGCAATGGGGCGGCATTCCGGGCCTGCCCTTGCATATCTTCCGACTGGCAGGGATTTACGGGCCGGGTCGCGGGCCGTTTTCAAAGCTGAAACGCGGAGGTTTGCGGCGGATCATCAAGCCGGGCCAGGTGTTTTCGCGCATTCATGTTGACGACATCGCACAGGTTTTGATCGCGTCGATGGCCAAACCCAATCCGGGTGCGATCTACAATGTCTGTGATGATGAACCGGTGCCACCGCAGGATGTGATCGGTTATGCCGCCGAGTTGCAAGGTCTGCCGATGCCACCTGCTGTTCCGTTTGATGAGGCTGATCTGACTCCGATGGCGCGCAGTTTCTATAATGAGAACAAGCGCGTTCGGAATGATCGGATCAAGGATGAACTGGGCGTCTCATTGCTCTATCCGAACTACCGTGTAGGGTTGGAAGCACTGATGCAGCATCAGAAGGATGCCACTTGATCACCGCGCCTTGCCAAGAAACCGGCACGGATTGTATGGGATTTCGATGAAAGACCGCTCTGTCCCGCTGAACATTACCGTTTCGACCCTGACCCGGCAGCGGCCCGAGATGCTGGCCGCTTTGATTCGAAGCTGGGGAGAGATGAAGCTGCCGCCCGACTGCTCGGTGCGATGTTTGGTGGTGGAAAACGACAGCGCAGCGCTCAGCGAAGGTACCGTGCAGGCAGTAGGGGAGAAGCTGCCTAATGGAGCAAGTCTGAACTATGTCCTTGAGACCGAACTCGGCATCCCGTTCGGACGCAACCGAGCCGCACGCGAAGCGTTGGAGAATGGCTCGGATCTGCTCTGTTTTGTCGATGATGACGAAGTGGTGGCGGTCGATTGGCTTGAACGGTTGGTCGCCGGATATCGCAACAGCTCTGCCGTGCTAATGGGCGCTCCGCTTCGTGCGGCGGGGCCATCGGGGCAGGAGACCGCGATTCAGCGGCTGATGTTGCGCAATATCAGCAATCGTTACCTCGACAAGGAAAACGCGGCTGCAAAGAAAGCCACGTTGAACGGTACCGGTGGCGTGACCATCGTGACAAATAACTGGCTGGGCGAGACACGTCTGTTCAGCGAAACCGGCCTTTGGTTCGATGAAACCATGCGGATGACCGGCGGGACGGATGCAAAGTTTTATGCCGAGACCGTTGCTGCAGGCTTACCGGTCGGCTGGGTGCCCGACGCTTTTGTGTACGAGACCATTCCTCCCGAAAGGTTGTCATTCTGGTATCAGACCGCCCGGGGAAGGGACCAGTCCAACACCCATATGCGCCGTAAGCTTGATCAGAAGCCAACAAAGGCGATCTTGGGGTTTTTGAGCACCCCCTTTCGCTTGTTGGCGCTGTTAGGGGCAATCCTTCTGTTTCCGTTCCAACCAGATCGGCGATTGATCCAGATCGCCCGAACGGTTGGGTGGCTTGTCGGGGTATTGGGAATTCCCTTCGGCTATAAATCGGCCCTTTATAAGAAGGTCAGTGGCCACTGAATCTGGGCCGGTCAATCCGTTTTGCGCTAACTCAGTTCAGTCGTTTCATGCGCGGCCATCATCGTAAGCTTATTTGCGTCCACTCTCTCTCGTGCCCGACTTGCGAGGCACGGTGAAGCTTGGTGGTGCAATCGCAATCACGCGCTTCAGGGCCAGGCTGCGCGCAGATGTTCAAGTGATAGCTCTGGATTATCAATATCATCAAAAAACAAAACTTATATGAATGACTTGGATTTGCTAAATCTACACCCAAACAGAAAGAACGAGTCGTTAATGCTATTTCCTACAATGAAGGCAGGGCCGATCTGCGCGATCCCGCGTAACGCCCTTGCCAAGGACGAGCGCAAAAACACTCAAGACCCCTGTTTCTCGTTTCAAAGTTAACCGCGCGACGCACACATCTAGCCAGGACTGGAGATCGATATGGACGGAAGTGATACCCCCAACATGGGCAAATGCCCGGTAATGCATGGCGCCGAGGCCCGGTCCAACCGGGATTGGTGGCCGAACCAACTGAACCTGTCGATTCTGCATCAGCATAGCCCTGCATCGAACCCGATGGGCGAGACATTCGACTATGCCGAAGAGTTCAAGAAGCTCGACCTGAAGGCACTGAAGGAAGACCTCTATGCGCTGATGACGGATTCGCAAGATTGGTGGCCCGCAGATTATGGGCACTATGGCGGTTTGTTCATTCGTATGGCCTGGCACGCAGCGGGCACCTACCGCACGGCAGATGGCCGCGGTGGCGCATCGACCGGCAATCAGCGGTTCGCTCCGCTGAACAGCTGGCCGGACAATGGCAACCTGGACAAGGCGCGCCGTCTGCTTTGGCCGATCAAGCAGAAGTACGGCAACCAGATCTCGTGGGCTGACCTTTACATATTGGCGGGCAACTGCGCGATCGAATCCATGGGCGGTACAACATTTGGATTCTCCGGTGGTCGTGAAGACATCTGGGCACCCGAAGAAGACATTTATTGGGGTGCCGAGACCGAGTGGCTGGCCCCAACCGAGAACCCGCACAGCCGCTATTCGGGCGAACGTGATCTGGAAAACCCGTTGGCCGCTGTGCAAATGGGTCTGATCTATGTGAATCCCGAAGGTCCAGATGGTCAGCCAGATGCCTTGGCTTCAGGTCGCGATATTCGCGACACCTTTGGCCGAATGGCGATGAATGACGAAGAAACCGTTGCTTTGGTTGCGGGTGGTCACACCTTTGGTAAGGCCCACGGCGCCGGTGATCCCGGTCTTGTCGGTCCCGAACCCGAGGCCGCCCCGATGGAGGCGATGGGCTTTGGCTGGATCAACGACTTTGGCAGCGGCAAGGGTGATGATACCACCACCAGCGGCATCGAGGGTGCCTGGACCGCAAACCCGACCAAGTGGGACAACGGTTACTTCGACCTGCTGTTTGGCTACGACTGGAACCTGACCAAGAGCCCAGCGGGCGCATGGATCTGGGAACCTGTTGGGGTCAAGGAAGAGGACATGGCCCCGGCAGCGGGTGATCCATCGAAAAAGGTCAAGACTATGATGACCACCGCCGACATGGCGATGCGCATGGACCCGATCTATGGCCCGATCTCGAAGCGCTTCCACGAAAACCCGGACGAATTTGCCGATGCCTTTGCCCGCGCGTGGTTCAAACTGACCCACCGCGACATGGGTCCGCGTGCGCGTTATCTGGGAGCCGAGGCACCCAGCGAAGAGCTTATTTGGCAAGACAACGTCCCGGCCGTCGATCACGCGCTTATTGACGACGCTGATGTAGCCGATCTGAAAGCCAAGATACTCGCGACGGGATTGTCTGTCTCAGATCTGGTGTCGACCGCTTGGGCTTCGGCCTCGACCTTCAGGGGATCGGATATGCGTGGCGGTGCCAACGGTGCGCGCGTTCGTCTGGCCCCGCAGAAGGATTGGGAGGTCAACGAACCGTTGAAACTGTCCAAGGCGCTGGATGCGCTGGAAGGCGTTCAGAAAGCGTTCAATGACGCACAGTCTGGTGGCAAGAAGGTCTCATTGGCCGATCTCATTGTCTTGGGTGGTGGTGCTGCCATCGAAAAGGCAGCCAAGGCCGCAGGTCATGACGTTGATGTTCCCTTTAGCCCCGGCCGCACCGATGCTTCGCAAGAGCAGACGGATGTCGAGTCTTTCGCGGTGATGGAGCCGATGGCGGACGGTTTCCGCAACTACCTGCACAAGGAATACTCGGTTCCGGCCGAGGCCCTGCTGGTGGACAAAGCGCAACTGCTGACGCTGTCGGCACCGGAGATGACTGCGCTTGTAGGTGGGATGCGTGTGCTGGGCACAAACTTTGACGGAACTTCTCATGGTGTGCTGACCGAACGGGTCGGCACGCTCAGCACCGATTTCTTCGTGAACCTGCTGGATATGGGCACCGAATGGAAACCATCCGGTGACGGCGTCTATGAAGGCCGCGACCGCGCTAGTGGTGACGTGAAGTGGACAGGTACCCGCGTGGATTTGATCTTTGGGTCGAACTCGCAGCTGCGGGCACTGGCCGAGGTCTATGGTCAGGACGACGCAGGCGGCAAATTTGTCTGCGATTTCGTCTCGGCCTGGAACAAGTTGATGAACGCGGATCGTTTTGATCTGAAGTAACCCTATAACCATCGCAGTAAATTGCGCCGCCCGAGGAGAGTCGGGCGGCGTTTTCATGCGCCTGACTCAGGGCGCGTACCAAGCATTGGGTACGATTCCGCCGAGAGACTGTTCTTTCTCTTTCTATAAACCTCTTTTTTGTGAGTTTTCGGGAGGATTTGTTAAGCTAACCTGTTGTTTTTATTAAGGTGAAGAGGAAGGTGGTCGGAAATGTGAAGTTTTTTCAAATTGGGGGTTGCAGGTCCCAGACCTAATCCGTAAATACCCCTTCACCGGCGCTGCTGAGGTGCTGGGACGCGGTGGAAGCTGCGGAGACGCTCGGGAGAGACTGGGGGCATCTGAGGTTTTTGATTGGG